>DASWLM010000028.1:0-25715 GCA_036396095.1 Dehalococcoidales bacterium | reverse complement strand
TTCGGGTACTTGCTTTAGTTTCCTGGCTGCGCTATTCTTCATTTCGGTGGCTCCTCCTACTTTAGTTTTCGTCCTTCCGAGGGGACTAATCTATTGTAACTGGAGCCATCTCTATCCGTTATTCAATATACTAAATTGACGGATACAGCACCAGTTGCCTTATAGATAGGGCGCTAGAATCAAATAATGAGGAATTACAACATGAAGCGTCCATTCATCTTGTACGATATCCTAAGGTATTCTTAGAAAAAAACGGACACGCTTCTTTCCCTGAATGTTTGCTCTACAGGTGCAATGCCAAACTGCCAGATGATGTGAGGGAGAATGGGGCGGCAGCGCTGGTGGGCATTATTGCAGAGCGTCCCTTCCGTGACTGGAATTATGGCGTTCTCAGCAATCTAGTACTTACGCTATTCGAAGTCTCAGAAAAAGAGAGTAATATAATTTTAAGAGCATCCGTTGGGTATTGTTTATATAAGATATTAAGCATCTATCCCGGCGGTCATGTGTTTGAGTCCCACCATGCAGACCCCATATCTACTGACAAGATGAAAGCAGGGTTGGAAAAAACTGGATATGCAAAAGGAACGGGATGTTCCGCCTATTTCATATCACTTGCTGAGAGACTTGAACAGTGGGTAAAAGAAAGCATGGACGAAGAGAAACCATAGCTATCTTCGACACATTAGTCGCAAATTAAACAATAGAAATGGCTGCATCTTGGCGCTCACTGATAGCCTCATCGAAACGGAGAGCCGCAGCTTTCTGCATCCCAGGCATGACATGGCTATAGGTATCACCCGTGATGGCAACGCTGGCGTGTCCTAGTCTCTCACTGACGACCTTTAATGGCACAGTCTGTTTAAGCATCAAACTGGCGTGGGTATGCCTTGAGTTATGAAGTGCCACGAGCTTTGCTCGTGGGTCTCTACTTACTTTTGACACCAGCACGTTTAGCAATTACTTCCCATGCCCGGCTGACAGTAGACGGTCGGAGCGGCTTGTTCTCTATTCCACTGGTGAAAACAAGGTCGGTGTCACTGACTGTCTGACCGAATCGGGACCGTAAATGCTCCGTTGTTTCTCTTAACTGGCGTAATGTGATGGTTGCGGTTTAATTCTGAAGGCGGTAAGGCGTAAATGACAAGCCCGTCCATGTTCCGAGGCTTGCATGGCCAACGCCGGGCGCAACTTCTCAAAATTCACTGCTTGTTAGAGTTTGAGAAGATTTTCGATGAGTATTTGGCTGGCAAAGTACCGGCATACCTGGTCACTATCCGGGCAAAAAAGATGCTCCAATGCGGATTGCCGCGGCTAAAGTAAAAAAGGTATGGCTAACGGCTTGTTGTGGGTTAAATCGGTATATATGGGTGGTTTTACGCTCAAGAGGGTGGTAGAACACGACTTGTACCCTTAAATAGTTAGAAAGGACGGACTTTAAGACAATATACTGGTCGGCGGTGTAAAATGACACGTCTGGCACATCTCTGTGGTAAATACAATAAAAGCAAGGGTAAAATAATACTTCTCTTGGCGCAAGAGCCTAATTCGTGGTATAGCGCCCGTCAGATGCACTATATACTCGGTGTGCCGGTCGGTAGTGTCCGTAACATAGTCCGTAGACTTCACTGGTGCCGTCCACCATATATTAAACGCCGATTAGTAGGTAATTACCTGGGTACATGGCGTTATGAATATGCCATCGGTGTACGCGGTGCGAAATGGTTCTCTAACGCACTACACGCCGGTATGCCAGTAAATGAGTTTGTTCAAGAGGTAAATGACTGGCAACGGTCAAGGCGCTAAGGGGGAGGGGGTATATATGGGCAAGGATAGTTTTGTCAGTGGCACACGCATAAATAGGCGTATTGAGATGTTGTCAAAGCCCGGTGGGGTGGATATTGACAAAAGATTGAATAGCCGCGTGAATCGACTCAATAGAATAGGTGCTAGACGTTCTCACCGGCGCGGATTGGTGTGAGTTTGTAGCGTTACGGTATCGATGTAACGGTAAGGGCACGGTGTTGAATCCGTGCCCTTAGTTTTTGGTTGAAACTGGTCACTTGCCGTAGAAGTTGGGGTGTGCGCTATAATCAAGGAAATCGTAGAGGTTCAATAGATGGCAGGGAAAACAGGTGAATCCAGACTGTTCCAAAAGTCATCTCATGCGCATGGCCTATCCCCATCGCCAGCCACCCCGCGACGCTTGTAGCAGGCGGGATGGTAGTAGACGAAGCTGCGACCATGTCGGACGCCGATACCGATTGTGTTCTTACCCATCTGCTTACGACACTCCATACAGTGAGCACCACGTTGCTTGATACGGTAGTTGATACCCTCTTCTGTCATTTCTCTCCTTTCTGGAGCTTTGCTCCAAAAGTGCTGTCTGTTCCAAAAGTAGTTTACGAAGACTTAGCATCTTCCAAAACAGCATCTGATTTTGACCAAATATGTTTTTCCCCACAGGAGGGGCAACGGACGGTATAGGTTGCAAGGACATTGGTAGAATTGTCAAAACTAGATTTGCTCATAGCAATACCAGTTGGTACAAGTCTTTTCGTTTTCGGGCATTTTATCATAACTCTTGGCATAAAGAACCTCCTTGTAGGATTATTATGAGTATATCACGTTATACCAAATAGCAATTTGCTTACATTTTGCTAACGGAAGAACGAACAATTCTAATTTAAGAAAGGAGTAATTGTTGATTGGGTTTGGAAATAGGTATATTCTGCGCACAAAATGGTCACCGAAATGGTCACGGATTTTTACAAGGGACATTATTTATGAGACTAAAATGCTATGTCTAATTGTTGGCAATAGTGGCGTATTCGAGGTTAAAGTGGGTGACTAGGTATAATTTCGAGAGCGGCACCATGAACCACTCGGTCACCTCTCCAGCTTCAAATATTAGCTTAAAACGTAGTCGTTAGGCAAGTTTGTTGAAGTTTGACGAGTATGATGCTATTATCAGCAACAGCCCTGAGACAATGAATAATAGACGTAAGTCGAGGTTTTTTGACATCGCTACTTTTTTCGTGCATAATATCCCCAAAAAGTGGCAATTTGAACAACAACACCATATACTGTATGCAAGAATATTGGCAAAGATGAGATGTAGAAAGGCCGGATATAGAGACCACAAGCTAATTTAAGTGTTCTTACTGGCAGATAGTGCTGGATAGATATATTGCTGAAAGGGGAAAGAAATGGAGTTCAAAGGCTATCCTGAGTACAGTTCACGTCAACCACTAATCCTCAAATACTTTCTGAAGAGGCCGGTAGAAGTGTATCCGGATGACATCGGCATTGTTTACAGAAATGATGCCGGTGAGTATTTCCGATTCACATGGCGACAATGGCATGAGCGCACTGCCCAGCAGGCCCATGCTCTCAAAGCGCTGGGTATCAAACCGGGCGGACCCTTCGAGCCGGGAGATAGGGTGGGGACCATGGCACTCAATCATCACCGCCATATAGAAAACATCTGGGCGAGCGTTCTGACCGGAGCGGTAGCGCATCCTATCAACATGAGGTTATCGATGGATCATATGACTTATACCATTAATCACGCCGAAGATAAGGTAATTTTCTTCGATGATTCAATTCTACCTCTGGTCGAAGCATTGTACGACCGCATTAAATCCACCGTAAAAATGTTTGTTTACATGTCGGATAAGCCGGGCTTACCTAAAACCAAGGTACAACCTCTCTATGAATTCGAGGAGCTAATCAAGAAATATCCAAAAACGTATGACTGGCCAGATTTTTCAGAAGACACCTATGCCGTGCTCTATTACACGACCGGCACTACAGGACTTCCCAAGGGTGTCATGTTTACCCACCGCCAGATTGTGCTTCATGTCCTGTACGGGATGGCATCCATGGCTTTCAGGGTCAGGCGACCTGAAGACCCGGAGCCTCCTACTCAGAATATACCGATGATGAATATTCCTCTATACCATATTCACGCCTGGGGCTCGCCATTCTCATCAGTAACTGCCGCGTCGAAGATTGTATTTCCGGGGCGGTTCTCCCCTCAAGCATTCTGTGAGATGGTGCAGGAAGATAAAGTAACCTCCGCGGGTATGGTGCCCACGATGCTGGCGATGCTTCTCGAGTATCCGGACCTTGATAAGTACGACCTGAGCAGTTTGGTTGGCTTGGGTACCGGCGGCGGCGCTCTACCTCTTGGTTTGAAACAAAAGGCGGAAAAAAAGTTCCCGTTGATGAGAGCCGGCTCAGGG
Organism: Dehalococcoidales bacterium; assembly: GCA_036396095.1. Lineage (GTDB taxonomy): Bacteria > Chloroflexota > Dehalococcoidia > Dehalococcoidales > Fen-1064 > JAURWL01. The sequence goes on along the minus strand of DASWLM010000028.1, from coordinate 21,468 downwards.
TATGGTATGACCGAAACACTGGCAGGAGTTCTCGGTTCCACCATCAGGCGGAATATGGTGGATTGGCCTCAGGAGAAAATAGACGAGATTATGGTTAAGACCGGTGTGCCTGGACTGGGAATCCAAGCCAGAGTCGTCGATGAGAATGGCAAAGATGTGCCGCACGATAACCAGGCGATTGGTGAGATAATACTGCGGGGTCATTGGATTATGGAGAGATATTATAAGGACCCCGAGAGGTCGGCCACATCGTGGAGAGATGGCTGGTTCCATACCGGGGATGCGGCTAAAGTCGACACAGATGGATACATAATAATCGCCGACCGTATCACCGATGTAATCAGAAGCGGCTCTGAAATGGTACCCACCGTGCTACTTGAAAATCTGACGTGCAATGCCGATTTTGTTCTGGAAGCGGCTTATGTAGGTGTGCCTGATGAGAAGTGGGGAGAAATACCTATGGCGCTGGTGAAACGTGTGCCAGGTACCAAACAGACTGAAGAAGACATTATGAAGCATCTGCAAACCGAGGGTGTGGACAAGGGGAAGATCACCAAGTGGATGCTTCCAGCTTACATGCTATTTACAGACGATATTCCCAGAACCAGTGTCGGCAAGTTTGATAAGATAGCTATCCGCAAGAGGATTCAGGAATTCGTAAGCAAAGCCAAGAAAGTACGGAATATTTAATGCGTCTGTAAAAATAAAAGTAATATATCACTGAGCCAATACTCGATTAAGTACGAAAATGGGGCAGGTTTCCATACACAGACACCTGCCCCTGCTCATTATCTGGAAGATTGTTTAGCCTCATCCAGCAGTTGTTCTAAAATTACCTGGATGTCTTCGGTCGCCCTTGAATTGTTTACAATCGTGCCTTTAAAACCAGCCTCGTTAAGTTCGAGGTCGAAGAATATGGTGCCGATGGTCTGGATTTTCCTCTTGGTAAGCTCTTCTATCATTTTTCCCCTGACTTGCTCGGAAGGCACTTTGTTAAGAATTGCCTTGATTCTAACTATCCCCATTCCTTGCGCCATATAACCTATCTTCTCGGCAAGCACCATTGATTCGTATGAAGGTTCAACTATTATCAGGACCGTGTCCATATATCTTTCGACTCCGCGACCGAAGCTTTCAATGCCGGCTTCCATATCCACGAGCACAATTTCCTTCTCCGTAACGAGTAGTTTTCCCATCAGGTCGCGGGTCATATCTGCCATAGAACAGGCACAGCCCTGAAAGGGGTCCTGAATTTTACCAACCATCATGAATTTGAGGCTGTCACGGTTGAGGATGTATTCTGATGGTATGTCAGATACCGATATCTTTTCACGTTGCAACCATTCTGAGTCAGAACTGCGGTCACCTGAAGAAAAACGGCTCAATAGTGTTATCAGGGGTTTGGGTTCTTGAGTAAAGCCCAACAGACGGGAAAGCCCCGGGTTGGATTCATCAGTATCCAGAACCAGTACGGTGAATCCTTTGCTTTTCAATGCGTTAGCTATCAAGACGACTATGGTGCTTTTTCCCACGCCACCTTTTCCGCAAACGGCTATCTTCTTGAGTATACTCGTGGTCGGGGCATGCGATTTCAAGTATTCTCTAATCTTTTTTGAAGCTTCAATCTTCTGTTCGTCGGTCTCAGCCGAACACATCTCGCAATTGATGCACCCTTCGTCATCGTAGAATGCCGCCCCCATCGGGCAGTGAAACAAGCCCATTTAAGTTCCCTTTATCTCTCTCAATCCCCTGTTGTGCCAAATCCAGCCTTCTTAACAATATGATACATGAAGAACCTGCGTATTGATAGAAGATTACCGCGCAGGTTTAGTACTCAATCTTATAGAAAAGTCTAGAACATATCCTTTTTATCCACCCAGGACGGAATGTAACGATAATACTCGGGTGGGTTTGCCTTTGACAATCCTTCGTAAGTCACTCTTGCTAAAGCGACCATTCCGCGTTTATCCCGGTACAGACCGACCAGTTCCTTCTTTTCCAGACTCAGCAGGTGTTTGTTCAATTCAGCATCGGCTATATCCAGTATTTCCTTAATATCATCTATCGTCATGTGAAGGCCTGGATTAATCCGATAGTTCTCTGCCAGCACTTTGAGAACATCATTGTCACTGGAGACGGACTTCTTTGGCAGTGGTTTCCCTAACGGCATAGGTACCTTGAGCTCCTCGTCAATTACTCTGGGTGGTATCTTTAAATCGGGCATCATGCTTCTAAGTCCCTGGCGGTAGATGAGGAGTTTCAATACTTCACTGGTGCCCGCTGCTATCTGGTTGACTTTCATGTCTCTCATAATTCGCTCGACCGGGTAGAATTTCGTAGTTCCATTACCCCCCATGACCTGAATAGCTTCGATAGCGGTTTCCAGCCCTCGGTCAAGATTGAACATCTTAGCGATGGCAGCTTCTACTGGTATTTCTTTTCCGAGGTCGGCGCAGTAAGCGGCATAGTAGGTTATCAATCTGGCGATATTGAGCTTCCATATCATATCCGAAATCTTGAACTGGTTGGTAGCGATATCACCGGTCGGGGCATTGAACTGGATTCTGCGTTGCAGATGCTGTACCGCATATCTCATCGCCTCTCTCATTCCACCCAGGGCTGGCGCGGCGTTCAACACTCTTTCCACATTCAAGCCGCTCATCATCACGCGCCACCCATCGCCCTCTTCTCCCAGCCGATTGGCGACCGGTACACGAGCGTTATTGAAGCTCAGGTAGCCATTGTATACGCCATCATATGCCATCAGCTCATTTATCTTTTCGACAGAAAATCCCGGCGTCCCTTTCTCAATCACCAGTCCGGTAAGATGACGATACTTTGCACGGTCATCTGGATTTTTACTGGTTCTAACATAAGTCATATAGACATTTGCCGCCGCCATGCAGGTCTGGAAGCGTTTCTTGCCATTAATTATGTAGAAATCTCCATCGCGAACGGCATCGGTTTCTATACCAGCGATATCCGAGCCGGCGTAGGGTTCGGTCATGGTAATAGCTCCCACTAGTTCACCTTTAGCAATCTTGGGTAGCCAGCGTTGTCTTTGCTCTTCAGTGCCATCATGGATTAGCTGATGCACGCCGCCAAACATGGTAGTCCCCAGGGGGCTGCCTAATTCAGCCGCCCGGCCTACTTCCTCAAGAATGATAGAGGCGCCGGTGACTCCCCATTCCTCAGCATGTCCGCCATATTTAGCGGGTATCTGTGCACCGAACCAACCTTGTTTGGCAATTTCCTTAATGCCTCTCCATGGAAACTGCTTTTTCCAGGCATCCTTTTCACATATCGGTATCAATACTTCATCTACAATCCTTTTCGCGTCTTCAGCTAGTTTTTTCTGGGATTCATTCCACCATGGAAAGTGTTCCAATTGTCACCTCCTTAATTCGTTAATATACAGGAATATTTTTATGGAAAGGAATCATTTATGGTTATCATGATGGGTCTGGATAATGTGAGCAAAGTCGGCGCGATGGATACTTCGGTTGCTTCAGAATCCGGGTCGTGTGGTTATCATGTCTCCATTATACTTACAATCATCGTAAAATGTAAGCCAAGTTCAGTATACTATGCCCTCAAAGCAGGCTGATACCAGGTCGGATAGTAAATCACGAGATGAGAATGAAATTCATTATACCACGATTTGTCAAGAATGCATTTCCTTCCATTTAAATGTCATAATAATAGGGATGAGTAAGCTATCGGGCACAGTCACTGACCTCACCATCAAAGACATTGAAGAGCTTGTGATATCTCTGGGCGAACCGGCGTACCGTGTAAACCAGCTTCTCGATGGGGTGTACAGAAGGTTGGCGGTTTCTTACGATGAGATGACGGATTTATCTCTTGTATTGCGGCAGAAATTGGAGAAGCGAATTGCCCTGCACACACTTTCGCTGGTACGTGAGGTAGTATCTAGAGATGGGACAGTGAAAGTCCTTTTTAGGTTAGCAGACGGGAAGACGATTGAATCGGCACTGATGCTCTATGCCGCCGGTGCTGGCAGACCGCGTACCACTGTGTGCCTCTCGACACAGGTCGGTTGCCCTATCAGCTGTCTATTCTGTGCCACGGGTCAGCAGGGCTTCGAACGTAATCTGACTCCGGGTGAAATTATTGACCAGGTGCTCTATTTTGCCCGTCGGGTCAGGGATAGCAGTGAGGAGAGCCGTCACAGCCATATCACCAATATCGTCTTCATGGGTATGGGGGAACCGCTGGCAAACTATGAAGCGCTGATGCAAACAATCGTGGCGCTAACATCACCCAGATGTTTTGGGACGAGTCCCCGGAATATCACCATCTCCACAGCAGGTCTGGTCCCACAGATTCGCCAGTTGGGTCGGGAGAAGGTGAAGGTCGGATTAGCAGTATCTTTGCACGCACCAGATAATACACTACGGAGCAGATTAGTGCCGTTAAATAAAAGATATCCACTTGAAGAACTTATCCCTGCCTGCCGCGAATACGCTGAAAAAACAGGACGCCGGGTGAGTTTTGAATACGTTCTTTTTACGGGGATAAATGATTCATTATCTCAAGCCGGGGCGCTTGCCAAACTGCTTGTGGGAATTAACTGCCATGTCAATCTTATCCCGGCGAACCGCACTGCCGATAAAGCCTTTCAGCCGCCATCTCGCACCAGGGTGCTTGCTTTCGAACAGCAATTGAAGCTGGCTGGCATTAACTGCACTCTTCGTTTGAGTAGGGGACAGGACATCGATGCCGGGTGCGGTCAGCTACGGAGTTCATTATTAAGACACGAAATTCAAATTAGGAAATAAAAAACGACCGAAGAGATTAAATCCTCTCGGTCGTCTTCTTTTTCAGTTTTCACGGAGAAAGTGTTATATTAAATCCCGCCGGACTATTTGCCCAGAGCGGCTTCGTCCTTTTTGCGGATAGAGCGTCCGCCGTGTCCGTGTTTTACGCCCTTGTACATGTCTTTGTAGGATTTTCTCTGTTGTGCTTTTTCCTGTTTTCTCCCCATTGCCCTCTCCAGATGCTAGCTATTGGTAACGGCAGATGCTGATGATGGTTTACGCCGGGTCGAATAGCTCCGGAGATGTGTGTAGCTCTGCCGTAACATAACCTGCCACTCACCCCAGTCCAACCGGGCAATGTCCAGCACCGCCTGGTGCAATGCCTTGTCGTCCGTAAGACGGTAGAAAGCTATGTTATTTTCACTATACGTTTTCACCACACCTTTGTCAATGAGCTGTCGTAATGCCTTCTCGACGTAGCGTCGTTCACCACTGACACTCAGAGCATGGAGAATTGCCAGTCCGCTGAAGCAAGCATTCGGATGCCAGCCAAAAAACTGAATAAGCTCCAGACAATAGGGGTCGTCACTATATTCTTTTATTAATTGACACAGAAACTCCCTTTCGGTCGCCTGTGCGGTAGCCATGTTTCCTCCTAACTGGTTCAAGTTTGATGGGCTTGTCACCAGGACTGGTTCGTACTGTCCCTAGCTGCCGGTTAACGCTTAATCGGTACCGTTTGAGGAGGCATCATGCGCACTTTAGGTAATTCACGCTGTCTCAAGAAGGATGGGGTATCAAGCTGGTCTTCAGTCTTGAGGTTCTTGAGAACCTTAGTGATCTCCTTCTCACGTGTCGCACTGCCCAGACTGTACATGCCTTCAAAACCGGTGGCAATTAGAACCAGGCGCACTTCCTGATTCATGTTCTCTTCCAGCGCTACGCCGAAGATAACATTGGCATTCGGGTCAACTGCCTGCTTGATGACTTCTGCCGCCGCATTGACCTCGAAGAGCGTCAGCGAAGAACCGCCGGTGATATTGAAGAGCACACCCTTGGCACCTTCCATAGCGATATCCAGCAACGGGCTAGCGAGCGCCTGCTTGGCGGCATCCGCCGCGCGATTGGGACCCGTGCCTTTGCCAATGGACATCCAGGCAGGTCCGGCATCTTTCATAATGGTGCGGATATCAGCAAAGTCCAGGTTGATGAGACCCGGAACGGTGATTACCTCAGCGATTGCCTGCACGCCATGATGAAGCACCTCGTCCGCCAGTTTGAAAGCGCCATCAACAGACATTTTCTGGTCGCAGAGTTGGAGCAACCGGTCATTGGGGATAATAACCAGCGTATCCACTTTCTCCTGCAGGCTCTCAATGCCAGCTTCAGCGGTCTTGCGGCGATGATTGCCCTCGAAGCTAAACGGTTTCGTGACAATGGAGATTGTCAGAGCGCCGCTTTGCTTGGCAATATCAGCCACAACCGGTGCCGACCCAGTACCTGTACCGCCACCCATACCAGCGGTCACAAATACCATGTCGGCACCGGAGAGTACCTCTTTAATCTGGTCGCGGCTTTCCTCCGCGGCTTTCATACCTATCGTCGCGTCACCACCGGCGCCCATGCCGTGTGTAAGGCGTTCGCCAAGTTGGATGCGAACTGCCGCTTCGGTAAACGCTAGTTGTTGGGCATCGGTATTCATTGCTATGAATTCGACGCCACGAATTTGTTCGCGTACCATTCGTGTGATAGCATTTGACCCGGCGCCACCCAGCCCGACGACCTTAATCCTCGCCCCAGTGGGGACAAAATTTGCTTTTGACATTTTCATCTCTCCTTATATATCAGACTGCTCGTTATCGGTAGTGCGTCCGCGAAAATACTATTGGCGGAATAAACGGAGTATCGGTGAGACCATCCCGCGGATACCCCCCTTGGCGTTGGGACTCTGGGCGTTATTGTTCCGTATGCGCCAGAGCAGCAGGCCAACACTTGTAGCGTAAGCCGGGTCACACAGCGCATCCGAAACACCAGGCAAGTTCACCGGTATGCCCAGTCTCACAGGGAAGCGAGTGATTTCGCGAGCCATATCGACCATGCCACCCAGGTTAGCGCCGCCGCCGGTGAGGACTAATCCGGATGGGATGAAGTGGGCATAATCTTTCTGCGGCAGTTCCATGACAATCAAGCGGATAAGTTCGTCCACGCGAGCACGAATGATTTCACTCAGGTCATTCAAGGAAATAGTCTGCTGACCGACATTGATAGTCCGGTCATCATTAGCTTCGGCATTAGCCATCGGGGTGATATTGCCGTACTTCTTTTTAATATCTTCTGCGGCTTCATAGGTCATCCCCAATCCAATGGAGATATCTCGCGTAATCTGATAACCGCCGACTGGCAGAATAGACGTATGGCAGATGGCATTATCTTTGAAGACGGCTATATCGGTAGCAGCCCCACCGATATCTGCCAGCAATACGCCATCCATCCGTTCTTCCGGAGCGAGCACTGCTTCGGCGCTGGCAAGTGGCTCCAGTACGAGGTCTTCAATCTCTATACCGATACTGCGGATACACTTGGTCAGGTTCTGGATGCTTGTCACTGCGGCAGTGATGATGTGTGTTTCAACGTCCAGGCGGAAACCATGCATACCGATGGGGTTCTTAATACCCTCCTGTCCGTCTACAGAATAGGCGCGCGGGATAACGTGCAGAACTTTCTGGTCGCTGGGGACTTCCACTGACCGTGCTACTTCAATGACTCTCTTGAGGTCTTCTGGGCGGACCAACTTGTCGTTGCGTGAGATGGCGACAGCACCGCGGTTGTTCACGGAGCTAATGTGTCGACCAGTAACACCGACATAGGCTGACTCTATCTTATAGCCAGCTGTTCGCTCGGCACGCCGTACTGAATCGCGGATTGATTCCCGAGCTTCGTTCAGATTGACGACCATGCCTTTGGTCAAACCCTGGGTAGGAGCGACGCCGACCCCCAGGATGCGGGCATTGTTCTTTTCGTCAATATCGCCCATGACGGTGCAGACTTTGGTCGTGCCGACGTCAATAGCCGAAACCTTTGTTCTCTTCATTGTGTGTTTACTTCCTCCTCGATTTTGAATATATAGAAATGTTATTCGCGATAATGAATATGCCAGTTGGAATCCAGCGTGCCATGATGATTGTCTTCGTGCCCAAGGTAGCATTCCGCGAGAAAGCCGTTGGGTGAATCACCGCTACGGACACCCGGTGATGGTTCTTCGGCGATACTAAGATTGAAATCCACGACGCCGGTCTTGAGTCTTTCGTACTCTATTGCAGTTGACATTGGCACACCCCCTAGAATATCCCCTCAATTTTATTGAGCGTTAACTATTATCGTAGGCTTGCTAAAAAGGAAAGTAAAATTTTGTCCTTACCGTTACCATAAGGTTCCAGAAAGTTCCAGAAATAATAAGTATGGTAATGATTTTGGAACTTGGAGTATGAAAAAATTCACTGGTTCCGTCTGGTTGCCAAAAACAGCCCTTGAAATGGCATTTTTTTAAGCATATAATTAACCAACTAAAGGGGGAGCAGCGTATGTCCATGGAAAATTCTAAAAGGGGGACACCTCCCTATATCTCTCCCAGCACCTTCCGTCATTTAATTGAACAATTTCAAAAGAACCTGCCTGACCGTATAGATCGCAGTTATCTTGACGAACTGCATTCGGGCAGTACTAGCGCACAAATCATGTCAGCTCTTCGGTATCTGAATCTTGCTGATTCATTGAACAAGCCAACTCATCATCTGAAGCTACTGATAGCATCTTCAGGCGAAGAACGAGTCAAGCGGTTAAAGGATGTTGCCAATAGCGCTTACAGTTTTGTGCTCAATAACGGCTCTGTAGATTTGCAGACAGCTACATATGCCCAGCTGGAGGAGTTGTTTCATGACCATTCTGGAGTGGATGGGGATGTGCGGCGGAAGTGTATTAAATTCTTCACTTCGCTTTCCCATGATGCTGAAATCCCACTATCTCCGCACATTACAAAAAGAGTCCGGATGGCGCGGGGTATACAGACAACCAGACCTACCATCCGGAAAACCAGTTCCAGAAACATCAAGGAAAAGGAGATTCCACAGCAAACATTTAAAGTTCCAGAACAAGCAGAATTACTGGATAAACTTCTGGATAAGTTTCCTGATTATGATATGGCATGGAATGATACGCAAAAAACAAAATGGCTGGAAGGGTTTATCCTGTTCATGCAGAAGATATATCTGGATAACAAGAAATAATGGGATTACACTTCCCCATTTCCCCTCCAGCCTTTTATAGATTACTTTAAAAATCTTCTATGGCAACTTCCTGAAAGTTCATATTTATTTAGAGCGTGAAAGCATTATCTGATTTTCGTACGGTTCATCCGATTGTCGTATCAGAGAACCGTAATAAGCTCCTTACATTTTGTGTACCCGTGTTGCTTTACTGACAAATTCATCTACTTTCTTACGGATGGCTATCTTGTCGTATTTACCAACACTGGTCTTAGGAATATCATCCGAAAAAACCACATAGTCAGGCAACATCCATTTGGTTATCTTTCCCTTGTCCACACCTTCTTTCTCAAGGAAAGTCAGGACGTCTTTGGGGTCTTGCTTGGCGCCGGGCACGAGCTTGACGATTGCCATCGGGCGTTCGCCCCATTTTTCATCGGGGACACCGACGAATGTCGCTTCCAGAACGAAATCTGCGGTACAGGTGATGTTTTCTAGGAGCACGGTAGGTACCATTTCGGCACCACTGCGGATGACATCTGTGATACGGTCGACAATCTGGATGTAACCAAGTTCATCAACGGTAGCGGCATCACCAGTATGGAACCAGCCGTCCCGCCAGGCAGTTGCCGTCCTTTCCGGGTCTTTAAAATACTGTTCCATAATCCAGTGTCCTCGCAATACTATTTCACCCTGAGTATGATTGTCATGCGGGACTTCCTTGCCTTTATCATCCACTACTTTAGCCTCAATACCATCAAATGGTAGCCCGGTTTTAACTCGAATTGCATCTAGCTTTTCTTTTGGCCAGTCTGCCATCCAGCGCTTAATTTGAGCGCCGATTGACCCAGCGGCAGTTTCTGTCATACCGTAGCCGGAGCCGACGTTAAAATTGGGGAACAATTTTTCTGCCTTTGCTTTTAGACCAGGAGGCAGAGCAGCTCCGCCAGTGCCTACGGTCAGGATACTACTCAAATCCCATTTTTTCAGGTCAGGATATTCAATCAGCATAGCAAGCATGGTAGGCACCATACCTGACGATGTCACTTTTTCTGTTTGCACCAGTTCGCAGAAGGATTCAGGCGTAAATCTACCGGGGAAAACAATTTTGCTAGCTGAGTAAACACTGTACCAGGGCGCTCCCCAACCGTGTATATGGAAAAGCGGAACATTGACCATGGGGATATTTACCTTTGGATTTTCTGGAGTATCCGGTGTGCGTGGCGCCGTGCCCGTGGTCGCAATCAGGTGTATGGATTGTAAATAGAGCTGGCGGTGGGTGAACATAACACCCTTTGGGAGACCGGTAGTGCCGGTAGTGTAGTATAATACGGCAATGGTGTCTTCTGAAAAATCGGGCCAGTCATAAGATTTCGGTTGTTTCTTCAAAAGCTCTTCATATTCATGTATAGGTTGAATGCGTGTCTGGGGGAGTCCCGGTTTGTCTGACATATAGACAACCATTTTAACGGTGTCTTTGATTCTATCCCAGATAAACTCCAGGAGAGGCATAATAGCATCGTCTACAAAGATAATTTTGTCTTCAGCGTGATTGATGGTGTATACGATGTGGTCCATAGATAACCGCATATTAATCGGGTGTGCCACTGTCCCGATACATGTACTGGCGTAACATAGTTCCAGATGGCGATGGTGATTGAGCGCCAACGTAGCAATTCGGTCTCCCGGCACTCCGGGTTTACCTGGTTTTGCGCCAAGAGGTCCAATCAACATATTGGCAAGCTGGCAGGTGCGTTCGTACCACTGCTTCCAGGTAAATCGGAAATACTGCCCGGCGTCGTTCCTGTAAACAACGCCAATATCATCCGGGTAGAGACGCAGGGGTCTCATCATCAGGTTCTTGATGAGAAGGGGGTAACGACTGCTGTACTCGGGATAGGTCTTTGCCGCCATGAAACACCTCACATTCTATATTTTTCTATTTTTGGGCAGACACTCTGAAATGTCTGTCATTATTTCCTCAGTACCTCGTAGAGACGTGCTACGTTCATACGTTTTATCATTTGCTCCATGGCTTCACTGCCGGGGAGCATGGGATATTTCACCGGGAGTTCGACTTTTTCTTGTGCTTCTTCCACACTCCAGCCTTTTTTAATTGCGTCAGAAACCGTGTCAATCCATGCCTGGATAATACGGTGCATTTCCGGTAGATAGGTGGGGTCGCAAATATCGCCATGACCGGGCACCAGAACTTTGGCATTCAATGTTTCGAGCCTTTTCAGCGATTCGAGCCATTCAAATGGTACAGCCTGTTGAAGCCAGGGCTGGACTCTGCAAAACACATTGTCTGACGTAAAGACGACTTTTTCCTCGGGGATAAAGACAGCAATCTGGTAGGGAGTGTGACCGGGAATGCTGATGAGCTTGAACGTGTGGTCACCGACATAAAGAGTCATTTCACTGGTAAATGTAATGGTGGGCGGGCGGAACTTGAAGCGTCTCATCAGGGCATAATCAGCGGGGGATGATTGCTTCATCCGCTCTTTTGACTGTTTTGCCGATGATGCAAGGATTGCCTGGCGGGTACCTTCGTGAGCCACTACGGTGCCCTTAAAGAAACAGTTTCCACTAAAGTGGTCGCCGTGTGGCTCAGTGTTAATTAAATAACGGACGGGACCATGTTTGGCGATGATATCCCGCCACTTGACAGCATCTGTGGGCATTTGTGGGGTATCGATCATTACCACGCCATCAATGGTCACTACGAAACCGGGATTGCATCCTCGGAAATTTGTTTCAGCATAGACATTCTTGGCAATCTTCTGCATTTTCATTCCCCATACCAGTTTTACTGTGCCTGTAAGACATAGAAGACGGTCATATTGTAATGCAAAGAGTAACGAAATGACAAGGGGTATGCCATAATTATTTAGTAGCTTGTCCTCTCTTCTTTTCATTTCAAGTTGAGTGATTTAGCCTCTCAGATAACATCTGTCAAGTTACATCGTAAAAGAGTCCTGTGTTATAATAAATCACGCTACTGTTGTATTTGGAAAGGGGCGTAAGAGCCTCACTCAATGGAAACATTCAGCCAGATTGCCGCGCTTGCTATCTTCATCATCATGTTCATCGTGATTACCACAGGCAAAGTCCCCAGGTATATCCCAGCTCTTATCGGAGGCGCGCTGACCGTCATCATCGTCTTCCTTCTTATTCTCAAAGAACCTCAGGCTGTCGTTTCAGTCCTCAATTTCGGTCAAATAGGCCAGTTAAATTTTTGGATACCCGGTCATGAAGCAGAGGTGTCCCACGGTGTCAACTGGCAGACCATTATCTTCATTGGCGGTATGATGATTATGGTAGAAGGGCTGGGGGAAGTCGGTTTTTTCCGCTGGCTGTGTCTTTTCGTTGCCCGTCTGGTCAAATATAAGGTTGTTCCTATTCTGGTTGCCTTTATGTTGCTATCCGCGTTCCTGTCTATGTTCATCGATAGTATTACCGTAATGCTATTCCTGGCTACCGTGACTATAGAACTGGCGCGTCTTCTGAAGTTCAATCCTGTCCCTCTTATTATTTCCGAGATATTTGCTTCAAATGTTGGTGGGAGCGCTACGATGTCCGGCGACCCACCTAATATTATCATCGGTACGGCTTTAGGTTATTCATTCTTTGATTTTGTGGTTAATACCGGACTCATCGCCTGGATAGGCATGGTTTTTGTGCTGGTATTCTTCTACTTCGCATTCCGGAAACAGCTCAAGGCTTCACAAGATACCCTGAATGCCGATACCAGTCAGTATCCAGAACCTGGACAGGCGATTACGAATAAAACTCATTTCCTGATTAACACGGGTATCTTCATATTGGTCATTATTCTACTTGTAACTCACGCGCAGACAGGCATTTCCGTAGCGGCAATCGGCGTTATTGCAGCTCTTCTAACTATCGGTTTTGCTTTCCTGAAACGCGGTCATGGCGCTATACACATCATCAAACGGCTAGACTGGCAGACCCTGTTGTTCTTCTTCGGGTTGTTCGTTTGTGTTGGTGGACTGGAAAAGACCGGCGTTCTCGAATCGCTGGCTAATTTCATCGGCAATGCCGCCGGCGGTAATATTATTGTCGTCGTGACTATTATTCTGTGGGTGTCTGCTTTTGCCTCAGCGATTGTGGACAATATTCCCTTTGCCGCGACAATGGTGCCGGTCATTGTCAATCTCTCACATGTTGGCGGTTTTGACCTGCATCCCATGGCATGGTCATTAGCGCTGGGTACGGACATCGGTGGTAATGGGACACCGATAGGAGCTTCTGCCAATGTGGTCGGCACCGCCATTGCGGAGAAAAATGGCTATCCCATCAGCTGGGGTAAATATTGTAAATATGCTCTTCCTGCAATGATTCTGACCATTGGTATCTGCTGGGGTTACTTGGTAATACGTTATGCGTAAGGGTTCACCCTGAATAAGAATTCACCCTGAAGGGAGGTGGAAGATGCTGAAAAAGATATTAGTGCCACTGGATGGGTCTGAACTTGGCGAGATGGCTTTGGTTTATGCTAAAGAACTAGCTGGTGCTATCAATCTTGAAGTACAAATGGCCTGTGCGACTGAACGCCAGGACGAAGCAACTCATCGTATGTGTGGGCTTTATCTGGAGAAAGTAGCAGAACGATTGCGTACCCAGATAAAAAGGATAAACTCAGAATCGGACGTTAAAACCGTCGTTGTCGATGGCGAGCCTGCTACAGCCTTAGTCGAATATGCAGAAAAAGAGGGTATTGACCTGATTATCATGATGTCCCACGGACGGTCGGGAATTATGCGATGGGCAATAGGTGGTACTGCTAGTAAAGTCGTCCAGAGGTGCCGGATACCGGTGCTTCTAATAAGAGCTTCGCAGGCGCTTTCCAAGCGGCGTCCGGTGCAGGTTTTCAAAAAGATTCTGTTGCCGCTCGATGGCTCTGCAATGGGAGAAGCAGCGTTAACTTACGTGAAACCCATTGTGAAAGTTCTCAATTGTGAGGTAATACTGTTCCGGGTAGTGGAAATAGTACAGCGTGTTCATACAATTGGCGGACTGGACCATTTTGTCTACAGTGAGCAACAAATTGAGCGAATGAAAGATGAAGCATTGAAGTATCTGGAAAAAGCCTGCCAGCAGTTTGATAAAGGAAATGTGAATATAATCTTAGGTGTCGGCGACCCTGCCCATGAGATTATCAAACTATCTGACGAAGAAAATATCAATCTGGTCGCTATGTCGTCTCATGGCAAATCAGGTATGACGCGGTGGGTAATGGGGAGTGTTTTCAGTAAAATCTTGCAGGCTGGTGAGACACCACTCCTGCTGGTGCGTCCAAAATAAAAGTAGCCAAAGAACCCTGTTTTATTCTAAACTGGTATATGTACATTTAGCTCCCGATGTTTCAATCTGGGCAATTGGGAAAGCAGTGGTGTACAACCTTGTGCCCCTGTAGCTCAGGTGGATAGAGCACTGGCCTCCGAAGCCAGTTGCGGGCGTTCGAGTCGCCCCAGGGGTAGTTAACAAAAAGAGCTACATTTATAAAGGAGAGTTGTTTAATTTGGAGGTTCACTTGATAACAAAGACCGGACTCATTGAAATCAGGTGGCATGGGAGGGGTGGACAGGGTGCTGTCACTTCGGCGGAATTGCTGGCAAAAGCAGCGATTGATGAAGGGGAATATGCTCAGGCGTTTCCTGCCTTCGGACCGGAGCGGCGGGGTGCTCCCGTGGTTGCCTTTGACCGTATTGACAGTCGCTTGCCCATCCGGGTACGCGCCGAAATTCGCCAGCCAGATGTCGTTATTGTTCTTGACCCCACTCTCCTGCGGGTAGTCAATGTTACCGCTGGTCTGAAAGCTGGAGGCATACTCGTCATCAATACCCGTAAAAACTTTGAGGCGATTGAAAAGGATTTTGGCAGTAATTGGAAGCTGGCGCTCGTTGATGGCAGTCGAATTGCCCGTGAAATCCTCGGTGTGCCCATTGTAAACACGACGATGCTGGGTGCACTGCTAAAAGCAATGCCGGTCGTCACGATGGAAGCGCTTATAAAACCTCTTGAAGAGCGATTTGGTCGCTTGGCAGAAAGAAATCTGAACGCCATGAAACGGGCGTTTGAAGAAACCATGGTAAAGGAGTGAAGTGAACGCAAGAAAAACCGAGGCTGAATATACCTGGAAAGACATGGAAATCGGTTGCATAGTTGCCGAGCCGGGAAGCAGTCAGTATTACCGGACCGGTGATTGGCGCTCACAGGTGCCCAGGTACACATTCTCCCGTTGTATCAAGTGCGGCGTGTGTGCTCTGTACTGTCCGGAGGGATGCATCGGACCCAATGCTGATAGTCACTTTGAGGCAGACCTTTTCTGGTGTAAGGGTTGTGGCATTTGCGCTCGTGAATGTCCCACCGGCGTTATCGGTATGGCTGATGAGGAGGAATGATGGGTAAAAAGGTTGGAATGGAAGTATCTCTGGCGATTGCCGAAGCCGCTAAAATGGCTAACACGGATGTGGTAGCGGCTTACCCCATCACGCCGCAGACGCATATCGTGGAGCGGCTGGCGGAACTGGTTGCCAATGGTGAACTTGATGCAGAATACATCCCCGTTGAATCCGAACACTCGGCGATGAGTGCCTGTCTGGGTGCGGTAGCCACCGGCGCCCGTACTTTCACAGCGACCGCCGGTCAGGGACTGGAACTTATGCACGAAGTCCTTTATGTTGCCTCAGCGATGCGCTTACCCGTGATTATGTCTGTTGCCAATCGTGCGCTTTCTTCTCCACTTAATGTATGGGGAGACCAGTCTGACCTGATGGCAGTGCGCGATACCGGCTGGATTCAAATTATTTGTGAGAATGGACAGGAAGCCTATGACAATGTGCTCTGCGCCTTCCGTATCGGGGAAGATAAACGGGTTCTCCTGCCGGTAATGGTGCATGTGGATGGCTTCTACCTGACTCATGTCGTTGAACCAATTGAGATTCCGGAGCAAGATAAGGTAAATCATTTCCTGCCATCCTTTTCTTATCCGTTGCCTCTGGACCCAGATAAACCGTTAACGATGGGAGCGTTTGCGCCACCCATACTCTTTTCTGAAGCCAAGAAAGCCCAGGAGGTCAATCTCCGCGCCGCCAAGCCGGTGATTCTGGAGTGCTGGGCGGAGTTTGCGAAAGCCTTTGGGCGTCAATACAAACCGATTGAGCAGTACAGAACCGAGGGCGCTAAAATTCTGCTCCTGACTCTCGGCAGTTTTGGCGAGACGGCAATGGCGGCAGTCGATAAACTGAGGGATGCAGGACAGTCGGTTGGTTTGCTCAAATTACGTTTGTGGCGTCCCTTTCCCTTCGAGGAACTGCGGCAGACAGTCGGCAGAGCCGAGCTACTGATTGTGATAGATAGAGCTTTGTCCTTTGGCGGTCCGGGTGGCCCCGCTTTCTCCGAAATCAGGTCGGCGCTGTACAGCGAAAAGAACCGTCCACGTATTCTTGGTTTTGTTGGCGGTCTTGGCGGTCGGGACCTGACAGTGGCTGAGTTCGAGGGTATGGTCAAGCGGGCGCAGGAGATGAAGCCGTCCGGCGCTGAACAGGAATTCGAGATGTATGGGGTGAGAGAGTGATGAAGAATTATAGTATCTATGCGGCACGGGTAACGCCGCCAGTTGAAGGTTTTGCTCCCGGTCATCGCGCCTGCATTGGGTGTGGAGAAGCCCTGGCGGTCAGGCTTGCCACTAAAGCGGCTGGCGAAAATATCATCGTCGCTAATGCCACAGGCTGTATGGAGGTCGTCTCTACCCAGTTACCGGCGAGTGCTTGGCGTATGCCCTGGATACACACCCTTTTTGAGAATACGGCGGCGGTCGCTTCCGGTGTTGAGTCGGCGCTCAAGGTGCTGGAGCGGAAGGGCAAGCGTCCGGCAAAAGGCACGAAGGTAATCGCTATGGCAGGCGATGGCGGTACCAGCGATATCGGTCTGCAGGCGCTATCCGGGGCTCTGGAGCGCTATCATGATTTACTCTATATCTGTTTCGATAATGAAGCCTATATGAATACGGGCATTCAACGTTCCTCAGCGACTCCCTTTGGGGCATCAACCACAACTTCTCCTGCCGGCAAAAAAAGCATCGGGCAGAAAACGTGGAAGAAGAATATGCCGGCAATTGCCGTCGCTCATAATATTCCCTATGTGGCAACGGCTTGTCATAGCTACCCATTTGACATGATGGATAAGGTGAAAAAAGGACTGGCGGTCAATGGACCAGCCTATATCCATGTGCTCTCTGTCTGCCCGACCGGCTGGCGGTCGGCTCCCGACCTTTCGGTGAGGCTGGGTAGATTGGCAGTGGAGTCAGGTGTCTTCCCTCTCTATGAAGTTGAGGGCGGCAAGTACAAACTAACGGTGGATATATCACCACTCCGCCCTGTTCAGGACTATCTGAGCACGCAGGGTAGGTTCCGTCATCTGTCCGATGACATGGTGAAGGAAATTCAGGCGCGGGTCACGAAAGAATACAAACTGCTGAAGGAGAAGTGTGCATGAAGGTGAATCAGCGGCAGTTGAAATCGAAGATGAAAAGAATTTTGGGTCGTAATGGCAGTGACCGCGGCATGCTGGTCTCTATTCTTCAGGATACGCAGGCGGAGTTCGGTTATCTGTCACGGGAGGCGATTACCGAGATAAGCAAACAGTTGGATGTTCCCTTGAGTCAGGTATATGGCGTGGCGACATTTTTCAAGGCGTTCAGCCTGACACCGAGAGGTAGACATCAGGTTCAGGTCTGTCTGGGCACCGCCTGTCATGTGCGTGGCGCCGAAAAGATTCTCGATACCGTGAAGCGTGAGCTGGGCATTAAACCCGGTGAGAACGATAAAGGACTGAACTTTTCACTGGAGACTGTCAACTGCGTCGGTGCATGTGCGCTCGGACCGATTGTCATTGTTGATGGCAAATACTCCGGTGAAATGAAGATTGAAGCCGTGAAACCGCTTCTGGATGGCTACAAGTAATGCCCGGTGAATCTGTAAGTGAGGGACGGACATTGAAAAAATTACGTTCACCCAGAGAACTCGAAGAATTGCGGAAGACGATTGTTAAAGAACGTGAGGTACAGAAACCTAGTATTAGTGTTTGTGCGGGCACTGGATGTAATACCCTGGGATCTGGCAGTGTGATCAATGCTTTCCGGGCGGAACTGGAAAAACAAGAACTTACCAGCAAAGTAGACCTGCTGGCAAGTGGCTGCCACGGCTTTTGTGAACGTGGTGCGTTGGTCGTTATCTCTCCACAGAATATTTTTTACCAGCGGGTGCGCGAAAAGGACGTTTCGGAAATAGTTACCAAGACTTTAATTGAAGGTCAAGTAGTTGAACATTTGCTCTATCCTGACCCGGTGACGGGGAAACGTATTGCTCATGAGCATGAGGTGCCGTTCTATGCCAAGCAAAAGCGTCTTCTGCTGGAGAATAACTCAAGGATAAATCCAGAAAGCATCGAGGACTACCTTTACTTCGGCGGTTATGTGGCGCTCGCGAAAGTCACCAGCGGAATAACTCCGGAAGCTGTCATCGAAGAAATTAAAACCAGTGGATTGCGGGGACGTGGTGGTGGTGGTTTCCCCACCGGCAGAAAATGGGAAACAACCCGCCATGCGAAGGGCGATGTCAAATATGTCATTTGTAACTGTGATGAGGGTGACCCCGGTGCTTATATGGACCGTAGTCTCATGGAAAGCAACCCCCATTCCGTACTGGAAGGGATGATAATAGGCGCATATGCTATCGGTGCCCACGAAGGCTACATCTACATTCGTAATGAGTACCCGCTGGCGGTGAAAAATGCTGCGACAGCCATCAAACTGGCGGAAGAGTACGGATTACTTGGCGATAATATTTTGGGTTCCGGTTTTGATTTTCATGTCAAAATTAGTCGTGGCGGTGGGGCTTTCGTTTGCGGTGAATCAACGGCTTTGATGGCTTCTCTGGAGGGCAAGGTTGGAGAACCGCGCGCCAAGTACGTGCATACCTCGGAGAAAGGTCTCTGGGATAAGCCGAGCAATCTGAATAACGTAGAGACATGGGCGAATGTGCCCCTGATTATCAATAACGGCGCCAAATGGTTTGTCGGTATCGGCACGGAGGGCAGTAAAGGCACAAAAATCTTCTCGCTCGTCGGTAAAGTACGGAACACGGGTCTGGTGGAAGTGCCGATGGGTATCACTCTCCGTGAGATTATTTTCGATATTGGCGGTGGAATTCCCGGCAATAAGGAATTTAAAGCGGTGCAGACAGGTGGACCTTCCGGTGGATTTATCCCGGAGAAACTCCTCGACCTTAAGGTCGATTTCGATGAGTTAACCAGAGTAGGCTCGATGATGGGTTCCGGCGCTATGATTGTCATGGATGAGAATAACTGCATGGTGGATATGGCGAAATATTTCATTACCTTCTTACTCGGTGAGTCCTGTGGCAAGTGTCTGCCCTGCCGCGAAGGTCTTAAACAGATGCACTACTTACTGACCCGTATCACCGATGGTAAAGGTACGATGGCGGATATCGAATTGGCAGAGAGTCTTTCCAGTACGATGCTCGATACCAGCCTATGCGGCCTCGGCTATTCCGCGCCCAACCCCGTACTGACTTCGCTCCGTTATTTTAGAGATGAGTGGTTGGCGCATGTCGAAGAGAAGCGGTGCCCGGCAAAAGTCTGTAAAGAGCTCATTACCTATAACATCACGGAAAAGTGTCCTAATTGCGGTCTCTGCGTAAAAGCCTGTCCGGAGAAAGCCATCACACCACAGGGTAAGAAGAAACCGGTCCTGCTCGACCAGAAGAAGTGCATTAAGTGCGGCAGTTGCTATGATGTCTGCAAGCTTAATGCGGTACAAGTAAAGTGAGGATGAGACCGATGGTAAAATTGACCATTGACGGACGAAAAACTGAAGCCAAAGAGGGAGCGATGGTACTGGATGCCGCCCGCGCTCTTCATATTTATATTCCCACACTCTGCGCTCACGAATCGGTGTCAGCCTACGGAGCGTGCCGACTCTGCATCGTGGACATCACGACAAAGAGCGGACGTAATCGTCTGGTTACTTCCTGTCTCTATCCGGTAGAAGAGGGGCTGGTAGTTAAGACCAATACAGAACAGGTAGCAGCGCATCGTAGAATGTTAATGCAACTACTGCTCGCCCGCTGTCCGGAATCAAAAGAACTGAAAGATATGGCAAAAAAACTCGGTGTGAACAGTACTCCGTTCCCGGTGGAAGACCCATCGAAGTATCACAATTGTATTCTTTGTGTGCTGTGCACACGTGCCTGTGCCGAAGTCGTCGAGCAATCTGCTATCAGTCTTGTCAACCGAGGTGTGGAGCGTGAGATGGCGATTCCATTTCTTGACAATTCAGATGCGTGTATTGGTTGCGGTACCTGTGCTTATATCTGCCCGACCGGTGCCATCACAATGACGGATGCCAGGGGCAAGCGGCGTATTGAAATGCCGAACAATACAGTGGAGTTTGAGCTGGCGAAGTGCTCCGTGTGCGGTCGGTACTGGTTACCGAAAAAACAAATCGCCTGGATGGCGAAGAAGTCCGGTCAACCGCTGGAGTTTTTCGCGAAGTGCACGGATTGTCGCGATTAGAAGTGGTTTGGATATTATAAGTTAGCATTACCAGTGTAATGTATAAAGGAAATGGCTCGGAGTTTTAACTCCGAGCCATTTCCTTTTTTGTCTTTGACTGGCTGGTTACTTATTTACTCATCATCTTTTGTCTCAGGTCTAAATCCATCCATTCGTATTTAAGGTAGCTAGATCCATTGTAGTAACCCAGACTGAGCTCGCCGTTCCAGTTTTTCACCCATGGCCACCAGCAGACATAGGAGTAAGCGAGTGGTGTGGGAATTACCCAGCTCTGCTCGATGACGTAGGGCACCAGTTCCGCGAAGTTTTTCAACAGCTGGGCTTCATCGTAGCCGATTAGATCCAGGTTAGTCTTCATCACTTCATTAACGCGTTCGTCGTTCACGTAGCTCTGGTTCCATGTGCTTGTGCCGCTGAAGCTCAGCATTTTCAGAATGTTAGCTGCACCTGCGGAAGTATAGTAAATCATATTATCGTAGTTTCTGGCTCTGATTCTGGCGACCCATGTGTTATAATCCCTGCCGTCCAGTTTGAGGGTTACGCCGATTTCAGCCCACATGCTTACAATCAAAGAGAGATAATCAGTGGTAGTAGCAGTGTTGTAGAAGGTAATGGTCGTGGTGAAACCGGTGGGGTAGCCGGCGGCGGTGAGCAGGTCTTTAGCTTTGGTCACATTGTGGGAATACAGCTCCCGTACGTTGGCAGGGAGGTTCTCTATAGGCACGTAAGCATCTTTGTATTCCTTGATGTAGGCGGCGGGCCAGGACAGGATAATGGCTTTGCCATCGTAGAATTCATCCTTG
>DASWLM010000027.1:0-126941 GCA_036396095.1 Dehalococcoidales bacterium | reverse complement strand
AGTCCCAATTCATCGTAGTAATGCAGCGTTCGGACACTGACTCCAGCTAGCGATGCTAATTTTTTTACCGTGTAGACCGTCATAATTTAAATATAAACTATGACGCCACGTTAAAGTCAAGATTTTTTGAAAATGTTTTATTGGTTACCCAGCATTGACTTCAATGTCATACGCGAATCCCGACATTGTCATGACGTGGCAATCTCTTACAACCAAATTGCTGTCCCATTATTATAGCCTAGTTTTTACTTACTATCTATATTTGATCCCTGGTCATATTCACATAGCAGGGACATGCCTTTGAGATTTGAGTTTTAACTTATTATTGTTTACTACTGCCACCTGTTCTAGTACAATAACCGTATTATGCGTGATAGTGTAACCCCCATCCGGCAACAATATCTGAGAATTAAGCGTAAATACCCGCAGGCAATTGTGCTCTTCCGGCTGGGTGATTTCTACGAAACGTTTGACGAGGACGCGAAGACCGCCTCACGTGAACTGGAAATCGTCCTCACTTCGCGGGAGATGGGTAAGGGTAACAAGGTGCCGATGGCAGGCATTCCCTACCATGCTATCGATAATTACCTTGCCAGGCTCATCAACCGCGGTTACAAGGTCGCAATCTGCGAACAGATGACCAAGCCCGGTGCAACCAAGGGCATCGTCCAGCGTGAAGTCATCCGAGTTGTCACGCCGGGGACAGTGATTGAACCGGGCTTATTAGAAAGCAAGAAGAATAACTACTTGTTGAGTTTGGCGATAGATGAGACAATGGCAGGCATCGCTTATGTGGACATCACCACCAGCCAGTTCGCCACCACACAGTTGCCTATTAACCGCGTCCGCACCGAACTGGAACGGCTCAAACCATCGGAGGTTATTGTCGCTCAAGATGCAGAACTCCCTGACGTCGGACTTGCCCTCACGCCGACAAAAGTCGATAACTACTGGTTTGATGGCGAGGTTGCGCGACAAGCCCTCTCCGAGCATTTTGGTGTGACGACACTGGAAGGCTACGGATGTGCCCATCTGCCGCTAGCAATCAGGGCAGCGGGAGCGATTATTCACTATCTTGAGGAGACACAGAAAGGGGCGCTGGCACAGTTAACCCGACTCTCCACCTACTCAACTGATTCCTTCATGACACTGGATAATCAGGCACAGACTAACCTGGAAATCTTCCGCGCCGCGACCGGCGCTTACAAAGGCTCTCTGCTTTCCGTTATCGACCAGACCAAGACCGCGATGGGCGGACGTCTATTGAAACGGTGGTTGAGCCAGCCTCTTCTCGACATAGCAGAACTGACCAAGCGGCAGGATGCTATCGCCTGGTTCGTAGAACAGACGCTGGCGCGCGCCCAACTCATTGCTTTGCTCAACCAGACCACAGACATAGAGCGGCTCATTAACCGTATCGCCGGGGGGAATGCCCTGCCCAATGAACTGATAGCTCTACGTCACACGCTGGAAAACGTGCCAGAGGTCTTAGAGACATTGAGTTCCGGCTCAAACCCTGTCGACTGGCTCAAAGACAGCCTGAAACCGCACCCGGAGGTGATTGAGCTTATCAGTCGTGCGCTCGTTGACGAGCCGTCAAATAGCATCGGGGAGGGTGGTGTTATCCGGGCGGGCTTCTCTGAGGAGTTTGACCATATCCGTTCGGTATCAAGCAATGCCCGGCAGTACCTCGCCGGACTGGAGCGCACCGAACAGGAGAAGACGGGTATTAAATCATTGAGAATCGGCTACAACCGGGTCTTCGGCTACTATATTGAAGTCTCAAAGTCGAACCTACCGCAAGTACCGGAAACTTACATCCGCAAGCAAACCCTCGCCAATGGAGAACGCTACTTTACTCCGGAACTTAAAGAGTATGAGTCGACCATCCTGAATGCGAAAGAGCACATCAACGAACTGGAAACAGCGCTATTCCAGCAGGTGTGCAAACAGGTGAGCGGTTTCAGACAATCTATCCTCGTACTGGCGGATGCGCTGTCGCACCTTGATGTTTTTTCCAGCCTCGCCGAGGTGGCGGTACGCAATAACTACCACCGTCCGCAATTGACTGAAGATGACGAAATCGTCATCACACAGGGCAGACATCCGGTCGTGGAGCGCTCGCTGACTGACACTGCCTTCGTACCAAACGATACGCGGTTATCAAACAAGGACATACAGGTCATCATTCTCACCGGTCCCAATATGGCAGGTAAATCGACCTATCTCAAACAGGTGGCACTTATTGTTTTGCTGGCACAGATTGGCAGTTTTGTTCCGGCGGAATCGGCAACCATCGGACTGGTCGACCGCATTTTCACAAGGATTGGCGCCCGAGAAGACCTGGTTTCAGGACAATCGACCTTTATGATAGAGATGGTAGAGACAGCAAACATTCTGAACAATGCCACACCGCACTCACTGCTCATTCTCGATGAAATCGGGCGGGGCACCAGCACTTACGATGGTCTCTCCATTGCGCGTGCAGTGGCGGAGTATATCCATAATCATCCGCGATTGGGTGCGAAAACACTCTTTGCCACCCACTACCACGAGATGGTGCAACTTGCCGATTACCTGCCGCGGGTGCGTAACTTTAATGTAGCTGTCAAAGAGGAGCGGGGTGAGGTCATCTTTCTGCGCAAGATTATCCCCGGCGGTGTCGATAGAAGCTATGGAATTCACGTCGCCAAGCTGGCAGGACTACCGCGGTCGGTAGTGCACCGGGCACAGGAAGTCCTGGATGAGCTCGAAACCGAGAACGGCAAGCAGTCTCAAGCTGGACGGAAACGCGGCAAAAAAGAGACAGTACGGCAGATATCTCTGTTTGCTGAGAAATCACCCGTGCTGGAAGAATTGAGCAAGTTAGAGATTGACTCCCTCACGCCATTAGAAGCCCTGACAAAGCTGTATGAACTGCAGAAAAAAGCGAAGGAGTAAAACTCCAAAATCCGAAACCCTAAACTCTAACAAAAGCCACACACTCCCCGCACCCTGTCATCCACAGGGCTATTTTGCAGAGAGTGTGTTTTCGTATAGGGTGATACTGAACTCGCTAGGCGTTAAGGTCTGCTAGGAAAGCATCAATCTTCGCCTGGTTCCAGCCAACAAAGCCGGCGATTTGCTGGATACTCATACCCATCGCCATCTGGATTTGGTCGGGGTTAATAGGCTGACCGGCGTGTTTCGCAAGAATTTCGCTGGCATTGGCTTTGCCCTTCATTATTTCTCCGATGGTTGAACTAGCTGTAAATGCCACTGTACCACCCTCCTCTTTTGTTCTCTGTCATCTACAGAGATGAGTGTAATGAATAATATGATAAACAGACTCTTTCGTCAAGAGGGGTTTGGATTTCATTTGTCTTTGCGAGAAGTCATAGCGACGAAGCAATCTAAAACGAATCGATAGAAACAACCTTAGCTTTTATAGTAAGGAGTGCTACTAACCGCTTTATACTAATAACGTCTCTGTAACCTGAAAAGAAGAGCCTTAGATTGCCACGTCATCCCGATTACATCGGGATTCCTCGCAACGACAGAATAGAGTAATAAATTATTGTCCCGTTAAAAACTTGTGCATATCCGCCGCGGCGCGTTTGCCAGCGCCCATCGCACTGATAACCGTTGCCGCTCCCGTGACAATATCGCCGCCTGCCCATACCCGGTCCTTGACTGTCTTTCCAGTCTTTTCGTCGGCGACGACAGTGCCGTGATTGGTAGTTTTCAATCCTTCGGTAGTGGATGCAATGAGCGGATTTGGTGTTGTGCCCAGAGCGACAACTACCGTATCAACTTTTATCGTAAACTCACTGCCCTTCTTAGGAATAGGACGTCTCCTGCCACTGGCATCAGGTTCCCCAAGCTCCATCTCAATACATTCCATACCACTTACCCACCCCTTCCCGTCATCCAGGAATTTAGTGGGATTGGTAAGGAATTTGAAGATGATGCCTTCTTCCATGGCATTCTCAACTTCTTCTTTACGCGCAGGCAATTCAACTTCAGACCGACGGTAAACAATATATACTTCTTTAGCGCCTAGACGGAGAGCACACCTGGCACCGTCCATTGCCACATTACCGCCACCGATGACTGCTACTCTCTTCCCAATCCGCAACGGTGTATCGTAGTTGGGGAAAAGATAGGCTTTCATCAGGTTGATACGGGTAAGCCATTCATTTGCAGAATAGATACCACAGAGATTTTCTCCTGGTACATTTAGAAACATCGGTAAGCCAGCCCCAGTGCCCAAAAAAACAGCATTATAACCACCGCTTAATAGCTCATCGACGGTATCAATCTTCCCGATGACGGCATCCAGCACCAGCTCTACACCAAGCGATTTTACATACTCTACTTCGCCCTGGACGATTTCTTTGGGTAATCTAAATTCAGGGATACCGTACATCAGTACCCCGCCACCAACATGCAACGCTTCAAAAATGGTAACCTTGTATCCTAGTTTCGCCAGGTCGGCAGCCGCTGTCAGTCCTGCTGGTCCAGACCCAATCACCGCCACTTTCTTACCATTAAAAGGAGGTAATGGTTCGGCGGGCGGCATGGCTGCCTTGTTTTTTCTCTCCCAATCGGCAACATACCGCTCTAAACGCCCGATAGCGATAGGTGCCTTTTGCTTTGCTAATGAGCACTTGGCTTCGCACTGTGTCTCCTGAGGACATACCCTGCCACAAATGCCCGGCAGAGCATTCTTACCCTTGAGAGTTTTGACCGCTTCAGGCATGTTACCTTCATGGAGTGCCTTGATGAATTCAGGAATATCTACATTGACCGGACAACCGCTAACACAATTCCGTTTTGGACACTGAATACAGCGACTAGCTTCTTCCTGTGCCATTTTCGGGGTATAACCCAAAGCTACTTCTTTAAAATTTTTCGCTCGAATCCGCGGTTCCTGACGCGGCATCTGGATTCGATTCAGATTACGTTTAGCGATGTCAGTCCTCCGTCTTTCAACTTAAGAGTGTTTTTCGTGCTGGCATTGCCAATTTTCCAGAGCTTGCTTTTCTTCCGGAAGATATGTGCGTTGACGCGCCTCCAGCAAATCCCAGTCTACCTGATGTCCGTCGAAGTCAGGCCCATCAACACAGGCAAACTTGGTCTCCCCACCCACTTCTACCCGACAGCATCCACACATTCCAGTGCCATCTACCATAATGGGATTCAGGCTGACAATCGTTTTCACCTTGAATGGCTCGGTAGTTTTAGCGCAGAATTTCATCATTGCACTGGGTCCAATAGCAATAACACGGTTAATCTTTTCGCTACCTTCCAGCAGTTCTTTCAATGGTTTAGTTACTAAACCCTTCCGACCATAAGTTCCATCATCGGTCGTGACAATCAACTTATTGCTGACACTCCTCAATTCATCTTCCCAGAAGAGGAGATTTTTGCTGCGTGCCCCCAGAATAGAAATGACCTTGTTACCAGCCTGTTTCATCGCCCTGGCTATAGGCATGATGGGAGCAACCGCGAAACCGCCGGCGACACAAACTACCGTCCCGAACTTTTCTACGTCGGTCGGCAAGCCTAAGGGACCGGTTAAACTCATAATTGAATCGCCGGTTCTCAAAAGACCCAATTGCTGAGTAGTCTTGCCTACTTCCATGAAGACAATGGTTAGCGTGCCATCTTTTGCGTTGGAATCGGCAATAGTGAGAGGAATACGCTCTCCCTTGTCATCAATCATGAGAACGATGAACTGACCTGCTTTTGCCTTGCGCGCAATATTCGGCGCACTGAATTTGAAAAGGTGAATATTAGGAACGAGTGTTTTAGCAGTTAGAATTTTGTACAGTTTTGATCACCCCATTCTTATTAGTCTCGGTCAGACCGCTACCATTGCCATCTCGCCACTATTCTTTTCGATTCTGACCGTACAAACCTTATACTCTGGCATCTTTGCTATCGGATCAAGGACATTGTAGTTAG
This sequence comes from Dehalococcoidales bacterium, assembly GCA_036396095.1. Taxonomy (GTDB): domain Bacteria; phylum Chloroflexota; class Dehalococcoidia; order Dehalococcoidales; family Fen-1064; genus JAURWL01. The sequence continues at coordinate 120,992 of DASWLM010000027.1, read as the reverse complement.
TATATTAGCACAGTTTCCCGTAAAATGAAAATTCATAAAAACCGCTCAATCAGACGAGGCTCCGATTAGAGGACCTCTATAAACACGCCTGACTACTACGAAAGTTCACCAAGATTATTTAAATTCAAATAGATAACTAGTTGTTTATTTGCGTCGTAGGGTATAATATTTGGAGTAATGGCTTTGTCCTAATCTAAAGACATAAATCTCGTTGGGAATTCCCTATCGGTTACCAGGCTAAAGGTTTTCCAATATTCTTATAATAAGTTTCCTTACTATTTCGGTTGATAAGGGGGAGTAATGGGAATTGAACTGGTACACATTGGCTTTAATAACATGCTGGCAATGAATCGCGTGATTGCCATCGCATCACCGAACTCAGCACCCACCAAACGTACCATTCAGGAGGGGCGTAACAAAGGGCTCCTCATTGACATGACAAACGGACGTCGGACAAAAGCGGTTATCATCGCCGATAGCGGACATATTATACTGGCGGCTTTAGCTCCAGAAACTATCTCCGGCAGATTGCAGGGACAACCTAAAACCGTCGCTTCCGATGAAGAGGCCTAGCCTGATAGGTTGACTGAGATATGACGCATAATGGTAAGTCGCTGATACCTCCTCAACCACCCCTCTTCATTATCCTTTCAGGTCCTTCGGGGGTGGGCAAAGACGCAGTACTGACACGGCTCAAGACAACTGAACCCCAAATGCGATTTATTATCACAATGACTACCCGCACCCGACGCCCTAAGGAAATTGATGGGGTCGACTACAGTTTTGTCAGCAAAGACGCATTCGAACGGCTACTGAAAAAGAATGAGCTGTTAGAATCGGCGAATGTCTATGGTAACTGGTATGGCGTGCCGAAACAACCGTTAAGAGATGCACTCAAAGAAGGGGAGGACGCCATCGTCAAGGTAGATGTACAGGGCGCCGCCACCATCAAGAAAATTATCCCCAATGCAATATTTATCTTCCTGATGCCACCTTCGCTGGATGAGTTGGAAAACAGACTACGTCAACGCTCAGAAAAACCACCAGAACTGGCAATACGACTGCGCGCCGCTGCCGATGAGATAAAACAAGTCTCCGCATTCGACTACGTGGTGATAAATAAGAAAGATGGGCTTGATGCTGCCATAGAAGAAATCAAAGCCATTATCACAGCGGAGAAATGCAGAATCAAACCGAGATTGATCAGTCTGGAGACTTATTAAAGGATTATTGCGCAATTCGTGTATCCTTTTTAGGTCTATCAATGAATCCTATTTCAGAAGAAATCACGACAACAGAGGTGGAAAGTGGATAGTAAACAGAGACGCCTGTCAGAAATAGTAAGTAAACAAAATGTTTTCAATGATTCTAAAACCTTGGAGGCTTACTCAAGCGACCAGAGCTTTGTCCAACCATTAAAACCTCAGTTTATAGTAAAACCTGGAAATACTCACGAAATTCAGGAGATTGTGCTGTGGGCTAATGAAACATTGACGCCTCTTATACCAGTTAGCTCGGGCTCACCGCGCTTTCGCGGGGATACTGTTCCCACCGCTCCTGAAGCTGTCATTATTGACCTCAGCAGAATGAATAACATCGTCAGAATTGACCGCAGGAACAGAATGGCTCTAATTGAACCGGGAGTAACATTTGCCCAGCTTCAACCAGAACTCGCGAAAAAAGGATTGAGCCTATCCACACCCTTACTGCCGCGTCGTTCTAAATCAGTAGTCGCCAGTTTGTTGGAACGTGAACCGACACTTATCCCCAAATTCAGTTTTACCCTTATAGAACCCCTGCGCTGCACTGAAGTAGTCTGGGGAAATGGTGAAATTTTAAGAACTGGAGAGGCTTCCGGTTATCCTACGCTCGAGCAGCAATGGGAAATGGGTTTAGCACAGGTAACCCCAACTGGTCCCGGACAAACTGATTATTTCAGACTTGTCTCAGGAGCCCAGGGTAGCATGGGCATCGTGACATGGGCATCAGTTAGGTGCCAAATAATACCCAAAATCCATAAGTTATTTTTCATACCCACAGATAACCTGAGAGACTTGATTGAATGCGCCTATCGACTTCTTCGAGTTAGATTAGGTGATGAATTCTTTATTGCAAACAGTGCAACTTTGTCATCTATCCTTGGGAAAAATTATGATGAAATTAAAGCAATAAAGGATAGGTTGCCACCATGGACGATTATTGTCGGCATTGCCGGACGTTACATTTTACCTGAAGAAAAAGCTGATTTCCAGGAGAATGACATCAGAGATATTGCACGGCAATTCGGTCTGCAACTTGTCCCGGCAATTCCCGGTGCCAGTAACAGGCAGGTAATGAAAGCTATTCTCAATCCGTCTGAAGAACCATACTGGAAACTTAAATATAAGGGGGCTATCCAAGATATTTTCTTCCTAACCACACTAAATCGAACCCCTGAATTTGTTGACATTATGAATTCGGAGGCAAACTTAAGAAGATTCCCGATTTCAGACATTGGTGTGTATATTCAGCCACAACACCAGGGCGTACTCTGTCATTGCGAGTTTAGTCTGCCCTTCAATCCACAAAAACAATCAGAAGTTAGTAAGGTAAAAGAACTCTATGCTGAAGGGAGCGAAGCACTTATAAAAAGAGACGCTTATTTTTCACGACCTTATGGTATCTGGGCGGACATGGTATATGGCAGAGACGTTAGCAATACTACAATGTTAAAGACTGTGAAAGGAATATTCGACCCTAAGAGCATATTGAATCCGGGGAAGCTTTGCTTCTAGACGTAAAAACAAGGAGGTACTGAAAACATGGCTTTAGAAGATTATCGAGCTGATTGTCTTAGCTGTAGCCGTTGCTCATACTGCAAATGGATTCCATTCGACCATGTCAAGAGTGCAAGATTCGCCAGAGCTTGCCCCAGCATTGAATACTGCAGTTTTCAAGCGTATTCTCTGGGCGGCAGATTGGCTGTCGGGTTATCCCTTCTAGAGAATAGGATCAGTTACACTGACAGCTTGAAGGATATCGTTTGGAAATGTCAGATGGATGGGTCTTGTGATGTTTCCAATAAAATTTGTCGCTATAACGTAGAAGGAATGGAAGTAATGCGCGAGATGCGCTTCGATTTGGTTGAAAAAGGATATACTCTTCGACAGCACGAGAAAGTCATAAGTAACCTTCATAAAAATCAGAATACGATGATGAAGCCTAAAACTAACCGCAGTAAATGGGCAAAGGGACTGGATGTAAAGGATCTTACGCGGGAGAAAGCCAGCGTTGTCTTCCATGCCGGATGCCGTTACAGCTATGATGAAGGATTACAGAATATAGCCAGAACAGCGGTGAACGTACTCCTAAAAGCAGGCGTAGACATCGGCATCATGGGGGAAGAAGAGTCCTGTTGCAGCGGGCGTGTTTACCAGTGGGGATATCGTAAAGAACTGAAAGGTTTTGCTAATAAAAACGTCAAAGCATGGACCAATGCAGAAGTGAAGACAATAGTAACTCCTTGCTCGGAGTGCTACTATGCATTTAAACGTCTTTATCCTGAAATTGGTTACAAATTTGAGGTTCTACATGTTGTGGAATATATTGACCGACTCATCAAAGAAGGCAAGCTGAAATTGAAGAAATCGGTTCCATTAACGATAACATATCACGACCCTTGTCATCTCGGTAGACTCGGTGAGCCATATGTGCCGTGGAAAGGCAAACGAAAGAAGATATACGGGCAAATCCCTATATGGGATCCACCGAAACCAAGGTATATCGGAGCCTGGGGAATATATGACGCTCCCAGAGACGTTTTGAAGAGTATCCCCGGTTTGAAACTGGTCGAGATGGAAAGAATCAGAGAATACGCCTGGTGTTGTGGCGCAGGCGGAGGTGTATTAGAAGCATATCCTGATTTCGCTAGCTGGACCGCCATTGAAAGGCTGGAAGAAGCAAAATCAACCGGAGCGGAAGCGATAGTTACTGCCTGCCCCTGGTGTGAGCGTAACTTCACTGGTGCAGCTAAATTAAATAATGATAATCTGAAAGTCTATGACATTGTAGAACTTGTTCAGAAAGCAATATAACAAAAGGGGGTTCGGATAATGGCACTCTCAAAAGAATCATATCGTGCGCTTGAAGACATAGTCGGACCAAAATTCATATCTGAAGACCCGGCGATAATGGACTCTTATGCATATCAATGGCTAGCTGAGACCGTACGCCCCAATCAGAGTAAATTTATGCCACGACCAGAAGCGGCATTACTTCCCGGTAGTGCTCAAGAAGTTCAAAAAATAGTAAGAACCTGCAACAAGTACAAGATAAAAATTAAGCCTTATTCAACGGGTTGGTATTTTTACGGTGCACCTCGAACCGAAGGCGTAATTCAACTCGACCTTAGACGGATGGACCGTATTTTAGATATTGATGAAAAGAACATGGTAGCTGTAATCGAGCCATATGTTATTGCCTGTACACTCCAGGTAGAAGCAATGAAAGTAGGTTTGAATTGCACTGTAACGGGCGCCGGCGCCAGCTGCTCTACCCTGGCTGGAGCAACATCATATTTCGGCACCGGCGGCAGCGCTATCTATACCGGGGAGTTGAAGGAGTGCCTACTGGGAGTGGAATGGGTGATGCCCAACGGAGAATTTTTACGGACAGGCTCTGTTGGCTCTGGCATTGGCTGGTTCTGCGGTGAGGGACCCGGTCCGAGTATGAGGGGTATTGTGCGCGGTGCTTTTGGAGCCAGAGGAGGATTAGGTGTATATACAAAGTGCGCTATAAAACTATCGCCGTGGCCAGGACCGGCTCAAATTCCTGTCGAGGGCATTGTGCCTGCTTATAGAGCATCACTATCGAAAAACTTCAGAGCCTATACTATAGCTTTTCCTGATTGGGATAACTATTTTGAAGCCTATTACAAACTATACGACAGCGAAATAGGATATTTTGCACACAGACAATGGCCTATGATTGGCGTGGATTTAGGTCCAGCTTTCTGGATGCTATATCAGGATCCCACAAAATCGCTCGATGATATTGAGGATTTTGTTAAAAAACCAAAGGTCAAGAAATTCACTGAAGACCAAAGAAGAGCCTTCTCGGTTATCCTTGTGGGAATGAGTGAGCGGGATATCGCGTATCAAGAGAAGGTATTAGACATCATACTGGCTGAGACAAAAGGGTGGAAGGTGAAGGGGTGGTTGGAACCCGAAATGGAACAGTTCGCGCTTCTTTACCTGTTGAAGTTGGGAAGGAAAAACCTGAATTTTGTTTATAACGGCGGCTGGATTGGTAATTTCATGCAACCCGGGACTCCGGATTTCGTGAAGAAGTACCGTCAATTAGCTGAAGATGTCACTGAACCTTATCAACAGAAAGGGTTAATGGTAGACTGTGGTGCAGATTCATTGATGGGGACTGTAGGGTCCATTTGCGGCGGTGGAAACGGTGGTTTGGAACAGTTTGGTTTTTATGATGTTGCAGATAAGGAATCCACCGCTGCAGTGATTGATTGGATGGAAGAATGCCTCAAAGAGGAGGCAAAACACGGCATTCCTCCTGGTAAAGAAGGTATGTATAGGGCGGTAGGTAAAACTCATGAAGAGCTGCAACCCGATCTAGCCAAACAGGCAGCCATACATACATGGCAGCGGAAGATAAAGCGGGCAGTTGACCCTAATAATCTTGGTGACCCGATGTATCCTACTCTTGATGAAGTAAAAAAATAGATATTCAGGGAGAGACAATAATTATATGGCATTTTTAGAAGAGCCGATAAAATCGATTAAGACAATCAAAAACTACGTGAATGGGGAGTGGGTTGAATCTAAGGGTAAAATTGTGGATGTGGTGAATCCTGCAAATTGCAAGACTATCGCAAAAGTCCCTATTTCCACCAAGGAAGAATTGAATGATGCTGTAGCTGCTGCTAGAGAAGCTTATCCTGATTGGCGCAGAACAACGCCTCTGGCAAGAAGTAGACTCCTCTTTCGTTTGAAGGAATTAGTCGAGGAAAATTTTGAAGAAGTCAGTAGAATCCAGACGCAAGAACATGGAAAGACGATAGATGAATCTAGAGGTGAAACGAGAAGGGGTATTGAAAATATTGAGGTTGCATGTGGTATCCCGACTTTGATGCAGGGATATTATTCTGAAGATATTGCCTCAGGTATAGATGAGTGGCTCATACCAACACCGCTAGGTGTCTTTGGAGTAATAGCTCCTTTCAATTTTCCATGGATGATTCCGCTCTGGTCAGCTCCTTATGCCATAGCTACTGGTAACTGTGTGGTTATCAAACCATCCAGCGAAGTCCCAATCAGCCAGATGAGATTGGCAGAGTTGGTTGAGGAAGCCGGTTTCCCACCTGGTGTATGGAATGTAGTTAATGGCGGTAGGTCTGTCGTAAATGGCATGTTGGAACATCCCGGTATAGTCGGTATAACCTTTGTCGGCTCAACTCCTACCGGTAAAGATGTAATTTACAGGAAATGCGGTGAGACTGGGAAGCGATGTATTGCTCAATGCGGTGCTAAGAATTTCATGACAATTATGCCCGACTGCGATATGGATAAAACAGTCGCCGCCATGATGACCTCATTCTTTGGCAACGCAGGACAACGCTGTCTGGCAGCTGCAAATGCTGTTATCGTTGGGAACGATCAGTTCTATAAAGATTTTACCGGCAAAGTGCTTGAACAGGCAGCTCGGATTAAGATCGGCTACGGTCTCGATGAATCGGTACAAATGGGACCAGTCCGTGATAAAGAAAAGAAAGCGAATATTGTCAGGTATATAGAAATCGGCATCAAAGAAGGGGCAAAACTCAGATTGGATGGCAGGCAACCAAGCATCATCGGAGGTTATCCGGATACTTGTTTCTTAGGTCCCACTATCTTCGAAAATGTTACACCAGATATGGTAATAGCGCGGGAAGAAATATTCGGGCCTGTCATGAGCATCATTAGAGTGAAAGACCTCAAGGAAGCAATAGAAATTTCTAATGCCAGTCCGTTCGGTAACGGTCATTCCATCTTCACGCAGAATGGTAAGAGTGCCCGGGAATTTCAATATAATATCGCAAGTGGGAACGTTGGTATCAATGTGGGTATCACTGCACCTATTGCTTTCTTCCCATTTAGCGGTATGAAGAACTCATTCTTCGGAGACTTACATACGCAGGGTAAAGAAGCAGTCCGATTTTTTACTGAGAGTAAAGTTGTTATTCAACGATGGTTTTAGTATGAGGTTGGGTATAGATGATAATACATACGGCGTCAGAAGGCATTTCTTTTGCCAAGACACTTGAGAATAATTCGGCGTCATTTTACGAATCCATATCTCAAAAGTTTAGTGAAGAAAGCGATATTCTATTAACTTTCACCAGAGAAAACAAGAAAAATATCGCACAAACTGAGAGAGTATATTTTGGAGTTATCACTGATGCCATTGAGGGCAGCTATGCTTTCAATATAGAGACTGATAAATATGCTATTGAAACCGACTTGAACGAGAAAGATACTTATGCTGCCATCTTAAAACAAGCGATACAAGTCGAGGAACAGATTATGAAGTATTATTCGGATGCTGCCGAACAATCCAGGTCTCTTATGGCAGATATTCCCAGAGCATTTGATCTACTGGTTAAAAAAAGAAGGTCACGTATTGAAGTATTAAAGACTCTTATTGACAAGACAAAAGCTCTTTGACGCTGTGTTAATTGCTTATGCTTCATTCTAAGATAGTAGCTCATAACAAATACGGGAAACCAGTCACCATGGTATTGCCTGTAGAAAGTAATAGTAGTGAATATGCAGAATCGGAAAGCGCGCGCAGACGGATATCTGATTGGTATATGTAAAAGGGCGTACTCGTTTTTCTGACACCAGAGCGTGCCACAATTACAATATCCGCCTTATTGCTTATTGGCAGAAGACTTGCCTTTTACAATTATTCGTAGTATACTCTAAATAATTTGTGCAAGATCGGATATAGAATTAAAAATTTCCTATGCTAGTTGTCGCCTGTATCAAACAAGTCCCTGACACAACTCAGGTCAAAATTGATCCAGTAACTGGCACGCTTATCCGGGAAGGCGTGCCTTTTATTATGAATCCCTTCGACACGCACGCGCTGGAAGAAAGTCTGCGGCTCAAAGACAAGTATGGCTTCCATGTTGCTGTCATTTCAATGGGACCGGATAATACTGTCGTCACGCTAAGAAAGGCTCTGGCATTAGGAGCCGACGAAGCCGTTCTCCTCAGCGACCGTGTCTTCGGTGGAGCAGATACTTTAGCAACCAGCCGTGTACTTGCTGAAGCCATCAAGCGTCTTGGCCAGAAAGAAGAGGTTGCTCTGGTTATCTGCGGAAAGCAGACGATTGATGGCGATACAGCGCAGGTGGGACCCGGTATTGCCACACGACTGCGTTACGCTCAATTGACCCTCGTCGATCAGATTCAGAAGGTAGATATTCAATCGAAAAGAATAATTGTCCGCCGTAAACTGGAAGGCAGGCATGAAATCGTAGAAGCACCGTTACCGGCATTACTGACTGTTCTGCGAGAAATTAACAAACCTCGTTATCCTACTGTCCCCATGCGGCTCATGTCAGAGAATGCTCAAGTGACCATCTGGAACAACAAGGTAATGCAACTCGATGAAAGCTCAATTGGATTGAAAGGGTCACCGACACAGGTGCGTCGTATCTTCTCTCCAGAAAGAGCGAAAGGCGATATTGTAGGCGATGGGGTAAACAAACCCGATGAAGCCGCCCGTCTGTTAGTGGACAAACTGCTGCAAAAGGATATTATTCAAGCGTAAAAGATATGCCAGAAGAAAAGAAAAAACCAAAGCGTCCGCTAGGGCATGCCCGCCTCATTGCAAACAAGTGCATTGCCTGCGGTGCTCGCTGCCAGGCGGAATGCCCTAAAGACTTCATTGAAATGAATGAAAAGGGCGAGCCGGTAGTCAACATAGAGAAGTGTACCGGTTGTCGACGCTGCGTGCGTGTTTGTCCGGCGAGTGCTCTGGAGATGTTTTTTACTCCGGAAGAGCAAAAGATCCTGGACGAACTAGCAAAGGAAAAAGCTGCTCCGCAGGCAGTCGAAGTAGACGAAGAACTAGAACTCATTAAAGAACAGCTTGCCAAATACAAAGGTGTCTGGATTTTTGTGGAGCAGTCAGATGGTGTTGCAGCAGAAGTCTCCTGGGAACTACTCGGTGTGGGCGCAGAACTGGCAAAGACCCGGAACGTAGAACTTTGCACTATGGTTATCGGCGACAAAGTAGAACACCTCTGTCAGGAATCGTTTGCCTATGGTGCGACAAAAGCTTACCTCATTGATGACCCGGCATTACGATACTATCGCACGGAGCCTTATTACAAAGCTATTTGTTCACTCATTTTGAAATACAAGCCAGAGATTGTCCTTATCGGAGCAACCGGTCCTGGGAGAGATCTGGCAGGTGCCGTGGCTACCGAACTGGCGACCGGCTTGACCGCCGATTGTACCGGCTTAACGATTGATGAAAATGGCTTGCTCTTACAGACACGTCCCGCCTTCGGCGGCAATATTATGGCAACAATTAAAACCGAGCGCACCCGTCCTCAAATGGCAAGTGTCCGACCACATGTCATGCCCATGCCAAAACGGAATGACAACTGCCATGGAGAAATTATCCGCGAACCATCACCTCTGAAGGACATCGATATCTTAGTTAAAGTACTGGAGGTACACGATGACCGTAAAGGCGCGACCGACGTGGATATTGCCGGCGCTGAGTTCATTATATCCGGCGGACGTGGCATGCTCACTAAGGAGAATTTCCATATTCTACAGGAATTGGCGGATGTGTTAGGCGGGCAGGTTGCAGGCTCACGTGCATCAGTCGAGGCTGGCTGGATCCCGGTAGAACGGCAAGTAGGTCAGACTGGTAAAACCGTACGTCCTAAAATCTACATTGCCTGCGGTATCAGCGGTGCTATTCAGCATCTGGTCGGTATGCAGGATTCGGATGTGATTATCGCCATCAACCAAGACCGCAACGCCCCCATCTTCGAAGTTGCCACTTATGGGATTATCGGGGATCTTTTCCAGGTTGTACCAGCAATTACAAACCGCATCCGCGAACTCCGCGCCGCCAAGCAAAAGGATGGCGCCGTAGCCGCCGAACGCAAGCCAGGAGAGGAGCAGAAATGAACCCCATCAGCGACCTTGGCGCCGCCGGATTTGCCCTCTTCTGGAGTTTGACCATTTTTGCCGCAGGCATTTTCATAATGCGCGGTTATCAACTTCTCAAGCTCCTCTCACTGGGCAGGGAAAGTAAGAAACAAGGGAATGTCTTAAAACAAATCCTTCTGGCAATCGGGCACATGATTGTTCAGGAATGCCAGTTTAAAAACATCCGTAAAAAAGACCGAGCTGGTATCGGGCACCTTTTTATGGTCTGGGGCTTCCTGCTCTTCGTTACCTATTACTTCTTCTTCATCGTCATCGCCTTCGGCTTCGGTATCTCCGAAACAATGGAGCATAATGCTATTTATGCTGTCTACTGCTGGGTAATGGACATTGCGGCGCCTTTTGTTTTTATCGGCGCACTGTGGGGTATCATCCGCCGTTATTTCTTCCACCCGAAACGGCTCGAAGGTCAGCGCACCTGGGAAGCGCTCTTCATTCTCATTACCGTGTTGCTTCATCCCATTACCCACGTCGGTAAAATTGCTACCCAGATAGCCGCCAATAGTCCACCGGCCGGATTGGGAATTGCTAATCCACCCCTGAGCGCAGTGCTCAGCAATCTCTATGCAAATCCCGCTTCAGTAGAGGGATGGCATACCTTCTGGTTCTGGAGTCACTGGGGATTCGTTCTGCTCGTGCTCGCTATTATAGGCTATACGCGCTACCTGCATGTACCCGCCGCTATAATTAACGATATTATACGCCCACCGAAAAAGGGCGAGTTGAGTCTCATCGACCTCAAAGACAGAAAAACTTTCGGCACAGCCCGCGTCGATAATTTCACACAGAAACAATTGCTGGACACCTATGCCTGTGTAGTCTGCGGGTATTGTCAGGATGCGTGCCCGGCGGCCAACACCGGTAAACCCCTCAATCCCCGACTGATTATCCGCGACATCAAATCGAACCTCATGACCAATGGTCCCCTGATTCGCCATAAAAAAGAACCAATCTTATCGCTCATCGGCAGTGACAAAGAAGGCAGTATTGCAGAAGAAGCACTCTGGGCATGCACCACCTGCTGGGCATGTATGGAAGTCTGCCCGGTCTATATCGAGCATGTCCCCAAAATTATCGATATGCGTCGTCACCTTGTCCAGATGCAGTCTAAATTCCCGGAAGAACTGCTCAACTTCTTTGAAAACATCGAGCAGAGAAGCAATCCCTGGGGCATCGCCCCTGCCGACCGTGCTAAATGGGCAAGCGACATCACGGTCAAACCGTTTGAAGCCGGCAAAACCGAATACCTCTTCTATGTGGGTTGTTTCGGGGCATTCGATGCCCGTGCGCGACAGGTGACATTGGCAATTGCCCGTGTTCTGGATGCTGCCGGCGTTTCCTGGGGAATCCTGGGGAAAGATGAAAAATGCTGCGGTGATAGCCTGCGACGGCTCGGCAATGAGTTCATTTTCGACAGAATAGCGAAGGAAAATATCAAACTGTTTCAGGACAAGGGCGTCACGAAAATCATCACCGAGTGTCCCCATTGCTTCACCACCCTGAAGAATGACTACGCCCAATATGGCGCTAACTTTGAAATTATTCACCATACGGAACTATTCGACCGATTGATAAAAGAGGGCAAACTCAAGCTCAACCGGACCAATTTGGGCACACTCGTTTTCCACGATTCCTGCTATCTGGGCAGGCACAATGGCATCTATCAACCGCCCCGTGATGCCATCGCCGCCGCTACCGGCATTGCGCCCACAGAAATGGAACGGAATCAAAAGCGAGCCTTCTGCTGTGGAGCCGGGGGCGGCAGGATGTGGCTCGAGGAGAAAACCGGGAAGCGTATCAACATCGAGCGTGTGGAGGAAGCTCTGAAACAAAATCCAAAGACCATTTGTGTCAGTTGTCCCTACTGCATGACCATGTTCGAAGACGGATTGAAGGACAAAGGCGCCGATAAGCAAATCCAGGTGCTGGAAGTAGCGGAGATTGTGGCAAGAGCACTGAAGTAAATCTTTGCCTGAAACGCTACGCTCTAAATAAAACTTCAAACCAATACACTACCAGCTTTTCATATGCATTGACCCATCAGCATTAAGTCAAGTATTATCTATATATTGTTGAAACGCATTAGAGATACGAACATTATACGATTGCTTTATGTCAAGAAAGGATGCGGAAGATGGCTGTAAGCAAGCTTCAAGAATTTGAACCTATTTTCTTTCCGAAAACACATGCCGTCATTGGCGCTTCAAATGTTATGAGTAAGTTCGGGGGACGGTTTATCCGAACCCAGATGAACTTCGGTTACAAAGGGAAATTCTTCCCCGTGAACAAGGATGAGCCTGAAATCTTCGGGATGAAAGCTTATCCAAAGGTCACCGATATTCCAGAGGCGATTGATCTCGCCACTATCTTGGTACCTTCACCAGCCGTACCCCAAGTGCTGGAAGAATGCCTAGCGAAGGGCGTCAAAGGAGTTCAGATTATCACAGCCGGTTTCAGTGAGCGCGATGAAGAGGGCGTCCGATTAGAGAAGGCAATTGCTGCCACAGCCAAGAAAGGAATCCGAGTGATTGGTCCCAATTGCTTCGGTATCTATTGTCCCCGCAGCGGTCTGACTATTCCTCCGGGTGAAAATTTGTCCCATGAAAGCGGACCAGTTGCCTGTATCAGCCAGAGCGGTGGCTTCGGCATTAGAATCCCGAGCCGGGCTGATGGTCTAGGTATCCGTTATAGCAAGTTAGTAAGTTATGGAAACGCAGTCGATGTCAATGAGTGTGATTTACTGGAATACTTCTACGAAGATCCGGAGACAAAAATTATCACTGGCTATATCGAGGGAGTTAAAGATGGTCCCCGATTCTTTAAACTTCTGAAAAAGGTTTGTAAAGAAAAACCCGTAATTCTCTGGAAAGGTGGTCTGACCGAAGGCGGTGCTCGTGCCGTTAAGTCACATACTGCCTCTCTAAGCGGGCAAGCACAGGTCTGGGATGCCCTTTTCAAACAGACGGGTGCAATCGCTGTCAATGGAATCGATGAATTAATGGATACCACCATGGCTTTTCTGAAATTGCCGCCAATCAAAGGACGCAAGTTCTGCGTAGTCGGTGGTGGCGGTGGCATCGGTGTCGCGGCAGCCGATGCCTGTGAGAGAGCAGGGATTCCACTATCTGTCTTCCCAAAAGAACTCCAACAACAACTACTCAGTGTTGTTCCACCACAGGGTGCCAGTGTGCGCAACCCGGTTGATGTCGGCAGCCCCGGTCCTCCACCACCGATGCTCAAATTGGTAATGGACGCTGTCTTTACCGGCACCGATATCGACGGGCTAATCGTGAGCGAAATAAATATGTCATCAGCTATCCGCCCGCCACAGACAGATATGTCACGACAAGGAACACTATCACAGAACCAGCAGGCGCCTGTAGATGCCCGTAATAAATTCGGCAAGCCGGTCATTATGGTCCTGCCGGTAGAGAGCAACGGTAGTGAGTATGCGGAAGCGGAAAATGCCCGCAGGCGTGTGGCAGATTGGTATATGCAGCAGGGCATACCAGTTTTCCTGACGCTGGAGCGGGCGGCTGTCACGCTTTCACGCTTTATCGGTTATTGGGAACACCGAGAGGCAAATTAGGATTTAATGGGTGAGGAATGGCGCTCTCCTGTCTTTGCGAGACCTTTCAAGGAAGGTCGTGGCAATCTAAGAGTTGTCGGCGAAAGAATGCCCTTTATATAAAGCTCTTACTTACATATCATCCGCTTGAGATTGCTTCGTCGTTCACCTCAGGTGATTTCCTCGCAAAGACATCCCCACCCTTTTTTATTGGGTTGAGGTATTGAGTACGAGGAGCGTTTAAGTCCCTATTGTATATTATCGCTCTTCTCCAAGTTATGCCTAACACATAATAACTGTATATTTTCAGCGACTAGCGAAGAGCCACCTTTAGAATAGGGAATAACGTGGTCGAAATGGAGGTTATCTCTACTACCACATTTAGTACAGCATCCTTTGTCACGCTTCCATACTTCCAGTTTTACAGATGCAGGTATAATACGAGAATGCTCAATATCCGTCTCTTGTGCTGTGGTAATGTTCCCCCCTATCATTTCCAGTTTAAATTTGAAGACATGTCTATTATTATTCGTTTCTTGCCATGCATCAACTAATTTAAATAGACCATTGTAAGTCCATATCCCTGAGTGAATTTTTTCGTAAACCCTAACAAGTTCAAATTTATCATTGTCTTTTTTGAATTTAAGCACAGCGTGATAGAATAAGCCATTTTGAGTTAGTGCCCCACTTGGGTTATACATAGGTTGGTCGACTATTTTAGGATTTGGACCCCCAAGTTTTACAGATATGTCATGACCCTCATAAATTAATACACGACCATTATCCATTATTTTATCTGCATATGGGGCGTTCCGCCTCAAGCTCATCAATATCACACTGATATTATTCTTTAAATGAAAATTCATTCCTCGTTGTAGGTTTACGCCTTCATACTGACACATCTCTGTATATGATATAACGTCGCTTGGCTTAAACATATAATTACTCTAATAAAATACTTTTCTAGTATCATATCCGCAAAACAGATTTGGAAATATTATAGCACTTAGTCGAAAAACAACAGATGTTATTGTACAATTATTCTCTCCGCGGTTCTTTTATTCCTTCTCTCTAAACGTTGTGCTATCATTGTGCTAGATGATGACTCACAGTCATAACAATATCAATCGGCAGGAAGTTGAAAGTAACCGCGGACTCGTAATCGCGCTCGGCATCGTTATTGTAATGATGGTCGTGGAGGTGGTGGGCGGACTGCTGAGTAATAGTCTTGCCCTCATCGGTGATGCCGGTCACATGTTCGTAGACGCTCTTGCTCTTAGCCTGAGTCTCTTCGCTCTTACCCTCGCCAGACGACCTGCAACAGCTACCCGTACCTACGGCTTTCACCGTGTCGAAATCATGGCGGCGCTTGTCAATGGAGCCATTCTCGCTGTGGTCGCTGCCTTTATCTTTTATAAAGCCTACCAGCGTTTTCAAAATCCTCCGGAAATCCATAGCGGTTTGATGCTGGTTATTGCCATTCTGGGACTGTTAGCCAATCTTGCCGGCATCTTGCTGCTTCGCCGCAACCGTCATGTCAGCCTTAATATCCGCGCCGCTTTTTTCCACATCCTTGGCGATACCATCTCATCGGTTGGCGTTATCACCGCGAGTATTATTATTTCCCTGACAGGCTGGACTTACGCCGACCCCATTATCGCCATTGTTATCAGCATCATCATCCTCACGGGGGCTGTCCAGTTGCTCAGAGAATCATCCGACATTTTGCTGGAAGCCGTGCCGAAACATATCGAGATGGACAAGGTTATCCAGATGATGAAAAACGTCGAGGGTGTTGACAGTATCCACGACCTGCATATCTGGACAATTACATCGGGAATTTTCGCGATGAGCGCCCACGTTGTAGTTCAAGATGTAATGGTCAGCCGCACACGGGAAATCCTCGATACTGTCAACCGCGAACTGGCAAAGCATTTTGATATTACACACACCACGCTCCAGTTGGAATGCGGACAGGGAGAAAACTGCACCCAGGGTCTGGTCTGTAACCTCAGCCGTGACAATCAAAAGGAATCGAATAACCATGAATAAGCCAACTAAAACTCACGTCCTTTATACGTCCAAGCAGATTGAAACCACCATTGAAAAACTCGCCGCTGAAATCACACGTGATTATGCTGATAAAAATCCACTCCTCGTCGGTATTCTCAAAGGCTCTTTTATGTTTATGGCTGACCTCGTCCGTCATCTGGACTTCCCACTGGAAATCGAATTTGTACGCGTCTCCAGTTACGGCAAGAAGAGGCAAAGCTCCGGCAAAATAGCGGTGGTACAGGGCATCCGCACGGACATAAGAAACAGGCATGTGCTGTTGGTCGAAGACATTATCGATAGCGGCTTGAGCGTCACTCATGTGCTGGAATCGTTACGTAATAAAAAACCAGCGTCACTAAAGGTCTGTTGCCTATTGGACAAGCCGGCACGACGCCAGGTGACTGTTCACATTGACTACACCGGTTTAACTGTCCCCGATAAGTTTCTGGTTGGCTACGGGCTCGATTGGGCGGAGCAGTATCGCAATCTCCCTGACATCTGCTATCTGGAGGATGCAAAACCGTGACCCGGAAAACGAAAAAGCTCATTGCCGTCGCGCGAGGACAAATTCCCGCCGACCTCATTCTTGCCAACGCCCGCATCGTTAATGTCTTCACTGGTAAGATAGAGTCAAGCAATGTGGCAATCGCTGACGGCTATATCGCTGGTATCGGTGATTATACACAGGCAAAAGAAACCATCGACCTGAAGGGAAAGTACCTGCTTCCCGGGCTTATCAACGGGCATGTTCACATCGAGAGCAGCATGCTCGATGTGGGGCAGTACGCCCGCGCCGTCGTCCCCAGAGGCACCACCGCACTTGTTACCGACCTCCACGAGATTGCCAATGTCTGCGGACTTGAAGGCATCCGTTATGTGCTTGAAAACGCCCGCCGTTTACCGCTGGACATTTTCTTGATGGCTCCCTCTTGTGTACCTGCCACTCACATGGAAACCGCCGGGGCGGAAATTGGTATAAAGGAAATCAGACAATTATTACGACTCAAGCAATGCCACGGGCTGGGCGAAGTCATGAACTATCCCGGCGTGATTTACGGTGATAAAGCGGTGCTCGCTAAAATCGCCTCCGCTAAAGGCAAGGTTGTCGATGGTCATGCACCCGGTTTAAGCGGTAGCGACCTGAATGCTTACGTTTCCGCTGGTATCCAGTCCGACCACGAGTCGGTGACACTGGAAGAGGCGCAGGAGAAACTGCGACTTGGTATGCACGTTATGATACGCGAGGGGTCATCCGAAAAGAACCTGGAAACCCTGCTCCCTCTGGTTAATGATAAAACCTACCGTCGATGTATGCTGGTGGTTGACGACCGTAGTTGCGTCGACATATTGAATGACGGTGATATCGATGCCGTGGTGAGAAAAGCTATCAGACTGGGACTGAAGCCGGTACGTGCTATTCAAATGGCAAGTATCAATACCGCGGAATATTTCCGACTGGAACGACTGGGAGCGGTAGCGCCCGGCTATTTCGCCAACCTGATTGTCACCAGTGACCTGTCAGCCTTCCCAATTGACATAGTGTTCTATCACGGTCGTCTTGTGGGCAGAGACAAACAACCCCTGTTCTCACTGCAGGAGTCGGGGAAACAGACCCTATGCGATACCGTTAGAATCAAGCCCTTCAGAATTGAAGCATTGCGATTGAAGGCGAAGGGTAATACGGTATCTGTCATCGAGATTGTTCCCGGTCAGATTGTCACCAAAAAACGTACAACGAAGGTCAAAATCGAGAACGGATATATTGTGCCTGATATTCAGCGGGACATCCTGAAGCTCGTAGTCGTGGAGCGGCACAAGCGGACGGGAAACATTGGTATTGGGCTGGTAATGGGCTTCGGTTTGAAGAAAGGTGCTCTTGCCTCATCAATTGCCCACGACTCGCATAATATCGTCGTTGTGGGCACGAACGATGCGGATATATACACCGCTGTAAAAGAGGTCGTGCGGATGCAAGGCGGACTGACGGCAGTCGCAGATGGGAAAGTGATTGCCGGACTACCATTGCCGGTTGCCGGGCTTCTCTCGGATAAACCACTAGAGACGGTAGTTAAAAAACTGGATAAGGTTGAGAAAGCGGCTTCAGCACTTGGTGTGAAACTGGTATCACCATTCTCAACTCTGTCATTTGTCGCATTGCCGGTTATCCCAGAACTCCGCCTCACGGATATGGGGATGGTGGATGTCAAAGAATTCAGGTTGATTTAAGCCGCTTGACAGAGCACCTTTAATCACTCTAAAATGATTCACCGTATTTCATCATATATGTTACTTTAAGATTTTTAAGGAGAATACCAACATGACGCGGAAAGTAGAAAAGTCAATTTAAATGCTTATAAATAGTTCACAGTAAAATCCTGGCCATCTCCTCAACGTTATATCTTTTGATGTTTTCTAAATACTGAGAATTTGCCGCTAGAAGAGACATAGAATATTTTTATGAAAAAATTAGAATTAAGAGCAAAGACAAAATTAGTATTTGATATTGACGATCAGTTTAATTTTGAAAAAACTTTTTATTCTCCATCGGCTTTTGAATCTAAGTTGGAGCTATATAAAAAAGAGCAATCGATTTATTATTTGACAATGAATATAGACCAGATGAAGCTTGGATTAAAATATTATGTCTACAACGGCAAACTGTGTGCTGAAATATATTCTGAAAAAAGACTTAGCAAGAGTGCTCTTGGGCAAATAAACAGAGAACTCATGGGTAGATTGTTGTTGGACAGTAATGAACGCGATTTTTATAATAAATTCTCTAAAGATAAATGGCTTGGACCTGTGATAAAAAGGAACAGAGGGGGGTGGTCTTTCAAAAAGTATACACTATATGAGGGATTAATTATTTCTGTGCTTTTGCAAAACTGCACCGTACAAAGAACAATCAGTATGTGCGAAAGCATGCTCTCAAAGTACGGGACACTCCTTTATTTTGATCAAATTGAATTGTACGCAATGTGGCGACCAGAGGAATTACATACAACAGACGCAGAATTGCGAGAATTAAAAATCGGTTATCGAGCGAAAAACATCCTGCGCATCACAGAACATTTCGTAAAGGACAAGATTTCTGAAAGGGAGCTGAGCAAATTATCAACAGACAAGCTTGAAAAAGAATTGCTAAAAATCTATGGCATCGGAAAGCAAACGGTATTTTATATTATTGATAGAGCTGAATACTTAAAACACATCTCACTTTGGGAAAGAAAAATACTATCCAAATATATCTTCGATAAAGAACTGTGCGATGAAAAATATCTTGTTGATTGGTTTCACAAACGATATCACCAATACTGCGGAATGGCTTTTTCGTCAATTTTCGATGATATATTTTTTCAACATAAAAATAAGCCTTTTAAATGGTTAAAGAAAATAATGCGAGAAGAATGAGAGGACTAATTATGAAATTAAATGCCCAACAGCATTGAACCGATAGCAATCAGGCAATCCACTGTATTGCCTAAGCGGTCATAAATTTTAAATCGCCCGGCAAGTTACCGCCACGTTGGGAGTTGTCGTAACAAGGAGGCACAATGCTATGAAAGAAGAGATGATTGGCTATTGTGGATACAGCTGTCATTTATGTGCAGCGAGGTCGGATGATCCCGATGTCAGGCAGAAAATGGTTGACGGATGGCGAAGGATCTTCGGTCATCAACAATACACGGAGGAGAATGTCAAATGTGATGGGTGTCTGAATGAAGGTAGGCACGCGGACAAGGAGTGCAAGGCAAGGCCATGCGCGATTGAACGTGGAGAAAAGAACTGTGCATACTGCGAGAAATTCGCTTGTGATAAAGTAAGACATTTGCTTGGCAATCGTGAAGGAATGCTAGTCTTCTGCCGTCCCAAATCGGGCACGGTAACGAAGGAAGAATATGATCTTTGCATGCGGCAGTTTGTAAGTATGCCAAATATTGTGAAAATATTGGCAAGGGCTGGGAAGTTATCAGAGTGGGTATTAGAAAAATAAAATGAAAATGTAGTCTATTTTTATATTGATGGTCTTAAAGCAAAGAGGAAAACGGATATATTATGAACAAAGATGATTTGCAGGGATACTACTGGCAAGGTGAAAAGATCCGGCTCCGAACGATGCGGGAGACCGATGTTAACGCTAAGTGGGAGGAATATTTCGATTCGAAAGCCAGGCAACTACTTGAAAATGGTATCGAACTCCCAGTTAAATCAAAGGAAGCCTACGAGGAAATATTCAAAGAACCACGTGGCCCAGAACTCATTGACTTGTACATAGAAACATTGTCAGGAGAGTTTGTCGGATGGATTAACATTCATTCAATGAATCAGAAGAATGGGACATTTAGTTGCGGGGGCAGTATCTTTAAAGATTATCGCGGGAAAGGATACGCGATTGAAGCAATGGTGATAGTGTTGCGATATTGTTTTCACGAGATGCGTTTTGAAAAATGTAATACCGAATGTTTAAGTATCAATGAGAGAGCTATACGGCTGCATAAGAAACTGGGTTTTGTAGAAGAAGGGAGACGCAGAAAAACAGTTTATACCGATGGTGAATATCACGATGTGATGCTGTTTGGTTTAACCAGGAAGGAGTTTGATGATTATTGGCAGAGAAAGCAATAAGTGCCACCTAACATGTCGTTCCAGGTAACAGCCATGGTCTATGCATTTTCATATATCATTCAGCCCTAAAAGAAATGATGATGTCGGAAGGTGTTTTCTGGTATTTTCTTAAGACATAGTCCCACTGTTAAACCATAAAAGTATCAAACAGTAAATCCATGCTGCACCTGCGACAACAAGACCAGAAATTGCCCATCCCAGGGTTTTCCTATTAAGAGTGAAGATACCACAAATTAAAGCCACCATCGCCGCTACAAGTAATGGTAAACCCCAGGTAAAAGCATCTGGTACTGATGTTCCCTCATCTGAAAACCAGAAGTAGTCCCACAATACCAGTGAAGCGGCGGCTATCATGTTTAAGATCCCCAGTATTGGTATCAATACTCTTTTCATCAGCCAACTCTGTTCTGAATTTATCTGATATTAAGTAAGTCCATTATAGCCCTATTTGCAATCCTGTCAATAACACTTATAAAAAGAAAGCCCCCCATTTTCAGGGAGGCTATCTATGAACAACCTGTCCTTGAATTACTGTTTCTTTTCTTCTGCTTGTGGTGGAGCCGGATTGACCAACCCTTGAGTTAGACTCCTTGGTGCTAGTGTCATCAGTTCATCCAAACTCCAGCGACCAATCTTATATAATGACCTGATTGGTTCCGGATTCGAATAAAGACTGATATTGCCACCACTAGCAAAGAAAATACGACCGTTAACACCAGCCGCCTGCTCGGTAGCTAGATAGCAGACCAGCGGCGCTACGTCTTCAGGGTCGGCAGGAGCACGCGCCGCTGCACCCTGTGGTGCCTGTGCTACAGGAGAGGCAGAAGTTAAACCGCGCGCTGCCCGGATTTGCCGCGATGCTATAACTTCCTCGGATAGGGTCATGCGGGTGCCCGCCGATGGCGCTACCGCGTTGCAGGTGATACCGTATTTCCCGAGGTCCTTGGCACATACAAATGTGAAACCGACGATGCCCATCTTAGCCGCGCCGTAATTCGCCTGCCCGGAATTGCCAACGACACCGGATGTTGACGTCATGCTAATAATGCGTCCCCATCTCTGCTGGCGCATCACAATCGATGCCGGTCTGGTGCAATTGAACGTGCCGTAAAGATGAACCTTCAGTACCGCATCCCATTCTTCCGGCGCCATATTGAAAATCATGCGGTCGCGGAGAATCCCGGCGTTATTGACCAGAATATCGATTCTGCCGAACTTATCGATAGCAGTCTTGATGATATTCTCACCACCCTCGACAGTAGCCACGGAATCAAAGTTAGGAACAGCTTCGCCACCCGCCTTCTTGATTTCCGCGACCACCTCCTCCGCAGGTGCCTGTGATGCGCCCGAGCCGGTGACAGCGGAACCCAGGTCGTTGACCACGACTTTCGCTCCCTCAGAAGCCATCAGTAGAGCAATACCCCGCCCGATACCACGGCCCGATCCCGTTACGACAGCGACCTTACCTTTGAGTCTATCACCCATAAGGTTCCTCCTTTTATTGCCTGGCAATTTTCAGGATGTTATTTCTTTTCTTATGCTTGTGGCGGGAACCGATTTACCAGGTCACCGGTCAACTGTTCCGGTACCAGCTTGAATACCTCATCAATGGTGAAACCAACACCCGGTTTGGAGATGTTCTTTATCTGCTCCGGCTCTGAGTACAGAGCTATTCTACCAGTCTGGACAAAGAAGGTGCGTCCATTAATATTCGCCGCCGCATCTGAAGCCAGGAAAACCACTAATGGTGCGATATCCTCAGGTTTCATCATTTCCATCATTTTTATCAGACCGTCACTGCCGGACCTTGCAGCCGCCTGTTTCATATCATCGCTCATGGTCATGCGGGTGCCGGCGTTGGGGCGGATGGCATTACAGGTTACACCATATCTACCCATTTCCTGCGCAACTGTCCGTGTTAAACCGACGATGCCTTCTTTTGCAATGGAATAGTTTGACTGCCCACGATTGCCAAGACCGGAAGTGGAGGCTGTATTGATAATACGACCGCTTCTCTGCTGGCGGAAGAGAACGCAAGCGGCGCGGGTGCAAAAGAAGTGCCCGTAGATATGGACTTTAATAACCGACTCAAATTCCTCATCCGACATGTTGTATATCATGCGGTCACGGAGAATACCGGCATTGTTCACCAGAATATCCAGCTTACCGAACTTGTCAACGGCGGTCTTGATGATGTTCTCAGCGCCCTCTTTTACGGATACCGAGTCATAGTTGGCGGCGGCTTCGCCACCCATCTTCTTGATTTCCTCAACAACCAGGTCAGCCGGCTTGCTGGAAGCGCCCTGCCCTGTAACTGCCGCGCCGACATCGTTAACCACAACCTTGGCGCCTTCGGACGCGAATGCTAAGGCATGACCACGCCCAATACCGCCACCGGCACCGGTGATAACTACTACTTTACCCTTTAATCTGTCTGTCATTATTCCTCTCCTAATCCTTATTTCTCTACAAACCGCTGTTATAGATTTCAGCGGAGTGTTACCTGATTAACCGCGCACGGGTTCACCCCTTCATCGCACTCAGGGCAGGCTCTGAACGGATTCACCGTGAACGGGTAGAATCACCGTGGCTTTGCCGGGAGTAGTTACTTCTCCCTTTCCATTCTCTATCCAGATATCACAATCTACACAGTGTGAATCACCATCGATGTACTTCTTGGTGACTTTTCCTTTACACCACCATGTTTCCCCATCAACCGGGTCGGTCATGGTACGCATCGCTCTCGGGATATCCATGGCGCGGTACTGACAGGAAAACTGTTTCAGCCAACCCTGGTCGCCTATCCAATCGGTCATCAATTGGACAAGCCACTGCCGTTTTAGTGCGCCATGAACAATCGGTTGGCCGACTCCTGCACCCTCCGCAAAAACCTTATCATAGTGCAAAGGATTGAAATCTCCGGAACCACCTGCCCACCTGACAAGCATTGCCGTGGTGGCTATTTTAGATAGAGGGGTGATTTCTCCACCTTCTGCTACATCTTCCCAGTACAATTGTTTTTTCATCTCCTTCCGCTCCTCTACGCACCTAAAGACCGCATAATTGTACTCGCACGCGCCTTAGCAACCAGGTCGCCATTCTGATTCAGGTAGGTTGTTTCCAGAATTATAAAACACATTTTGCCACCTCTGCCGGTGCGTTCACGGACATCTTTGACAATGGTGGTTGAGGTTAAAGTATCACCGACGTAGACAGGCAGAAAGAAATCATATTCCATGCCGCCGTCAAGCGATGTCGCCGCCATATAACCGGCTTTCATCAGAGGTCCCATCAGCTCAGCAGGGAACTCGACGACGAGGGGACTACCCATCGGTTGTTTCAGAGGCCAGCCAAAGAAACCGGGCGGCGCGATTATATCGCCATAGTGTGATTTGCGGGCGTACTCAACGTCACGAAAGAGTGGATTGGCATCGCCCACGGCGTCAGCGAAACGACGGATAGCACCCTTCTCTACCTCAAACATACGGACGCCGACACTCTTACCAACAACCTGGGAAATCTCATCTGACGGCACGCCACTGTCCTCCATCAAGAACCAACGCCAATTGTAAACTGTTTATCGGACTCGTGTCAATGAAAGTTTTAAGCTTTTTATGACTTAGAGAGTACGTGTTTTGCTCAGGTCTAAGCTTGCTAGTAGTCTGGCAACCAGCAACCCGATAACCACATAGACGCCCGCGGTAACACCAAACACTGGTTTCAATCCGATGACCGGCGCAAGCGCTCCACCCAGTAACGGTCCAAGAGCACTACCCAACGAGCTAGCGCTCTGGTTGACACCGTAGGCAATGCCCTGCTGACTCGGTGGTGCTACCCAAGCTACCAGGGTATTTGCTGTGGACATGATACCACCCTTAAGCAATGCCACCATACCGACAAGAATCAGTAGTTGCGTAACATTACTAGCTAACATGGGAGGCAAATAGAGAATACCCGTTCCCAGGCACGAAACAATAAGCAATTTCTTCAGGTCTACCCGTTGTGCCACCCGCCCGGCAACAAACGAAGATATAGTGGCTACTAAGCCCATCAAGAAAAAGGCAGTCCCTGAGGCAGTAGCCGCTTTTACTCCCGGACTCATTTCTTTAATCAGAAGAGAAATAATCGGTGAGACTATGGCAGGTCCCGCTGCCAGGGCAAAACTAACGCCGAGAATGGGTAACATTTCCTTTGACCTGACAAGTTTCATCATCCCGGACAACGAAGCTGAACTTTCTCCAGACGAGGAGGAAAACTTCTCCTTCACAAAAAAGGTGACTATCAAGCCGCCAATAAAAAGCATTCCACCGGTAACAAGAAAAGTTGTCTGATAACCAAATCTGTCAGCCAAAACTCCACCAAGCAAAGGTCCGAAGGTGTTACCCCCGAAGACGGCTACCATCAGGAGACCCATAGCATAGGGCATTTTCTCCCGCGGGGTGGTTGAGGCGACCAGCGCCGATGCGGCAGCCACCGTACCGCTCAACAAACCCTGGAGAAAACGGAGGGCAATGATGCCGTAGACATTATGAACTAGACCTGTCACCGCGATAACAATGCCGCCACCGAACATTGCCCGCAATACCATCGGTTTTCTACCCCAGCGGTCCGCAAGAATTCCCCAGATTGGCGAACTGAGAAACATCGCCAGACTGGCAGAGGAGGCAGCAATACCTGCCCAGAAGGCGGCTTCCTTGGTGGTGTATTTACCTATTTCCTGTATATATAGTGGCAAGAAAGGTACCACAAAACTGAAGCCCATGATAACGATGAGCT
Organism: Dehalococcoidales bacterium; assembly: GCA_036396095.1. GTDB lineage: Bacteria > Chloroflexota > Dehalococcoidia > Dehalococcoidales > Fen-1064 > JAURWL01. The sequence continues at coordinate 95,732 of DASWLM010000027.1, read as the reverse complement.
CAGCAATAAAAATTGTATAAAGGTTTCTTTTCCAGGCTTCAGAAGGCATGAGCCAGCAAAATCCTTATGAATTCAATGAATGAAGAGAGAGAATAACATGAGGTTAACTAATGTACTCGAGGAGTGGACTGTTCAACATATAAAACAATTATACTCCGAATGGTATAGAGGAACAAATTACCCACGCTGATTCTTAGTCCACGTTTTGCCCTTCAATCAGCTTCCGTCCATAATCAAGCAGGATTTCCGTTTTCTCCGGCGCCATGTTTTTAGTGTCCAGCCAGAGTTTTAAGGCATCCAGTGGCGTTACTTCTTCCGCCGACCATTTCCCCAGACGCACCCGCGCCTCGCGTTTCACATCACGGGTGATTGTAAAGAAGTGAGCGGACTTCAGGGCATTCTTCATTTCGGCATCATTCAACTGACCTTCTATTTCGGAAGGCACGGTAAGTTGAAGTCGGACGATGGCATCTCTAATTTCCTCAGCTTTCTGCGTGATGGCTTGCAGGATGGTGTCCATCGGGCTGGTATCCTCTGCTTGTGAAGCCACGTCGATAGTAAGAAAGCACCGCCCACTAATCGGGTGAAACTCATAAGATACATGCCGTTTCCCTGTCCGCTTGGTAGACTCAATATTAATGACCCAGAATCCCTTTTCGTCCTTTTCGTCACCGAAGTCCAGTTTGTCCAGACTGCCGGCATAGACCACCGGTGGACTGTCATTCAATACCTGCCCCTTGTGGATATGTCCGAGCGCTATATAATCGAAGGCGGGGTTTGCCACATTACTGAGCAACAGAGCATGCTCCTGTCCGATGGTCATCATTCTCTCCGACCCGACCTGCAGGTCCGGAGCGGCTACCCAGACATGTGCCGCCAGCAAAGCTGGTAGACCGGGATTCAGTTTACTGGCATGGTCGGCGATGATATTATTTAACGATGCCTGCATCCGCTCGTTTATCTGTTCAAAGTTGAGGTTGCGAGTGTCTTCCCGACTGAGCAAGGCGCCGCGACGTAACCATGGCAGTGATGCAACCTGAATAATGCCGCTTTTTATCGGAATCTTAACAACCTCAGGGCGGCTGGATACATACACATTTTTCACGGAAAGAGTGCTGAAGATTTCTGTGCTCGTGGCTCTACCCATGGTGTTCGGCAGGTCATGATTGCCGGTGAGCAGGAATACGGGAATATCGGCATCGGAGAGACGACTGATACGCTTGGCGAACTCGCGCTGGTGGGTCTGACTGGGCTCCCGATTCTTGTACGCATCACCGCAAAAAAGAATCAGGTCTACTTTATTTTGAATGGCATAATCAACCAGCTGGTCGAGTGAGCTGAGAATATCGAGCAGTCGCGTGGAAAGACCGGTCGCCGGGTCAATATGCCCGTAGTTCTCTACTCCAAGATGCAGGTCAGCGAAATGCAGGATTTTCAATTAACAGATGTCACCTTTGCTTTTCTATGATATACCGAAGAAAAGCTATAAAAAGAGGATGCGGTTTTCCCGGTTTTGAATTCATTTGCGGAATAAAACCAGTGCCGATAAAAAAGCGGTTTTGGGGTAGTTCGACTATTCTGGTACCACCATCTTCGCTTGTTCCACTTACTCTGAGTCCGCATGACTCAAGCCTTTCTCTGTACTCCGGATTCAACTCGTAGTTGCATTGGAACGATTCCGTAATATTCTTTTTCCGATATATCTGATAGGCAAGCGAATCAGGACTTATGCTGATGTGCAATTTACCTGATAGCCTCGTTTTGCCTGCATTCCTGGTATCAACCGGGCAAGATGCAAGCACCAGCAAAGGCATTTTCGTATCGGGGTCAATCTCCGTATGTCCAGCATCAATAAGACCTGCTACATTCCTGGCATACTCTAACAGAGTATGTTGAAAACCGCCTCAAGTGCCAATAAATGGAATATTCAACTCCCGCGCCCGCCTGATTCCCTTGAGAGCGCCCTCTAAGTTCCGGTACGGACTGCCGGAAGATACCCAAAGACCGTCATACTGCTCCAGCTTCTGCAGTGCTTCCCCTATTAGCAGTGACGTCGTCGGTAGCCAAGTAATATTATCCTTAACGCCCAGATGGTCGGCGGCATGGCGGATTGCCTCGTTGGACGCCGGATAGGAGGTCTTATTCGGGTCGAAATCACCTATGATACCGATGTTGACCGCTGGTTTCATTCTCCCGCCTTTTTCCAGATTTCTCCGCCCGATGGTAGAATAAACAGGTCTTCACCTTCCAATTTAGCCGTCAGGGTCTTAAGCAACTCACTCACCGGGACACGTATCTGGTTCATCGAATCGCGTTCACGGATTGTCACCCGCTTATCCTCCAGCGATTGGAAATCCACCGTAACGCAATATGGAGTCCCGACCTCGTCCTGACGGCGGTAGCGCCGCCCAATGGATTGCGTATCATCATATTGCACCATCAGGTGAGCCCGCAGGTCTTTGTAGACATCTTTAGCAAAAGCCGATAAATTCTCTTTCTTGCTCAGGGGCAGGATTGCCGCCTTGATAGGTGCCAGCGCGGAGTGGAAGTGCATCACCACCCGCGTTTCATCTTTGTCCGGCTCTTCCGCATAAGCATCACACAGAAAAGCCAAGAGAGAGCGGTCTACCCCCACGGCGGGTTCAATTACGTAAGGAGTATAGTGCTCTTTGGTCTCGTCATCATAGTAGTCGAGCGTTTTCCCGCTTGCCTGCGAATGTTGTTTCAGGTCAAAATCGGTGCGATTGGCGACACCTTCCAGTTCTTCCCAACCCATCGGGTATAAATATGTGATATCACAAACACGCTTGGCGTAGTGCGCCAGCTTGGCTTTTTCATGTTCCAATATCGATAGGTGATCTCGCTTGATGCCGTATTTCACATGCCAGTTGAGCCGTTCGTTCAACCAGTAATCAAACCACTGCCCATCTGTCCCCGGTTTAACGAAATACTCCATCTCCATCAGTTCAAATTCACGAGTGCGAAAGATGAAGTTACCCGTAGTGATTTCGTTACGGAAAGCTTTCCCCTGTTGCGCAATGCCGAAGGGGAGTTTTTTACGAGTTGACTGTATCACATTATCAAAGTTGACAAACATCCCTTGGGCTGTCTCAGGGCGCAGATAGACGACGCTAGCATCATCTTCTACAGGACCGGCAAAGGTCTTGAACATCAAGTTGAACATGCGCTCTGCCGTAAGCTCGCCGCCGCAGAAAGGGCACTTCTTTTCGGTAAGTGTATCGGCTCGCCATCTCATATGGCAGTTCTTGCATTCTACCAGCGGGTCTGTGAATCCCTGTAAATGACCGCTAGCAACCCAAACCTGTGAAGCCATCAAAATACTGGATTCAATGCCGACCATGTCATCGCGGTCCTGAACCATTGCTTTCCACCAGGCTTGCTTGACGTTACGTTTCAGTTCTATACCCAGAGGCCCATAGTCCCAGCAACCGGATAATCCGCCATAAATATCACTGCTGGGGAAGATAAATCCCCGGCGCTGGGCAAGAGAAACGATTTTTTCCATTGGCACTGTTGGTGTTTGGTCGGTCACTTCCAGCTCCTCAAGTACAATCTAAAACAGGTTATTTGTTATCCTTCAGGAAGAATCCTTGAGCCACATTTTGCGGATGGTGGTGATGAAAAAAGCCCCCAGAATCACCACACCGGCAATCGCGATTATGAGCACGACTGCCCAGAGTGGTACGATGCGCACCTGATACGCATTGTAGCCAAAAGTATTGAGCATTGCAAAACCGAGAATCAATTGAGGCAGGGCAATCATATTGCCCATCACCAGCAGAAGACTATCCAGTTTAATCCCGGCTTCTTCCGCAGAACGGGCAAGTGCGCCGATGCGGGTCACACTCCAGGCAATCATAAATGCCAGCAGAGCCAGCAGGAATTGAGGTAATAATGCCCATATTATCAGCGTGCCTTTTGTCGTCCACACACCCGGTGTACCGTCGGCGTCGAAGCGTGAGGCTACGTCCTGCGGCAACTTACTGCAGAACAATACCACCATCACCAACACCAACAAGAAGATAATTAGTGGTAGAATCACCGCCTTCCAGGGAAAGGGCGAGGGTCTGTCCTCTATAGGTCCCTTTGCTTTCTCCGGGATGAGGGGTTTAGCCCGACTGAAGAGGAACATCACCAGCAGTAAAGAGCCGAAGATAAACAGGAGCAATACCCCGATGAGTACCAGTAGCAGTGTCATTAGAAACAATTATAAGACAGATGGGGAGTTGTTACCAGAGGGGGAAATACGCAGGTTGTTTATTATTGTCATTCTGAAGTTACGCAGTACCTGAAGAATCTAGAAACTAGGGAGTATTAGACTCTTCACTTCGTTCAGAGTGACAGAACAAATGGAGATGCTCATGTGCCTATCAAACCGGAACTTACCCATTATGATGAATCAGGTACCCTCTTAACTCCTGAACGATATTCTCTTTTCTAACGATGGCGTTCTGAATGCCATAGGCTTTACTCAATCGCATCGGCACACAACAGCAGGTACAGCAATTACAGATGGCATAGTAGTCGTCACGACACTTGATGATAGTGTGAATGAGCCCGCGGTTGTGACAGTCGCGGAGGATAGATTTCGCTTCTTCTTTACTGATACGGCGATAGTCCTGCGGGCGCTCGTTGATGAAAACATTACCATCCCTACCGAGCATGATTTCCACTTGTACCGGATTATCACATTGATGGGTGATTTGACGACAGGTACATGGACCGACTGCCAGTTCTGCCGCCATATCCACAATTTCTTCGGCTTCTTCAGTCTTGAGCAGAATTGCGCCTGACAGTTTCTTCCCCCACCAGTTCCCCACCCACCGCACCAGACGACCAATCAGGGGAATCTTTGTCCACGCCGCCCAGAAAAGATAGAACTTCAGAGAAAATTCGCGATACCGACTATAGAGTTTGAGAGTATGATGCATCACCATTAGACTACCACAATTGTCATTCTGAGTGAAACTGCCTGCCCTGAGTGAAGGCGAAGGGAAGAATCTCAGGGTAGCTGGGGCACCTCACTTCCCTGAGATTGCCACGTCGCTTCGCTCCTCGCAATGACAAGAAACATTGACATTACTTCTGTCCCAGCCTAGAATTGCAGTATGAAGGGATAGAGGAGGAGGCAATCTATGAAAAAACCCGATTTGCTGGTTCTTATTGCGGTCTGGCAGTTCATTACCGCTTTTATGGCACTCGTCGGTATCGCGGCAATTGCTGTATTTGCTTTCCCTGCGGTGACCGGTTACTGGGATTGGGGCTTGAGTGACATGGACTGGCATCGTGGCATGATAGGCGGTGTCTTCGGGCTGAGCGTTGCTATCCTATTTCTCGTCTGCTTCCTGGCGTTGGCGGTTGCCGGTGGTATCGGGCTGATGCTGAACCGAGGGCGCGAATGGGCGCGTACCATCAGTATTGTTCACAGTGCTCTCAGCCTTTTCGCAATACCCATCGGCACCATTATCGGCACACTAAGCATTATCTACCTGACTAAGCAGGAGGTCAGGGATTACTTCAGCCCCCCGCCCCCAAAACAGTAATTGTCATTCCGAACGCAGTGAAGAATCTCAGGGTGGATGAGATGCAACCCCTCCCTGAGACTGCCACAATTCTCTCGCAGTGACATTTTAAAAGGAGAGAGAGTCTCAGACAACGTAGTTCCGCAGTATGCCAATCGGGGGAATTCTAACCTCGACCGTATCGCCGGGTTTCATCGGTCCAATACCGCCGGGGGTACCGGTTGCAATCACATCACCCGGCAGGAGCGTCATCACACGAGAAATGAAACTGATGACCTCTCGCACCGAGTAAATAAGGTCGCTGGTGTTTCCCTTCTGCTTCAGTTCGCCGTTGAGATAGGTCTCTATCGGTGCGTTCGATGGGTCGATATCTGTCTCAATCCACGGTCCGAAAGCCGCAAAAGTATCGAATCCCTTGGCGCGCGTCCACTGCCCGTCCTTGTTCTGTAAATCCCGCGCCGTCACATCATTGAAACAGGTATAACCCAGCACAAAGTCGAACGCTTCTTCTTCCGTTACGTGCGATGTTTTCTTCTTCATCACCACGCCCAGCTCACCTTCATAGTCGACACGTTGTGACATCTCCGGATAGATGATTTTGTCTTCCGGTCCGACGACAGCCGACGGCGGTTTGAGAAAAATTAATGGAACTTCGGGTATCTGGGTATTGATTTCCCCGGCATGACTGCGGTAGTTCACTCCCAGGCACACGATTTTCGAAGGGACGCAGGGCGCTAAAAGTTTAACATCGCTCAGCCGCACTGATACGCCGGAATAACGGATGGCGCGGAAGGGATTGCCCTGGATTACCCTGATGGACTTGTTTTTGAGGACGCCATAACCAATTTTTTTACCGATGGAAAAACGCACTATCTTCATAACTTCCCAGTTTAGCGAGGGGAGACTGCATTTGCAACCAAAATGATTTTCCCTCCTTCGTAAGGAGGGATTAAGGGAGATTTAGAAAAGGCTATAAGTAAAATTTTATGTATTGTATGAACTTTAATTCAGGCGTATAATGGGCGTAACCAAAGGGACTTCTTTTTAAGAATTGAGGGGCTGCTCAATGGAAAAAACTGACTATTCCGGCTGGGGAAAAGAAGACTTAATTAAAAAAATTAAATCGCTTGAGAAGCGCAAGAAATATGGATTTGTCTGGGATTCAGCACGTGAACCAGAAAAGGTCGTCTTGGACTGTCAAGCACATCTACCTGTTCTTAAAGATAACAAGGAAAAGGAAATTTACTCCGACAAGGATGACCCTACCCACATTCTCATTGAAGGTGATAATTATCATGCTCTATCGGTATTGAATTACACTCATGAGAAATCGGTTGATTTAATCTATATTGATCCACCTTATAACACAGGCAATGATGATTTCATTTATAATGACCGGTATATCGACAGAGAAGACCCTTACAGACATACTAAATGGCTGTCTTTAATGGATAAACGCCTGAGACTTGCCAAACCTCTGCTGAAAAAATCAGGCGTTATTTTTATCTCAATTGATGATAACGAATTAGCCCATCTTAAGCTACTCTCAGATGAAATATTTGGCGAAGCCAATTTAATCGGGCTTGTTTCGGTAGCGAAAGGAACGACTACTGGACAAGATGCAAAACATTTTGGAAGTAGTGCTGATTATTTATTGGTTTATGCTATGCCAGAATTTGCATTAGGGAAGATAAAGTTATCAGAAAAGGATAAAAAAAGATTTTCCAGGAAAGATGATAATGGAAACTACGCAATATTACAGTGGCGGAAGACCGGAAATGGAGACAAACGAGCAGACAGACCGAATCTCTATTATCCAATATCTGGACCTGATGGCAATTCTGTTTATCCTTTTGGTCCCACTGGATATGAAAGTCGATGGCGTGGAGACTTAAAGAAATTTAAACAACTAGATAAACAGAAAATGGTTGAGTGGATACGAGTAGAAGATAATTGGCGACCATATATCAAATACTATTTGGAAGGCAGGAGCAAAGCACCTTCCAATCTGTGGACTGACCTTGAAGGAAACAAGAAAGCAACTATAGAACTTAAAGAGTTGTTTGGAGAAAGAGTTTTCACCAATCCCAAACCAACAGATTTAATAAAAAGGTGCATTAGTCTTTCCAACATAATAGACCCTCTCGTGCTTGATTTCTTCGCTGGCTCTGGAACCACAGCACAAGCGGTTCTTGATTTGAATAGCCAAGACGATGGGAAAAGACGCTTTATTCTTTGTACCAACAATGAGAACAATATCTGCTCCGATGTATGCTATCCCCGAATCCAAAAATTAATTAATGGCTATCGTAATTCTAAAGATGAGGATGCTGAAGCCTTGGGTGGTAATCTCAAATACTACGTTACTTCGTTTGTTCCAGCTGCTCCAACCGATAAGAACAAGGAAATGCTGACAAAACAATCCATTGAGATGCTTACTCTAAAAGAAGGCACATTTGAAAAAGTAGTGGAGAAGCCTGCCTATGTAATTTTTAAAAACAGTGATAAATATACAGGTATAATTTTTGATCAGCTATCCTTTACTGAATTCAAGAAAGCCGTAGCAAAGTTCAATAAACCTATCAGCCTGTATATCTTTTCACTCACCGATGATGATTTCAGCGATGATTTTGCTGATATGAAAGATATAGTAAAAATTTGTTCTATCCCGGAAGCAATCCTGAGAGTCTATAGAAGGATATTCGGATGATTGTTTTAAGACCATATCAAGAAGATGCTTTAACAAATTTATATTCTAAGGCGAATTCCCTGCTTGCAAAAGCAAGTAATAAAACACTCGTTTTCCGTGCCCCAACAGGTTCCGGTAAAACCATCATTATGGCGGAGTTCATAAAAAAATTAGTAGCAGAAAACACAACAGGTCTCAATTTCTCTTTTATATGGGCTGCACCGCGACAACTCCATACACAAAGCAAGGATAAGCTAGAAAAATATTATTACGAAAACAAAACGCTGAAATGTTCATCCTTTGAAGAACTGAACGATAAAAGCATCGATGAAAATGAAATATTGTTTCTCAATTGGGAAAGCATTAATAAGAAGGGCAATATATATATCAGGGAAAATGAAGGCGATTTCAATCTCTCCAGTATATTACAGAATACTAAAGACCAGGGGAGACAGGTAATTCTGATAATTGACGAAAGCCATTATTCTACTGACACAGAAATAACAAAAGGTCTCAGGGATATGATAAGCGCAAAACTGACCATTGAAGTATCTGCTACTCCAAGATTAGATGGAGATGAACTTGTGCCGGTAGACCGCGAGAGTGTTATTCAAGATGAAATGATTAAAAAGTATGTTGTTATTAATCCGGATTTCAGGAACGATATTCTAGCTAAATCTAAAGATGAGCTTTCCGTTAAATCTCAAGAAGAGACCACGAAGGAATTTATTATTACCGAAGCATTGAATAAACGTGAGCAATTGGCTAAAGACTTTTCCAGTGTGGCTTCTAATGTGAATCCTCTTATGCTAATACAACTTCCTGATAGGTCAGCCGTAAATGATACCCTTAAAGAAGAAATCACAGGTATCCTTAAAAACAAGCATAATATTACTGTTGAAAACGGTAAGCTAGCCATCTGGTTATCTGAAGAGAAACAGAACCGGGACACGATTAGTTTGAATGATGACAAAGCTGAAGTCATGATATTCAAACAGGCAATCGCTATCGGTTGGGACTGCCCACGCGCTCACATACTATTAACGCTCAGGGATATGCAAAGCCCAATATTTACTATCCAGACAGTCGGCAGAATTCTACGTATGCCTGAGCTTAAACATTATGGTAAAGACTCATTAAACATTGGTTATATTTTTACTGATATGCCTGAATTCTCCATAAAAATTGATGAGTCTTTGGGATACATCGTGGCACAAAATGCCCAGCGAAAGGCTAGCTATCAAAATATTGACTTACCATCAGTGCACTCAAAACGTCATCGGGAAGAAACACGTTTTTCACCCAAATTTATTTCTTGCTTTTTAACGGCTGCAGAAGAATTGAAGCTGAAAGATAAAATTGATATGGATGTAAAAGAAATATCCAAAATCTTAATGTCGAATGGCAAGATTGAAAATATAGATAACGTTAAAGAGGGTAAAACCGGTTATACCACTGAACACGTATCTTTGGTTCAACAAGACACTGAAATACAACACGAATTTGACATGCTTGTTACTAAAGACCTAATGCCCGTTTTCCCAGAACAGAGGTCTGTATCTCGTGTCAAAGAAGCTATATATTATTTTTTCAAAAATAATTACCCTTTTAAATCCATAGAAACTGCAATGCAGAAGGTTGTTCTTAAAGATAGTAACACTCAATTTTTCATTGATACAATTAACAAAGCCAAGGAACTCTATGATGCAGAGGTCACAAAGGGCAAGTCTGCATTAATTCCAGATGGTGATTGGAACGTGCCATCTAGCCAGTCTTACAATGAGAATTATTCTGCGCTTCAAGTAAAATTATGCATTGTTGAACCTTTCTATCAGAAGGGTGATGCTACACAAATTGAAAAGGATTTCGCCAATTATCTGGAGTCTAAAACCAACGAAATCAGGTGGTGGTACAAAAATGGCGAGAGTGACTCCAAGCATTTCGCTATACCTTATGATGATAGTGGTACAAAACGCTCATTTTATGTTGATTGGATTGTGAAGTATAAAAACGGTAAAATCGGTCTTTTCGATACTAAACGTGGTGACGCACCTGACGCAAAATATAAAGCAGAAGGCTTATACAAATATATGAATGAGCAAAACAGTAAAGGGAAAAATCTGATTGGCGGTATTGTGATTCATCAATCTGGCAGTTGGCGCTATAACGATAAGGAAACCTACGAATTTAATAAAGACGGCTTAAAGTCGTGGAAATTTTTACCATAATATACAGTTTGCTTTTTTGCGACAAAATTCCCTTGCCTCTTTATTCTCCTCTGTTTTATCATAATCTCATAAACGTGGCGGTCTCTGGTTAAAGACGCCGTCTGATTCTGGTCCCTCTGGTCAATTTGGGCACCTGGGAAAACCCTCAATTTATGACCATTCAAGAGTGGCAATGTGCGTCAGAATCCACCCCCGGCGCATCCAGTAAAGGACAAATATTGGAACTCGTCATGTTGCCAGTACGGCAGTTCCTCCCATGATATATTCTCCCTTTCGTAAAGGGAGATTGAGAGGGATTTTTACCAAAAACTTGGCAGTTCGCGTTATATTGGGTTTGGGAGCCCAATTGCCTCTCATTATCCTCTGAAATGAGATTGCCGCCGCACATTCACAATTATTAGTTTCAAAAACGGTCAATACTAACCGACATCGCAATGTCGTTGCGAGGAGTCGACACCGCAGTGTCGTACTGAGTGAGCCTTCAGCGAGCGAATGTATCTCACCGCAGTGTCGTTGCGAGGAGTCTTTACGACGAAGCCTTGTCCCGTACTTGATACGGGAAATCTCTGGGTGGGGAGCTCAAACCCTTTTTCTCTCGCTCAACACAACGTGTCATCCCGTACACCGATACGGGATCCATAAAAATTAGTTGGTTCCCCGGTGGAATTTTCCTTGTACTCCAGTACGGCGGAGAATGACAAAAAAATCACACCCCTTGTCATCCTGAGTGTAGCGAATGGGTCTCCGAGAGGAGTGGCAAACTCTCCCATTCTATCACCCTCTCCCTCGATGGGAGAGGGTGTATTTTCCCCATTGACTTTTCTTAGACAAGTCGTTATGATTCGTTCGGTGCAATTGTCGTATGTAACCTACCGTAATTAAAGGCTTCCAGAGCGAAATATTTTTTAAAGGAGGGACTGCGCATGGATTTTTCATTTACTGAAGAGCAGGAGAAGCTGAGGCAAGAAGTCCGTGATTTCTTCATTAAAGAACTGCCTTCGGACTTCCGCCCCGGCTTGTCTGTCAGGCGAGCCGCTAACGACAAGCAGTTCGATTTCTGGATGAATCTCCAGAAAAAAGCCGGCGCTAAAGGCTACCTCACCCCGGGGTGGGCGAAGGAGAGTGGCGGGCTGGGCTTGAGCGACTTAGAGCAGGGTGTCGTTACCGAGGAAACCGGCTATTGGGGCGCCGCTTGGCCCGGTAGCATGGGTTTACGTATCTGTGGACCACCTCTGCACGTCTTCGGCACTGAAGAGCAGAAACGGAAATTCCTTCCGGACATTGCCAGTGGTAAAGCCATCTGGTACGAAGCCTTTACCGAACCGGATGCCGGCTCCGACGAGGCGAATGTCGCACTGCGTGCTATACCGGATGGCGATTATTATGTGCTCAACGGTCAGAAGCATTTTATGACCGCGCCGGGTCCAGCAGATTATTTGTATACACTCGCCAGAACCGCCGTCACCACCCCCAAGCATCGCGGCTTGAGTCTGTTCCTGATTGACGCTCATACGCCGGGCATCAGCTACTACGCCCTACCGACCATGGGCAATTTTACTGTAGGAATATTCTTTGAAAACGTGCGCATTCATAAAGATGCCCTCCTCGGTGAACTGAATCGGGGTTTCTATCACGCTATGGTCACTTTTGAATTCGAGCGCAGTAGCACCGGCACTCCCGCCGGCACCCGACGGAGCCTTGAAGAACTGGTTCAGTTCAGCAAAGAAGAAAAGCACAACGGCAAACGCTTGATTGAAGACCCGGAAATGAGGGAATTACTGGCAGATAGAGCCATCGAATGGGAACTCGCCTACATTGGTGGTTGGCGAGATTGTTGGTTCTTCAGTCAGCGCCGTAGATTGGGTTCACCACCCCCCAGCACCAGCGCGTACCGCAATAAGAAGGACTCTGCCCCGCGTGCCGAGGCGTTAATGGATACCCTGGGACTCTACGGTCAGCTCCGCCGCTCCTCAAAGTATGCTAAATTCGGCGGAGAGGCAGAACGTAACTGGCAAGTATCTCGTAGTACGCATCCGGCTGGCACGATTGAAATCAATAAAGTCGTCCTCGCCGGTAGAGGACTTAGCTTACCCAGAATTCCCGCCAAATTCAATAAGGACATCGCCAAATCTCTCACGGAGAAGGAGTGAACCATGGACTTCACTTATACTGAAGAACAGGAAATGTTGCGGAAGATGGCGCGTGAATTCCTTGAGAAGGAGTGTACCGAGCGCTTTATTCGCGATATGGAGAAAGATGAAAAAGGTTATTCGCCGGAACTATGGCGGAAAATCGCCGAGCTCGGCTGGCTCGGTCTCATCTACCCGGAAAAATATGGCGGAACAGACGGTACCATTACAGATGTGGCAGTCCTCTACGAAGAGTTCGGACGGTCAATGTTCCCCAGCCCCCACTTTTCCACCGTTATTCTTTGTGGACTGACGATTCTCAACGCAGGCTCTGAAGCACAAAAAACAGAGTTCCTCCGCAAGATTGTCGAGGGGAAATGTGTTATGGCGCTGGCGCTCACCGAACCAGAATCGAGTTGGAATGGTAAAGCCTGGGACCCTGAGGGCGTGACTGTGCGCGCTCGGCAGGACGGTGATGAGTACACGCTCAATGGCACCAAACTTTTTGTGCACGATGCCGGTATCGCCGATTATTTGCTGGTTGCTACGCGGACAAGAGCTACCCGTAACCCGGCAAACGGCATCACGCTTTTCCTGGTAAATGCAAAAGACCCGGGAATCAAACGCACGGTTTTAAAAACAATGGCAGGTGACAAGCAATATGAGGTTGTCTTTAATGACGTAAGAGTCAACAAGAAATTTATCATCGGCTCGCTACATGACGGCTGGTCGCCTCTGGCACATGTTATGAAAATCGGCGCGGTACTGTTGTGCGCTCAGATGCTGGGCGGTTCTCAGCGTCTTCTTGAGCTTACCGTCGACTACGCCAAGACCAGAATCCAGTTTGATATGCCCATCGGTATCAACCAGTACGTCCAGGAGCACTGTGTCAACCTGTACACCGACATGGACGGTATTAAGTGGTCGACTTATTACGCCGCCTGGAAATTGAGCAAGGGCGAATCTGCAGATTTCGAAGCCGCAGTTGCCAAAGCCTGGTCGAGTGATGCCTATGAGCGAATTTGCTGGTATGCCCATCAGGTATTTGCCGGCGTTGGCTTTACGTTGAATGACGGCGTGGTGCCGCTCTTCTCACGGCGGGCAAAGACACTACAACTCTATCTCGGCGATACTGCTTATCACAAAGAGAAGATTGTTCAACAACTCGAGAAATGGCCCAAACCCGAATTGCCACAGGGCACACCACTTGGACTGTGGGATAACGACCCTGAGCTTGTCGTCCCCGATTGGTATGAGCCTTTCGCGGCAAAGTGCAAACCCGCAGTATAGCACCAACATTCTTCAAACGGTTGAGGGCAATGCTTATATAAGCATTGCCCTCTTTCTTCCTGCCCGTCAACCCGTCGGTCTGAAGGATTCCTAACAAGTCAGGATGAACTGAAGATACTCCTTCGAATAGTCAATTAGTACTTCATCCAAACACAAAGCCCCGAAATGCGTTATAATCTTTAGTAGCCTATGAAGATATCAGGTTTTTTAAAGAACAAAACAGTACGTGAGGCCATAATTCTGGTCCTTATCGCCGTGGTGACCTTTGTTGGATTAAGACTCACCATCCAGAGCTACATTGTTTACGGTCCCAGCATGCAACCCAATTTCGAGGAAAATCAGCGCATTATCGCGAATAAAGTAACATACTGGTTTGGCGCACCCCAGCGCGGCGATGTGATTGTCTTCAAACCACCTTTCAATGACATGAACTTCATTAAACGTGTTATCGGACTTCCGGGCGAAGCCGTAGAGATAAGGAATGGTAAAACCTACGTCTACACAACCGATGGCACTGTCCTTGTCCTCGACGAACCTTACGAAGCTGAATCCAGCATAAGCAACTCTGCAAAGCAGATTGTCCCTGAAAATTGTTATTATGTAATGGGCGACAATCGCAATAACTCCAACGACTCCCGGAATGGCTGGATGGTACCCGCTGAGAATATTATCGGTAAAGCCTGGCTTAGCATCTGGCCACCGGACCAATGGGGACTCGCCCTCAATTACCCCTTCCCTGAATCCACCGCACAAGCAAAAGAATAATATCTAACACCCAATACCCAATATCTAATGGCTGAATGCTGACGGCTGATAGCTAATAAATGGAGTTCAGGCTAATGAATGTTGAAGAGATGTTCCGCAAATCAGGTGCAGTCATGGAAGGACACTTTTTACTGCATTCGGGTATGCATTCGCCGGTCTACTGGGAAAAATTCCGCGTTCTTCAATACCCGGAATACGTATCGAAACTGTGCGGGATGATTGCCAAACATTTCCGTAAATATGAAATTGACCTTGTAGCCGGTCCTGTCACCGGCGGCATTATACTTGCCTTCGAGGTTGCCCGACAACTCGGGAAACGCGCTATCTACGCAGAAAATGAAGGGAACAAAAAGGCTTTCCGTAGGGGAGCCATCGTCAGCCCGGGCGACCGTATACTCATCGTTGACGACGTGATGACTGCCGGTGGGTCAATCAACGACGTAATAACCGCCGTTAACGAACGACAGGGAAAAATCGTCGGAGTCGGTGTTCTGGTAGACCGTTCGGATAAAACCCCCGATTTTGGAGTGCCCTTGTTTAGCTGTCTGCGGACAACGGCAATTGCCTACCCACCTGATAAATGCCCGCAGTGCGCCGCGAAGATACCGCTTACCAAACCGGGTGGAAGCTAAAAGGAAACTGTAAACCGTAAACATTTGATAAGCGGTTCGTACCTCTTGTTAATTCTGTATCCTATTTAATAGCTTTTTATTACTTCTCCATTTCTAAGTCTGGATAAGTATACGTTAATGGTGTTCGAAGATATAGCGAAACCAATTCCCTCCACAGCAACTCCTACCATTTTGGCTGAAACAATACCCACGACCTGACCTTTCATATTTAGCATAGGCCCACCGCTATTACCCGGATTGACGGCTGAATCCGTCTGTAACCAGGTTATATTCCTGCCACAGTCAAAATCGACAGTAGAAATAATACCACTCGTAACAGAGACATTCTCCCCTGCCAGAGGATAGCCCAATACTATTACCTGTTGCCCCAGGTCTACTCCTACCGGGTTCCCAATCTCCAGGAATTTAAGACCGCTCGCATCAATCTTGATTAGAGCCAGGTCACGAACTAAGTCTCTCCCCTTAACGGTAGCGGTGTATTTACTGCCATCTTTCAAATAAACCGTAATCTCTTTGGCATCACTCACCATATGATTGTTGGTTAAAATAAAGCCATCAGAACTAATGAGGAATCCCGACCCGGAACCGAGGTCTGTCTTGATACGTACGACTGCTTCGCTAGCGAGTGCCGTCACTGCCTGTACCGTCATTGTATTCAGATTATCAGCAGCCGCGACCGCAATCGAGGCTTCTGTAACCTTCACACCCATCTTGCGAGGAGTCCATTTCGCCCAATAGTCCTTGGCTGTGTTGTTTGTCAGACGGACCATATTGCTACCATCCCTCGCCATGATGTAAATCTCTCCCTTATCCGAATCTTTAAAGCAATGAAATACAATCTTCGTACCATCTGGCGACCAAGAAGGGCAATTACTCGAATAAGTTATAGATGTTATCGAACGGACATTAGTACCATCGGCATTCATAATGTAGATACCCCTGCCGAATCGATCGGACTGAAAGAGAATCTCCTTCCCATCTGGAGACCATGAAGGAACCGTATCCGCTTTAGGATCGTTGGTGAGCCGACGCTGGTTAGAACCGTCAGCATCCATAACATATATTTCATAATTCCCATCCCGATCAGAGACAAATACTATTTTTGTGCCATCGGGAGACCAGGAAGGAAAGTCGTCATAAGCTGAGTTATTTGTTAAACGTATAAGGTTTCCGCCATCCACATCCATTACGTATATTTCAGCGGTGTCGTTCTCCCAGGACTGGAAAACGATCTTCGTGCCATCGGGTGACCAGTTAGGCTCGTATCCCCTCCCCTCAGAGAGAATCGGAATCAGCCAGCTACCATCAACATTTACAGTGCAGATGTTGTCTTCGTCTAAGTTGAAGACAATGCGGTTACCATCTGGAGAGAAGGCATAGTTACCTATCTTGATGCCGTCTGTTGTCAGCCTTTCCTGATTGCTGCCGTCTATATCCATAATATACAAGTCCCACTGATCATTATTCCGGTCGGACATGCAAACAATATGGTCAGCTTCAATAGTGACATCAGCTGTGGCAGAATATGTCGCTCCATCTTTCGTAGCTTCAGCCTTTACGGTATTCGTGTAGTCACCTGGCGTTTTCCCGGCAGCAAGAAGACCGGACTGATCAATCGTACCGACTTTTCCATCCACACTCCAGGTAAAATGTAAACCTGATATACGATTGCCGAACTTGTCTGTTCCAATAGCTACGAACTGTTGGGTCATCTCTATCCCAATATCGACATCTTCTGGTCCAAGATACACCTTAGCCAACATGCCGGGTATAACTGTCACATTTCCATTTGCTGTAAAGCTTACTCCCTTCTGTGTTGCCTCAACCTTCACTGCATCAATGTAGCTTCCAAGTACTGCCCCCGCTTGGAAAATTCCATCAATGCTCACGGAACCTGCACTTGTATTAAGCGTGGTCCACGCTAATGATATGTCACTCACAATGTTATTGTACTGATCCACAGGATTGGCTTGAAGCTGCCGACTTTCTCCAGCACCGACCTGAGCAGATACGATACTCACACTTTTAAGCGGGTCGGGATTTATCATTACTGAAGTAGTAGCTTTCATTGTGGTAGTACCGAGTGTTGCAGTTACTGTGACGGAATCCGCAAAAGTACCGGCTTTTGTTCCGGCAATTAGGGTGCCGGTATCTGTTATACTCCCTACCACACTTTCTGCTTCCCAACTGAATGAAGCTCCGGGAATCAGATTATCATAAGCATCTACTAATTGTACGGCAAAGGTTTTACTTTCTCCGATATTTAACTGCATCATCTCTGGAACCGGTTTTACACGTTTAGGTGGTCCGGGTTCAACAGTAATGGTCATTGTAAATGTACTTGTTTTTTCTGGTTTCTCTTTCATACTAACTGTCAAAGTCACTGTATGAATCCCAGCCGGTGTGTACTCATGGCTCGCCGATTCACCGATTGCTGTTGTCTCCGTTGTTCCATCACCGAAATCCCAGTTGAACTCGTCAGCACCTTTAGATGTATTATCGAAGGTCACCGTAAATGGTGCTTGCCCGATAGTGGCACTAGCAGTAAACAAAGCCTTTGGGCCACAACCAGGAAGGGTAAGAGCTACAAGAATAAGTACCAGTACAATATTGAATAAAAGAAGGAGTCGCGGAATACGCTTCCGTTTGTTTTTAGCCTGGTTTATTGACCGCGTCTTGGCATTCTTGTCCATTATCGTCTCCTTATCCTGAAGTCGGAATCATGCAAATAAAAGAGCACATTACTATCACTTGACGGTTTACTGCACTCTTTGTTCTAACCTATCATTAAAAGCTTGGGCCTCTTCACCTACCAATAAACACGGGCTGGCCTGTTATTTTGCATAACGAAAAATATTTATAAGTTATCGTATCATATTTGAACCATGAAAATTTGTCAATATGTAAATTTTAACTTCGCTTGTATAAATTGAACTGTTTCGAATAGCCTATGAGATTACTGAGTTGCCCGATAATTAAAATGATTATCGAAATCTTCGGGAACTACTCTCTATTAAATAACAAACGGTAGTCACTCCCCCATTACCTGTACAATGACTGTGCGCTGACGCGGGCGGTTATCGAAGTCAACCAGTATTATTTGCTGCCAAGTGCCTAACATCATCTTCCTGTCGGCAAAGGGTACTACCAGCGACGCACCGAGCAATGACGCCCGTATATGAGCATAACCATTACCATCTCCCCACCGCTCATTATGGTCATAGGGAATGTCTTTCGAAGCGAGCCGCTCCCATAGTTTCTCGAAGTCTGCCACCAAGCCCGGCTCGAACTCGATGGTCGTAATACCTGCCGTGGAGCCATTCACGAACACGGTGACTGTGCCATTCGTCAGCTTTGAATCGAGGAGAAATTTTTCAATTTTTGTGGTAATATCAAGGGTATCGCCGTTACCACGGGTACGCAGACTGATTTCTCCTGTGACTACCACTACTTTCTCCTCTTAACACCGTGTAAAGTCGTCCCAGATAACCTCATCAAGAGAGAAAACTGGCCCATCTTTGCAGACCTGCTTTAGTCCGCTCTTTGTACGGATGGTGCAACCATAACAGACACCCACCCCACATCCCATCCTCATCTCCAGTGAAATCTGCACGGATTTGTTCTTGATGCTCAGCTTCTTCTGCTCTTTTGCCATATATCGCAACATTGGTAAAGGACCACAAGCGAAGATTTGGTCGGCGGAAGCCGCATATTCAGGAAGCAAGTCGGTAACCATACCTTTATGGCCGGTGCTGCCATCCTCAGTCACCAGGACAGTGCTAACCCCAGCCGGCAGGAGTTTCGCAGGATACAACTGTTTCGCAGTTACTGCACCCAGAAGCAGGGTCACCCGTTTTCCGTTATCCAGTGCACTTTCTGCAAGATAATGTAAAGGGGCGATGCCGATGCCACCTGCTACCAGCAACAGATTCCTGGCACGCGAGGCTATCTGAAATCCATTACCCATCAGTCCGAAGACATCAAGTTTATCACCCTTCTTACAGTGCGATAGCCACTCTGTGCCCTTACCCCTGACCTGAAATAAAAGAGCCAGTTTATCACCGGCTACCCGATGCACACTCAAGGGACGGCGCAAAACGGTATCTTCTCCACAGCGCACCATGACAAACTGGCCAGGGCGGACTCCGTCTACCAATTCAGGCGCTTTTAGCCACATCCGGAATATGCCGGGGATTACTTCTTCGTTATTACTAATCACGCCAAGCGACTGTTTCACTTACATCCCCTCCATTTATTCCCACCACTCTATTGTCATACTGAGTCCTTCTTTAATACTCAGGATAGACTCCGCGAATGTATCTATTTCCCCTACCCGTCTTTGCGAGCGAAGTGTAGCAACCTAAAACCCATACATAAGTAACCCATTCGTAATTCATTAATATATTTACCACATCTTATTAGTCATTTCTGAAAAACGATGTGCATCTCCCCAATAATCTTCGAAAAAAACGTCTACTTTTTGTCTCTGAAGAGTCGGAACGTGTAAACCTGTAAAAGCCATCACTTACCAGATTGCCAACTGCAATTTCGATGTCAAAAGGGAATGGAACATAATTCGAAATGCACTCTACTAAAGTTCTAATTTCGTTTTGATGTAATGGCCTTCCCTTTCTAATGCAGAAACAGGGAGGGTTTTTGGCTTTTACCCAGAATGTGAATGCTGTAGGAAAATCTTTTTCTCCAAAAACTGGATCAACATTATTCCCCTCGACACTCCAATGAAAATTCCCTGATTTATGATGTGATATATGAATGTCTCCTATCTTGTATTCTGGAAAAGGTATAACGTATATATCTCCATCACCACTGTTTACAGCTCTCAATAGTTCAGTACACTTGAGATTCTTGTCATACCATTGACAAAAGAACATCCCGATTGCCCTTCGCTCAGAATAATTTTTAGGAGGGTGATTTGGAGAATATTTAGGATTTACCATTTTAATGAATGGCAAATCTTGTTCATTAGTGTTATTGCTCATATCATCTCTTTGGGGATTCAAGCCTCTGCTGGAGTGACAAGCAGGGTGTCAACAGTTCTTCTTTCTCTACATCTCCCATTCTTAGTGTTTCGTGTTTCGTTTTTAGTGCTTATTATTTTCATCCTCGCAAGAGCATTTTTGTGGTGGCGGTGGAGCGACATATCTCTGGATATGCAGGGAATCATCCAGATAGACGATTTTCCCCTGTGGCAGAGCCGCCAGCACCTTTCCCTTTAATTTCATTCCGTTAAGCGGCGTATTTTTCCCCCTGGAAGCAAATTTATCTGCATCGACCACCCACTCTTTATTCGGGTTGATGATAACAATATCTACTATCGCCCCGACCACCAGATTGCCCAGCTTGCCGAACTTATCGCCGAGAATCTGCGCGGGCGCCGCTGTTAAACGGTAAATAAGCTCGGCGAGTGTCATTTGCCCGCTATGAACCAGTCCCATCAGACTACCAAAGGCAGTCTCAAAGCCACTGATGCCGGAAGCCGCCTGGGCAAACTCCTTCTGCTTATCAGCGACAGTATGCGGGGCATGGTCGGTGGCGATGATATCAATTACCCCATCTTTTAATGCCCGCACCATTGCCTGCCGGTCGTGCTCGGTGCGCAGGGGCGGGTTGACTTTAGCGAGTGTTCCATACTTTTCCACCGCTCCTTCAGTCAAGGTCAAATGATGCGGTGTTACCTCGGCGGTTACCTCCACGCCTTTTTCTTTTGCCTTTTTAATCAGCCCGACCGATCCGGCAACACTCACGTGCGCAATATGCACCCAGCCTCCGGTCTCTTCCGCCAATCTTAAATCGCGGGCAACTATTTTCATCTCGCCTTCGGGCGGTCCTCCAATGGGGTCTTCACAGTGGTCGATGACCGGCAATCCTATTTTCTTACTTCTTTCCAGCGCCTGCCGCATCAACTCTTCAGTCTTCACAGGGTCGCCGTCATCGCTGAAACCAGTCACACCAGCCCGTGCCAGCAACGCCATATCAACCAGTGCCTCACCACTCCTCCCCTTCGTCACACAGGCAATAGGCAGGACACGCACCGTGCTCTCTTTCTCCGCTCTGGTTTTCACGAATTTTACCGTTTCGACGGTGTCCAGAGGAGGCTTTGTATTGGGCATACAACAGACGGTAGTAAAACCACCTCGCGCCGCCGCTTTGGTACCCGATGCAATAGTTTCCTTCTCCTCAAAACCCGGCTCCCTGAGATGACAGTGCAGGTCGATAAATCCGGGGCAGACCACCATTCCTTCTGCATTCAGGACATCGAATCGTGAACCGGTGGGAAACATATCACGCCCACCCCACCAGGCAATCCGCCCGTCCCGTATCAGCAGACAGCCCACACGGTCGATTTTCTGACCCGGGTCAAGCAGACGGGCGTTCTGTATTAACAATGCGTTCGTCATTCTTCGACCTTCTTAATACGCGGCTTTTGACCGGGCGCCGGTTTGAATCCGTGCTTTTCAGCTTCTTTTTCGGAGTCGAAAGCAATTAGATTATCCGGTTTTATTTTCTTTGTCCAGTGACTGGCGGAACGGTGATAAAACTTGTATTCCAACTTGCCTTCATGCCATTCAGTCGAGGCGATAAACTTTGGTTCGGTGCCGTGCTCACAATAGACACAGCGGAAGGTAAGCGGGCTATAGCTGACAATCTTAAATCCAGGCTTCAGGTATTTTTTCTCCGATTCCTGTCCGGTGACACACCTTGGATTTGAACATGTCACACCATAACCGCGCTGATACACCGGATAATCAACCTTCGATAAAGGCACTTCCTCCGGAATTGTCACTTCTTTCGCTCCAAGCGTAAGCGCCAGTAACGCCATACGTATCGGCACCCCGCGCGCCGCCTGTTTGAAATACATACTGCGCGGGTCGGCGTCAAGGTCATAAGCAAGCTCATCTACCCGCGGCAGAGGATGCATTACCAGCGTCTTCCTGAATTCCTTGCCCCGCATCATCTTCTTATCAACGACAGGCAATTCCGTGTTAGGTTGTTCATCGTCTGTGAAACGTTCTTTCTGCGGTCGGGTCACATAGAGCGCGTCGACGCCTGCCTTCATTTCCACTTCGAGGTCTATACCCGGCATCATCGCAAGCTGGTGAGGTTTCCCGGGCGTCATATAGACGGCATCAACCGGGAATGCCCCGGACCTGGGCTTCTTTTCCCTGCTATCGAACCGCTCTAACTCACCACCATACTCAGTGACCAGCTTGCGGAGGACATTATCCGGTACTTCCAACCCGCGGCTGGGACAGAAAAGGATGGTCGCCCCGAACTTGGCAAGTGCGAAGATGAGAGAATGAGTCGTCCTACCGTATTTAAGGTCGCCCCACAACGCAATCTTCAGTCCGTGAATATCACCCCGTTCTTTCTGAAGGGTATAAAGGTCACAAAGGGTTTGACTGGGATGCTGATGTCCGCCATCGCCAGCGTTGATGACCGGCACATCGGCATAGTCAGCCACGAGTTTCGCAGCGCCTTCCCAAGGGTGGCGGATAACGATGATATCGGCATAGCTGGCAACTATACGCGCCATATCGGCGATGCTCTCTCCCTTGGAGAGGGAGGTCGATTTGGGGTCGGATACAGTGATGACGCGACCGCCGAGACGATTCATCGCCGTCTCAAAGGAAAGCCTGGTGCGGGTACTCGGCTCGAAGAAGAGGCTTGCCATGACCTTACCACGGCACAATCCATACTGTTCCGGCATCGCCTCCGCCATGCCATCCGCCGTAGAGAAAATCGCTCCGATTTCTCCATTAGTCAGGTCGTCGATAGTTATCAAATCTCTACCCTTAAGCGTCATCTTTGCCTCCTTTTGAAGGTCCGATTCCCGACATTTTGACCTTCGTTTTACTGATAATGGCAACTTCGTCAACACCATCAATTTCTTTAAGTCTGACAGCGATTTCTTCATCACGAGCGCTGGGCACGCTTTTTCCCACATAATCGGCACGGATGGGCAGTTCACGGTGACCACGGTCAATGAAGACCACCAGCTGAATCGATTGTGGGCGTCCCAGGTCGATGATGGCGTCCATAGCGGCGCGGATACTGCGTCCCGTATAAAGCACATCGTCGACGAGTACCACAGACTTACCGACCACACTCACCGGGATTTCTGTTCTGGGCACGATGTTCTTGAGCATTTCCGCTGGTAAATCGTCTCGGTAAGGGCGGATATCCAGCGCTCCAACCGGGGCTTTTGTACCGTCGAAAGATTCTATATTATCGGCAAGACGGCGGGCAAGCGGCACACCACGCGTATACATCCCGACCAGGACAAGGTTCTCAAGAGAGCGGTTGCGTTCCATGATTTCATGCGCAATACGGACGAGTGTACGGCGCATTTCATCCCCGACCAGAATAACTTTTTCAGGCATTAAAAAACCCCTCGTCGGTGGGCGACAAGGGGCTGACACATGCGTTCTGCATTATTCACTTTCCCTTGCCAGCCTCACGGGACCAGCTTAAAGGCTTCAGCCTGAAGGCTTCCTGTGTTAGTATAGCACGGGGCAAAAGTGGGATGTCAAGAGGAAAATTTTTAAAAATCTAATACCTAATATCAAAGGAAATTCGTTTAAACTTTGAATTTGACAATTGTTTGATATTTGATTATTGATATTTGGCTTTTTCTCCCCGGCGGGTGCTTGACCTCCCCTTTACTATACTCTATACTGGTCTCACAAAATGCAGGAGGTGCGCCGTGCCTGAAGTAGTTATTGGGAAGGTTAATGACTTCTTCGCCCGGCCGGTGGTTGCGGGCATCGAACTGTCAGCACCGCTGAAGGTTGGGGATACCATTCACATCCTGGGGCACACCACGGACATCACCATGACAGTCCAGTCAATGCAAATCAATAACGTCAATGTCCAGGAAGCTAAAGTGGGTGATTCCGTCGGTATCAAGACAACCGACCGCGCACGCAAAGGTGATGTCGTCTACAAAGTGACGGCGTAAGCTGTCATTGCGAGTCTCGACGCAATCGGGACGTGGTAACCTCCAGGAGAAGTAGCGGGATTCTCCGAATTACCCTATATTCTTGAGCAGGTTTGCCATTTCAATGGCATTGGTAGCGGCATCGAAACCGCGATTGCCCTGCTTCGTGCCCGCCCGCTCGATTGCCTGCTCGAGTGAGTCGGCAGTGACAATACCGTAAGTCACCGGCATCTGGTAGTCCAGCCCCAGCTTGGCGATGCCCTTGGTGACTTCAGCGGCAATATACTCAAAATGTGGCGTGGCACCGCGAATCACCGTACCCAGACAGATAATAGCATCGTACTTCTTTAGCTCTGCCAGTTTTTTCGCCGCAATGGGAATCTCAAAGGAGCCGGGCACCCAGGCAATATCGATATCCGCCTGCCCGACACCATGACGCTGGAGCGCATCCTGAGCGCCTTCGAGCAACTTCTTCGTGATGAACTCATTGAACCGTGACGCGACTATAGCGAATTTCAGCCCCTTGCCGACCAGCATCCCTTCATATAGTTTACCCATTTTGTCCCTCCTTAATACTCTAATTGTCCCCCACCCACCACCACATTGTCATTTAATTATTGACTACAGGTTATTTTTTCTCCTTGTGGTTGTTCACAATACCGAGATGATGTCCCAGCTTCTTCTCCTTGGTCTCCAGATATTCGATATTGTAAGGATTTGGCGGACAGATGATAGGCACCTCTTCCACCATTTCCAGACCGTAGCTTTCAAATCCAATTATTTTCTTGGGATTATTTGTCAGGAAACGTATCCGTTTGAGTCCAAGGTCTGCTAGAATCTGTGCTCCGATGCCGTAATCACGTAGGTCGACCGCGAACCCCAGCTTTACATTAGCCTCGACGGTATCCAACCCTGTATCCTGTAATGCATAAGCCTTTATCTTGTTATGCAAACCAATACCCCGCCCTTCCTGGCGAAGGTAGAGAATCACGCCTCTACCTTCCTTGGCAATCATATTCATTGCCATATCCAACTGTTCCCCACAATCACACCGCATGCTGTGAAAGACGTCTCCTGTAAGACATTCGCTGTGGACACGCACCAGCACCGGTTCGCCATTGTTCAACTCTCCCATCACTAATGCCAGATGCTCGTCGGGGTCAATATCACTCTTGTAGGCGATAGCTTTAAACTCTCCATATTTGGTCGGCAGCACGGTCTCGGCAACCCGGTGAATTAGCTTTTCATGGCGTCGTCTGTAGGCAATCAGGTCGGCAATACTGGCAATTTTTAGATTGAACTTCTTCGCCAGTTCTTCAAGCTGGGGCAGACGCGCCATCGTGCCGTCTTCGTTCATAATCTCACACAGGACGCCGGCAGGATAGAGACCCGCCATCCGGGCGAGGTCAACTGTTGCCTCTGTATGGCCCGCTCTCACCAGTACACCACCCTCGCGGGCGCGTATCGGGAAAATATGTCCGGGTCTGCCCAGGTCTTCCGGCTTGGTGGTCGGGTCAATCATTGCTTTCACCGTAACCGCTCTGTCATAAGCGGAAATACCAGTCGTAGCGCCACGGATTTTGGCATCTACAGATACCGTAAAGGCAGTGCCGTGTCGTGCGGTGTTTTCTCCAACCATCATCGGAATATGCAGTTCCTCGAGCCGCGAACCGATCGTCGGCATACAAATAAGTCCACGCGCATTCTTCGCCATGAAGTTGATGGCTTCCGGAGTCACTTCCTCAGCGGCCATAATCAGGTCGCCCTCATTCTCCCGGTCTTCATCATCGACCAGAATAATGAACTTGCCCGCCTTAATATCCTCGATAACTTCTTTGATGCTTGCTAACACCATAGGTTCCCCCGTTCAGAGATGCCGATTATTTTACCAGAAAACCGTGTTCCTGCAAAAATTCCGCCGTTACACCTTTCCCTGATGATTGTGTCAGCGCTTCTACATATTTAGCGATAATATCTACTTCCAGATTGACCGCATCACCCACACGCCGTTTGCCCAATGTGGTATTCTGCCGGGTGTGGGGTATCACCGAAACGGTGAAGAAAGTCTCGTCTCTCTCCACCACGGTCAAACTAATACCATCGATGGCGATAAAACCTTTGACAACCACATACCGCATCACCTCACGCGGGGCTTGAAAACGCATCATTATGGCATCGCCTTCAGGCCGCAGTGAAACAACCCTGCCACGCTCATCCACATGACCCTGCACAAGATGCCCACCCAGCCGACCTCCCAGCGCGAGTGGCCGCTCCAGATTAACTTCATCGCCGACTTTCAGCAATCCCAGGTTAGTGCGCCGCATGGTTTCTGGAACTACCTCGACGCTGAAATAATCAGACCCTAGCTCGACAACCGTCAGGCAAGCACCATTCACCGAGATACTATCGCCAATGCCCGTACCCTCAAGGACTTTGCGGGCTTTAACGACCAGTTTGTTCGGCTGAAGCAGACTGACTTTACCTAGTTCTTCGGTGATACCGGTAAACATGCTTCTTCCCCTGTATAGCCGGAAATTATCACATCCCCATTTAAGAAATGGGTGCGCATTCGCTCCAGTTTAATTGAGTCTACCACGTTCGCTACGCCTTTACCAGCGACAGGCGTCTTTGCCTGTTGTCCACCGATGACAATCGGCGCAATAAATACGATGGCTTTATCCACCAGCCTCCGGTCAAATAGCGAACCGAGAAGTCTGCCGCCGCCTTCAGCCAGCACACTGGTTATCTGTCGCTTACCGAGTGCTATTAACAAAGCGGATAAATCCACCTGTCCACGCCGGGCAGGAAGAGTGACAACCCCCGCACCCACCCGTCTGAATTCTCTCTTTCTTGACGGACTGATATCTTTACTAACTGCCATCAAAACATTCCCCGGCGCCTCAAAAACCTTCGACGTGATTGGTGTTTTGCCGCTGCTATCAACGATTATACGGAGCGGTTGCTCATGCGACATACCACCGTGAGCACAACAGCGAACCGTAAGCTGGGGGTCGTCAGTCAAAACAGTGTTCACCCCGACCATGATGGCATCATGTGTAAAGCGCAAGTAGTGGACAAATCGTCGCGACTCCTCACTACTAATCCATTTAGAGTCGCCCGTCCGTGTGGCAATCTTTCCATCCAGACTCATCGCAAATTTAACCGTCACAAAAGGAATTTTCGTCGTAATGTATTTAGCATACGTCTGAGTAATTTCACGTGCTTCGTCTTCATGCTCCCCGATATTGACACGGATGCCAGCTTTTTCTAGCTCTGCTCTCCCCTTACCGCCAACTTTAGGATTCGGGTCAATCATTGCCGCATGAACTTGTTTAATACCCGCGGAGATAATGGCTTTAGTACATGGCGGCGTCCGACCGTAATGACAGCACGGCTCCAGCGTTACGTAAAGGGTTGCACCACGCGCCGCCGCGCCTGCCTCTTTCAGCGCCATAATTTCGGCATGAGCGTAGCCGGGCGGCTGGGTATACCCCTGCCCGACGACTTTCCTGTTTTTAACAATCACCGCACCCACCGCAGGATTGGGACTGACGTGCCCCAATGCCAGCTTTGCCAGCGAGAGCGCCTGCGCCATGTAATCCATCTTGACTGCATTCTAGCACCTCGTTCTGAAAAGGTGCAAATTAATGCACTTCCCTCCTCTTTTTCCAGCCGCGTTGAATGTCTATTTCGTATTTCGATATGCGGATTTGCTATAATTGTGTATTATGGTAACGATTGAAACAGTCAGTGGTGGTACAGTCACCATACCGCAGGGATTCTCTGCCGGCGCCACTTATGCTGGTATCAAGAAAAAGGGTAAGAATGTCCTCGACCTGGGCATTCTGTATTCACGCGAGCCGTGTGTGGCGGCGGGTGTCTTCACGACCAATAAAATAAAATCGGCGGCAGTGATTATCGACCAGCAATGTCTTCAGAATAAGGGGAAAATCTCCGCCGTCGTTGTCAATAGCGGTTGTGCTAATTCCAGCACCGGTGAACAGGGACTTGCCGACGCTATTGAAACCACTGAGATAGTTGCCAAAGCCCTCGGCATTGAACCGGAAGAAGTATTGGTTGCCAGCACCGGTGTCATCGGCGTGCGCCTGCCCATGAAATCGCTCCGCGATGGCGTGAGTCAGGTGGTTCTTTCCCCGGATGGCGGACACGACTTCACCCGCGCCATTATGACCACCGACACAACGCCTAAGGAAATCGCAGTCGCGGTTAAAACGAAAGATGCCACTTTCACCATCGGCGGGGTAGCCAAAGGCTCCGGCATGATTCATCCCAACCTGGCGACCATGCTCGTCTTCCTGACTACCGATGCCGTCGTTGCGCCTGATTTCCTCGAATCGGCTCTACGTTCAGCAGTGGACGTCTCTTTTAACATGATTTCGGTGGACGGTGATACAAGTCCCAGCGATACCGTCCTCCTGTTAGCCAATGGTGTGGCAGAAAACAAACCTGTTACCAGCGGTAGCCCGCTCACCCAACCTTTCCAGGAGGCGCTCAATCAGGTCTGCATCCATCTGGCAAAAGCTATTGCCCGCGACGGTGAAGGCGCTACGAAGCTCATCGAAGTAATCGTAAAGGGGGCTATCAACTTAATGGAAGCGCGGCAGTCGGCGCGGACCATCGTCAGTTCCAATCTTGTAAAAGCGGCGGTCTACGGTCGCGACCCCAATTGGGGACGGGTAACGGCGGCGCTGGGGAGGAGCGGAATCGAGATAAACGAACCGAAACTCGAAGTGGTTATGGCAGGCATTCCGGTACTCAAGAGCGGTAGACCTATTCCATTTGACCGACAGACCGCAGTAAACGCCCTTGGACAGAAAGAGGTGACAATCGTGGTTGATTTGCACCTAGGAGACGCATCGGCGACTGCCTGGGGCTGTGATTTGACAGAACAGTACGTAGTGATTAATAGCGCATACACAACGTAGGAATATGTGATTTAATAAAGAAATCCTCTCGCCCCTTGCGGGAGAGAGTTAGAGTGAGGGGAAAATAGCAGGATTTATCTCACCCTCATCCTTGCCTTCTCCCCTCGAGGGAGAAGTGATAAAGAGAACATTTCTGGGGCTAATAGACATGAACAAACCAATTGTAGTGAAAATAGGCGGCGCCACATTCGGTAAGCACGACCCCATTCTGGAAGATATTGTCACACTTCAGAAAAGGGGGGTATCGCTGGTAGTTATTCACGGCGGCGGGAACCTGGTCACGGAATGGCTAACCAATCAGGGCATCAAAACAACTTTCGTGCGCGGCGAACGGGTTACGGACAAACCGACGCTGGATATGGTCACTGCCGTACTCGGTGGGCTGGTCAATAAGCAGATTGTCGGCACTATCAATACGCTCGGTGGAAAAGCTGTCGGCATCAGCGGTGTCGATGGCGCCATGATTCAGAGCAGTATTAGTAATGGTGAACTCGGGTACGTGGGTGTTGTTAAAAAAGTAGAGCCGGCAGTGCTGACTACACTTCTAAAAGCTGGTTTCATTCCGGTTATATCGCCCATCAGCTACTTTGCCTTTGACCGTCCCGCCGATGCGCCTCCCATGTTGAATATCAACGGCGACCCATTGGCAGGAGAAATCGCCGCCGCACTGAAAGCCCAAAAACTAATCTTCCTCACGGATGTGGTGGGAATTCTGGATAAAGGCGGCAAGCTAATACCCAAACTGAACAGGGCGCAGGCAAGGGAACTACTTGATTCCGGAGTGGCATCCGGTGGAATGATTCCTAAAATCACCGGCTGTCTCAAGGCACTTGAGGCTGGCACGACGACCTGCATCATCGATGGCAGGCAACCCGGCGCACTTATCAAAGCCATCGAAAATGACGATATCGGCACAGTTATCCGGGCGTAGAACTATTGAGGGTAGCAACCATGACAGACTGGCAAGCATTGGACAACTCACTTTTCATGCACTACATCAACCGGGTACCGGTTACTATTGCCAGAGGTCTTGGCGTTAAAGTCTGGGATGATAATGGCAAAGAATATCTGGACTTTGTCGGCGGGTGGGCAAGCTGTCCGCTGGGACATTGCCATCCGGTAGTGGTCAATGCCCTCAATGAGCAGGCAAAGACGCTCATTCAGACTTCCGGTTATTTCTACACTATTCCCCAGGTCAGACTGGCGGAATTACTGGTGAAGAACAGCTGTCTGGATAGGGTTTTCATGTGTAACAGCGGTCTGGAAGCCAACGAGGGTGCTGTCAAACTGGCACGGCGTTACGGGAAACTCAAGCTCAGCGGCGCTTACGAGGTCATCACTGCATTCCACTCTTTTCATGGACGTAGTCTGGCAATGACCGCCGCCACCGGACAACCTAAATACCAAACACCCTACCAGCCTCTGCCGGTCGGCTTTAAGAATGTGGACTTTAATAACATCGAGGCAATCAAAGCTGCCACTACCAGTCAGACTTGTGCGATCATGCTGGAACCAGTACAGGGAGAGGGTGGAGTAAATATCCCCGACGACGGCTATCTGAAAGCAGTCAGACAGTGGTGTGATGAAAAGGGAATTCTACTGATTCTGGACGAAATTCAGACGGGCATCGGACGCTGCGGGACGCTTTTTGCCTACGAGCAGTACGGGATTGAACCTGATATTATGTCACTGGCAAAAGGATTGGGGGGTGGTGTCCCCATTGGT
Source organism: Dehalococcoidales bacterium (assembly GCA_036396095.1). Taxonomy (GTDB): domain Bacteria; phylum Chloroflexota; class Dehalococcoidia; order Dehalococcoidales; family Fen-1064; genus JAURWL01. The sequence continues at coordinate 64,826 of DASWLM010000027.1, read as the reverse complement.
TCATTCCTGGCGAAGGAGAGCTGTTCGGTATTCACTCCCGGCGACCATGGTACTACTTTCGGAGGTAATCCGTTAACAAATGCCGTGGCGTATGCCGTCTTCAAGTACATTGTCGAGAATGATGTCCCCGGCATGGCAAAGAAAGCCGGCCAGTACCTGCTGAGCGGTTTGAAGAAGTTGAAGGCAAAGTATCCCTTCATCACAGATGCGCGCGGTCGCGGGCTTTTAACGGCACTGGAGTTTAACCGTGATATAGGGCAGGAGGTATTAACGGCATGCCTACAAACGGGAGTGCTCGTCAACAGCGTTAAACCAAATGCTATCCGCCTTATGCCTGCGCTCACCATCACCAATAAAGAAATAGATGAAGGGCTGTCGGGACTGGATAAAGCCCTCGCCACCATCAAGATAAGATAGGTAAGGAGTTCTACCATGGGAAAGAAAGTAGTTCTGGCATACAGCGGTGGTCTGGACACCTCCGTGGCGGTCCACTGGCTTAAAGAAAAATATAATGTCGATGTTATCACCCTGACAATAGATGTCGGCAATGAGAAAGACTTCACAGTTGTGCGTGATAGAGCACTCAAGGTCGGGGCAATCAAAGCTATTGTCATCGACGCTAAAGAGATGTTCGTCAAATACTTCCTCTGGCCTGCGCTTCAGGCAAATGCGCTCTACGAAGGGCAATACCCGCTCGCAACCGCTCTTTCCCGTCCTTTAATGGCAAAACTGCTCGTGGATACGGCGCTGGAGGAAGGCGCTGATTATATAGCACACGGTTGCACCGGCAAAGGCAACGACCAGGTCCGGTTCGATGTCGGCGTGCATGCTCTGGCGCCTCAACTAAAGGTTCTGGCACCAGCACGGGAATGGGGTATGACCCGCGCGGAAACAATTGCATATGCTAAAAAACACAAGATACCCCTCCCCATCACCCTGAAGAAACCCTATTCCATTGATGAGTGCCTCTGGGGGAGAGCTATCGAGACCGGCGTATTGGAAGACCCATGGGTCGAACCACCGGAGGATGCCTTCGCCTGGACAAAATCACCGGACAAAGCCCCCAACAAACCGATATATTTGGAGATTAGCTTTGAAAAAGGCATCCCGGTCAGCCTTGACGGACAGGAGATGGACGGAGTGGCGTTGATTCAGCGATTGAACGAAATTGCTGGTGAGCACGGCATCGGGCGCATCGACCATATTGAAAACCGCCTCGTCGGTATCAAGTCGCGTGAAGTCTACGAAGCGCCAGCCGCCACTGTACTACTACAGGCACACCAGGCTCTAGAAGCTATGACTCTATCTAAAGATCAGCTACGCTTTAAACAAAAAATCGCTATCGAGATTGCCGATATTATTTATAACGGCTTGTGGTTCAGTGCTCAGAACCGCGATTTATCCGCATACATCCAGAGCAGTCAGCGCTATGTCACCGGCACTGTACGGGTGAAGCTGTTCAAGGCACATGCCATGGTCGTCGGCCGCACCGCACCGAAGTCGCTTTACAATCTTAGCCTGGCGACCTATGATAAGGGCGATAAGTTCGACCAGAGTATGTCCGTAGGCTTTATTCACATCTGGGGACTGCCGGTTGCCACACAAGCTCAGGTGCAATTACTAAGCGATACGGAAGGACCGCTGAGTATCATCGCGCCGAAAAAACAATTGAAAAGCCGGCCGAAAAAGAAGAGAAAATCATAATGACTGTGAAAAAATCCGCCCTGAAAGGGCTGAGAGTGCTTGATTTCACCTGGGTCTATGCCGGTCCCTTCTGTACGCGCCAATTGGTTGACCTTGGGGCAGAAGTTATCAAGGTAGAGCCACAGGAAACAGGAGCTCTGGAGCGACGCTACTCCCTCGTTTTGGAGCGCAATGGGGTCAAACAGAGCAGTTATTCCGTTTTCCTAAACCGCGGGAAAAAGAGCCTGTCTATCGACCTGAAAAGTAAGGATGGATTGGCAATAATCAGAGAGTTGGTAAAACAATCGGATATTGTAATCTCCAATATGGCACCGGGCACAATGGCGAGTCTAAAACTCAGCTACAAACAGGTGAAGAGAATCAATCCAGCTGTCATCTATTGCACCATCTCTTGCTTCGGGTATACCGGCGCGTATGCCAATGAGCCGGGATTTGACCTCATTGCTCAAGTCGCGAGCGCCTGGTGCGGTCAGAGTGACCCCCCATCACCTGCGCCGCTGGCTATTGGTGATTCCAATGCCGGGATGCATGCCGCCGCCGCTATTCTTGCCGCCGTCTATTATCGCGAGAAAACTGGTAAGGGGCAGTGGATTGATATCTCTATGACCGATTGTCTCTTCCACTCTCATGAAAACAATCCGCCGGGTTTTCTGTTCAGCAATCGAACTGTTCCGCCAACAAAGAACACCAGGTGGGCAGCCGCCTATTCTCCCTACGCACTGATTAAAGGTAAAGATGGATTTATCGGTATCGCCGCCCTCAGTGATGTACTCTGGGAGAAACTCGTAAAGGCGATGGGCAAAGATTATGCCTACCTAATGACACATCCCAGAACGGATGCCCTGACAAAGCGCATATCATATCAGAATGCTCCCTTTGTCCATACTCTTCTTGAGGAGTGGGTACAGAAATTTGATTCCGTACAACAGGTTGAAGACCTGCTAAGGGAAAACGGTGTCCCGGCGATGAAAGTGCGTGGCTTCGAAGAAATATGTGACGCCCCTTATATTAAAGACCGGGAAATGCTCGTATTGACAAAACAGCCTTTCGTCGGTGACTTTGAAATTTATGGTAGTCCTTTCAAAATGTCAGAGACGCCGGGCAGGGTAATGGGATACTCCCCGCTTCTCGGCGAGCACAACACAGACATACTTACCAGACTTCTTGGATATAGAAAGAGGGACATTGACAACCTTTACCGGAAAGGCATTCTCTACAAAGAGGAAGCAGTCGACCGGCTACCGGAAGAAAAGAAAAGGCTGGGAATAAAATGAGCCAGATACGGGGTCGTTTCAGTAAATCTGCCGATAAATCAGCGCAGGAATATACTCGGTCAATCGATTTTGATTTCCGTCTTGGGACTGTTGATGTTTTGGCAAGTGTCGCTCACGCCCATATGCTGGCAAAACAGCATATTATTTCCAGAAAAGAAATGAATCAGATTGTAAAAGGATTGGAATCAATTGCGGTAGAAATTGAGCAAGACAAGTTCGATTTTAAACCTGAGCTTGAAGACATTCACATGAATATCGAAGCTCGACTCATCGAAAAGATAGGTGATGTCGGAAGGAAGCTCCATACCGCCCGCTCCCGCAATGACCAGGTAGCCACCGACACACGACTCTTTCTCATGGGTGCCATTCTGATAACGACTGATGCTATCCGTGACCTTGAGGATGTACTTATTAAACTCGCAGGAAAGCACCAGAATACTATCATCCCCGGTTATACGCATCTGCAAAGAGCTCAACCTATTCTGCTAGCGCACCATTTACTTGCTTATTTTGAGATGCTGGAACGGGATTTTAACAGATTCTGGGACTGTATGGACCGGACCAGTGTTCTTCCGTTGGGTAGTGGCGCTCTGGCGGGTGTCGCCTACGATATCGACCGGGAATTCGTGGCAAAAGAGCTGGGATTCGATGAGGTCAGTCAAAATAGTATCGATGCCGTCAGCGACCGCGATTTCATCCTTGAATATGAATTCGCCGCCGCCCTCTGCATGATGCACCTTTCCCGACTATCGGAGGAACTTGTGCTGTGGTCGTCTGCAGAATTTGATTTTATTGAGTTGGACGATGCTTTTACCACCGGTTCCAGCATTATGCCACAGAAAAAGAATCCGGATGTGGCGGAACTGGCGCGGGGAAAGACCGGGCGCGTGTACGGCAACCTGATGGCACTCTTGACCACGATGAAAGGACTTCCCCTCGCCTACAACCGCGATATGCAGGAAGACAAAGAAGGCTTGTTTGATTCTATCGGAACACTGCTCTCCACACTGGAAGTATACATTGGCATGCTAAAGAGTCTCCACGTGAAAACTGAGAAAACTGAATCTGTCGCGAAACAGGATTATATGCTGGCAACGGATATCGCCGACTACCTGGTGAAAAAGGGAGAGCCTTTCCGCAGCGCTCATGAAAGGACCGGCAAGCTGGTGCGTTACGCTATCGAAAAAGGTAAAGCGCTGGACAAACTTACGATTAAGGAATATCAGAAGTTTTCATCTCTCTTTGACAAGGACGTATATAGTATCACGGTTGAATCGTCTATTGCCGCACGCAACCATATCGGAGGTACTGCGAAACCGCAGGTGACAAAACAAATCGCCAGAGCGAAAAGGATTCTCAAGGAATATTATGCAGAAGAATTCAAAGATTAAAATTGCCCCATCCATACTCTCCGCTGATTTCGCTCGCCTCGGTGAGCAGGTACAGGAAGCCACAAAAGCCGGCGCTGATTACATCCACATCGATGTTATGGATGGCCGTTTCGTGCCCCAGATAACTATCGGTGCACCGGTAGTCGCCGCCATTCGCAGGTGGACCGACCTGCCACTGGACGTTCACCTGATGATTGAATCGCCGGAACAGCAGATTAGCCAGTTTGCCAAGGCCGGCGCCAGTATTATTACCGTGCACATGGAGACCTGTCTTCACATTCACCGCGACGTCCAGATGATTAAAGATGCGGGATGTAAGGCTGGCATCTCCATCAACCCGGCGACTTCAATCAGTGTCCTTGACGAAATCCTACCGGAAGTAGACCTGGTGTTATTAATGACTGTTAACCCGGGATTCAGCGGGCAGAAGTTTATTGAAAGCACATTGAATAAAATTGCGCGTTTACGGAAGGAGCTTGACCAGCGAGATCTTAATGCTGAACTGGAAGTTGATGGCGGCATTAACACCGAAACGGCGTCGAGGGTTGTAAAAGCCGGGGCTACCGTACTGGTTGCGGGCGCAGCAATATTTAACTCACAGGAGAGCATAAAGGAGGCAATTAGAAAATTACGGGTTAGCTTGCGCTCGCCGGCTGTTGATTAGATTGCTTGTGCAGGGTGCGCATACACCTGGTGCAGATGTTGAGTCGCTTGAGTTTACCATCAACCATAACCTTGGCAGGATGGACATTAGGGTCCCAACTTCGGAGGGTATGACGTTTAGAATGGCTGACATTATGACCGAACTGGCGGGATTTCCCGCATAAATCGCACTTCAAACTGGGTACTCCTTGACGAATTACTAATTTTGCAGTATCTTATATTATCACAGCATGCTGAACTTCACAAGTTTACTTTCTCTATCCCGTGATATGGTGCCACTCCATTAATAGCACCATAATCAGTTATCTTATTCCCCCGAATACACATAGAGGTAAACCATGACAAAGAAAGTTAATGTGATTACAGGACAGGAACTGAGGGAAATGTTCGCCGCCGCGACTGCCTGGTTGGAAAAGAGCGCGTCGGACATAGACGACCTCAACGTCTTCCCCGTACCCGATGGTGATACCGGTACCAATATGCTCCTAACGATGCGTTCCAGTGTTGAGGAAGCGTACCGCGCTCCCGACCACAGTGCAGCGGGAGTTGCTCAGGCGCTTGCTAAAGGCGCACTGATGGGCGCTCGGGGTAATAGCGGTGTTATCCTCTCGCAGATTATGCGCGGTATTGCCGAAGAAATTGAGGAGAAGGAAAACATCTCCGGTTCCGACCTGGCGAAGGCACTCAGCCGGGCGGCAAAGGTTGCCTACAAAGCTCTGAGCAACCCTACGGAAGGTACCATCCTGACCGTTATTAAAGATGCCTCCAACAGTGCTGTCAAGACAAGTGGTAAAAATGGCAAGGACGTGATCACCATTATGGAAGCCACCTTGGAAGCAGCCGGGGAATCGGTAGCAAATACTCCCACTCTTCTCCCTGTTCTTAAAGAGGCGGGTGTGGTGGATGCCGGAGGGCAGGGACTCTACACAATTCTTGAAGGCGCTCTACACTACCTCAAGGGAGAGACCGAACAGATGCAATTCCGCAAACCCCAGGTTATCACAAGCAGTGAACCGCTCACTCTCCGCCTTCCGGAGATGATTGCTGCCGATGAAGTCCCCTATGGGTACTGCACCGAGCTCATGTTAAAGGGCGACGACATGGATACAGAAAAAATCAAGTCTCATCTACTGAAAAAGGGCGAATCGCTCATTGTCGTCGGTGATGAGCACACGGTCAGAATCCACATCCATACCCTCGACCCGGGAAACATTGTTCACTATGCCACCGGACTGGGCACCATTCATCAGGTATCCGTCCGCAATATGGACGAGCAGAAGCGCGATTTTGTTGCCTCACAGAAAGAAAAGTCCATGGCAACCGATATCGCCACTGTTGCCGTAGTCGCCGGCGATGGGTTGAGCGAGGTCTTCTCCAGTCTGGGTGTCACAACCATCGTTCACGGAGGGCAGACCATGAACCCCAGCACAAAGGACATCTATACCGCCGTTGAAGAAGCCCCCTCAGATAAGGTAATTATCCTGCCTAATAATAAGAATATTATCCTCACTGCCGAGCAGGTTAAACCTCTCACCAAAAAGACGATTGAAATCATTCCTACAGAAACAATTCCCCAGGGTGTTGCCGCTTTGCTCGCCTTCGATTACGAAGCTGACATGCAAACAAATGCCGAAAAGATGAAACAAGCACGAAGCTCAGTGAAGACAATCGAAATCTGCCGTGCGGTACGGGCAACTCAAATCAATGGTTTAAAGATTAAGAAGAAGCAAATTATCAGCCTCCTCGATAATGAACTCGTGACGGCTGGTAACAATACCATTGATGTGCTCCTGAGCACGCTGGCTAAAGTTAATTTGAAGAAAAAAGAAATTCTCACCCTCTACTATGGCGCGGACACACAGCTTGCGGAAGCCGAAAAGGCGGCAAATACCATCCGCGATAAGTATCCCCATCTGCAGGTGGAGATAATCAAGGGGAATCAACCTCACTATAATTATATTGTGTCAATCGAATAAACAGGAGGTCCAGCAGATGGCGGTCAGGATTGTCACCGATAGTCTTTCGGATTTAACGAAGGAGCATATTGCCGACCTGGCAATTACGGTTATTCCTCTGACTGTGCTTTTCGGGCATGAAACCTTTCTGGACCGTGTCACTATTACCACGGAAGAATTCTACCGCCGCCTTATTGCCGGTCCCACCCTGCCCACTAGCACCCAACCAGCACCGGTGGACTTTGCTAATGCTTATGACAAGCTCGCTGCGGAAACAAATGAAATTCTCGCCATCACACTTTCCTCTAAACTCAGTGGGACGTATCAGTCTGCAAAAGCCGGCATTGACCTGATGAAGAACAAAAAATGCCGTGTAGAAGTGATTGATTCACGGACAGTAGCGGGAGGATTGGGACTGGTGGTGCTTTCCGCTGAGGCGCAGGCGAAGAAAGGCATGAACCTAGACAAACTCGTCGAATTCACCCATAAGGCATTGAAGCGGTCACATATCATTGTATATTTCGACACACTGAAATACCTCGCCAAGGGTGGCCGCATCGGCAAAGCGGCAGGATTACTCGGCTCCGTACTTTCTTTCAAACCGATCTTAACTGTAAAAGACGGGGAAATGTCACCGGTCACACGATTGCGGTCGCGGGCGGCTGGATTAGAATATATGCACAATTTTATTGCTAGCTTTACAAACATCGAATCCGTCAGCATTGAGCATTCCACAGACACGGAAGGCGCCGATACTCTCGCAAAACGTTTTTCGGAAACTCATCCTAAAATTCCCATAATGCGGTCCGCGGTCAGTCCGGTACTTGGCGTTTACGGAGGCCCTAATGCCATCGCCGTTACTGTTCTGGAAGCCGAAGGAAAATAACCAATGCCTGTTCGGATTGTCACGGATAGCACTGCCGACCTTACACCTCAACTTGCCCGGGAGCTTGGCATTACCGTTGTGCCGGTTTACGTTCGTTTCGGACATGAAAGTTATCGTGATGGCATAGATATCAGCCGTGAAGAGTTCTATGAAAGGCTGGTAACCAGCCCGGTACACCCCACCACTTCACAACCCACACCTGCTGATTTCGTGCAGGTCTACCGCGAACTTTCTAAAGAAACCGATAAAATTGTTTCCATCCATGTCTCCGGCAAGCTCAGCGGCACCTGCAATTCCGCACTTCAGGGGAAAGAACTGGCAGAAACGAAATGCGATATCAAAGTAATCGATTCGGAATCGGCGACAATGGGACTGGGTATGACAGTACTCGCAGCAGCAAGGTTAGCGACATCAGGAGAAAGCCTGCAAAAGATTACCGATGAGGTCAAGCAAGCAATACCTAACACGCACCTGCTCGGTCTCTTTGATACACTGAAGTACCTGCTCCTCGGCGGACGGATTGGAAAAGCGAAAGCACTCCTGGGGGGTATTCTAAATGTGAAACCGCTCTTGACTCTACGTGATGGTGAGCTTCATCCCATCGGTAACGTGAGAACGCGAGTTAAAGGTATAGAACGATTGTCTGACTTCGTCAAAAATGCGCTGGGTATTCAGGAACTGGCAGTAGTTCATACCACCACTCTAGATGAAGCCAGTAGTCTCAAAGACCGACTTAGTTCTTTTGTTGATACCAGTCGACTTCACCTGGCACGGCTGGCACCGGCGTTGGGTGTCCACACCGGACCTGGACTTCTGGCGGTAGTTTTGAGAAGGAAATCTACCAGCGACAAGGATGAATCACAATCCAACGCGAGAAAAATGCACGTTCCTTCATTGCACCTACCTAAAGTAAATTTGCCCCACCGGTGAATAGGACTGGAGGGGTCAAGCCTTGTTAATCGATGTCTCGCCTCTGCACAAAGTCCTCGAACTCGAGCGGAAAAAAGGATTTTCAGATACAGCAGTCATCGGCGGACTGGACAAATTCATGCGCAACTGGGTCAGCCACACTGCAGGCGCTATTACCGACCGCAACACGCTCACCCGATTTAAAACACTCCGTTTGTCTAATCCCGATTATCGTAAAATGACCGTTCAGCAACGTAGGGAATGGGTGAAAGACGTCCTGACTCTGATGAACGAACTGGAGAGCGGTAAAGCGGCAAAACCCGTAAAACCTCCAAAACAACCAGCCCCTAAGAAAGTGCAACCAGTTACGAAGTTTAAAAAGCCCTCGCCCTCTACCATAAAATCCCTCGATGAGCCGGCGACTGCTATCAAAGGATTGGGGCCAAGTCTCGCTCCCAGATTCGCCAAACTTGGCGTGAAAACCATCCGTGATATGCTCTACTTCTTCCCTACCCGCCACATTGATTACAGTCAGTTAAAGACGGTTTCACAACTTGCCGAAGGAAAAGAAGAAACTATCATTGCCAATGTCTGGGAAGCTCAGGTGAGCTATCCCGGCGGCAGAAAAAGCAGTGAGGCAATCGTCGGTGATGCCACGGGCAATGTCCGCGCTGTCTGGTTCAATAATCCCTACGTGGCAAGAACACTTAAGCCAAACACCCGCATCGTTTTGAGCGGGCGGGTGAGATTATTCAATGGCAGATTCGTCTTTGAATCGCCCGAGTGGGAGCCGGCGGAAGAAGGCGACCTCATTCACACCGGCAGGCTTGTGCCTGTCTACCCGCTCACCGAAGGGCTTTACCAGAGGGTGGTACGCCGCCTGGTGAAAAGCACCGTCGACCGGTGGGTAGACTCAGTGAATGATTTCCTGCCGGACAACATTAAAATCGGATGCAGTTTATTAGAACTTCCCGGAGCCATTGCGCAGGCTCATTATCCTGATGACCGAGCCTTGTACAATCGTGCCCGCATACGGCTCGCTTTTGACGAGCTTTTCCTTCTGCAATTAGGAGTGTTAAGCCGCAAACGTGCCTGGCGGGAAAGCCAGCCGGGCAACCCCATTAAAATCGATATAAAGATGCTGCAGAATTTCCTGCAAGCGCTTCCTTTCAAGCTCACTCAAGCCCAACAGAGGGTACTCAATGAGATTCTGGCAGATATGGAGAAACCGCAGGCAATGTCCCGCTTGCTCCAGGGAGAGGTGGGCAGCGGCAAAACTGTGGTAGCTACCGCCGCCATCCTGATGGCAGTCGCTCAGAATTATCAAACCGCTTTTATGGCACCGACTGAAATTCTCGCCGAACAGCATTTCGCCACCGTGCACGGATTGCTTTCACGTACAGGTAGACTCGAGGAACAGACAGACTGTCTCTATAGCTATACCGGCATTCTTTCCCGTCCGCTTACAGTTGCCTTGCTCACAGGCGCATTACCTTTGAAGAAGAAACGTGATATTCACCGTCTTATCATCGATGGAAATGTGAATATAGTCATCGGCACACACGCCTTGATTCAAGAAGAAGTCGAATTTAAAAAACTGGGGCTTGCGGTCGTTGATGAACAGCACCGCTTCGGGGTAGAACAGCGCAGTTCACTCCGCCAGAAGGGCACCAATCCCCATGTGCTGGTGATGACTGCCACCCCTATCCCCCGCACCCTTGCCCTGACATTATACGGCGACCTAGACCTATCCGTAATCGATGAACTGCCACCGGGCAGACAGCTCATTAAAACAAAATGGCTCAAACCCGACCAGAGAGATAGCGCCTACCGTTTCATCCGCCGTGAGATTGCCGACAGACATCAAGCATTCATCATTTGCCCGCTGATTGAGGAATCGGAGGCGGTGCAGGCACGCGCCGCCGTCGCCGAATATGAAAGTCTGGCAAAAGAGGTTTTCCCCGATTTACGACTCGGACTTCTGCACGGACGTATGTCCAGCGCCGATAAAGAGAAGGTTATGCGCGAGTTTCACGAGGGCACACTAAACATTCTCGTCTCCACGCCAGTGGTGGAGGTCGGCATTGATGTCCCCAACGCCACTGTGATGATGGTGGAGAGCGCCGACCGCTTCGGGCTGGCACAACTGCACCAGTTCCGGGGGCGGGTGGGCAGAGGACCGGCTCAGAGCTACTGTATCCTGCTCTCGGAAAATCCGTCGGATGTGGGGCGGGAAAGACTGAAGATAATCGAGGAAACTTTCGATGGCTTCAAGCTGGCGGAGGAAGACCTGAAACTGAGAGGACCCGGCGAGTTCTTCGGCACGCGCCAGAGCGGCTTGCCAGACCTCAAGATGGCGAAACTGACGGATGTAGCGATTCTGGAGCTTGCACGAACAGAAGCCGAAAAACTCTTTGAGCGCGACCCGCATCTAACAAAACCCGAACACGCCCTGCTAGTTAAGGAACTAGCTCGTGTCTGGACGAGTGAAGTCAAGGAGTGGAGCTAGTGAAAAACAACCTGATTCATCAAGTCGAAGAATATGTTAAAGATACCTTTTCGAAAGCAGAGCAAAACAATGATTTGTTAATAGCTCACGATTATAAACATGTTGACCGTGTCAGGCACTGGGCACTCAGGATTGCTAAAAAGGAATATTACCAGGACTTGGAAATCGTTGAGATTGCCGCATTACTCCATGATATTGGGTTACACTATTTGCGGAAAAACGATAATAGGGGCAAACACGCCGAAGTCGGGGCTGAAATAGCCGTTAAATATCTCGCAGAAAAATCGAACCTATCAAAAAAACAAATCGATAATATTGCCACAGCCATAAAATATCATTGTTTATCACCAGCAAAGGTGGAGGAACATCTTCAGGCGTTCGGAGATAAAGGCAAGTTGTTAGAAATCATACGGGATGGAGATAACTTAGATGCTTTAGGCGCGGTAGGACTAATGAGGGCATTTATCGCCCAGTATTACCTACCCGAGTATAATCCGCTGAACATCAAAGGTGATGCATGGGCACTTTCATCAGTTGAATTTCGGAAGAAATTCGGAATAAGTTCAAATGAAGGAAAAGCGCCTGTCAACTACATTACAGACCAGATTAACCAACAGATCCGCTATTATGCTAACTTGCATACCATGACCGCGAGGAATTTGGCTTTCCCACTGGTTGAATATATGAAGGCATTTGTCATTCAACTCGACAGTGAAATAATAAACAACAGGAAGAAATCATAAGCTTTTATTAAGGAGACCTACATGAAAGTCCTGTTTGTTTGTAGTGCGAATCGGTGTCGGAGTGCGATGGCTGAGGCAATATTCAGACGGATGGTCAGCGATTACCACGATACGGAAAACAAAATGGAAATAAAGAGCGCCGGTACATTTTTTCGCAACGATGGAGCCCCTGCTATGGAAAACGCTGTGGCAGTAATGGCGGAACGCGGGCTGGACATCAGTTCTCACCGGGCGCAGACTATCACTGGCGAACTTGTTGACTGGGCAGACCTGATTTTGACAATGTCTGCTGCACACAAACAGTATATAGAAACCAATTTTGCCAATGCGCGGGGAAAGGTGCACCTGTTAACTGAGTACACCGGAGCGCAGGGCGATATATTCGACCCCGTCGTTTCAGGGATTGAAGCATACCGTGAATGTGCCATTCAACTGGAAAGCTTACTTGGCAAACTCAAACAAAAAATGACAGAGTAGAATTATAGCTTGCTAGTTGCAGACCCCCATTTGCAGAAAACATGAGAAGCTAATATAATAGTTGGCTGGTAGCGATATTAAAATAAGTAGGAGGCAGTTATGGAACTAAAAGACATTAAAACCATCGGTATCATGGGGGCGGGTGTTATGGGTGGGGGTATTGCCCAGACAGCAATACTAGCCGGATTCAATGTCATTATCCGCGACCTGAAAGACGAAATCCTGGCAAACACGAAAAACACCATCATCAGTGGCAGATTCGGCTTGAAGGGTGGTGTAGAGCGTGGCAAGCAGACCCAAGCGGAAATGGACGCTGCCCTAGCCAGATTATCCGTCACCACTAAAGTTGAGGACTTGAAGAACGTCGACTTTTTACTCGAGGCAATCGGTGGCGGTGGCGGTCGTGAGCTTGAGAACAAGGACCTCAAGTTAAAAGTTTTCGCTGAGATGGACAAAATCGTAAAGAAGGAAGCCATTTTCGCCAGCAATACTTCCATGTTCACCATTGCAGACCTGGCAAAGGCAGTAAATCGGAAAGACCGGTTCCTGGGTATGCACTGGTTCAGCCCGGCAAACATTATGAAAGCCGTGGAAGTAATCTACACCGCGGAAGTGACAAAAGACGTGGTTCAAACAACCTGTGACCTTACCCTGAAGCTGGGAAAAACCTGTTCTCTAATTAAGGATGTCCCCGGTGACACCGGCTTCGTCGGTAACCGCCTTATGGGTGTCGTCAGAAGAGAGGCATTCAAGCTTGTCCAGGATGGTATTTGCAGCGCTGAAGATATCAACAAAGTGATGGTGGGCGGTTTCAACTGGCCCGTTGGACCGATGCCGATGGGTGGACCGGGCGCCAGGTCAGGCTGGCAGTAAACCTTTACTGATTTTAACCTGATTTAACCTCGCAGGTTACATCCTGAGTGGTTAGAGGGCGTTTACGCTAAATGAACGCCCTCTTTCTGTATTTTCAAGAACTCAGGTTATCGTCTACATACATAACTGTGCTATAATTTTTTAATCCACCAGATGTTCTAAACTAAAATGTTGCGTGAAAAACTCATTAGTCTAATCGCCGAAGCTATCGGCAAAGCACAGAAATCCGGCAAATTGCCAGCTGTGGCGACACCGGATATCACCATCGAGCGTCCTCAGAATCCGGAGCATGGCGACTATGCTACCAACCTGCCGTTAAGGTTGGCACGTGCCATTAACACCAATCCACTGACAATCGCCCGTGAGCTGGTTAACTTCATCCCACCGTCTGAGGAAATCGAGAAGGTGGTTGCCGCACCCCCGGGTTTCATCAACTTCACGCTCAATGATAAATGGCTCGCCTCTCAGGTAAATACCATCCTCAAGTCCGGCGAAACCTTTGGCAACAGTGCCTATGGCAAAGGGTCGAGCGTCCAGGTTGAATTTGTCAGCATTAATCCTACCGGACCTCTTCACGTGGGGCACGGGCGAGGCGCTATTCTGGGCAGTACCCTGGCAAATGTTCTCGCTGCCAGCGGTTACCGCGTAGAAAAAGAATACTACTTCAATGATGCCGGCAGTCAGATGGATGCCTTCAAACAATCGCTCTATGCCCGCTATCTTCAGAGCCTCGGCATTGAAAAGGAGCTTCCCGAGAACGGTTACCATGGCAGTTACATGATTGACATCGCCAAGGACATCATCGCAGAGCATGGTGATAAATTCCGCAATCTGCCGGAATCAGAGGCGGTGGAAAAGCTGGGTGAAATAGGTGTGCGGAAGGTGATGGACCAGATTAAAGAGGAACTAAAACTCCTGCGTGTCGAGTACGATGTCTGGTTCAGCGAGCAGAGTCTCTACCGCAATGGACAGTACAAAAAGGTACTCGAGCTACTGCGTAAAGATAAACATCTTGTCGACAAAGAGGGCGCTACCTGGTTTGTTTCCACAGCGCTCGGCGAGGACAAGGACAACGTCGTCATCCGGAGTGATGGCTCACCCACCTACTTCGCCGCGGATATTGCCTACCACTATAACAAATTCATCGAGCGCGGTTTTAACAAGGTAATCAACATCTGGGGCGCCGACCATCAGGGACACGTCTTCCGACTCAAAGCAGCCGTGGGCGCGATGGGCATCAATCCGGCGCAACTGCAAATTATCATCCACCAGATGGTCACTTTGAAGCGTGGCGGCGAACTGGTGCGTGTTTCCAAACGCACCGGCGATATTATCACTCTCCGTGAGGTCATGGACGAAGTGGGCGTCGATGCCTGCCGTTACTTCTTCCTGGCACGTTCTGCTAACAGCCAGATGGACTTCGACCTAGAGCTTGCCAAGAAACAATCACAGGACAACCCGGTCTACTACATCCAATACGCTCACGCCCGTATCGCCAGCATCATGCGTTTGGCACAGGAACGGCATATTAACTTTAACGATGGCGATGTCTCCCGTCTCACCGCCCCGGTGGAACTGATACTGATTCGCAGGCTTCTCCAGTTGCCTGAAATCATTGAGGTGGTGACCACTACCCTCGAACCGCATCACCTGGCTTACTATGCGCAGGATTTAGCAACTATTTTCCATATTTTCTATCGCGACTGCCGTGTCGTCACCGAAGATGAAGCGATAACGAAAGCCCGTCTCAAGCTAGTAAAAGCAGTGCAAATCGTGCTCGCGAAAACGCTCAACCTGATGAGCATGACCGCACCAGATAAGATGTAGCTACTACTAACCTCCTCGCCCCTTGTAGTAGAGGACTGAGATGGGTACAACCAATCAATGATTCACCCTCACTTTTGTCTCTCTCCTCAAGGGAGAGAAGAGACAACACTGCCAATTAGGCATGGGAAATCGATTTATTTCGATGTGCAAAATCTTTCCGAGGTTAATGTTTGTTATAATACGTAAGATGGATAGGCAATTTAATTTAGTTACAGTGGGATTAGTTTACGGCGAGCTAATCGCTCACGCGGTAAAGATTCGTTTCGAGAGTGAAGGAATCCCGGTTATTATAGGTTGCGAGCCTTATTTTAACCTTAATTTAGGTGTTTTCGCTCCTTTCAGCGTTGCCGTTCCTCCAAAATATGCCGGCTATGCAAAAGAACTCATTGACACTTTTGAATGTAACTACTTAAAAACCCTATCACGTGTAAGATTATGGACTATTATTCTTTTCTTTTTTATTTGATACTTAATAGAGTCCTATTTGAAGGCATGTTTATTTACTTCCCAACTCCGGCTGTTTCTTGTAGCGCTTGAGCATGTCGGCATACGATTGATTCCCGCTTCCCATCCGTTGTTGTCTGGTCGCAGATATTTTCCTGATAACGCCGGGAATGCCCATCACCATGGAATAATCCGGCACTTCCGTGCCCGGACTCACCAACGCCCCGGCCGCAATAATACAATGACTGCCGATTTTCACATTGTCCAGCACTGTCGCGTTATTGCCGAGAAGGCAGTTATTGCCCACCTTGATGCCGTGCATTACGACGCTGTGCCCGATAATGCAATTATCGCCTATTTCCACCGGTGCACCGGAATGTACAATAGAACCGTCTTCAACCATTGTATTGCGCCCGATTTTTATACGCGCGAAATCGCCACGGATAACAGCGCCGGGAAATACACCGGAATTCTCCCCGATTTCTACATCACCAATGACATACGCCGCTTCACTGACAAAGGCTGACTCTGCAATGCGTGGGGTCTTTCCATCAAAGCTCCGTATCATAAGCACCTCCGGTGAAAACATAGTAGCAGAGCAAATACTAAAAGCCAAGTATAGGATGTCATGCTGAACGCAGTGAATGAATCTCGGGGAGGTGAGGCACAAGTAAATTCCCAGCCACTCCGATACCCTTCGCTTCACTCAGGGTGACAATACGCAGGCTTTTACCTTGTCCGCTTCCATCTTTTGTGTTAGACTTTTCCCATAACGAGGTAGAGAATTACATGAAAAAACGTGTCTTTTCCGGCGCCCGCCCCACGGCGCGACAACACATCGGGAATCTGCTGGGGGCGATTCATAACTACGTAGAACTGCAGAAGGAATATGATTGCATCTACTGCATCGTTGATATTCACGCACTCACTACGCTCCAGGAGACCAGTAAAATTCAGACCTATATCAGGGAACTGACACTCGACTGGCTGGCAGCAGGACTGGACCCGCAGAAGAGCATTATCTTCGTGCAATCGCACGTGCCGGAAGTAATGGAACTGCACACCCTGCTCAGCATGATAACGCCATTGGGCTGGCTACTGCGTGTGCCTACCTTCAAAGAGAAGGCGAAGTTGCACCCGGACAATGTGAACTACGGTCTGGTCGGATATCCTGTCCTGATGACCGCCGACATTGTGCTCTATAAAGCTGAAGTTGTGCCCGTCGGTGAAGACCAGTTACCTCATCTGGAATTGGCACGGGAGATTGCCCGCCGGTTTAATAACATCTTCGGAGAGACTTTCCCGGAGCCGAAAGCCAGGCTCACGTCTTTCCCGCTCATTCCGGGACTGGACGGCAAGGGCAAGATGAGCAAGGAAATCGAAACCAGCGTAATTGAGATAGCACACACGGCTGAAGAGACACGGCAGAGAATAATGAATGCCGTCACCGACCCCGCACGCAAATACCGGAAAGACCCCGGTCACCCGGAGGTCTGTAACATCTTTACTCTGCACAAGTATTTCACGGAGTCGCAGGTGGCAGACATCGAGAGACAGTGTCGCGCCGCAGAGATTGGTTGTGTCGATTGTAAAAAGCTACTGGCCAAAAACATGAACGAGGCGCTCAAACCGGTGCGCGAGCGGCGTGCTGAATTCGCTGCAAAACCGGAATATATTCGAGAGGTTCTGGCTGATGGTGCCACACGAGCCCGGGTTATCGCCCGCGAAACCATGAAGGAAGTCAGGCAGAAGATGGGGTTGAGCTAATCCGCGGTGGATTCACGAAAATAATTCTGGCAACAAATTATGACCACGAACTTTTGGTAATGCCAAGTGTCCTCCACAAAACGATTTGAGGAAGGTCTGAAGATGGCAACGACGAAGGATTTGCTGGAAGAGTACCAAAAAAAACGCAAGAAAATTGTCCAGATGGCAAGCCCGGAAGATATCGAAAAACGCCATAAGGGTAACCAGTGGACCGCCCGCGAGCGTATTGACTATTTCTTTGATAAAGACACGTTCACAGAAATCGGCTTGTTCGTCAAGCACCGCACCACTGCCTTCGGTATGGACAAACGGGAAATCCCCGGCGATGGTATCATTACCGGCTTCGGCAAGGTGAACGAGCGGTATGTGGTGGCAATGGCAGAAGACTATATGGCAATGGCAGGCACATTCGGCGAGGCGCATGGTAAAAAACTCGCCTATGCCATCAATTTTGCCAAGGAAAAAGGCTGGCCCTTTGTGGGCATGAACGATTCCGGTGGTGCCCGCCTCCAGGAAGGCATGGACACGCTGGAAGCCTACGGCTGGACATTCCGCTCGCAAATACTGGCGTCTGGAGTCATACCTCAGATCGCGCTTTTGATGGGACCTTGTCTCGGCGGGCAGGCTTATCACCCCGTGATGCAGGACTTCCTCATCCAGTGCAAAGAAACAGGCTTTATGGGCATCGCCGGACCGGCTTTCGTCGAGACGCAGTTGGGTCAAAAAATCACCCTGGCGGAGCTTTCCGGCTATAAAGCCCATGCCGTCAAGTCGGGCTGTACCCACATTGTGGCTAATGATGATAAAGACGCCATCGATAAATGTAAAGCCCTGCTGGCATTCCTGCCTTCAAATAACCGTGAAAACGCGCCCCGCCTAGTAACGAAGGACGACCCGGATAGGACCAGCTTGGAGCTTGACACCATCATCCCCGATGACTCCAAGCGTCCCTATGATATGAAGAAAATCATCAAGGCAGTGGTAGACGACGGCAATTTCTATGAGATTATGGCACTCTATGCTATCAGTGTCATTATCGGATTCGCCCGTTTTAATGGCCGCACGGTGGGTATTTATGCCAGTCAACCAATGCAGGCGGCAGGTGTAATTAATACCGATGCCGCGGATAAGGCGGCACGCTTCATTCGCTTTTGCGACCTGTTTAATATCCCAATGGTCACCTTCGGCGATTGCCCCGGCTATATGATTGGTAGCGAGCAGGACTGGAAGGGCATTCTGCGGCATGGCGCTAAACTGCTGTTCGCCTGGGCTGATGCCACCATCCCGCTGATTTCGGTAATGATACGAAAATCTTACGCTGGCGCTCATTACGGTATGCTGGATAAGTCGATTGGCGCGGATTTTGTTTATGCCTGGCCAACAGCACGCATTACCATCGTCGGTGCCGAAACGGCGGCAAGTGTCATCTTTGCCCGCGAGATCCGTGAATCAAAAACTCCTGAAGAAACCGAGAAAAAGCGCATCCAGGAATACAGCGATATGTATGAAAACGCTTTCGTTGCCGCCGAGCGGAGTTGTGTGGACGAAATCATCATGCCTCACGATACCCGCAAGATGATTATCCGCGCGCTTGATATTCTGCAGGATAAGAACAAGGACAACAAGGCATTTAATGCCCGCTACTGGCGTAAATATTCGAATATCAATTTATAGCGGTCAGCTTAAAAGGAGACCACTATCGAAATCATTCCTGCCATTGACCTGAAGGGTGGCAAATGTGTCCGCCTCTATCAGGGAGATTATAAACGCGAAATACAATTCTCGGATGACCCGTTGGATGTGGCATTGAAATGGCAATCAATGGGCGCGCCCCGTATCCACATCGTCGACCTCGATGGTGCGGCACAGGGTGAACTGGGTAATCTCGAAATTATCCGGAATATCGCCCACGTGTTATTGGTCCCCAGTCAGCTTGGCGGCGGACTGCGTGACCTGGAGACTATCCGACAAGTGCTCCAGATGGGCATCGAACGGGTCATTCTGGGCACAGTGGCTGTGGAGAACCCAGGGCTTGTGAAAGAGGCATGCCGTAATTTCAACGATTACATCATCGTCAGCATCGATGCGCGTGACGGGAAAGTAGCGACTCACGGCTGGCAAAAAGAGACAAGCCGGGAAACAGTGGAGTTTGCACAATATCTGGTGAAACTGGGGGTCAGACGGTTCATCTATACGGACATCGTCCGTGATGGCACCCTCACCGAACCCAATTTTAGCGCCATCTCCGAACTTCTTCATGCCACACGAGTACCGATTATTGCCGCTGGAGGTATCTCAACTATCCTGCACCTCAAAATGTTGAAACAACTCGGTGTGGAGGGGGCAATCATCGGCAAGGCACTCTATACCGGCGATATAAACCTCAAAGAAGCCTTGAACGAATTAAATAAATAACACCACAATAGGCAAATTGTGTTATTAAAGATGCAATCGCCAATAAAGTTACCTCAAGCAATTAGTGACCTTGTAACCGGATATATCTGGAATAGAGTCATGATCGGAGAGTCATCAGCAAAAACATATCGTCTGAATCGTCACAACTACCCAACTATATACCTCAAAATGGCTCAAAAACGACAAGGGAGAGAATTGCTAGAAGAAAAGAAGGTTCTAGAGTGGTTATCGGATAAATTACCCGTAGCCAAAATTCTTGCTTTCGACGAGGATGATAACAACGACTATCTGCTCACATCGGAGATTCTGGGTTCGGATGCTGCAAACTTAGTTGGTAGTATTAACGATACTGAACTCGTTACACTTCTCGCAGAGGGACTTCGGATGATTCACAGAATTACTATTGATAATTGCCCATTCGACAGGTCATTAGACAAGGAAATTGATATCGCCGGATTCAATGTGAAGCATAATCTGGTTGACGAAGGCGATTTTGATGATATTAGACGTGGAAAAACAGCAGAAGAATTATATAAGAAACTCCTTCTTCTTAAACCACATGACGAGGACCTGGTTTTTACACACGGAGACTATTGCCTTCCAAATGTTATGATATATAAAAAAGGAATTTCAGGGTTTGTTGATTTACATAGAGCAGGAATTGCAGATCGATATAAGGATATTGCCCTTGCCATAAGGAGTATAAGGAGAAACCTTGGTATTCGCCTCGAACAGAGCTTTTTTAAAGAATATGGAGTTATTAAACCTGATTATAAAAAAATCGAATATTATATGCTATTAGACGAATTTTTCTAATCGTTCGAGGCTTACTTAGTGATATAGTATTCTAATAAGCTAATAGATACATCTACTTGGAGTTAACTAGTTGTTTGTGACTTGTTAGTTGATACTTGATAGTTGGCACCTGTGAGAGAAGGAGGGATTATGAAAGACATTGAATTCGATGAAAAAGGGCTTATTCCTGCAGTTATTCAGGATATAGATACCGGGGAAGTGCTGATGGTTGGCTATATGAACGAAGAAGCCTTACAGCGTACGCTTAAGGAAGAAGACGTCTGGTTTTATAGCCGCAGTCGGCAGGAAATGTGGCATAAAGGCGCGACCTCAGGCAATTTCATCAAGGTGAAAGAGGTTTGGAAAAACTGTGAAAACAACTCCCTTTTGGTGAAAGCAAAGCCAACGGGTCCTGTGTGCCACACTGGAGAGAGAACTTGCTTCTTCCAGAAAATACGATAGTCTGGTGAGTTCAAATATATTTTAGAAGTAAGGAGGAAATGATGGCTGTAAACTCAATTCGGATTGACCGTGATGTCCCCATGAAGATGCGCGATGGAGTAATCCTGCGCGCCGATATTTTTCGTCCGGACGATAATGAAAAGCACCCTGCAATTTTAGTACGCACACCTTACAATAAAGTAATGAGCCGCGCCAGCGATTTTCTCTCCCCAATACACGCCGCTTTTGCAGGCTATGCTTTCGTTATCCAGGATATCAGGGGCAGGTTTGCCTCCGATGGTATCTGGCAGACCGGTGGCTCAGAAGGTCCTGACGGCTATGATACCATTGAAAACATCGCCGCAGAAAAATGGTGCGATGGTAATGTGGGTATGTCCGGCGGGTCATATCTGGGGCGTAATCAGTGGCAAGCCGCCATTGAAAATCCGCCTCATCTCAAAGCTATCGCCCCGGATATCATCGGTTCTGGACCTATTGGTGAATCACGCATGGCGGGACCCATCGACTTCGAATCGGGAATCAGTTGGTTCGTCGCGATGGCGGTGGATGTGCTCGCCCGGATGAAACAGCAGAGTAAAGATGTTACTAAGGCAGAAGAAATGCTCGATCGCGCCCGCTTCAACCTCTCTGAAGTGTTCAATTATCTGCCATTTAAAGATACACCTCATTTTAAGTTCGAAGGACTGGAGGGTGCTTACCGACGCGTCACGGATGTATTACCAGATACTATCAAGACGGAAGAAGACCTCTGGTGGCCCTATAACAAGGTTACCGTACCCTGTTTTTACGGTACCGGCTGGTATGACCTTGCTACCTGGGGAGTTTTTGCCAACTTTGCTAAAATGCGTGAGAAAGCTGGTTCCCAAATAGCGCGCGAAGGTCAATATATTATCTGCGGACCATGGGTACATGGCTCGCGCCTCCCAGCTTATGCCGGTGCTTTGCACTTCGGTCCTGCTGCCGCCGCTGTATCTACCTTCACCAACGAGCGCCGCATCACCTTCTATGACAAATATCTCCGCGGTATAGAAAGCCGCCGTCCCAATCCACCGGTACGTTATTTCTGTATGGGTTTGAACCGCTGGAAGAACGCGGATACCTGGCCTTTACCCCAGACAGACTGGCAGCGTTTCTTCTTCCACAGCCGGGGACATGCACAGACCGCTACAGGGGATGGTTTGTTAACGCGTGATGTGCCTGGTTCGGAATCACCCGATATTTTTGTCTACGATCCGAAATTCCCGGTGCCGACTGTGGGTGGACGTTTACTCGATTCCGGTTCACTGGTACCCGGTCCTCTTGAGCAAAGTGTCGTGGAAAAACGTAATGATGTACTCTGTTATACAACCCCTGAACTCAAGCAGGATTTAGAGGTCACGGGTCCGCTAAAGCTCCATCTCTTCGCGTCCACATCTGCTAAAGACACTGATTTTGTCACTAAACTGGTGGATGTTTACCCCGATGGCTTTGCTTATAATGTCGCCGAAGGCTGGATTCGCACCCGTTTCCGCAAGGGCATTCTGCATCCAGCATTCGTTGAGTCGGGGAAGGTTTATGAATATACAATCGACCTGGCTCATACCAGCATCGTTTTCAAAGCCGGGCACCGTATTCGGGTAGATGTCACCAGCAGCAACTTCCCGCGCATCGACCGCAATATGAATACAGGTAATGCCTTCGGGGTTGACAAGGCAGGAATACCGGCACTCCAGACAATCTACCACGAGGGGGAATACGCTTCATATATCGATTTGCCGGTCATTCCCAGCAAATAGTAATTGACTAAGTAGACTCTATTTTTACGGGTGAGGCTTCAGCCGGTGGGTTATCCGCTTCTACTGCTGCCTTCATCGCCGCAATCGCGACCTCAAGCTGACCATTATCAGGCTGACGGGTGGTGATGGACTGTACCCACATTCCCGGCGCCAGTATAATTTTTACGAAGATGTTGTCAGCATGACGCGCTCCGAAATAAATGACCTCGTAGCCTAATGCTGATATCACCGGTAACAGAAGCACCCGACTCAATACCAATATCCAGAGAGCCGGCTTCCCCACTAATGAGAAAACAACTATCGCAATAATTAATACCGCAAATAAAAAACTTCCCCCACATCGTATATGCGCCTTACTGAACTTTTTCAGCGATTCGGGTTCTAGCGGCGACCCGGCTTCATAACCGTTCACCGTCTTGTGTTCGGCGCCATGATAGGCAAAAACCCGTTTGATGTCCGGCATCAGTGAGACCAGCCATAGATAGAGAATGAAGATGGCAAGTCGGATGAGCCCATCAACCAGATTAAACAAGAAAGGCTGTTGAATTTTAAGTAAATTTGTTAGGAACAAAGGTGCCAGGAAAAATAACGCCACCGCAAAAGCAAGCGAAACAAACAGCATCAACCACATCCACCACCCACTTACCTTCTCGCCCTCTTCTTCCAGCGCCTCATTCGCCGAATAGAGGAGAGTTTTCATGCCAAGTACTAACGACTCAATAATGACAATGATGCCCCGGAACAAAGGCATCGCCCGCAATTTACCGGTATATAGACTGGGGAGGGGTTGCTTATCTACACTCACAGCGCCGTCCGGTTTGCGTAATGCAGTCACCAGATACTTACGACCGCGTATCATCACTCCTTCTATAACCGCCTGCCCACCATAATGAAATTGCTTTTGTTCCGTCATATTCTTACCCAATTACAAAAGGAAAAGGAGCGGCGTTCATAAACCGCTCCCTCTTTGCCTACACTTCTCTCACTTAGTTCTGCTTTTCCGTCTGCTTCTGGTAGCGTCTCTTGAAACGCTCAACACGCCCGGCGGTATCCACCATACGGTATGCCCCTGTATAAAAAGGATGGCACTTACTGCACAACTCAACGTGGAGTTCTTTCTTGGTAGAACCGGTGGTGAAGGTATTACCGCAAGAGCAGACTACTTTTGCCTGGGGAAAATACTGGGGATGTATCTTTTCTTTCATATTGCTATTCAGCGTAAACGCTGACCTTCCTCCGATTGTCACTGTATGGTTCGTATTTTACAACGCCGTTAACCAGAGCAAAGAGCGTGTAGTCTTTGCCAACGCCTACATTATTACCCGGATGTATGCGCGTGCCCCGCTGTCGTACCAGAATGGTACCCGCTTTCACTTCCTGCCCGGCATACCGCTTCACACCGAGGCGCTGTGCTTGACTATCGCGCCCGTTCTTGCTTTTTCCGGCGCCCTTTTTATGTGCCACTTGCCGCCCCCTCCTTCACACGCCCACCTTTCGGAGCTTCTATTTTGTCGATGGTGAGCCGGGTATACAGTTGATGATGACCGGTCTTCTTGCGAGACCTGACTTTCGCCTTGAACCTGAAGACGATGACTTTATCACCACGGATAGTGCCTTGTGAGGTCGCGATAATCTTAGCGCCCTTGACCACCGGCTTGCCGACCTTGGTAGCACCATCGCCGCCAATTAAGAGTACTCTATCGAACTCTAGAGTTTCGCCCTCAATCTTATCGAGGCAATCAACGTCTATCGTTTCACCGGGACTAACCCGGTATTGTTTTCCTGCGATTTCAACGATTGCGTAAATTTTCGTATCCTCCACAAACAAATTATTATATCAATTATCTCGAAGGAGCGTCAAGTTCAGGCGAGGTCACATTAAACTAGCTTCCAGAAATCTTGACCAGCCTGTATTCTTTTGGTCCCTTGCGTAGTATGATAGCACGCCCCTCGATGGCATTGGCAAGAGATACTGTGTTTTTAGAATCTGCATTTCGAATATTATTCAGATATACACCGCCGCTTTGAATCAGTCGTCTGGCTTCACTCTTAGACTGAGCCAATCCGGCAAATGCAACCAGGTCGACTAATGCCATCCCATTACCAGTGAACAGGGATTTCTCTAGTTCAACGGAGGGGATATCAGCAAATATATCAAGCACCTCATGCAAATTCAGATTACGCACCTCTTCACCGAAGAGCACACGGGAAGCCTGTTCCGCCTTTTCAAGAGCGGTTTTTCCGTGAACGGCTCGGGTCACATCACGCGCCAGCGTCCGTTGGGCATTACGTTTTTCAGGTTCGGTGGCGACGGAGTCTGCCAGGTTTTTGATTTCCGGCACGGACAACAACGTGAAACGTTTCAGGCAGGTTATCACATCTTTGTCCTCTGTGTTAATCCAGTACTGGTAGAAGCGGTAGGGAGAAGTAAGTCCGGCATCGAGCCACACAGCATTACCTTCGGACTTACCAAACTTCGTGCCACTGGCAGTCGTTAGTAACGGGAAAACCAGTCCATGCACCTTTGCGCCATGTACCCGACGAATCAGGTCCACGCCGGCGGTAATATTCCCCCACTGGTCACTCCCACCCATCTGCAAAGTGCAGTGATATTTTTCGTAAAGGAACAGGTAGTCGAATGATTGCAGTAATATATAGCTGAACTCGGTAAAAGAGATGCCTTCTTGTTCCAGTCGACGCTTGACCGATTCTTTAGCTATCATCGCATTTACCGTGAAGTGTTTACCCACATCCCGGAGAAAATCAGTCAGACTGATAGTGGTCAACCAGTCCGCATTGTTTACCAGAATTGCGGGGTTGGTCTTGGTTTCGAAATCCAGGAAATGGCGCAACTGCTCTTTGATGCCTTCGACATTAGTCTGGACTTCCTCCTTGGACAAAAGAGGCCTTTCCTGGCTCTTGCCACCCGGGTCGCCGATAAGACCCGTGCCACCACCAGCCACGGCAATCGGGGTATGCCCGTAACGTTGCAGATGGACCAAGCCCATTAGGGTTAATAGATTCCCTACGTGAAGGCTGGGTGCCGATGGGTCAAAACCAATATAACCGGTGACTTTTTCACCAGCAAGATATTGACGCACGTCTTCTGTGACGGCATAGATCATGCCCCGTGATTCAAATTCATCAAATACATTCGACATCAGCTTACTCTTTATTTAAGTATAGCATCCGACGGCTGATTATTCCTTCAGAATGAATCCTCAGGATGAATCCTTTAATGCCGCCCACAGTTCCCTGACCTTTGCGCGCAGGTCTTCGAATGTGCCATCGTTATGGATTATCACGTTTGCCTTCTTAACCTTCTCTTCAACTGGCATCTGGGAACTGAGACGAGAACGAATCTGCTCTTCAGGGAGGCCAGTCCGGGCTCTGGCACGGGCAACCACCACCGGCTCGGAAGCAACCACCACCCATATCTCATTCACCAGCGGCGTCCAGTTGGCTTCAAAAAGAATGGCGGCATCCAGCACCACCACTTTCACACCCTGACGACGGTATTGCTCGATACGCTCCTTCATCATTTCAAACATGCGGGGATGGACAATATGATTCAGTCGTTCAAGCTGTTCCGGATTACCGAAAACAATCGCCCCGAGCTTCTTACGGTCGATAGACCTATCCGGTGCAAGAATCTGCTGACCGAAGGCGGCAATCAGTTCTTGCCATGTTTTCGTATTGGGTTGATAGGCTTCGTGCCCTACGGTATCGGCGTCGATAATAACCGTGCCGAACTCCGCCAATAGCTGAGAGACAGTGCTCTTGCCGCTACCCATCCCCCCGGTAAGACCGATCACCCGCGTCATATTGGTTACTCCATTACCGGCTCAATAATGCTGTAATTGCCATCCTGCCTTTTATAAACAAGATTGAGTTCCCTCGTGGTAGCGTTATGGAAGAGAAAGAAATCATGCCCGAGCAATTCCATCTGGTCGATTGCCTCGTCGATACTCATCAATTTTATGGAGAAGCGTTTTGTTCTGACCAGTCTCGGCGTCGCTTTCTCTTCGGCAACTTCTTCCTGGGCTTGTGCCCTTGCCGCCAGACCTGCCTTGTTCTTATTTGAGAGTTTTCCCTTATACCGCTCAATCTGCCGGTCAAGAGCCGGTACGACCCTGTCAATCGCCACCAACAAATTCTCCGCCTGCTCTTCCGCCCGCAGGAGAGTGCCGTTAACTTCGAGTGTAACCTGTGTGCGGTAACGTTGCGCCTGTGATTTCGTCTTCTGCTCGGTCAGTTCCACTTTAACTCCGTTCAGACTGGGCAGATGACGACCTAGCCTTTCGAGCTTCTTCTCCACATAGCTCCGAACCGTCGGCAGTATTTCGACATTGTGACCGGTCAATTGTAAGTCCATTCCCACACTCCTCTTAAATGTTAAATCTCTCGTGCCAGCGCCAGTCCCCACACGGCTATCGCACCAGCCGACTTTAAAACCGAGGCACAAGCATTCATGGTCGACCCGGATGTTGCCACATCATCAATTAGCAATACCTTCTTCCCCCGGACTCCATCTCCCCGACAGGCGAACACACCAATCACATTAGCCCGCCGTTCCTCTACACTCGTCGTTCTTGCCTGAGGGAGAACAAATTTATCACGAACCAGGCTCGTTTCGTCCACCGGTAAATTCATCAGTGTTCCCAGTTCTTTTGCCAGTAAAGCCGATTGATTATAACCCCGTTCGCGGAGTCGCTTGTCGTGCAAGGGAACCGGAATCAAAACGTCACCATCCAGATGATTACTCGCCAGGTATTCACTCATGAGTTGCGCCAGTGCCGGCGCGATTGCCCTCAGATTACGGTATTTCAACTGGTGGACCGCAGAACGGATAGCACCATCAAAACAGAAGGGAGCACGGATACCATCGATATCTGCCTGCCAGTCCTGACAATTCCGGCAAAGCTCTCCATTAGATTGCGGACGGCCACACCTCGGGCAGACAGGCGGCTCCAGACGTGGCAATGATTGTAAACAGGAATCACAGAGAAAAGCGCCCTCTTTGCCACAGCCGACACAGAATTGCGGAAGTAACAGATTTAGTGCCGCTCCCCTGAGCTTTGTCAATTGAGCAAGCACACCTACCATCCACCAATTAGTTGAGGTTCAGCCGGAACTTGTCTCGCTTACCGTGAGCGCGAGTGGTTAGCGCCGCTCATGATAGGCTCATCCACATAGACATCGCCATTGCGAATTTTTAGATTGAAGCCACATTGAGGATTGGTACAGACCCATGCTTTGTAATGAATGGTTGCTCCCTGGCTCCCAAAATCAGATAACGGCACGAGGTCGCCGATTTTGCATTTCTGACATTTGGGGAAACTGTTTTGTTCCACGGGGACCACCTCCCAACCATAATTGCATATAAATCTTATTCAGTATAACAAGAAATCAAGGCGTAGCACAAGGTGAAGAATACCTAGTTTTAGGGACGTTTACGTTCAATACGATTACTCTGTGGGTTCAATTCCAATGTGGGATGCCAACTGCTTACAAAAATATAGTCACAACTTTGTTAGTTATCATACAAGAATTTCACACTTCCAGAAAAGCTCACCCTAAAGGTCGTAAAATTACCTTAATAGTAGTATGATTACCTAGTAAATATCCAAATAGATCGATAAATTAAATGATTGAGCCAAAGCCTGTATATTTGCCAGACAACGAGCCATATCTTGGACGAGCTTCCGTATATAACTTCGACAAAGTAATTATGTCGTGTCTAGAACAAAATGCTGAAGTTGCCACATATACTCATCATACACAATTATCTGACCTGCAGAAAGCAGCTTGCCAGATTATCCCCCAAGGAATAAACCTAGCTCTAACGATTCGAGAACTAATTCGTCAAGGTTACCTTTTCGGGGCTTTGGTACTCATGCGTCCACTGATTGAGCGAACGGCGACCATTTCGTATCTCCATTCTTATCCCGATCAGGTAGGACTATGGAAAGCTGGTTGGGAACATAAGGGTAGACCAAAGATAGAGAAGAGACTCGAAACTATGAGTGACAAGTATGATAAAGAGTTTATTAAACTGTTTAATTCCCTAACACATGGAGACCCAGTTGCAGCAAATTGGAATCTAGTTCACCTAAGTGATAATGGTTTGGGGTATTCCGTCGGGAAAGTCATCAATGACCCTGAACTCTGCGATTTTATCTGCTTCCAGTCTTACTGCTACCTGATAGTGTTAATGGGAATGATGGCAGCGTGCTTCCCCAAGTCTCATGATATAGGCAGCGGTCAAGGGTAGCAAGTCAGTAACTATTGCAGTGCCAGAACTAGCTCTTTCTTCTCAAAAACCAGTTCGGAATGCTTCCAATGCGGGCTAGCTAAGGGGATTCGAACCATTCAAGTTTGATTGTGGTTAGTTCCTTCACCGTATGCCATAATAACGTAAGGCTTCCTGTTGCGTTTTATAATCAGAGCGAATTACAAACGTAGGAAGATTTTATGAAAAGGATACTTAGATACATTCCCGCCAAACTCGCCGTTGTTTTAGTCTGCATCCTTCTCATATCCAACGGTTGTTCTGCCGCAGACCATGAAGGATTTGCTATTTACTTGACCAAAGAAGATATTCCTCCTGGCCAGATGGAGGCTTTAAGCCACGTCGCTATCGCGGAACAGCCTATCATATCGATTGGGGATATCATCACATATAATGCTCAAACACACGAGATTAAACTCACTGCAAGTGCCTTCGACCGCATCTCTAGTTTAGAAGTGCCAGTTGAAGGCAAGTCGTTTATGGTTTGCGTTGATAAGAAACCTATCTACTGCGGGGCTTTCTGGACTCCGATTTCTTCCATTTCATTTGACGGGGTTACCATATGGAAGCCGTTTAACTCTCAGGAATCAAAAGTCATTGCACTAGAGCTAGGTTATCCCTCCGCTTCTTTTTACGGTGGTGAAGACCCCAGGAATAATGCAGAAGTTATGGAATCGCTGAAACAGGCTGACAAGTTGGTCAACAAGCTGTCAATATCGGCGGTAGACAAGCTTCCACACTCTATGAAAGGATACGAGCTTTATTCTTGGTTAGAAGATAGTCAATGGCACTTCACTTTGATTACAGGCACCAACAGAACTAAAACACTTGAAGAAATAATATCGGAAGAAGATTTTGTCTCCGAAACCGGGTGGGTAAATGTCCATGTGGTGGGTATAGATGCAATTAAAACTGCCCTAAGTAAACTCCCCCAGGGTGAGTCAATCTTCTGGTGTGATGAGTTGCATATAGGGCAAACAACTGAAACGAATATTAATATGCAATTACCACCCACAGAGACCCTTAACGATATCAAAGAATATGCCGAGCAGTGTGGGTTAGACTTTCACATTCAGACACCTTAAGCCCTAAAACATCAGCTTAAGATGATGCTTCCCCGCTTACCACTTCAAAAGCGAAGCGTACAATCGGGTGTAAATCGCACCTGTACCAGTCAACTGGCTTTTCATCAGATTGACGGATTCGACTGTAATAATCTGTGAGGATGCAAAAGCGGTTTGTGACAGTATCAGTCCTAATTTCTTACGGTCGTCAGGAGAGGTGTAGTTACGCACCCGTCCCAGTGTCAGGTGCGGGGTAAAGGCTCGCTCCTCGCGCGGGAAGCCGAGCTGCTCCGTATTCGCTTCGATTTGCTTCTGGAGGTACGCCAGTTTGTCCAATTCACCTTTCATTCCCACCCACACCACCTGCACACGGTTCAGGTTTGGGAAAGCGCCCACTTCCTGCAACTCCAACCGGAAGGGGCTTAATCCCTGTGTTGCCTCATCGATTGCCATATTAATTTCATCAATTCTGTCTGAAGACACATCTCCGAGAAACTTGAGTGTGAGATGAATTGCCGGCGGGTCGACCCACCTCACCACCTGGGCACATCGTTTTTTCAGCACAGCCTCTAATGTAGTGAGTTCCTGTTTCACCACAGGCGGTAGCTCGATAGCAATGAAAGAACGAATCAGTTCGTCAGTCATGCTAATCTATTATTTTCCTGTAATACCCAATAGCTTCATGGCATTACCCGCAAGTATCTTATCTTTAATTTTCTCCGGTAAGTCCAGCCCGCGGATTTCTTTCAGGAAACGGCGTTGCGGAATGAGCGGGTAGTCGCTCCCAAAGAGGATTTTATCCTCCCCAACCATTTGTGCCACCTGATTGTAGACCTGTGCTGTGTACAGAAAAGGCGATGCGGCAGTATCGAAATAGACATTCTTCATCACCTGTTTGACTTCGGGCATTAGAGCATAGAACGGTAGACCGCCCCCCCAGTGTGCGCAGACTATTTTCAAGTCAGAAAACGAGGTAATTAGAGCATAAATTAGGTCGGGGGTAGATTTGCCCTTGCCAGAGTACTGGTGTCCGACTGGCTCCGAGGCATGTGTCAGGAGAATGAGATTATTCTTTACAGCAAATTCCGCAAGCGGGCGGATGGTAGCAATCAACTTCTCACTATCCGATATTGTGTCAGGTCGGATTTCCCCAATCCCCTTTACCCCACCCCGGAAACAGCGCTCCAGTTCTTTTAATGCCGTATCGCCTGCACCCAGATTTACATTACAGAACCCGATAAGACGCCGAGGGAAACGCGCTATCGACTCCATGATATAGTCGTTGATTTCTACGCAGAGGGATTGTGTCTTCCAGCCGTAGTTCAGCACTACCGAAACATCGATGCCATCTTTGCCCATGCTGGCAATGAGGTCGTCGGCGGTGGCGAGTTTCGCTTTGGGGTCGGAGAAAATGGATGCAAAACCACGGTCGGCCTTAGCATAATTCCCGCGGTTCTGCTTGATACGCAGCGGTACAATATGTGTGTGGAAATCGATAACCACTGCCCGATTATAGCAGAAATAAATTCAAAACTCTAAACTCTGTTTTCAGGTCTCCGCAGGAATGTCTACTATCTTTTTACCTGCCCATATACTTTCCGGAGTTAATGCAGTTTTTATTCTCATACCTGAAATCAGGTGACCAGGTTATGTTTTAAGGGATGGGACCTCATCTTTGCCGGTCTGTTTCCTGATGATTCTCATCACTTCCTGGGGATTGGATGTAGAAAATAATAGCTCTCTGATTCTGCCGGTATTAAGCTTCAGTCCTATTCTCGGTTTTCCGATGACAGTATATATCATAACCCAGCCATTACGTCCCAGCCTTATTCTCCAACCGCCGGAATTTAGAGTACTTCCGGTGGTAGTTGCCTGGTAAGCTTCAATGTCTGTCCATGGTATGGTTTTTTAATTCTGCCGAATTTAATGATAATACCCTGGTAAGTCAGGATAATTTCAAGGGTACGGAACTGCAGGACGAGGACCGTTACCACAGCCATTAGCAAAGACTCGCCAAGGAAAAACCAGCCCAAACCTGACTCGCTGGCGATTGGTGCAACAGCGACGTGGTAGATAAGCAGACCGAGCATCACAAAAGAAATCAGACCGAGAAAGATAGCCACGAAATACATCAGACGGAAATCTATTCTCTCATGATAGAGTGCATCTAATTCCATCATATTGTTTTCAGTTCTCTTGTGTGATTTCCTCTGTCACTTTACTTTGTCTGGTTTCATCTGCGCCTTCAGCCATTTTGTCCAGGCAGGAATACCCTCGCCCGTGGTGCAGGAGACCGGGAAAATCGCCACTTTCGCGTTGATTCCTCTGACTGCCTTTGTGAAAGCGTCGGTATTGAACTTCACGTAGGGCAGAAGGTCGGTCTTATTGATAACGACTGCTTCTACAGTAGTGAACATGAGCGGGTATTTATGTGGTTTGTCATCACCCTCAGGCACGCTGGCAACCAGCACCTTCCGGTGCTCACCTAGATTGAATTCGGCGGGGCAGACCAGATTGCCCACATTCTCAATAAGGAGCAGGCCGATATCTTTCAAGGGCAGGTTGTTGAGGGCATTCTGTATCATATTGGCATCGAGATGGCATTCGCCGCCGGTGTTAATCTGCACTACGGGCACGCCTGTTTTCCCCACCGTCTGCGCATCGATACTGGAGCTGATATCACCCTCAATCACACCCACTTTTACCTTACTGCGCAGAGCTTTAATTGTCTGGAGCACCAAACTTGTTTTACCGGCGCCCGGCGAAGCCATGATATTGATAGAAAATACCTTGTTTTTCTCCAGCAGTTCATGGTTCTTGCGTGCGATTTGCTCATTGACGCTGAGTATATCCTTGAGTACCTTGATTTTCATCTAGTCCACCTCGATGCTTTCCACGAATAGCTCTTTACCGCCGGTAACTTCCAGATTGATACCATCACAATGAGGGCACTTCCACTCCAACTCTTTCACTTTAAAGGTCTTGCCGCAAGACAGACACTTCGCCGTCGGGGGCACTGAATTCACGGAGACAACGACTCCTTCAGCCACCGTTCCTTTGCTCAGAAAATCCATATAGAACTGGATGCAGTCGCTGACCACACCAGTCATCTCACCGATAACCAGATTGATTTTCGTTACCTTTTTGGCTTTTACCTGTTCCGCTTGTTTTAAAACGATGTCAAACATACTCTGGGTAATCGCCAGTTCGTGCATCTAGCAAATCCTCGGGAGGGGTTTACCCCGTAATTGCATTACCTGCTCCGCTAACAAATTCTCGGGAGGGGTTCCCCTACCAGCATATCCACGATGCGGGGAGAACCCAATAGTGTTTTCATCACCACGCGCCCCGGGTGTCCGGCAATCACTTCCCCAATGATGACCGCATTCTTTCCATATCGGTTCCGCCTCATTGCCGCCAGTACTTTTTCCGCATCTTCACGGGCGACGATAGTAACCAATTTACCTTCGTTGGCAATATAAAGTGGGTCTAAACCCAGCATTTCACAGGCGCCGGCAACCTCGTCACGGATGGGAATTTTTGATTCTTCAATCCTGATACCCACCTTCGACTGCTTTGCCAGTTCGTTTAGGGTGGTGGCTAAACCGCCGCGGGTAGGGTCGCGCAGGCTGTGAATATTTTTGCTTGCCGTTAGCATCTTTGCCACCATCTTGCCAAGGGGCGCACAATCGCTCTCCAGTTTCGTGCCGAAGCTTAATCCTTGTCGCTGACTCAGAACGGCAATACCATGGTCGCCGATTGTCCCGCTTAAAATCACCTTATCGCCCGGCTTGGCATTACTGCCGGAAATAGAGACACCCTCCGGTATCTTCCCGATACCCGCTGTATTGATGAAGAGCTTATCCGCCGAGCCATGCTCAACGACCTTCGTATCGCCGGTGATAATCCTGACTCCGGCTTCTTCCGCCGTGGTTCTTATGGAATTGATAACCCTCTGCAAATCTTTTAGAAGGAGTCCTTCTTCAACGATGAACGCGAGAGAAAGGTAGAGAGGTTTGGCGCCGGACATGGACAGGTCGTTAACCGTGCCGCAGACTGCCAGTTTGCCGATATCTCCGCCGGGGAAAAAGATAGGGCTGACCACGTAGCTATCTGTCGTGAAGGCGAGACGACCGCTCATCTTAAAAACCGCCGAATCATCCAATGGTGCGAGCAAAGGATTATCGAGAAAAGGTACAAAGCTCTTCTCTATCAGGTCGTGCGCCAGCTTACCGCCACTACCATGTGCCAGAAGGATTCTATCTTCCATAATTTACGGTTCCCCATAAAATTTATGAAAATCACCCTGGTAACTACCACGGTTGGGGAAATTGTCCTTTACCAGCCGGTAAAATGTCTGCGAAAATCCATACTTGGTGAGTTCATCTATCGGTATCATTTTCACTTCCCTGTTCATTTCTTCATCTTTGTGGAAGAATGAACTCGATGGCAATTTTCCCCCAACTCGCTCTACCAAAAACGTAATATGGACAATGTGGTTGTTCAGACGGCGGAAACGGTCGCAGATATAGAGCATATCCTTCACCTTCACATCCAGCCCTGTCTCCTCCTTAATTTCGCGTCTCAGGCACTGCTCGATGGTTTCGCCGTACTCGAGCTCGCCGCCGGGTAGAGACCAGTGACGCCGTTCCGATACTTCCTGCTTCACGATGAGAATCTTGCCGTCTT
The DNA here is from genome assembly GCA_036396095.1 of Dehalococcoidales bacterium. GTDB lineage: Bacteria > Chloroflexota > Dehalococcoidia > Dehalococcoidales > Fen-1064 > JAURWL01. The sequence goes on along the minus strand of DASWLM010000027.1, from coordinate 29,912 downwards.
CTATAAGAATACCTGTAGGTCTAACTTTCGGATTCAAATTGTCCCGCTCCCATATAAATAATAAGCCGAACAACTACCCTCCGATGATACCATACACGGACCTACCGGCGATTCGGGAGTGCAGGCCTTACGGAACAGCTTGCAGTCGAGCGGTGTCTTGACTCCCCGCAAGACCTCACCACAAAGACAGCCTTTCGGTTCAATAAAAGGCGCAACCTTGATATGGAATTGTTCTTCAGCGTCATGATGTTTGTACTGTCTACGCAACTTCAGTCCACTACCAGGGATAATACCGATACCGCGCCAGTTTGCCGGGCAGGGTTCAAACACCTTGTCCAGCAATGTCAGAGCGTGGGTGTTGCCTTCCCGTGTGACACCACGGCGGTAGGCAATCTCGACTTTCGATTCCTTGTTTTCCACCTGAGCGGTAAGCATCGCCACGCACTGCAAGATGTCCAGCGGTTCGAACCCGGAAACCACACAGGGGATACCGAAATCTTCTGCGATAAACTCCCACGCCTGCGACCCGGTAATGGCGGATACATGCCCGGGGCATACCATACCATCCAGCTTGACCTCGCCGGCTTTCAGAATGGCACGGATGACCGGCGGGCATAACTTATGCTGAGAAAGTACATAATAGTTGCGGATATTCTGCTCCTCCGCCTGGAGCACCGAGGCAGCTACTCCCGGTGCAGTGGTCTCAAACCCGATACCGAGAAAAACCACCGACTTCTCCGGATTCTCCGTGGCAATCTTCAAGGCATCCAACGTCGAATAGACCATCCGTACATCAGCTCCATCGGCACGCGCTTTCTGCAGGCTCGAGCGGCTCCCCGGCACTTTGAGCATATCCCCGAAGGTGGCGATAATCACGCCGGGTATTTGTGCCAGCGCAATTGACTTGTCAATATCCGGCGTAGCAGTGACACAGACCGGACAACCAGGACCCGAAACCATCGCGATTGTTTTGGGCAAGACCTGACGGATACCGTAGCGGAAGATAGCGACAGTGTGACCACCGCAGAACTCCATAAATCTTGCCGGATGTTTTGAAATCCGGGCAATGCGGGTAATCAATCCCTTTGCCGCTTCATTATTACGGAACTCGGTAATGTATCTCACATTTTCTCCTTACCGGAGCAATTTGACAGCACTATCAAGAGCGCTTCTCAATTCTTCACGCTCTACCGAACCTTTAAATATCTTTGCGAGGTTGAAAGAGCCATCCGGGTTTTGCCCTGTAATCACCCAGATAGTCGGTGTCGATGTGATACCCATTTCTATTAGCTGGTTAGGGTAATGATAATAATCGACTTTTATACAAGCAATGGTTGTGCTGAATTCTCCAGCCACTTCTTCGATGACCGGCTCAGCGGCTTCACAGGAAGAACAGCCTTCAGCATAGACATAAAATAGGACCGGCTTACCCACTTTCAAATGCTCACTCAAACTGTCAACTAGAGGCGACGGGATATTTACTGTCCCTACGGTACTGTCGGTATTTGAGGTAAGTGATTCTATACCATAGCTGACAGCGGCTGTTATTGCCATTGCCAGTACGACAACACCAAGCATAACGATGTAATAACTGGATTTCTTCTGGCTTTTTAAATCTGGATTTATCCGGTTGAGCCACTGCCCGACAGTAAGTAACTCCGGTTGCTTATTGACAAGTAAAACTATCGCCAATATAAACATGATGCCATCAATAGTAAGTGAAACGGGATGACTGAGGGCAATGAAGTTTCCGAAGCAACCACAAATGCTGTCGGGGAATTTCTCGAGGGCATAACTGCTGGCAATGGCGAAACTGATAACTAAGGGGATGCTTATCGCCGCCGATAGACGCGGCAAGACACCCAGCACCAGAGACCAACCGATAAATAGCTCCACCCAGGGGACAATCCAGCCGTAGATTTCGGCAAGAGTGCGGGGTATGAGCTCATAGCCGACAACAGTGTTGACAAAACCATTCATGTCCAGGATTTTAGAGATACTGGCGGCAAGGAAAATCCCACCCAATATCACCCTGAAACCGAGCACAACCCACCTGTTTTTAAGGATGATATTCATCTAGTTTCTTCGGCTATCTCCGCAAAGAGTCGCAGGGTTTCCTCAGCTTCCTCCCTGTCAATGATGCTGATGGCATAGCCGGTATGCAGAAGGACATAGTCGCCCACCTTTGCTTCGGGAGTGAGCCAGAGGCTGATATGGCGGGTGATACCACCAATCTTCGCTTCAGCCTCTTTACCTTCAATGCTCTTTATTAATGCTGGAATTGCGAGACACATTTTTTTAAACCTCTATTTCACATGATGGGCAATCACTGCCTGCCCCAGGGCAATACCGCCATCGTTACAGGGGACAAGATGGTGGGTAAACACTTGAAAGCCAGCTTTTTCGAGTTGCCTCCGTGTCAGTCTCAAAAGTAAACGGTTCTGGAAAACACCGCCGCTGAGTGCTACCTGTTGTAATCCTGTCTCCTTAGCAATGTCCTGACACATTCTGGTAGTTATCCTGGCGACGGTATTATGAAGTTTTGCAGAGATTTCAGGCACGTTTACCTTATCCATTACATCTTTTATAACCGCGCGGAATAGTTCCCCCAGTCTGATGATTCTTAAATCAGATTCCATCTCAATGCCACAAGGATAAACCCTCAGCCTGTTGACGTCAATACTATCAGGCGCTAACATCTCTAGCTCAATCGCCGCCTGTGCCTCATAATCTATCTCCTGACGTATACCGGCAATCGCCGCCACCGCATCGAAAAGTCGCCCGACACTGGAGGTCAACGGACAGTTAACTTTCTGCTGGATTTGTTTCTTTATTATACCAATCTCCGCGGGATTCAAGCTCGGCATCAGGGAATCAGGTAGAATCCAGTCACCCAGTAGAGAGTAGATATAGCCCAGTGCCATCCGGTAAGGCTTTTTAATGGCGGACGCGCCACCGGGCATCGGCACATATTCAAATTGCCCCACCCTCTTGAAACCACGCCAGTCAGCTACTAAAAATTCCCCGCCCCAGATGGCTCCATCTGTTCCATACCCTACTCCATCGAACGCCACCCCGATGACAGGACCTTCGACCTTGTTTTCTGCGAGACAACTAACGATATGGCTATGATGGTGCTGGACAGTCACCAGTGGCAATTTCTTTTCCCCAGCCAGAGTCATCGCATATTTACTCGGCAGGTAATCGGGGTGCAGGTCGCAGGCAATCATTTCCGGCTCGATGCGGAAAAGGCGTTTGTAAAGCTCGATGGTGTTCTCAAAATGTTCCAGTGTCTCTTCATTCTCCATATCCCCGATGTGCTGACTGAGGAAAGCGTGGTTATCACGAGTGAGACAAAATGTATTCTTCAGTTCCGCCCCACAGGCGAGAATCTGTTTCGAATTGTATGGCAGAATAAGGGGGTAGGGCGCATAGCCGCGAGCACGCCGCAAAGCCACCGGTTGTTTGTCCTCCACTATGAAAACACTATCGTCGTAGCGGGCATAGATGCCACGGTTGTGTAGAAGAAAATAATCAGCAATATCCTTAAGGCGAATGAGCGCTTCATCATTGTCTTTGGCAATTGGCTCTTCACTGAGGTTGCCACTGGTCATAACGAGGGGGATGTTTGCCTCTTTGAGCAGGAGATGATGTAGAGGGGTGTAGGGTAGCATCATGCCGAGGTAATTGAGATTCGGCGCCACTTCTGTTACAATATCCGATTTCGATTTACTCCACGACACGAGGACGATGGGACTTTCCGGCGACTCCAGCACAAAGGCTTCCTCCTCGGAGACGATGCAGTATTTCTTTACTTCCGCGAGGGTTGCCAGCATTACCGCGAAGGGTTTAGCAGGACGATGCTTCCGTTGGCGAAGCAGGTTAACCACATCAGGATTTGTCGCATCGCAGGCAAGCTGAAATCCCCCCAGTCCCCTTATCGCCAGGATTTTACCTTTCTTTAGTAATTGGCTGGCTTTATGGATAATATCAGGACAATCAACCTTCTTCCCGTCGGCACTAACCAGTTCTAGTTGCGGTCCACAAACAGGACAAGCATTTGGCTGGGCATGAAACCGGCGGTCAAGCGGGTCATGATATTCCTTTTCACACTGCGGGCACATCACAAAATCGCGCATCGTGGTTTTAGGTCGGTCGTAGGGGATGTCCTCAATGATGGTGAACCGAGGCCCACAGTTAGTGCAATTTGTGAAAGGATAGTGGAAACGGCGGTCGGCTCGGTCGAAAATCTCCTGCCGACAATCCGGGCAGGTAGCAATATCCGGCGAGACAAGCTGGTATTTCCCTTCCTGGGATTCGCTTTCATAAATCCGGAAGTCTTTATAGCCTTTCGTTGGCGATAATACTACTTGAATCTGTTCGATGCGAGCTTGCGGAGGCGCCTCGATTTTGAGGTTATTTAAGAAATCCTTTACCTCCGATTCCTTTCCTTCTACCTCGATTTCTACATTGCCGGAGGTGTTCCGCACCCAGCCGCGCAGGTGGTGCCGGGTTGCCAGGCGGTAGATAAAAGGTCGGAACCCGACGCCCTGCACAACACCACGGACACTGATAACAGCCCGCCTGTCCAATCGCTCTATCGTGCTCATCTTCCGCTTTGATTATACCGTAGATTCAACGATATTCACCAATGAGCCACATGATACTGATGAATGTTGTTTATACGAGGAACTTAGATGGTCAAAAAGAAAAGGGAGAGTGTAAACCCTCCCTGATGCGATGCCATTATTCTTCTCCAGCCAGGAGAAGAGTCTAATTCAACCGGACGCCGCCTTCAGAAACGATTATTCCTCCGCGACGGCAACAACCTCTTTTATGGTGGGAATCTCCTGTTTGAGAATGCGCTCGACGCCCATCCTGAGCGTCATCGTGGACATCGGTCAACCCGCACAGTGCCCCATGAGCTTGACGCTCACCACCCCTTTCTTCACATCGACGAGTTCAATATCACCACCGTCTGCCTGCAGAGCCGGGCGGATTTGCTCTAATACCGACTGCACCTTTTCTTTTTCAGTCATTGAATCCTCCTGTTAAGGGTGTCAACAAATAAGGATAGCAGAAATGGGTGGTGAGTGGCAAATTTGGGATTAGGCAACATACATTTGTAAGGTGTAGAATAAGCCAACAACTGACGAAGTGGACAGCAATTTTATTCCTCTATAAAAGGAGAAGTGACAATTGAACCGCCTTACGCGATATCAGGGCGCGATAGTCAAAGACCATCACATTCTCTTACTTAAACAGCATGTGTTTCCTCCCGGACAAGCCAGACGAATCGTTTGGTTGTTCCCCGGTGGAGGTATAGAGCCGGGTGAAACAGAAGAACAATGCGTTCAAAGAGAGATGAAAGAAGAGACTAAGCTAGATGTGCGGGTTGTCTCTCTCTTGGTCGATGAAATGTATACCACTGAAGACCCTGCCTATAGTCTGTTGAAAAACTATAAAACCTATTATTGCGAACCGTTAACCAGTGAAGCAAGCCCCGGTATTGAACCTGAATATAAACCAGAGCTGGACCCGACAGGTTCTCGTAATCCCTTAATCTCAGAGGTTAGATGGTTCGACCTACGCAATGAATCGACTTGGGATCCCACCTTGATTAATGACCCTATTATCTACCTTCCCTTACAGAGGGTGCGTAAGAAACTAGGTTATTTGCCCTGAACAATATAGAACAAACAGAAAGCAATTGGATATAATATCGCCTATACCGATGAATTTCGTGTCTCACCAGTATTCGAGATTAAATTCGAGATAGAGGAAGTAGGGGGAGACTAAAGGGGGCTAGTACCGCCCTCCCCTACCACCACCACCACCGGACCGGCCACCTCTGCCACCACCATAACCACCACCGCCGCCGCCACCGCCGTAGTCACGACCGCCGCCTCTGCTGCCGCCGTATCCACCGCCGGGTCTGCTATCAGTGCGGGGACGGGCTTCCGCGACCGTTATGGTGCGCTCTTTCAGACTTTTACCGTTCAAACCGGCAATTGCGGCTTCGGCGGCGGCTTTTGTCGCCATTTCCACAAATCCAAAGCCCTTGGAACGGCCGCTCTGTCTATCACTGGGGATGCTCACCGAAGTCACTTCGCCAAATGCGGAAAATGCCTGTCGCAGTTCGTCCTCCATGACATCATAAGATAGGTTACCCACATATAGTTTCATACCAGTTACCTCTCGTTTTGTTCTCTACACCTGTGCAGATTGTTGTCCGAGTGTCGGGAGTAATATCCCGGGAAATGAAATGATTCCGCCAATCGGACTAAAAATCCTGGTCTTCTGAAGAAGAAAACACGGGCTAGCATTACCCAGCCCGTGTTTATCATTGCCAAAGGAATTATCTATTCGCTCTGGTTTTGCGGTAGCAGTCACTGCAGTACACCGGTCTGTCACCACGTGGTTCAAAAGGTACTTCGGTGCTTTTGCCACACGCGGAACAGGTTACGGTAAACATCTGGCGTCGTGGACTAAAACTGGAACCACTGCTTCCGTTACGCGCGGTTCTTTTTGCCTGCCGGCATGCAGGACAGCGCTTGGGCTCATTGAGATAGCCCCTGGTCTTGAAGAGTTCCTGCTCGTCTGCGCTGAATGTAAAGGTAGCTCCACAATCAGCACACGTTAGAGACTTGTCCTCGAAACTCATAGGATGACCTCCTCTCTTAAAAATATTAGTTAGAGTCTCGGTCATCCTGCACTCGGATAAATCTGCGAGGATTTTACGAATTGCGATAACCTACACTTAAACCAATATTATCATAACACGAACTTTGGCGCTTTGCAAAAGACAACCAGTGTGCCTATCTATCAGCCTGTATTTTCCTCACCTTAAATTGATGAAAGGATGAAAAATCGTTTTGATACTATAGACTTTTTATCGTTCTTGACAAGTTGTCTTATTTGCGTTATTCTTTCAGAGGAACATTTACCTACCGAACGTTAGGTATTCGTCGTATATTTAACAGAAATGGAAGAACATGACTGAGCCAGTTCCCAATAATAAAAAGGAAAAAACCACATTTGAGCGGAGAAAACAGATTTTTGATACGGCAATTCACCTTTTCATAGAAAAGGGCGTGGTAGACACATCAATGCGCGAGATCGCAAATGCAGTGGGTATCACAACAGGTGGATTATACCACTTCGTAAAATCAAAAGATGAAATAATCCGTATGGTCACCGAGAATTCCATGTATGCCCACGAATCGGTTAAGGCTCTAAGGAAGAATCTCGGTGATGTCAGCCCGACCGAAGCCTTCCGTGCTTGTGTAAAGTGTTGGCTTACAGTACCGCCAGGTGCACTGGAACAGACATCCTTTCTTGACCGTGAGAAGGTGCACATGGAGCCTGATATGCAGGACTCGGTATCGGATACTGTCCGCAACCTTATCCATTTTTTTGAAGATTTGCTGAACGATGGGATAGAAGCTGGGGAATTTGAGGTTGATAATGTTACCCTGGTAGCTTTCAATACCTACATGTTAAGAGGCTTGTATGCAACAAGGCAGTGGTTCTTAAAAGACATGTTTACACCCGAAGAATTTGCAGGGCAGCAGACGAATATAATCTTAAAACAGATATTAGTTGATAGAACAAAATATAGTTTGGAGGGGAAAAGCCGATAAATTTATTGTTTGTATTTTAATTCTGTCTAACAAATAAATGTGGATGGTCCTGGCACAGTCCTTCCACGTCTGACGGAGAATACTTGAATCTCTAGCTAATCTAAAGTAATTATGACTTAAATTTCCCTTCTAGAGGGGAGACAAATTCTTCTCAGTGATATTATTATGGCAGATGTTTCATCTCAAACGGTTAGTCGTATCGGACAATAATGATTGTGCAGTGATGTAGGAAAAATCAATAAATAGAGAATTACCGCAAATCCGGATTAAGAATATTAAGATAAGGAGGAATCATGATTCGAACACCGGAACAATATGTAGAAAGCCTGCGAGATGGTAGAGTCGTCTACCAGGACGGACAGAGAATCACGGATGTGGTAGCAAAATGGCCACGTTCCGTAGAGCGGGCGGCTTCAGAATTTTACGTGGCTACTATCCCCGAGCACCGCCCACTGTTCACGATGATGGAGGACGGAGAAGAGGTCTCCTTCTCCTTCAAAGTGCCCGAAACCCCTGAAGACCTGCAAAGGCGGAGACAAATTCTTCTCACGTTAAACAAGTTGGGCGCGGGTGGCTCCCGGCTGACCGGCATTGACGGCCTGAATGGGGTTGCCTTTGGCGCTGATAAAGTGGATGCGGCCATGGGTACCCATTATGCCGACAACATGGCTAAATACCGGGCATGGTGCAAGAAGAACGACCCCAGTATCTGCGCCGCGGTAAGCGACCCTAAAGGCAATAGGGCGTTACACGGTGAAGACCCCAGGCAAGCTCACAAAGACTTCTATGTCAGGATAGTCGACCGGAAAAAGGATGGCATCGTCATCAACGGTTGTAAGCTGCATATCAGTGAAGCCATTATCGCCACCGAGCTGATGGTACTCCCCTCCCGTAACCACAACGAGACGGGCAAAGACTATGCCGTTGCTTGCGCCGTACCGTGTAATGCCAAGGGCGTCAGTTTCCTGGCAACCGGCGGGTCAGCTGGTGGCGGGCATCCCATGATTATCTTTGACGAAGTTTTTGTTCCATGGGAGAGGGTCTTCCTGGCGGGTGAATGGCAGTTCTCAAGAGAAGTTGCCACTTCCTTCGCACGCTACCATCGTCTCACTGCTGCCACCTACAAAACTTCACAGCTCGATTCTTTAGCTGGATTAGCGTCGCTGATGGCGAAATACAATGGTTTGACGCATGCCACTCGTATCCAGGACATGCTTGGCTGGTTTGCCATGTATGCGACGGTTACTGAAGCCCTCGGGAAAGCGGCCGCTTTAAGTGGTAGCGTTGACCCCGACACAGGTCAGGCACGACCCAACGCCGTTTATACTAATTGCGCCAAGTACTGGTTTGCCTCCCAGTGGCACGAGTCACAGAAGTACCTGCAGGATATCACCGGCGGTATTGCGGCTACCATGCCTTCCATGAAAGACTGGGAAAATCCCGAAACCAAAGGTTATCTTGAGAAATATCTACAGGGCGATGCCAGGTATCCCGCTGAGGAAAGGATAAAGGCTATCAACCAGGTTATCAGTTCAGGTTCTACCTTTGGCGGAGTCCTTTCCATTCATGCTGAGGGTTCTCTGGCAACCCAGAAAATGGTATTGTATCAGCAGGCTGATTGGGCTCGCTTCGAAGCCGCCGCTAAATACAGCATGGGATACAAAGTTGACCATCCTGATTTTAAGGACAGGCTCGGACCCGGATATTCGCCGTGGAAGTTACCGGAATCACTAATACATCCTAAAGTCAAAAAATAACTGGTTACCTTTTCTTAGATTGTACGTAAAGGGATGAGGGGAGTGGGAATCACTCCCCTCGCTATTTTTATAGTCTTCGCCATTGAATATTGAAAATCAAGCACAAATTCTCCAGCTACTTTGAAAATCGCCCCATAATCCGCTATCATTAATAGTAGTGATTTCGATTATAAGATAAATTTCACATATAGCTTCTTTTCCCCGGAGACTCTGCTCTCAGGCTAAAAGCGCTTTCTAAAAAATACTGACACGTGCCAACTATGCGTGTTCATAAAAAGGATGAAATATGGGTTTAAGCTGTGGACTGGTGGGGTTACCCTCGTGTGGGAAGACGGTTATTTTTAACGCCATTACTGCCGCCGGGGTTTCGAGTTATAACGGGTCGGAGATGAATCAGGTGGTAGTGAATGTACCCGACCAGCGCATTAACAAACTGGTGGAGATGTACCACCCCCACAAGGTAACGACCACCACCCTGGAAGTAGTGGACATCCCCGGTCTGAAAGTCTCACCAGAGGGAAACGGACGCGGTCTGAAATTAATCGGGCATATCAAAGATGTGGATGCACTGTTACACGTAGCACGTTGTTTTGAAGACAGCAGTGTTCCTTTTGCATATGAGACCATCAATCCGGTGCGGGATATTGAAATCGTCGACCTGGAACTGATGACCGCAGATAGCGTCACTCTTGAGAAGAAGATTACCCGCCTGGCGAAGAAGGTACGTGCCGGCGATAAGGACGCCATCCGCGAGGCTGCCCATTGTGAAAAGGTTTACGCTGGAATTCAGCAGGGCATCACCGCACGCAAACAGAATCTTAGTCCTCAAGAACTTGCCAGCGTGCGCGAATGCAACCTCGTCTCGTTGAAACCTGTGGTCTATATCGCTAATGTCAAGACCGTGAATAACGGGGATAATCCCCACCTTGTGGCATTGAAGCAATACGCTCATAACGAAGGCGCAGAAGTTATTCCTGTCTGTGGCAAAGATGAAGCCGATATCAGTCAACTGGCGCTGGAGGAACGGCAAGAGTTTTTGCATGACCTGGGATTAGAGGAATCATCGATGAAGAGACTCCTACATGTCGCTTACCGGACGCTGGGACTGGTTAATTTCTTTACCACGGGCGAGGATGAAGTGCGCGCCTGGACCTGCCAGCAAGGGGACAAAGCGCCCGTAGCAGCGGGAAAGATACACACGGATATGGAGAAGGGTTTTATCCGTATGGATGTGATATGTTGTGACGACCTTCTGGAACTGGGCAGTGAAGCCGCAGTGGCTAAGGCAGGTAAACAACACATCGAGGGACGCGACTACGAAGTACAGGACGGAGATATCGTTACCGTACTCTTCAACCGCTAAGATAGGACAATCCCCTATATCAACCAGTACTACGAAAAGCTTGTCAATCACAACATTTGCACGGTCAAAAAAATGGCGGAGGGGTGGGATTCGAACCCACGGTCGCTTACGCGACGACGGTCTTCAAGTCTGCATAAGACCATTATCTATAAAAACGCAACTAAGACGTTGTTAACAACAGCCCCCATGATGAATACAAAATATGGAACCAGTAGAAAAGCAAAGGCAGCACGAGCGAATCCTCTTAAACCCAACCTCGTGTATATAGATTTCGCGTTAATAGCAACACAAATAAGTGAAAATATGACTGCCGCGTCCACAAAAAGTAATCTGGGAAACCCACCGGTCTCTAACGCCCAGTTCGCCAACAGCCCCACTTCAGAAAGCTGACCCTTACCACTGAGTTCGAGGGCAATAAACGTACTCAGGTAATCCAGAACAGCTAGTAAACTTACATAGAAAATTAGTTTTGATTCGGGGTAAGGCCATAATACTCGTGAAATAGCCTCAAGAGGGCGGTCTAGACTTCGCTCTCGCTCAATGTTTTCTCGGAACTTATCTTTGACTCCGTTGCAAAATGTTTGTAACTGTTTTGTTATTTTTTCCACTTTCCGTTCGCTGCATCCCACGTCAAACCAGGATAAACATTAGCAGGGTCTCCAACTGTACTACCATTGACATCAACTAGATAACCCCCAAGAACTGGTGCATTGCCTAGATACTCATTAATTAATGCCATTACCAGAGGCTGAGGGTTGCCAATAGTCGGCTGAACATTACACGGAAGATTTCCATTATGATCCCCAATGTACCCCATCACACCACTTTTTACAGTTGCCAACTCGGTATTAGCTGCCCCTACGGTAGCAGTGCCAATATATTTAGTAAGGTTAGGCACAACTGCCGCCGCTAGCACGCCCAGTATAACGCAGACAATCAGAAGCTCGATAAGAGAAAAGCCATTCTCCCTATTTCGGAATATTTTTACTACCATTACGGACTCTCCTAATTATTCAGTAGCAGGATTTCCTTATAATATCGTACATTTTTCACACTCTTCCTGCTAATCACCAAATAGTCCTGTTTGAGCATATAAAATAGTACCGCCTTACCGTATAAAGTGGATTAGATATGCGTCTTTTAGCAATCCGTTAGCAAATATGAGAATGCCCCCGGTTTCTTGTTATCAGCTTAACTATTTCGGGGGCATTATAGCTTCAAAAAGTGGCGGAGGGGGTGGGATTCGTTTATTCCGAGAGAAGTCGAGGAAAACCTGCAATCAAGAGTTCCTTCTTGGATTTTGACCACCCCTTTATCTGTGTTTCTCGCTTTCGCGCTTTGGAAACATCTGGGTGTTTTTCATAATACACCAAAACCACTGGTCTACGAGCGGAAGTGTATTTTGCTCCGGTTCCATTGTTGTGTTCCCTTAGGCGAGCTTCCAGGTTAATTGTGATGCCGGAATATAGCGAGTTGTCTATACACCTGATTATATAAAAGTACCATTCTTGGTTAGTCGTTGATACCTGGTCCATTTCAATCAAATAAGGTGAGCCCTTCGACTTCCTTCAACTCCGTTCAGGACAGGTCGCTCAGGGTAAACGGAGGGGGTGGGATTCGAACCCACGGTTGCTTGCGCAACGACGGTTTTCAAGACCGTTACCATAGTCCACTCGGTCACCCCTCCGGGGATAAAATATCAATTATCAAGTTACAAATAACAAGCTCACCTTTTCCCTGCCCCTTATGTATAAAGCGGCAGACTTCTTTTAGTGTAAGGTAAGTAGAGGACGAGTGCAACACGGTTTTGGTGGCGAATTCATTCAGATTCACAATCACGTCTGCAAAAATAGCTGGATAAATCTGGTGTCTCGGATTTAAGGATTATCGTCTAATCACTTTCGCCCTCATGAAATCTTGTAACACCTCCGGAACAGCCACCGAGCCGTCTGCCTGCTGGTAATTTTCCAGAATGGCAATCATAATACGCGGTAGCGCTAACCCTGACCCGTTGAGCGTGTGCACATATTGTGGTTTTGCGTCAGGGGCGGGGCGGTAGCGGATATTGGCGCGGCGCGCCTGAAAGTCCCCACAATTGGAACAAGAACTGACCTCCAGCCACTCCTGACATCCCGGCGCCCAGACATTGATATCGAAAGACTTCACTGACCCGAAGCCGATGTCACCGGTGCAGAGCTGGGTAATACGGTAAGGCAGTCCGAGTTTTCTGCAAACATCCTCGGCGTCTTTCACCATCCTGTCCAGTTCTTCGTCGGACTTTTCAGGTTCGGTGAATTTATACATCTCAACTTTATCGAACTGGTGACCTCGCTTAATACCGCGCACATCTTTTCCCGCCGACATCTTTTCGCGACGGAAGCAGGCAGTATAGGCAACATAGTAGAAGGGTAGCATTCCACAGGGAATAATTTCATCGCGGTGGAGATTGGTCAGGGGCACCTCAGCGGTAGGTACCCACCAATAGTCCTCCTCGGCATCATGGTAAAGATTGTCGGCGAACTTGGGCAATTGTCCGGCGCCGACCAGACAGTCACGTTTGACCATAAAAGGTGGGTATATTTCCGTATAGCCATGTTCCGAGGTATGCAGGTCGAGCATAAAGGCAATAACCGCCCTCTGCAGACGGGCGCCCATACCGCGTAGTACATAGAACCGGGTGCCGGATAGCTTGACACCACGCTCGAAATCAATGATACCGAGCGATTCTCCCAGTTCCCAGTGCGGCTTTGGGTCGAAAGGAAAGCTCTTCGGTTCACCCCAGGTGCTTACGATGGGATTATCGGTATCATCCTTGCCAATGGGGACATCCGATGCGGGAATATTAGGCACTCTGAGCAAAAGGTCGGTCAGCTTTGTATCCAGTACTTTGACTTCTTCCTCGAGACTTTTGATTCTATTGCGCAGAGCTCTACCTTCCTCCGCCGCTTCCGCTTGTCGCTCTTTCGAGGTCTGTTTCCGGCTCCGCCGCAGTTCTTCCAGTTCGCTGATTTTCCGACGGCGTTCACTATCGAGCCGGAGGATATCCTCGATCGGCGCGGTATCATGCCGGTTGGCAATTGCCTGCCGCACGATGTCAGTGTTGTCGCGTATAAATTTTATGTCTAACATAGGCTCACCTCTGGTGAAGATTCGAATATCTAATCCCGATTTCCGTTAATCATACCACGTGATGGAATTAAGAGAAAGTGAGATAGGCGGCGCTTATCAATTATCTATTACGGAAGAAGCCACGAACTATGGCAATGCAACGCTATTCGTAGAGAGTCCGCTTGTAACAGTCCGCGCAGAGTATCTCGCAGTTGGATAGTGTATCTCCAGCTGTACGGTTAATACGGTGAGCTTCCCACCTGCCCTGTCCCTCTATAGCTCTATTAGTAAAAACTAGTTCCTTGCCGCATCTCACAACGCTGTGGGTATGCGTCCACCGCCGGCACTCGCACTTGCCGCCAGCCCTCTTCCAAGCCTGTTCCAGAACCCTTTCCGGGAAAGCCATTACGATACCCCTCTATACCGACGACCACAGTGACATTATAGCAACTGATGGAAATAAGTCAAATGGTGAACAGCAAACCGTATGCTATACTTTTACAGTCGCCCTGATTTTATTCATTCTTTCCACTGTACTGTAGTATTCTTCCATAACCGACTTCGGCACATTCTTCACAGTGGTGCGCGCGCCTTGTTTGCGGAGAGTGTCCTGTAATTGCTTCACATCCAGTTTCTTCGGACTAACCTTGTTCTTAACCGCCAGCGCCGCGGCCGTACCAGCGGCTTGCCCTGTGCAAATACTCGGCGAGCAATATCTCACCGCCGCCCAGCTAACGAAATCAGCCGAGACTGCCGCACCGGCGGCAAGCAGGTTATCAGTGTTTTTCGAAACCAGCGAGCGATACGGAACGTCGTAAGGTGGCGGATACCATATTTCAGCGTGTTCGTAGTCCGGACCAAAAACATCGGGCCACATGTTGCTAATCGCGATAGAGTCATCGAAGGCTCTACCTTTACGTATGTCTTCTTCTGTCAGAACATATTCCCCGAGCACTCTGTGGGTATCTCTCAGACCCGGAATATTAGGCGTTTTCTCCACATAAGCATTCTCAAAACCCGGCACATTTTCTTTTAATAGATTCAATGAGTCCCATGCCGCCTGCCTGAGATGTATTTCACCTTCGGTTAAATCTTCAAGCATCCAGCCAAAATGACCCGCCGGCAGAGGGTGATGCGCTCCCATTACCCATATCCTCGGACCGCGATACACCTCACTGAGAATAAACGCTTCACGCATTCCCGTTAGCTTGCCTTCCGCCTTGGCTTTAGCAATCGCTTTCTCTCCAGCATGCATTCCTCCCCACTCTTCCGGCTGCTCTTTCCTGAACTTCTTTAGCCTGTCGACATCTACCCCTCCCAGGAAGAAAGAGTAACCAAATCCCATAGCTCGCCCTTTCTTAGGCCCAAACGGAAATCCACCCGACATTACGGAAGCCCCGGATTTCCAGGCGATATCGGCGTTACCGGTGGTATCAATAATGACTTTAGCCAGAAGCGCTCTCTTACCCTCCATACTCTCGATGAATATGCCTTTGAGGGTATTTCCTTCTCTGATAGCACCGACTCCGAAGGCATGGTACAGCAGTTTCACACCTGTTTCTCGCATCATGTTGTCGAGCATGAACTTATAATATTCTGCATCGAAAAATACGCCACCCATCCCCCGCATTTGCCGCGTATCTCCGGATGCGTCTTTCATCATACCTCCACCCTTCTTCAACCCATCCATAATGTCCCGTATAATGCCGCCCTGTATTTCAGGGTCGACGAACGAAAAACAGGAATTAAAACACTGTGTCTGTAATCCTCCCAGAGAACCAAACTGTTCCACCAGAATGGTCCTGGCGCCATTGCGGGCAGAAGACAAAGCCGCGCCTATACCGGCGGGACCGCCACCCACTACCACCACATCCACTTCAGCAAGTACTGGAACCTCTTTTTGTGGGTCGATAACTGTCTTCATGTCATTTCCTCCTACGTAAACTGTCGGTTAACATTATTAAAAGAATTCATGCAACCCTATTTTCTCCCCAAAACGCGCCAAATGCAAGAATAAAGATCGAGATAAACGACAACCTAAGACTCTACACCAAAGAGTATAAACCCTTGGTCACTGGTTCCAATCCACTTACTGCCACTTGTTATTAATGAAACACAGGATACAATTATTCAAACTCATTTCCATTCACTGTTTGTGTTAAGGCTTAATAAAAAAATGACCTCTAGTTTTATCTTTATCTCTTAATACCAAGGCGATTAAGCATACTGTCTTTAAATTGAATCAACGGAAAATCAATAAGGTCTTCGTATATTTCTTGTAAATGGGCGGTTTCATAATTCTTTCGAATCATAACGTATCTCTGTCTAACTCCATTTAGAGAATCGTTGTTAGGTATATAATTCATTGGTCCCAACCAAATAGACTCCGTAACGAATGGAGCCACAGTGAACACAAGTTTTTGAGGTTCGTAATCTAAGAACGGTTCGATGGATACGCTTGTTTTGAAACCTTTATCAAAGGCATATTTTAACGAATCTAAACGTTCATGGAATTTTGGGGCATTTGGCTCCCAGAATGATAGTAACTTGTCGTTCATGGATGTAATCGTAAATCGAAATTGTATCTGGGCGTCATATCTCTGGAATCGATGAGTAATCTTTTTTACTACGGACAAACCCGGTTTTGTAGTTATTAGAGTTTCGTTACCTGCCTTAAGTAACTTGCTTAGAACGGTAAAACAAGCTTCAAGGACTATTGGGGTATCTATAATATCATGGGAGCTAGGAAACATTACCCTGCCTTTGTATTTACCGTAATGTGTTTTTACGGTTTTATCATTTACCGCCATGTCTTTCCATGTTGTTTCCGTACACCTTCCGAATCGTTTAGCCATCATCTTTGCATAGCAATATCGACAGTTATTCGAGCAACCTTTAACGCAATTTACGTTGTGGTCTGCCCATTCTTTAGTCCCTGAAGTTATCTCTCTTTTATTGGTTATCTGCGAATCCAGTGTCATTTATTAATCTCTTGAATCGACAATGGCTTTAAAGACAGTGCTTGTAACGGGTCAGGAGAAACTACACCTAATGCTCGTCCTACGACATTCCAGTTTATTATAAATTGTGTTATCGGTAAATTCCACGGGTTCACGGAATTGAGCCTGTTAAGGTAACCTTCAAACGCAAGCCATTCAAGTAATTTGTCTCTCTGCTTTTCATCTGGTTCGACATCAATGAAATCGTTGCACCGAGAATCACAAATACCCTCCTCGTGCACTGTAATGATTTTCCAAAGAATCTTCCATTGTTTCGGTCTTTGGTTACCTCGTAATCCATTGAGTAATTCTGGGTACTTAACTTTGAATAGGGCATAAGCTTTGTTAGCATCAGGTTTATAATATGAGTTATTCGCCTTCTCACAAAAAAACCTTCTGGTTGCTTGTACGCCAGCCTCATAATTAGAGCATAAAATTAAATGATAAATTTGCTTATCTTTTGGATTGAATGGCATAGGAAGTACATAGCGAAACCACTTATGAAGACTTTTTTTATATAATTCTATGAATGTGTTCTCTCGCTCAGAAATTGGTTTGTTGTTCAAGATAGCCAATCGCCATTCTGTATTCCCAAACAGTTCATCTGCTTCAGACACAGTCTTATTCTCGCTTTCCGACCAAAATTTTTCGTCTGGTACGGTCGGTAACCCTGCAAAATCTGCTCGCCCCAGGAACCAGTCGGAAGTAAAAACAAATACGATTAACTCGGTACCAGTTTGAAAGTAATTCCTTATTCTTGGTTTGCTAACTTTCTCTATTGTTTTAAAGGAAACACTTCTAAGAGGGTCGAAAAAGAAAAGACTATTACCAAGACTTAGCTGAGAAATTAAACCTAAGGCTGTATCTAATTCTGTATTAAGTAAGTAAATATTGGATTTATTATTTTTAAGTGCCCCTTCAGCTTCCAAAATATTAATAGCTGGCCATCTTTTAGTAATTACATTCTTAAGGTGAGAATAACAGCTAATATCCTTTTCAACTAATATTATTTTAAGAGTTTGCTTGTTCCCTTCATTAAATTTCAAAGCAATAGCGTGCCCGGCAGAACCTAATATTTTCTCCTGTGTGTCTTCAATGTAAATCTCACCAGTTGCAGCATCTAATTCTATGATTGCGGTAGGCCATTCGTGATTGTGAAGCTCACCGCCAGAGGTAATGTTCCACCAAAACGGGTAATATGCGCCAATGATTTCGCTTTTTAATTTTGAGCCTGTGATACCGCTCAAACTAATGGCATCATCAAAAAATTCTAAAGGCATATTTGATTCCTTTAAACAACATTATGTTACATAAACGTACCAAATGCAAGAATAAACCGATTAAATTTTAACAGTCGCAAGATTTCGGCACCCGAAGTAAATGATAGGTAGATTTTGCAAGAAAAACGGTTAAGTATTCACACTGATGCAACCTTGGATTGAGCGTTACATTACAGTTTTGTACCAGTTCTCCACTGTTCGACGATATCATCTGCCCAAGACCTTCCCCTGCCTCTCAGTCTTGCGCCTTTTAGAATTGATTCAGCAACCGCTTTGACTTGATCGGCATCTTTTGGTGACCATTTACCCTCTCTAATGAGCCAAGCTCTCACCTCATTTGGGTCGAACTTCTCGCCAGCAGAATTTAAAAGCTCAAACAAATCAATTGTCGCTTGTCGGTCAAGGGGATGAGTAATACCAGCGGAAAGGTTCACTCTTCTTGTTAGAGACTTCAAGGCTTCAACTACAACTGGATTCTTTACGTTAACTATCGGAGAGGTTTCCGGAGCTCTTATGTTTTTTGGAGCCCAGGTATCTATCCACAATTGAATGTGCGTCATTATCCAAGGAACTGCTAGTATTGCCGTTACTCCTGGCATGTCATCAAGCTTATCAAGGATGTCTTTATCTGGGTAAGCTGCTAAAATAGGGCCTCCTTGCCATCCATAATTGAATTTTCGGGATGTTATTAAAGAGATTTTATTGGATGAGTTCGGCACAGATATAGCTTTGCCAGCCGCTAGAGCATTTGCCGCACTTTCTCCAATTACCTCAGTTATGATACCCCGAAGATTTGAAATAGTAGGTACGCAAAGTAATCCTGTCAAAGGCTTCGGTGATTTTTGAAGTTGGTCGATAAGCCATGCAAATCCTGTCTTAATGGCTTCTTTATCAGCTGCAGGGGCAACACTAATATAATATCTCTCTGTCATTATGATTGACCTCACTATAAATAGTAATATTTAATCGTATCACCAGTTTACATCTATTACAGATATTTTGAAAGAGATAGATATTGAGCCTTTTTGGAGGATTACCTAACTATTGACCTTTTCTCAATTTCAGTTATCGCAGTGTAGGTAGCAAATTCGAATGCAAGGACTCGGAAAGAGCGTTAAAATAGTCCCTTGCCCTTCATACTCACGTAGTCCGGGTTGCCGATGATAATGTGGTCGAGGACTTCGATGCCGAGCAGTTCTCCCGCTTCCACCAGCCGCTTGTTCAAGCCTATGTCGATTTCGGAGGGAGTGGGGTCGCCGGAAGGGTGATTATGGACAAGGATAACTGAAGCGGCGCTGGCGGCAATGGCTTCTTTGTAAACCTCACGTGGGTGGACAATACTGCTATCCAGACTCCCGATTGAGACTTCGCAAGTCTTGATAACCTGTCCGCGGGTATCCAGCAAGACTGCCAGGAAATACTCCTTTTTCTTGTCCTTAAGGCGGTTACGTACGAAGCCCACCACGTCGGTCGGCGCTTTAATTGCCTGCCGACTGTTTGCCGACGAGTAGCCTTCCAACCGACTCGCCAGTTCGAATGCCGCTTTAATCTGACACGCTTTGGCAGGTCCGATGCCCCTGACACGGGAAAGCTCCTCGACAGTTGCCTGCGCCAGTCCTTTCAAATCACCGAATTCTTTCAAAAGTCGCTGGGCAGTTACCGTCACCGATTCACCAGCAATACCACGTCCCAGAATCACCGCGAGTAATTCCTGCGATGATAGGGCAGCTTCTCCATACTGCTGGAGCCGCTCTCTTGGCCTTTCCGCTACTGGCAAGTCATGAATGGTGAAGGTGGATTTTTTCATCAAGTTAGCCCCCAAACCGGTATCCAGACTGGCATCTACTTCACCTAATAAGTTTTCTGTGGGATGCCCAGTGCCTTCTGCCATGCGGCGTTCAAACCAGTGGTATCAAAGCCATAGACTTTTCTCAGCGCACCATCGTAAGTACTGCCTTGATGGAAGGTGTCCAGCAACTGGAACATCTTGTCTTTGCCATAGGTACGAATGAGATAATCCACGATGCTATAGCTTTCCGCATAAGAGAGATAAGAGATATCAGTTAAAGCAGAGAAGGGACTGGCAAGAGTCTGTACAGAAAGGAGCGATTTATTTTTTATCGCATTATTGAGAGCCGCAGTGAACGCCAATTGCATGGGTCCCTCATTGTACATAGCCAATCCCTCATCAAGCCAGACAGGTATTGTGTTATAAGGATTAAGAGTCATCTGATGCGTGACCAGATGGGTAAGTTCGTGGGCGATTGCACTTTCCCCCCAGCTCAAGTTAAGAGTGGAGATTCCGATGGCGATACAGCTATACCGTGTGAAAGTAACCCCACCCGCCCACTCCTGCGGGTAAATCATAGAACCGAGGAGGTCATTGGAACTAGCATAGATATAGAGTCGGATTGGTTCTTTCATATAGGCTCCCGTGTCTGCAGCGAGCCGCGTAATTGCATCCTGAGCAGTTGTAAGAATCTCTTGTGCAAAAGACTCACTGCCCTCATACCAGTAGAGTGTTATCATATCCGCCGTAATTGTCTGCCAGGAAAAACGGCTATCGTCAAATGTCAGGTGTTCCCGTGCCGTTTGTACAACCGCTCCTGAATTGTCTTTACATATCCACCAGTAGTTTATTACCGTACCAGGAGGTAGACCGCCGATATACCGCATATCCCAGTTCCACTCGGCGTCGACCGTTGTCGATGGTGTAAATGAAAGTAATGCTTCAGCGCTCACATCTGCGAATCCCAGTTGCTTGACCGAATAACGCAGGCGGATTTCTGTGATTGGATTGTTGCTTACAGCCGAGACATAAAAAGTCACGCTCCAGGGGAAATTCACCTCTACAACGCTCTCTGTTACCGTGAGACTGCTCTGAGCGGACACCGATGGCGCCATAAGCATCATCAAACAGAGAATTATAACCAATGACACCAGTTTTTTAATCATCCTGCTTCCCCGCTATCGACCGTAAATATGCAGTAATAAAATCATCGATTTCCCCATCAAGCACCGCCTCGGTGTTTCCGACTTCATAATCCGTGCGGTGGTCCTTTACCATCCGGTATGGGTGCAATACATAGCTCCGTATTTGATTTCCCCATCCCGCTTCAATCCGCTTACCTTTGAGTTTCGCTTTTTCTTCAGCCTGCTTTTCCAGTTCCAGTTCCAGAAGACGACTGTAGAGAATACGCATGGCGATGTCTTTATTCTGGTGCTGACTTCGTTCGCTCTGACTGGTCACGACAAGTCCCGAAGGCAGATGAGTAATTCGCACAGCGCTACTCGTCTTCTGCATGTGTTGCCCGCCGGGACCGCTAGAACGAAAGGCTTCAATACGCAAGTCATCGGGATTAATGTTCAGGTCTGTGTCGGTTTCCGCCTCTGGCAGGACTTCGACAAGTACAAAAGATGTGTGTCGGGCATGGTCGGAATCAAAGGGAGACAGGCGCACCAGGCGATGCACACCATGTTCGGACTTCAGGTAGCCGAAGGCATAATCGCCACTGACGCTAATCGTGACGCTTTTTACACCAACTTCTTCCCCACTGGTGATATCCAGCACTTCCGTCTTATAACCACGGCGCTCTGCCCAACGGAGATACATCCGCAACAGCATATCCGCCCAGTCCATGGATTCCGTACCGCCAGCTCCGGCATGAATGCTCAAAAGAGCGTTCCGCGAATCATATTCACCGCTGAAGGCAAGCTCTAGTTCTGCCTTTTCCAGTTGCGTGGTTAGCGCACTCAACTCCGATTGTATTCCGTCCTGTAACGAGGTGTCATTTTCTTCCGTCGCCAGCGTAATCAAATCGGCGATGTCAACACTCTTCTTTTCCATGCTCCGCCACCGCTCCACTATCCGTTTCTGTTCGGAGAGACGGCGCATGACACTGCGTGCCCGGTTCTGGTCATTCCAGAAGTCTGGCTGAGCCGATTGTTTTTCAAGCTGAGAAATTTCCTGCTCACGTCTGGCGATGTCAAAGACGCTCCATAATCGCCAAGATTCTTGCCCGTAACCCTTCCAGCTTGTCCTTCAGTTCCTGCATATTAACCTCACCGACTTTTATTGCTATAATCCGACTATACAACCAGAGTCGTTTTTGCTCTCCTGAGATACCCGCCCGCCGATTGATGAGCCAGTCTGGTGGGTTCCGGCAAACGAAAACCGCGACAACACATCAATACCCAGCGCACCGCCTGCTGAAGGCTGATTTTATGCCCCACGGAGACATAGACTGGTTTTGTTCCCTGTCTGGTGCGCACCACTTCACCAATGACCTCACCCTCGTCCTGCAAATCAGCAGAGCTACCTGCTTCGGTCCCCGGCTCCTCACACGTACCGCACAGCCGTGATTTAGCACAGCCGATGGTCGGTACATCCAGAAAAAGTCCCAGGTGGGCGGCAATGCCGAACCGCCGCGGGTGTGCTATCCCCTGCCCATCCACGAGTACAAGGTCGGGAGTAATGACCAATTGCTCAAAAGCTTCGAGTATTAGAGGGGCTTCCCGAAAAGAGAGAAGTCCGGGCACATATGGAAAGCCAATCCGCCCACATACCCTCTTTTCCTCCAGAAACTCAAGCTCAGGATAACTCAGGACAACCACTGCCGCTGTCCCCTCTTTCTCCCATCGTGACGTAGAAACATCGACCCCGGCAATATAACGAAAAGCATCCGATGTCTCATCCCGGGAGACCTGTGACGCCAATTGTTTCTGAATTACGATTGCTTCGGAGGTGCTCACCTGCCATTCGTGGAGATGCCGGATTATCATACCCCGATTATAACGATTGGTTGAGGTAGTGGCAAGTAGATGTCACAGAGAAAGCGCCACGTTTTTCAATTGAGGATTTAGAGAAGGATTAGCGGTTCAAATCCAACCTCCGCTACCACAACATATTTTGATAACATTTTAGACAACAAAACTTAATCATCCGTCAATAAAAAGTGCACATCCAACCAACGTGGACAATACCTAGAACTATTATTTGAAACATTTAGCAAAAGTGTAAAGGACTGTCGCTTGACGTTCAATGGAACGAGACTCGCGAATGAATATAAATGAGTGCCAATGATATTCAAGTACACGCACTACTTTTTTGGACGCAGAGTGGCCTCAATATCAAATACGCTCAATCTACCAGAAGTCACTATCCACACTCTACCTTGCTGATCAACACATAGGGCATCGACAACTCGGTGGTTATAAGTCGTCCAGCTGGTATCAGCAGTGGGGTCAAACATAAACAACCCCTGGTTAGCCCCTACCCACACTCGGTCTGACTTATCAATGAGAATGTCCTCTATATAGAGAGCTACCTTGGAATTACCGAGTGTGTAGGTTGTCCAAGCCCTATCATGACCAAACACTGTTACTCCGTCGTGCATAATTCCCACCCAAACCTGCCCCTGGCTATCAATGGCCATGGTTTCTATGTAGTTTGCCGGTGTGGAATTGAGTGCGTAGATTTTCCACTCTCCATTCGATTCCAGCACTTTCACCTTACCTTCGTTTATTGCCCACACTCTACCTTGCTGGTCAACAGTAAGGGCATCGACATCATTGCTGGGTAATCCAGAATTTCGGAACGTGTAGGTCGTCTTGCCCTCAGAAGGGTTAATCATCCCCAACCCGCTGTTGCTTCTAATCCACGCTCGACCCTTCCAATCAATAGCTATATCCCATACGCGAGTATCAGCTCCAAAGTTATCAGGTGTATATATAGTCCACTTTCCATCGTTATCCCTCATACAGACGAGACCACTGATAGTACCAGCCCATATCCGGTTCTGCTCATCGATTGCCAAAGAAAGCACGCTATTGTCAGCCATTTCAGCGTTCAAGGGTATCTGGACTGGCTCGCCGTTAAAAGGAGATAACCTGGTACTATGATAATGTGCTGCCCATACTTTACCTTCTTTATCGACCGCAAGGGCACTGACTGAGTAGTAGCCTTCGTAGGTAGTCCAGCCTTCCTTACCGAGCCTCGAGAGAAAGAGGGTTAGCCCTATCAGCAATACAAATAATGCTGGCAGCGCAATAAGAATATATTTTTTTATTCGGAGACTTCTTGAAGTATACCAAGCGTATGCCTTGCGTACAGTTTTCGGGATCAACCATACCAGGAATAGCACTGCCGACAACATCAAGCCCATTCCGGCGGGGAAACCTAGAAGAAAAACAGCAAATTCAGGTGAAAACTCCCCTACCACCATAGCTATCATCATAAGTATTGCTGACAATATAAACGATATCAGTGCCGCTCTAAGAATATTCCCCATGGCGTATGTCTTGGGTACAGTTTTGAGTAATAGCGCTGCCGATACTATAAAGCCCAAAAAGACGGCAATAGATATACCTAGGCTGATACTACCCTCATCACCAAGAAGCACCCCTATCACCACAAGTATTGCTGACAATACAAACAATACCAGTGCTGCTTTATGAATATTTCTCATGGTTCTCCCCTTTGCTTCTAACGCAGACCAAACCTGTGCACACAGATTTTCAATAACCCGAGTCGAATGGTGGAGCTGGGGTATCAATTAGGTAAAACTTTTTCCACAACTTTAGCCCTAGTCTACCAAATATGTCGGTTCTATTCTAGTCTAGTAAGATGGGCAATATTGTACCATAGGTAGGACTTTATTAGTGAGTTTTAGCTTGAAAGACGGACACCCTAATTGATAAGTATCAATTATGAGGATTGCACTATTTGACGAAAAGTTACTTGATGCATAGTTCGATTATTCATAAGCCCGTCTAAGGGGATTTGAATCAACAGACTTTAGTACATTAAAAGTCAGGTAGAAGGTTCTATCTTTTGCACAATCCGCTCTACCACTGGATTCGAACTGAGCCCAGCTTTTAGCTGGGCCTTTTGCTAATTGAGCTTGGCTTAGGTTAAAATGCATTGAAATGAGTGTTCTAACACAATACAGCATAGTTTGTCAGGTTCCTGGTGCTGAGTCTTACATAATATGTGCATATAATGGTAAGGATTTAACTCAAGTTCTTGGCATCACTCAAACAAACTTGCCTGAGGGTCATTATGGGTGGATACAAGAATGTGGTGAGGTGCTTGTTAACACTGGTGGTCAGACTAAAGCCGCATACGTTGACTTCAGACCCAGTGCAGCGAAGCGTAACCTCACAGAGGCTTTATCGAAGCGCCCACAGGAGCAAGCTGCTGAATTGCCACCTAGCGCGATGAGTAAAAGTCCATACGATACAAGAGAGAGGCTTTCCCAGCTGCCACCGTTACTCATGGAGGCTGGTGTATATTGCGCACTCATCAGGGAGGCTAGAGACGTGTTTGTCAACGGACACTTCTATGCTTGCGTTGCAATGTGCGGTATTTCACTTGAGAGGTTTCAGCGAGACAGGGCCGCACACTTTGGAGCCGCACGGAAAAAGATAGAGGAAGTCAGACGGATACTGCAAAAGAACAAAATCCTCTTGCCGGAGACAATTGACCTTTGCAGGAAAATGGCAAAGTTGCGGGACAAATACGCACATGGACATGGGGCGAATCCAAAAGAAGATGCTCTCAAGGCACTTGCTTGGATGCATTCCTTCATAGATAAAGAAACTAACTTGATGAGAGACTATGTAATTGTGGATGGAACTTTACATAGGGATATCAAACGTTAGGTAAAAAGTTCTAGCTATTGTACGACTTGCTCTACCAACTTCCCTCCCTCTCGAAAATCCTAGTACTGGCTTTCTGTTTTATCTTAGAAGAGCCCGATTAGACTATTTAAGTTTGAACGTAGCCATCGCTTCCACGCACAGTGATTTTTCGCCATTGACGGTATCTCGGAGAAGGGGCTAAACTCAGTAGTATCTTCCCAGATTCCTGCATAATAGAAGGCAATGTTTATGATTATGCCTACGGACTGAACTGGCAGGGTGTTATTAACGATGACAGGACCAGAAAATATGGAAGAGGCTAAAGCAATATACAAAAAATCCTCTCGAGCGGAACAAAGAGGTGTTGCAAAGCTAACGTGGAATCCGAGAGAAAATTCAATGCATAGGAACAGAAGTAGAGGTGTGCGAATGCTGACGACCGGTGAAGTTGGAAAATCTCCCGAATGGTATGAATAACCGATCGAGGAGATGACGACATCGTATAAAAAGTATATATTATCTATTTAATATCACATTAAAGTAAGGGAGGTAAATCAATGTCATTAGTTACGTTGAACTTCGAAAGTCAATATTTAAATGGAAACACTACAATAAGCGTTATTTTACCCGATAAGCCAAGAAACCAGCGCGCCAAAGAATTCTATGAAAGTGGCCGGAAATACAGGGTGTTATGGTTGCTTCATGGAGGATTTGGAGACCACTCTGATTGGCTTCGTAAATCAAGCATTGAATTATATGCTAGCGAAAGAGATTTGATTGTCGTGATGCCCAGCGCTTTAAACAGCGGCTATACGAACTGGTCTAATGACATGATGGGTTATTTCATGTTTGATTATTTTTTTAAGGAACTTATGCCTCTTATCTATAACTGGTTCCCGGCATCTGATAAAAGAAAAGACAACTTCATTGCCGGACTCTCAATGGGTGGCGGGGGAACATTAAAATATGCACTCAGTCATCCGGAAAAATTTTCCGCCGCCGCTTGCCTTTCTGCTGCCCCTTCTAATCCGCATGATGTCGATACCGACAGTAATTCTCCTATCAATAAACGTTTCATGATTGAAGTTAATAATATGGGTGGCATGGAAGCATATCTTAAGTCTCACAATAATACTTGGGATAAACTTGCCGAATATGTCGGTAAAAAAACATTGCCGAAGCTTTATTTTGCGTGTGGAACAGATGATTTTGGTTTTGAACGATACTTAATATTTAAAAAATACATGAAGAAATTAGGTCTGCCTGCTACTTTCGAAGAAATTAAAGGTTATGGTCATGAATGGAGATTTTGGGATATAACAATCCAACATGCGTTGACATTCTTTGGCCTTAATAGACAAGATGCTGGAAATGTGAATCGTCAGGGGAAATGATGCACTTTTACCGTACTGGTAATAGTGGCAAGCAAAGATGAGTTTCTAGCAATGCGATTGCTTCGGAGGTGCCCACCTGCCATTCGTGGAGATGCCGGATTATCATACCCCGATTATAACGATTGGTTGAGGTAGTGGCAAGTAGATTGCATCAATACTTTTAGTGTGGCTGGGATACTCCGATATTTCGGATAAAGAGAATCCCTCGTTTTTCAATAGAGGAATTAGAGAAAGACTAAAAGAACGATAGAGTCAAATTTATAGTTTGCGGAATACCCGCCGTCTTCCTGATGGAATGAAGGCGGTTCGAATACAACCCCCTCTACCAACCTTTTGCAAAATATAGCACAAATTAGCCCAATATATGCACAAATTTCTAGTCTACATACGATCCATGGAGATGCCACAGATACCATGTCTCATTTTGGTCAATTACAGCAATATTTACTCATTTCTTTGTATCTGACGAATTGAAGACCAAATATTATCTTCTCGGATAGGAGGGCGTGTTATAATTAATGACGTGAAGCAATTCGTTATACAATTCGTAAAACCAAATTGGATAAAGATTGTGACGATGCTAGCAGCTACTGCGCTTTCATATTTCTATGTTAGAGATTTGCTTCCGCCTGATATATTTACTGCTGATTTGCCCCGTATAGGAAGAGGATTACCCTTTGCATATGTGATTGAAGGTTGTACTTTTGCGGAGTGTGGTCATTGGTTTCGAAGCAACTACCTTATTATCGATCTTATTATCTGGTATTTTATTCCATGTATTGTGATATCTATCTATAAATATGTAAGAAACGAACTGCCACATCGTCAACCTCTTGTTTAATTCGTCCACCTTTATTTAAGTAACTTATTTCACTTTCGTTAATGTGAATGTATAGGAACCAAAGTACGGATTGAAGTTATCTAGATGATGTAACAATTTGTTGGATCGTGAGCAATTAGAACCTCTTTCCAATAATGTTTTGACATCAGAAAAGTAATAGGGTTAATAACTATACTCCTCAAGGGCAAACATCAAAATTTGTAACTATGAGTAACAATCTAGTATTTTATTAAAGTCGTTTCAATACATTTATTATTCAGCTATGGGAATTCGAAGCACTAAGCACTATCGGTTTGAACAAGCAACCGGAGTAGAGATGGGATAAGCTCTTTCTTCTCAAAGAAAAGTTCGGAATGCTTCCAATGTGGGCTATCAAGTTATTAACCAGGAGCAATAAAACTCTACCCTGCTAATGATGCTCTGCTGCTTCTGCCTTCTCAGCCGCCGCCTTCGTCTTATGCACGGTTTTATCGGGATGATTGGGCGGAGAGTAGATGGTATATAACTTCAGTTTTTTAGTCTTGGAAGTATTTATCACGTTGTGGTATGTGCCTGCCGGAACTATGACGGCATCGCCATCTTTTACCAGATGTTTTTCCTTTCCTCTGAAAACGAAGGCGGCGGTACCTTGCTCGATGCGGAAGAACTGGTCGACCTTCTTATGCACTTCGTTACCGATTTCTTCGCCGGGTTTTAGACACATTACCACGAGCTGAGCATATTTCCCGGTGAACAATACCTGCCGGAAATAGTCGTTGGCTAATGTCTGTTTTTCGATTGGTCCCACATATCCTGCCATTGCTGTGCCTCCTTCTTTCTTGTATTAGCGACATGTTGACTTCATTATAGAGACTCCATAAATATTGCACAAATAATATTTGAAAATGAAAAGCCCCCGTCTAAAGGGGCTTTACCTGGTTTTCGAACATATCATTGATTCAGATTAATGGGGTGTGGACTGAAAGAGAAATAACAGAATCATTGGCTATCAGACTTTTCTTAGCTTCCACTTCCCTATTTTCCAGTACGTAACATACACCACTGCCCTGATTACAATAGCTATTGCCATAGCCCACCGGACACCGTAAACACCGAGACTTGTCTGCTTGGAGAGGAAAAACGCCAGCGGTACCTGCACTACCCAGATGGAAACCAGATTCGTTATCATCGGTATCCAGGTATCACCGCATCCGTTGAGGCAGTTCATCAAGACCGTGACGAAGCCGAATGCCATGTAATTGACAATTTCAATTCTTAAGAAAACTATTGCCAGACTCACAAGGTCTGTGTCGGAGTTAAAAATGCGGACTATTGGTCCCGGAATAAATATTACGAGTAATGAAGCAAATACCATAGCGGCGGTAAAGATAAAGGCGGCTATCCAGCCCGTTTTCTCGGCTCGCTCAGGCAGGCGTGCCCCTAGATTCTGTCCCGCTAATACACCCGCCGCCTGACCGAATCCCTGCGCTGGCATGTGCAGGAACGGGTCGATTCTATTCAATAGAGAATGGGCGGCAACAGCTACCGTGCTGAAGGGCGAAATTAGAGAGACCATTACCAGACTTGCGAAGTTTCTTTCCATTCCGGTAATCGATGATGGTAAGCCGATTTTAAACATACGCCACAGGATTTTTCCGTCGAAGTGGAAACCTTTCATGGTGGGTTTTATCCGGCTACGACCGCTGAAGAGAATCCACAGGCCAATGCCCGCGCTTATCAATGCATATTGAATAATGTTAGTAATCGCGGCGCCGTTAACCTCCAGGCGGGGAAATATCCACCAGCCGAAAATGAGAAAAGGACAGAGGACTACATGAAATAGCCGGCCAGCAATTATTAGTTTCATTGGCGTCACGGTGTCTCCGGATGCCTGCATTATCCCGTTA
>DASWLM010000026.1:0-57659 GCA_036396095.1 Dehalococcoidales bacterium | reverse complement strand
TGTTCGAGATATCTGTCGGGCAATAGACACTTTTACTCAAGTTCGTAATGAAAACGCTGTTCCTTTCGAATGGACTAAACAGGTAGTTCATCCCGGTAATATTAAACATACGTATAGTCAACTATGCAATTAAGTACTAGTCTACTTCATTCTTTCCCGGGGTCTCTTCTCCATACTTATTTTTCCCTTTACATTTGTGCCCTATCAGTTTACAATCCATTAGAATAGGCACATTTGTATGAAGTACACGGCACGATTTATCAGGATTGCCATCGCCTTTGTACTGGTGGTCAGCATCGGCACCATCGGGTATATGGCTATCGAAAAATGGTCGTTATCTGATGCCATTTATATGACCTTCATCACTATCAGCACAGTGGGCTTCAAAGAAGTCCATGAACTATCGGAAGCTGGTAGGATTTTCACATATTTTGTCATGTTTGGCGGTATTGGAACAATGACATATACTTTGATATCAATTGTTCAGTACTTTGTTGAAGGACAACTGGGAGGTATCTTCGGGAGGCGCCATATGAAAGATGAAATCACCAAGCTCAGTGGGCATGTCATTCTCTGTGGTTATGGAAAAGTGGGACAGGAAGTGGCTCGTGTTTTTGAAAATGAGGGAACCAAGTTTGTTGTCATTGAGTCTAATGAAGGAATTGCTCAAAAGGCAACAAGAGACGGGCACTTATGTATTCAGGGAGATGCAACTCGTGATGAGGTACTCAAGGAAGCTGGCATTGTCAGGGCACGAGCGCTAGTAGCGGCTCTTTCCAGCGATGCCGATAATTTATACGTGACTCTTTCAGCTAAAGAACTGCAGCCCGATATTTTCGTGGTTGCGAGAATGGATAATGAAGCATCGGAGTCGAAATTCAAACACGCCGGCGCTAATCGGACAATGTCTCCCTACGGTATTGGCGGACGTCGTCTGGCGATGCTTACTCTGCGTCCACTGGTCGTTGATTTTGTGGATACTACCATGACAAACCGGGGGCGTGAGTTGACATTGGAAGACATAGAACTGCGACAGGGTTCCATAATTGAGGGAATGACTATCAAGGATGGTATTCAGAAAAGTGGTGGTGCCCAGATTTTGGCAGTCAGAAAGAAGAATGACCATTTGGTCACAAACCCCCCGTCAGATATGAAGTTGGAAATTGGAGATGAACTGGTAGTTATTGGCACCCGCGAGCAACTGCGTGTCATTGAAGGCGAAGTAAAGTAATTCATTGACCTTAACTTTAGTGTGAAGCTATAATAGACTTGTCCTGAGACTTCGGCGTGAGCTCAGTCGAACGCTTGCCGAATGGACGTGCGGGCTCGTAGCTCAGTGGTAGAGCGGTCGGCTCATAACCGATTGGTCGCAGGTTCGATACCTGCCGAGCCCACCAATGCTTTCCCTTTTCCATCTTACTCCCTAGATTATGATTCCTAAACAATCAGTCGGGGATGTACTTTACATAATATTAGTCTAGGCTAAAAGGTGGATATGTATCAGTGAATTGGAAGCACGCATAGGCTAAAACACGGACGAACCATCGATAGAATCCGGCTATAAAATCGAATAATCCTTTAGGGATACGGCCTGTAAAGAGAATGGTAAACCAGATAATGATATCGCAGACAATGGCGGCAATGGCCACAAAAGCAAGGACAATGTAGTGTGGTATTGCCAGGAACCATTTAATCAATGGTAAGCCCTGGCTCATGTCTTTCTTTACATCAGGATAGGGAATTTCAATATGCACATTCTGCTCTTCATCGGTCGAGGGATAGACATCAGTCAGGAGCGTAAGATAAATGAATATCCGTGAGAAGAATTTTAGCAACATCACATAGTAATCAAACCACCATTTCGGGTATTTCTGCCGGAAGACTAGCATCAAAACGATAGGATTAAACAGGTTGGCGATAAAACCCATGATGAAAAGCACAATTGGTGCTAGAAATGCAGCGGCAACGATTAGGGCAAAAAGGTCGGGTGCTTCAGCGCCGGATGCAAAATACCTGGCGAAGAAATTATTAACATCCTGGCTTGAAGTGCTATAAGTTGTATAACTAGAGCCAGATGGCAGTCCCGATACAAAAAGAGCGGCTACAAAACCGATTGGCAAGACGGTAAACAGCCTGAAAAAGCTGGTGAGTCTATTCACTTTATGATCCGGGTAATCAATGGAAAGTTTAATAGGGTAATCAACAATACCATTACTCATATTACTATCCTTTACACTCAATTATTGCGGTAACCATTTAGAAGATTGCTTCTTCAAACGTTTCAATTCAAAAATCACTGGATTTTCTATATCCGGACAAATGACATTAATAATATCTGGGTCCGCGTACTGTGGCATAGCGCCACCATAGCGCAGAAGGCGTAAGTTGGGATAGATATTTATGCCAGGCACCCAAGCAAATGCCGCCGGGCACCAGCCCATCAACCACCCATTCATTACCAACTTTCATGCCATACTTGCAGACGCCTACTTGACTTATGACCCGGACACGGACTTTGTATGTTCTAGCCATATTCTTTACTCCAGGCTATTTTAGGTTTTGGTGAAATAATAGCGAATCACATTGCTAAAGTCAATACCAGTAAATCTGAAAGACGATGTAATGTTTTGTAGATATTTTCGTATATATAATAAACGGTATTTATAAATGATACTAGAAAGGGGAATGCAATGCGAAAAAGATGGTTGGTAATTATTGCCATGGTGGTATTAATAGCAGCTTTTATCGTTTATCAATGCTTTCCTTCAAGTTCAGGTACCATTGTAGATATGATGATAGCTCAAAATGCTGGCCCGTATTTCTCTGAGAACGCGCGGGCAGAGCTAGAAATGAATTTAGGGCTTGATAAACCGGCTTATACGAGAATTTTTGATAACTTTGCCGTGCCTGCTCCTCAAAGCTATCCTGTTTCAAATTATTACTCATCATCTTCAGGTTCAAATACGAGTACTGCTTCTCCTGCAACCACTCTCGCTACAGCTACTATCACTGATAATATCGCAAGCCAGCGGATGATTGTGCGCACTGCTAATCTGACAATGGTAGTGAATGATATTGCCGTCGCAATCTCCCAGATTACCCAACTTACGAATGATAACGATGGCTACGTGGTATCAGCCAATAAAACCAGTACTGATAAGTCAATTACCGGAATCGTAAGCATTCGTGTACCCGCATCACAATTCGACAGTATCATGAACTCTATACGCACGATGGCAGTAAAAGTGACATCAGATAATATATCTGCAACGGATGTCTCTGAAGAAGATAGTGATTTGTCTGCCAGACTAAAGAATTTAGAAACAGCTGAAACTCAGTTAACGGAAATTATGAAAAAAGCAGAAAAAGTGGAGGATGTAGTGGCAGTACAAAGACAACTTACTGCCACTAGAGAGGAAATCGAACTGACAAAAGGCAGAATGCAGTATCTGGAACAAACTTCGGCAATGTCTCTGATTACAGTAAGTCTGCAACAGTCAACGCTAACTATTAATCTGTACGCAGGGACAAGATATGCCCGAACCAAAGATAATATCGGGTTCGCAGTTAATATTCAGGGTGGTATCAGTCCTTTTAGTTATGAATGGGACTTCGGCGATGGAGTTACCAGCATCGATATGGAACCATGGCATGAATACAGTGGGTCAGGAAATTACACGGTAACCGTTACGATAACTGACGACAAGGGAAATAAAGCTATAGAAAAAAGGACGAATTATATCACTATTTATCCTGGCTGGAGCCCGGGTGATGTCCTCGACGGTGCCTGGAGGGGACTACTTAGCTTTTTAAGGTTTTTATTTGCGTTCCTCGTTTGGCTTTTAATATTTAGTCCCTTTGTTCTCGCCGTAATATTCGTTGTTTTATTCATCCGACGTACTTTAAAAAGACGAAAACTCAAATCTTCTGCTTAAAATTCTTGATGGTCGTTATCATCCAGGTAGGGGGAAGGCTTTTCCTAGTAAATAAGGGGGTTAGTCACAATTCCACGCTCAAAACGTATTACATAACATATATTATGCGCCCCTGTAGGGATTAAATTGAAAATAAATTTGACATAAAGGATAGGTAATTTGAGATAGAAGACGATTATTGGAGAAAAATACCTGTTCTGGGTATATTGCCGGACTAACAGAGACTTTGATAGAAAACCTGTTTTTATCTGCACAGATCGACGGTTAACAAGGCTTAGGTCTTCAATAACTGGTAAATGCAACTAATGGCAAAGAAAGAATACAGTATTATTCATGTTATTAGGGTATTAACCAGTGACAACCAAATATAGGAGCTACTTAACATTAAATATGGTCGAAAAAAATTTACACCATTTGTTTTAAAACGCAATGGGCAGGGATGGTAGAAAATATATTTTAAACGAAATAATTTATGTAAAGTGTGTCAACTAATCAATAGTGCAGGTTATCTTTTGGTTGTGATGTTTCGGCAAGAAATTCTAGAAAAAGCCGGGAAAATGATGACATTATCTTTGTGATAGCTTCTTTATCCATATTTTACCATTATAAAAAGTCTTTCGTGGCTTCTTTTTGGATTACAGCGCGTCGCTTTTTAAGGCTCTAAAAGAGACCTTATCTTGTGTGTCAAGTACCTGGCTGACTCGCCGAAGAAGTTGGGGAAATCCCCACTTTTTGGTTGCAGAGATAAAAACCGTGTTCGGGTCGGGTTGCCGGTGAACTGATAGAAAATCGCTCAGTGCTCCCTCTTCCGTCCGGTCTTTATTTTTGTCGAGAAGCCGGTCGATTTTATTGAGGACTGTTATCCGAGGTTTATCTTCTAACCCGAGTTCTTTCAAGGTATTTTCTACGGTATGCAATTCTTCCGGGGCATATGGTGAGGAAAAATCGACGATATTCAGGAGCAGACTTGCATCCTCCAATTCCTCAAGTGTTGCCCGAAAAGCAGAAATGATAGTGGGTGGTAACTTTCTTATAAATCCCACCGTGTCGCTGAGGAGAATATGATGGCCATCCGGCAATCGAACGCGGCGGGTGGTGGGGTCAAGGGTGGTAAAAGGTCTGTCCTCACTGGCAACTGCCGCCTGACTGATGGCATTGAGCAATGTGCTTTTACCGGCGTTCGTGTAACCGACCAGCGCTACCACCGCTATGCCACTCTTTTGCCTTCGTTGCCGGTACAGTAACCGCTGGGTACGCACCTTTTCGATCTGCTCTTCGAGTCGCTGAATGCGTCGCCGAATGAGACGTCGGTCGGTTTCAAGCTGTGACTCACCCGGACCTCTTGTCCCAATGCCTCCACCCAATCTTTCCAGATGGCTCCATTGCCCCATCAGGCGCGGTAAAAGATACTGATGTTGCGCCAGTTCCACCTGTAGTTTACCTTCTCTGGTCATAGCACGGCGGGCAAAAATATCGAGAATAAGCGCCACGCGGTCAATGACTTTTACCTGAAGAGCTTCTTCAAGGTTTCGTTGCTGAACAGGTGAAAGCTCATCATCAAAGATGACAACGTTGTAATTAATGGTATCTTTTAGCGACTGGATTTCAGCGAGTTTACCTTTACCAACGTAGTAGGTATTCGACGGTGCCGGGAGGTTTTGAATAACTTTCCCCACCACCTCCGCCCCCGCCGATTTTGCCAATTGCGCTAGCTCCTCCTGAGAAGCTTCCGCAGAGACGAGCTGGGGTGTGGTTTTATGCACCACCGTTACCAAAAAAGCTCGTTCCCGTGGTGACTGCACAACAATGGTTTCTTTGCTAATACCTCTATCCTCCCCTACCCACACTTTATGTAAAGTCACTTCTTGTAGCGTAGAATGTTCTTACTGTCACGCCATTCTGCCATTCTTGACAGTCCTCTTAGGAGAACGGCATCCGGTACAGTCAGAGATAACCGTACATAGCCTTCGCCACTCCGCCCATAGCCGGTACCCGGCGTCACGACCACACCAACTTTATCTAGCAAATCATTGGTAAACTCCGCCGAAGTGTAACCTTCGGGGACTTTTGCCCAGATATAGAGACTGGCTTTTGGAGTTTTAGCCTGAAGGCCCATTTTATTGAGTGTCTCAACCACGAGATCACGACGTCGCTGATAAATATCATTGTGCTCCTTGATACAGTCTTGTGGACCGTTGAGGGCGTCGATTGCCGCAAGCTGAATTGCCTGCGGGATGCCGGAATCAAGGTTGGACTTCATTGTTTTGAGTGCTGTAATAACCTCGGCGTTGCCTACCGCCATTCCGATACGCCAACCAGTCATATTGAAGCTTTTGGAAAGCGAGTGGAACTCAATGCCAACTTCTTTGGCTCCCTCTGCCTGTAAGAAACTTGGCGGTTGGTATCCATCATAGCTAACCTCGGAATAAGGACCATCATGGCAAATGCAGAGCTTATGCTTCCTGGCAAATTCTACCGCCTCATTGAAAAAGGCGAGGTCGGCAATAGCGCCGGTGGGATTATTAGGATAATTTAGCCAGAGGACTTTTGCCCGCTCCAGAACATTATGCGGCACGCGGTTTAATTCAGGCAGGAAATTATTGCGCTCATTCAACGCCATGTAGTACACTCTGCCGCCGGCAAGCATCGTGCCGAAGGTATAGACAGGGTATCCTGGGTCAGGCACAAGCGCGAAATCACCGGGGTCAATTAAACAAAAGGCGATGTGGGCAATACCCTCTTTTGAGCCGATAAGGGGTGCGATTTCTTTATCGGGGTCGAGCGCCACTCCGAAGCGTTTCTCATACCATTTGGCGATTGCCTTGCGTAATTCCGGTAAGCCTTCCGATTCCGGGTAGCGTTGATTGACAGGGTCATGTGCTGCCTGACAGAGTCGTTCTATAATATGAGAGGGTGTGGGTATATCCGGGTCGCCGATGCCAAAACTAACGATATCCTCACCATTTGCCTTACGCTCGGCGATTTTACGTATTATTTCAACGAAAAGATATGGTGGGAGGTTCTCCACTTTTTTAGACAATCTCATATCATATACTCCATAAATAAAATCTACACAAAGGAAAAATCTTGCCTAAAGCCAGCTTCCATGAAAAACCGTGCCAGCTGGTCCGCCAAGGTAAACCTCTCCCTTCCCATCCCATTCTACAGTGAGTGTGCCCCCGGGAAGTCTTACCTTCACTTTGCTATCGAGATAACCGAGCAATTTACCGGCAATAGTAATAGCGCAGGCCCCGGTGCCGCAGGCAAAGGTTTCTCCACATCCTCGTTCCCAGACTCGTGCTTCTACTTCCTTGCTATTGATAATCCGGACAATCTCAAAATTTGTTTCATCAGGAAAGAGCCGATGCTGTTCTACCTGTGTACCGACTAACGCAAGCGGGTAGTCAGCGACAGAATCTTTGTAAAAATGAACGGCGTGCGGATTGCCGATGGTAACTAAACTAAGAAGTAATTCCCGCCCATTCACCTTAATAGTGCGGTTCATAGTATCGGCGATGTCAGCTAACTTACCGTCGTCGCAGACAATTTGTGCAGGGGTGCCATTATGCCCAATCCGTGGTTGTCCCATGCTAGCCTGAATTTCTGTTATTCTACCCTGCCTATGATGGACTCTGGCTTTTCTGATTCCCGCTAGTGTTTCAATTGTCACTTCACAATCATTTTTACCATCGGGATGTTCATCGAGATATAGTTTTACCAGACAGCGCATCCCGTTCCCGCAGGCTTTCGATTCAGAGCCATCCGCGTTAAAAAGACGCATCTTGAAATCTGCAACTTCTGATGGCAAAAGTAATAATAGACCATCGGCTCCCACACCGTAATGACGATTGCATATCTCAATTGCCAGCTTTGACCAGTCACGGCTCATGTTCCGGGTTTTAATGACAACGAAGTCATTGCCGGCACCCTGCATTTTGGTAAATTTCATTCCCTGGTATTTACCTTTCTTGTAGATAATTCAGATGATAAAACTTAGTCCCATATATCTCGGGCTACATCTGCCAGCCCGAGCTCAATCAACTTCTCTTTCTTTGGTTTTCCAGTCGCCCAATCCCATTGCCGGAACTCGTAGTACTCTTTCAGGAGGGTATCCATATCCGGTGATTTACCGGCGGTAGCGCCATCCTTCATAGGAGTGATGCTGATGCTTGGCAAATAGTCGTGGGACCTGTTTACCCCGAGTTTATTACTGATTGCACGTTTTAGATTCATCGACCGCTCGCCGATGGTTAAAAGGTCAGCTGTGGTAGTATTCCAGCCAGTGACAGCATTAAGGAAGTCTGCCATTTGTGTCGGAGTCGCGTTAGCGAACTTGCACATCAGGATTGAGTCAAAGATGTCTTTGAAACTCTGCATTTTAGCCGCCATGGGTGCTTTCCCCTTGGATTCAAAACGGTCGAAAGCCTGGATACCGTATTCAGGTACTCTGCCGCCGAGATCGAATGAGTAATAATCGCCGCGTAGATGGCAAGCGCCCCGTGAACCGGTAGCATAGCTTATTGCCATACCGGTCGTATTGCGTGGGTCGTGCATGGGAATTTCGAGACCTTTGACAGCTGCGACTGTTCCTATATCGGCGCCAAGTGCCTGTGCTACTTTTAGCGAACCTTCGGCAAGCAAATCGCCTATTCCTTCTCGCTTAACAATCATCTTCAATAATTTGAGAATAACTTCGCTATCACCCCACTCAATCTTCATCCCTGCTTTCTTTTCTGTGAGGATACCCTGCTCATAGAGATACATAGCATAAGCAATGGTAACACCGGCCGAAATAGTGTCAATACCTTGGGCATTACAAAATTGGTTAGCAAGAATTATAGAGTCTTTATCGAAGTTCCAGCATAAAGGACCAAAAGCACCGGCGGTCTCATATTCGGGACCGTCTATAGAGTCCAGGCTTTTGCTAAAATGTTTGAGCTCACGTCCACAAATCGTAGGACAGCCGTAACAGGCATAGTTTTCAATGGTATAAGCGCGGCGAAACGCAGTCGCGCTCACACGGTGTACGGGAAAAACGGTGCGGGTAAAATAGCGTGCCGGAGAATCCCCGACCACGTGTCCGGTCTCCATATAACCTAGCGTACCGTATTCCATCATTGAGGCACGGCGGGCAATCATTAATTCTCGGACCTGACGTGCTAGCTCTCTCAATTTCGTTTCATCAGCAACTGGCGCCGTTTTATTACCAGTCACGGCAACCGCCTTGAGTTTCTTGGAACCCATCAATGTGCCCATACCGCATCTACCGGCAGTACGTCCTTCATCGTTCATCACCCCGGCATACTTCACTAGGTTCTCCCCTCCCGCACCGATACAGGATACGCTCAAACCCCTTTGATTAATTTCTTTCTTTAAAATCTCCTGCGTCTTGTATGAGTCTTTACCCCAGAGCTTTGCTGCATCCTTGATCTCGGCTTTGCCGTCAATTATAGAAAGGTAGACGGGTCTCTCTGCTTTTCCGGTGATGAATATACCATCGTAACCGGAGGCTTTTAACCGGAATGGGAAGACTCCACCGGTTGTTGCCTCGCCCCAATAGCCGGTTTGAGGCGAAACGCCGCAGACCGAACTCCGGCTGACCA
This sequence comes from Dehalococcoidales bacterium, assembly GCA_036396095.1. Classification (GTDB taxonomy): domain Bacteria; phylum Chloroflexota; class Dehalococcoidia; order Dehalococcoidales; family Fen-1064; genus JAURWL01. Next base: position 48,121 of record DASWLM010000026.1, on the reverse strand, counting down.
TTGGAATTGGAGTGCCGACATATGGACCCACCGCAAAAACGAGCGGGCTATCAACGTCTAGCGGATTCATCCCAACTTTTACAGAACTATAAATCAGGCGCGCGCTCAAACCACAACCACCGAGATAGTTCTTTGCCAGTTGTTCAGTAAGAGGCATGTCCTTCATTTCACCGGTAGTAAGATTAACACTTAAAAATTTGTCATGATAGCCGTACATAATTCATTGCCTCCTAGAAATCAATATCTTTACCTTCGAAAGCGTACCAGAATAGCTTTTCGCACTGCTCTTCGTTAATCCAGCGTGGACTACCATATATCGTTGGGTCTCCGATAGAATCAGTAACCAATTTGCTCATATTCTTTGCCAGTTCTTCTTGATTAATACCTAGTCCCTGTAGAGTCAGGGGCACATCAATTAACCTGAAGAGTTTACGGATAGCATCAATAAGATTGGCAAGCTGTTTCTCGTTCGTTTTGCCCCTGATACCCAGTGTTTTGCACACGTCCAGATATTTATCTGTAACCATAGAATAAAATTGTTGGGTGTATGGAACAAGAATGCCAACTGCAATACCATGATGGATGTGAAATATCTTTCCGAACGCGTGACCGAGACTATGAGTCAGAGTAACGGACCCATTACCAAAAGCAATACCAGCCATTGTCGCCGCGATGTGCATTTTCAATCGCGCTTCTCTATCCCGAGGACTAACATACGCCCGCGGTAAATATTTAAAAGTAAGCTCAATGGCTTTCAGCCCCAGCACATCGGTGAAATCGTTAGATGCAGGTGATGTAACACAGTCGATAGCGTGAGCCAGTACATCCAGACCTGTACCAGCCGTGAGTTTCGGCGGCATACCCATAGCAAAAGTTGGGTCAATAGCGGCAAAATCCGGCACTATTTCGCGCGAACCGATGGGCATTTTTCTGCCACGCTCTTCATCTGTCAGTACAGCTGCGCTGGTTACTTCCGAACCAGTGCCGCTGGTCGTAGGTACCGCCAGTAGAATAGCTTTCTTACGTAGATTCAAAGGTGCTCCCATCGGCATTTTTGTAAGGTCAGTGATGTCCGGTCGTTCGTAGAAAATCCATGCCGCCTTCGACACGTCTATGACGGAGCCACCTCCAACTGCTACAATGAGGTCAGGCTCAAATTTAATCATGGCATCAGCGCAGGCTCTCACATTCTCAAGAGGAACTTCCGGCTTGGCACCATCCCAAACCTCGGTAGTAAATTTGCTATTGTTCAGGGAAGTAGCCACCCGGTCTCCAAGAGAGCGCACTGATTCATCGGTAACAATAAATGCCCTTTTCTTAGGACAATAAAGAGAAAGGGCGCTAATAATACCACCACCCGCCTCCGGGATAGCGTTTACCCCGATGAAAAGTTTGGGTACATAAAGTGTGCTGCTTAGCCCTCTCGCACCAGTAGTACTGCCCAGAGGAGCTAACTGTCTCAACCTTGCTGCATCCATTCCTAATGTCATACTGTACTCCTATTTTATGTATCGTTACCATAATTCGCATAAATACATTGTCTGCATTATAGCAAAATATGCAGGTCAATGCGAATGGTTTTTCAGGTTGTTTCTGCATTCCCAACAGGGTATAGTTTATGATACGTACCAAATATCGGTGGAGTATGAAACATGGCAGGTATTCTGGAGGGTCTGAAAGTTCTGGAAATGGGTCATGTGGTTGCTGCCCCAGCCGCATCGGTAATGATGGCAGATTGGGGTGCTGATGTTATTAAATTGGAGCCACTTACAGGTGAAATGGCACGAGGTATTGGTACTCCTGTTACTCCTGAAGAGAAAGCCAGGGCACAAGAAGAGGGGAATATCGGACCCTATTTCCAGTTTCTGAATCGAGGCAAGAGAGACATTGCTCTAAATCTGAAGGAAGAAGTTAGCAAAGCCATTCTCGGGAGACTTATATGCTGGGCTGATATATTTATGTCAAATTATGAGACGGCTACTCTATATAAGCTGGGTGCAGACTATGACACACTAAGCAAAATCAATCCACGCATTATTTACGGAACACTTACGGGCTATGGCACTGTGGGTCCCGATAAAGATGAACGCGGCTTTGACTATGCGGCAGCCTGGGCGCGCTCTGGATTAATGTATATGATAGGAGAACCCGGCAGTATCCCTCCCCCACAGCGTGGTGGGATGATGGACAGAGTGGTCGGTAGCCACATGGTTGGTGGTTTACTCGCCGCTCTTTATCATAGAGACCGTACAGGATTGGGGCAAAAGGTTGAGTTCTCCCTTTATCACAGTGGTGTATGGACTGACGCTGAAGATATTCAATTGGCTCTCAGAGGCAGAGAAACTTTGAAGCATAACCGCGCTACTGCCCGCAATCCGCTCTGGAATAACTACCGTACCAAGGATGACCGATGGTTCTGGGCAGCAATGCTCCAGCCAGACCTTTCCTGGGGTAATTTCTGCCGCGCCTTGGGACACCCGGAGTGGGAAAACGATCCAAGATTCAGTACTGTCGAACAGAGAATGCCAAATCGAGAAGAACTCATCCGTCTCATTGATGAGGTTTTAATGACAAAAACAATGGCAGAATGGGAAGTGATTTTTCGTCAACACAATATCATTTACGGACGAGTAGCAAGCCCTCAAGAAGTTGTTACAGACCCACAAGCAATAGCCAATAACTTCTTTGTCGATTTACACCATCCGGTGGCTACGGATTTCAAGGTGTTAATAACGCCAGTGAAGTTCGTTCAGAATCCGGCAGAAGTAAAATCACCCGCACCCGAGATTGGGCAACATACGGAAGAGATATTACTGGAGATGGGTTACACGTGGGACGATATCGCCCAATTGAAAGCTAAGAATATAATTTTATAGAAGTGGATGGATTTCTGAAGACGATATGAAGATGAAATCTCCGCGCTTATTCTACGGTTGGTGGGTGGTTACTGCCTGCTTCGCTATCTCGCTATTTATTCATGGCATCATTGGCTTTGGATTTACTGCCTTTATTGAACCACTTAGCAGTAAATTCGGCTGGAGCTACACACAGATTTCATTTGCCGGTTCTCTCCGTGGTCTGGAAGTCGGCCTTTTAGCTCCCGTAATTGGACTCCTGATTGACCGAAGGGGCACACGGATATTTATTATCTCTGGAACCATACTCTGCGGACTGGCATTGCTTTTGCTAAGTAGAGTTTCTTCCTTACCTATGTTCTATTCATCTTTTGCACTGGTGGCACTGGGAATGAGTGCTCTTAGTCCTACAGTCACCATGACCACAGTTGCAAACTGGTTTCAACGCAGAGTTGGTCTGGCGACTGGTATCATGCATAGCGGTGTCGGTTTCTCTGGTCTGATGATACCTATTGTGGCATTACTTATTGATAATTTTGGACTGAACAAAGCAATGATTATACTTGGCATCTTTTCATTGGGAATTATTACACCTATTTCTTTCGCCATACAGGATAGACCGGAAAAGTACGGTTTATTGCCAGATGGAGTTAAAATTTCGAAAGAAGATGGACAGAAGTCACAGGCGTCTATCACGGAAACGGAACATGATTTTAGCCTTAAGGAAGCACTACGTACCCGGGCATTTTGGTACCTCGCCCTGGCAATGCTTTTTCAATTACTCATTGTAAGTGCTGTAACTACCCATATGATGCCTTACTTGAGCAGTATTGGTATCGCGCGTTCTACTGCCAGTCTGATTGCCAGTGCCGTACCATTATCCAGTGTTATTGGGAGGTTAGGCTTTGGTTGGTTGAGTGATAGAATCGATCAACGGTATATCATGGCAACCGGATGTGCTCTAATGAGTCTGGGACTTCTCTGTTTCACATTGGCAGTAATGTTAAATCCGCTCTATTTATTAATCGCTGTGCCTTTTTTTAGCATCGGATTCGGAGGGAATGCTACAGTTCGCGCTTCAGTGGTACGTGATTACTTCGGGCGTAAAAGCTTTGGTGCTATTCACGGGCTGGTTATGGGTCTAGCCGTCGTCGGGACGATTACAGGTCCACCACTGGCTGGCTGGGTTTTTGACACCTGGGGTAGTTACCATGGCATTTGGTTCGCTTTTGCTTTGGCCGCAGTAGCTCCACTAATTTTAACACTCGCTATGTTTAAACCAAGTAAAAACATATAGAATCAGTATAAAGAGGAATGGAAATATTCAAGTAAGGGAGACATATGGCACGAGTTTCGTTGGTTGAAAAAGAGAATGCACATCCTATGGTAAAGGAACTCTACGAGAAGAATATGCAAAATAGCGGTAGGGTTCTGAATCTCTTCAAGGTTATGGGGCACCTTCCGTATATCGGACTGAATTTTCAGAGAATGGGCAACTCCATTCTGAAAGGCGAGGAGCTATCTGCAAAACTACGTGAGCTGGCTATTCTACGCGTGGGATTTCTCGCGCGATGCCGATACGAATTCACCCAGCATACGCCGATTGCCCTGCGTGCCGGCCTTCGGAAGAAGCAAATCAATGAACTGGGGCAATGGAAACTTTCCGCAGAGTTTACGGATGAGGAAAAAGCCGTCTTGGCTTTCACTGATGAAGTGGAGGTGAATGTGCAGGTCAAGGACGGGACTTTTAATGAACTGCGTCGCTTTCTCAATGAACATTCCACTGTGGAGTTGACCGCCACAATTGCTTACTATGGAATGGCATGCAGGATACTGGAAGCGCTTCAGGTAGATATGGAGCCACAACAAGCGTAATTTCGAGAAGGCAAGGTGTGATTTTGAGCATTGAATACAAATATCACCATATAGGGATTCCAACAACAAAGAAAGTTCCAGGCATGGTTCACCTGAAGCACTTAAAAATTTATACCACTGACCATGAGTCAAATCCATTCGGCGTACAATGGATGATGTATGAAGAGGGATGCAATTTACCTGAACTGGTGCAAAAAATTCCTCACGTGGCGTTCGAGGTTGACGACCTGCAAAAAGCAATCAAAGGGAAAAAAGTAATCGTGCTGCCAAATTCACCGTCGCCCGGCGTCACAGTTGCGATGGTTGAAGAAGCAGGAGCGCCCGTAGAGTTTCTACAGTTCGATAAATCGGTTAGATTGAAGTAAAGGCATTCAGTATAGCTAGTTTGGTTGTTTTGCCCTTGATTGGAATTCATGATAAGCGACAAAACGGCTAAGCGCTCTTGCGGCACTGATAGTGGTTGAGTAGGTAGGTATCCCTGAAGTCGCATACTTGGTCATTAATTGTGCTCGGTAGGCCGCCGCGCCCTCCACATTCGCCATGGCTATAACCGCAATGACGATGGGCTTTCCCGACACATTATGATGGCAATATTCAACTAGAAAGCCGTCTGACTTACGGTGCCGTTCCAGATGTTCTGAATCATCTTCATCCCACATAACCTGTTTTTCCATAATTGCCACATCTATATTAGGGTCGGCAAGGGAAAGGTCAAACGCCTTTTTAAAGTCATCAATATTTTCCTGCACCGACCAGACATCCATAGGATTCCGGGTACTGTTCCCCGCAAGGCGGATAAATTTGTTAAGCTCCTGACGGGTCTGGTCTGTAATGCGCGGCACTTCCAGTCCTTCCCGACCGCAAATATCTGCGAGTGCTACCGAATTACCACCACCACCACCCATTAGTAAAGTTCGTCTCCCTATCGCTGGTTTCAAATGCTGGAAAGCCATAGCCGTGTCTATCACTTCTTCAAGTGAGCCTACAGGCACCGCCCCTGTCTGCGCATAAAAAGCTTTCCAAGCATGCTCTACACCAGCCAGCGACCCTGTGTGAGATGATACTGCCTCTGCGCCTGAAGGTGTCAGTCCACCCTTCCAGACAAATACCGGCTTAGTGCGGTTGATACGCTTGATGAGCTGAGTAATTCGGCCGCCGTCTTTCATCCCTTCAAAATAACACGCAATCATCTTCGTATCGGGATCGGTTTCCAGATATTCTAGGAAGTCAATTGCCTGTAGACCGCGAGCGTTACCAAAGCTGATAATCTTACTGAAATATACTCCTAGTGATTGCCCAAGTTCACTAATATACTCGCCATGCCCACCGCTTTGAGAGAGAAATGCCAGTGAACCAAACCCTTTGGGTTCTGCTCCCCACGCACATAATTTGCTTGCTGGCACCCAGATACCCATGCAATTGGGACCAACGACTCTCAGGTCACTATTTTGTATAATCGTGGTAATTTCCTCGTCTAGTTTTCTACCTTCTTCCTCACCGGTCTCACTGAATCCGGAACTGAAGATGTGAACGTTCTTCACACCTCTAGCAATACAATCTCGCAATACTTGCGGCACCGCTATCGCCGGCGTAGCGATAACAATATGGTCGGGTGGCTCAGGGAGGGATTTGACATCCGGATAGCATTTTAATCCTTCTACTTCGGTTACTTTTGGATTGACAGGGTAAAGTCTGCCGGAATACCCACGTTTTTTCAATCTTTGCAAAAAACTCGTACCACCCCACCCTGCCGGATTTGCCGATACACCCACCATAGCTACGGATTTCGGGAAGAACAGACTATCTAAAACTCGGTGAGAGGACATAAAATACCCCTTTCTTCAAACAACTTTGCTACCGCATCCCTGAATGAAACGTTGACAACTACTTCTGCTATGCAGATTCTGACAATTTTGCTAGAGAATGAGAAATACTGAACGCACAAGATAAATTTTATCACTTTTATACGCCGGTCTGCTATTACTCATCCACCAGATTCACAGTTAGCCCTATACCCTTTTCTCTGGCGCTTGTATAAAGAAGATGGGCAACTGCAATGTCCTCGATTGCGACACCTGTTGAGTCGAAAATAGTAATCTCCCTGTCATCTATCCGCCCCTTCTTTTTCCCCGCAACTAATTCTCCCAGTGTTCCATACACTTCATGCTGGCTATAAAGACCCTTGGCTATCGGTACGTTTATTTCCCCGGCTTTAGCTGCCTGTCGGACATCATCGACAACGACACGAGCAACTTTCAAAACCGCTGATTCCAGTTCCTGTTTCCCTTCCGCATCCGCACCCACGGCATTAATATGAGTTCCGGGTAATACCCATTCGTGTTTCACTATTGGTTGACGCGCTGTCGTGACCGTACAAACAATGTCAGATTGAACGGCATCAATCAGTGAACTAGCCACTAAAGGGTAATCTGGAAGCAATTTTGTCAAACGCTCCGTAACTTGAGAAGAAATGTCATACACCTTTATTTTCTGAAATGAAAAATATTCTAGATGAGCTAATATCTGTGTATATGCTTGGCGCCCTGCACCAACAACACCCATCGTCTTTGAATTTTTCCTAGCAAGGTATTTCGATGCGATTGCAGAAGTAGCGCCGGTGCGGTATGCGGTAATGTCGGTAGCATCCATTATTGTCAGAGGATAACCAGTAGATGGGTCATTACAAATAAGAACTGCCATCACCGTCGGTAAGCTTTTTGCTGGATTCCCTGCATGTACATTAACCCACTTTATACCAGATACTCCCGGTAATGATGCCGGCATAGCCCGGAAATCGCCTTCCTTCACTTGAAGATAGGCTTTTGGCGGCATAATGCCTTTGCCTTCTGTCCAATCACGAAATCCCTGCTCCACTACCCTGAGAACATCCTTCATTGTAAGCAACTTGCGTGTGTCTCTCCTCGTCAAAATCAAAGTGGGCATATAGCACTCCTTCCGTTCTTCAGTAGTGATACCCATACAAAATGTACAATGGAAACGAATCAACGTCAAGAATGGATACATCTTGGGGAGTCAACGCGGCAAAGCAAAACAATAAATTCGCGTGTTTTTTAAGGATTAAAGCGTCCCAAAATAGGTGGGGGTACTATCGGGTAGGGGTGAGGTAGTCTACCCGATAGTACCCTCTTTATTAACAGAGCTCAGGCTGTCAGGTTATGTGCCCTAGCCTGCTCTCGGTCTCAGGATTACCTGCTCCACGGGCTATTATAAGAGGGTGTCTTATTTGCCTGTGGTGATTTTGCCGGAGCCTGTGGTGCGGGTGCCGGCATTTTTCGCTGTGTATACATTGGTCGGCGTAAGAAAGCGGGGACATCCAGCTGTTCTTCGCTCTTCAGGTCTTTTAGATATGCCGCCATCTCTTCCGCACGAATGGGGCTCATACCAGTTTGGTTAGCCTGGAAGCCGGTGGCAACGAGAGTAATCTTGACGTCTTTGTCCATCCGAGAATCATGGACAACGCCGAAGATGATATTGGCTTCCGGGTCAACCGCCTGCTTGATGACTTCAGCCGCTTCATTGACTTCGAAGAGTGACAGATTGTCACCGCCCACGACGTTGAAGAGCACGCCTTTGGCTCCAGTGATGGACACATCCAGCAACGGACTGGCAAGTGCATTCTTGGCGGCATCTATGGCACGGTTCTGTCCGCTTCCTCGCCCGATGGACATCCAGGCAGGACCGGCATCTTTCATAATTGCACGAACATCTGCAAAGTCCAGGTTAATAAGTCCTGGTGTGGTAATTACCTGGGCAATTGCCTGTACACCGTTGCAGAGCACTTCATCTGCCAGCCGGAAGGCGGCATCTACACCAGTCTTCTGGTCGCAAAGAGTGAAGAGTCGGTCATTGGGGATGATAATGAGGGTATCGACAATCGGGATTAAATTCTGGACGCCTTCCTCGGCAACCTTCATGCGATGAGTACCTTCGAAGTTGAAGGGTTTAGTGACCACGGCAATGGTGAGCGCGCCGCTCTGTTTGGCAATCTCTGCCACAACGGGTGCTGAGCCGGTGCCAGTGCCGCCGCCCATACCAGCCGTGACAAAAATCATATCGGCGCCGTTAAGAACCTCTTTAATTTCATCCCGGTTCTCTTCCGCGGCTTTCTGTCCGACATGATGGTCACCGCCGGCGCCAAGTCCTCTGACCAGCTTCTCACCAAGTTGAATGCGCACTGGAGCTTCTGTGATTGCCAGGGATTGCGCATCGGTATTCATAGCAATGAATTCCACGCCATCGACACCATCCCTGACCATTCGGGTAATTGCATTAGAGCCACCACCGCCAAGCCCACAGACTTTTATTCTAACCGGACTAGCGGTGAAACTTGACCTCGCCATTAGTTCCTCCTCTTTATCTTTATATATTATTTCTTTATTGATTTGCCGTTGGTTTGTTAAACAGGTTCTTGATTCTTGAGACCATGTTCCAGATATTGCCGCTGAAACCTCGCGATTTCCAACTGGAAACACTCTTCGGTTTTACACCCCAGAGCAATAAACCGACAGCCGTGGCGTAAGCCGGGTCGGTAAGATTATCGCCGAGGCCATGAATTGGTAGCGGTGAACCAACCCGTACTGGCATGTGTAAAATATCACGCCCGAGCGCATCAATGCCGGAAAGGTTAGAAGTACCGCCGGTGAGCACCAAGCCACCAGGTACTAGCAGGTCTTGCTCACCACGTGGGAGCTCCAGAACAATAAGTCGTAAGACTTCTTCGATACGAGCGCGGACAATATCACACAAGCCCTGGTAAGAGATATTATGCCCGTTCTGTCCGGTAGAGATGGCATCATTGTCAGCCTTGCTCTCATAGACCGACATCGCTGTACCGTACTTCTTCTTCATTTCCTCTGCTATTTCGAATGGCAGACCGAGACCAATGGCGATGTCGCGTGTCATCTGATAGCCGGCGACGGGGATAATCGCCGTGTGCCAGATACTGCCTTCCTTGAAGACTGCGATATCAGTCGTGCCACCACCAATGTCTGCAAGAATGACCCCGACCTGCTTCTCATCTTCGGTCAAGACCGCTTCACTGCTGGCAAGAGCCTCGAACACGAGGTCTTCCACATCTACCCCGATGCCCCGAATGCACTTGATGAGATTCTGGACTGATGACACAGCCGCAGTGATAACATGTGTCTCTACATCCAGTTTAAAGCCGTGCATTCCGACAGGATTTTGAACGCCCTCCTGACCATCGACAGCATAACTGCGCGGAATCAGGTGGAGCAGTTTTTGCTCTCCGGTTACCTTGACGTTCTGGGAGTTTTGCAGAACCCTTCTCAGGTCCTCGGGACGAACCAGCCTGTCATTGCGTGTGACCGCCACCACACCACGGTTGTTTTTACCGGCGATGTGACGTCCGGTGACGCCCACGTAGGCTGAATCCACCCGGTAGCCGCTGGACTGTTCCGCTCTTTTGACAGATTCACGGACAGATTCCTTGGCTTCGTTGATGTTGACCACCATACCTTTGTGCAAGCCTTTGGAGGGGACAACCCCCACCCCGGCAATGCGCATCTGCCCGCTATCACCCACTTCGGCGATGAGTGTGCAGATTTTCGTGGTGCCGACATCAATCGCGGATACGGTTTTCCATTTTCGCATCTATTCCTCCTCGATCGGTGGGTACCAACCACCTGGATATTTTATTAATTGTGCCCTCTCAGACACGTTATTACCTTTTTGATTCTTAATTCCTTGAGAACCGTTTATAGGTCGCCTTTTCAGATTGTTGACCGTGAGCAATCTTTTCAGCCGCCCGCATTTTTGCACTCCGACTGCGCGGATTGTCTTTTAATTCCTCTTCCGCTGGCACAATGACCTTTTTATTCACGATTCGCAGACTGGCGTGATGACCACAATGACAGACCGGGGTATTGGGCAGGCAAATGCAATCCTTTGCTTCCCTCTGCATGAAATGCTTGACGATGCGGTCTTCCAGAGAATGGTAACTGATGACCACCAGCCTACCACCGATTCCCAGCACATCCCTGACCTTGCTTAATGCAATTTCGAGCATCTCTAGTTCCCGATTGACAGCAATACGAAGCGCCTGAAATGTTCTGGTAGCTGGATGAATTTTCCCATGCCTGCCACCGAGTGCATCCTCTACCACACGCGCCAGCTGTAAAGTGGTGGTAATGGGACGTTCCTTAACAATACGGCGGGCAATCCGCTGACTAAACCGCTCCTCTCCATATTCACGGAGTATAAGAGCAAATTCTGTTTCAGAAGATTTATTTATGATATCTGCCGCGGTAGTTTCTTGCGAAGGATTGAAACGCATGTCTAAAGCCGCATCACGCTGGAAACTAAAACCTCGCGGGTCATCGTCAAGTTGATATGAAGAGAGCCCAAGGTCGAACAGGACACCGTGGACCGGTAAAAAGGAATTACGCTGACAAATATCGACGAGGTTTACGAAATTGTCATTTACCAATAACACGGAATCCTGATATTTACTCAAACGTGCAGTGGCAAGACGAACGGCTTCCGGGTCGGCATCAATACCGAGAAGTTGTCCACCGGGAGCGCTCTGCTCCAGAATTGAGAGCGCATGACCGCCACCGCCAAGTGTACAATCTACGTATCGTCCGCCGGGCTGGACGGCAAGGGCTTCCATCGTTTCTTTTAACAAAACCGGTTTGTGGGTGGCGGTCAACACCGGTAACTCCTAACGTTTTTCCATGGTTTCAATAATTTGCCATGATTGTGCCTGGCTTTCCGCTTTTTCCGACTCCCAGGCTTGTTTGTCCCAGACTTCGAGGTAAAGATTAGCGCCGGCAATGACGACATCACTGGCAACACCAGCATACTGCCGCAGTGGCATTGGTAGAGCAATGCGACCCTGCCCATCGAGATTGAGATGAAAGGCGGTGGCAAAAAGCGCCCGGTTCAGTTTACGCATCTTGCTTGACAAAACTGGTCCCGTAGTAAGACTTTCAGCAAGTGTTTTCCACTGCGCAGGGCTGTAAGCAAGGATACATTTTTCGGCACCGGTGGTAAGAACAATGCCATCCCGGAATTCAGCACGGAATTTGGGCGGTATCGGAATTCTACCTTTTTCGTCTATTTTGTAACCGTATTCGCCCAGAAACATTTTTCAGCCTTTATTATCTCGTTCCCCGCTCATTCACATATATCCCCACTGTTCCCCACAGATTACCATTTTCTCACATTTTGCTATATTCTGTCAAGTAGTTGAGCGTGGATTTTGAGAGATTTTTTTGGAGTTTTCCGCCGCAGTTAACACGACAGAAAACACTCGTATCGTTCCGAGCTGTCTGGTTCATCTATTATTCACGCTCAAACTTCCCTTAACACACTCAATTGTGTTAGAATGATATTTTGTCGGCAAGGAATGATTTGCATTCAGCAATCAGCATTAAGCCGCTTCCAAAAACACGAAAACTGATAGCGGATGAATAGCGGTTCTAAAGAATGGTAAATATATACATATTGACGCTGTTTCCCCAGATATTTGAGGGACCTTTTAGCGCCGGCCTTTTTCAGAAGGCGGTTGAACATGGCGTGGTGAATGTAGCTATCCGTAATATCCGCGATTACACTCATGACAAACACCACACCACGGACGATTATCCTTATGGGGGTGGCGCTGGCATGGTCATGAAACCCGAGCCTCTCTTTGAAGCGGTTGAAACCGTTAAGAGTGAGATTTCACAGCAAGGCATAGAGAACGTACCGGTTATCCTGCTCTCCCCACAGGGAAGGCTTTTCACAGAACAGGTAGCTCTAGAGCTTTCAAAACACTCTCATCTTATCTTCATCTGCGGACAGTATGAGGGCATTGATGAAAGAGTTTCTGAATATCTCGCCACAGATGAAATCAGTATTGGCGATTATGTTCTCACCGGTGGTGAATTGGCGGCGATGGTCGTGGTGAATGCTGTAGTCAGGCTTGTCCCCGGCTTTCTTGGTTCGCCCGCTTCTCTTCTCTCCGAGTCACACACAGTAGGTCTTTTGGAATATCCGCAATACACTCGCCCGCCTGTATATCGGGATTGGGCAGTTCCTGAAGTCCTGCTCTCCGGCAATCATGCCCAGATTGCAAAGTGGCGGCGCGAACAATCCCTTCTCCGCACGGCAAAACGTCGTCCGGATTTACTTGCCAAAGAGGGCCTTTTCCCTGAGGAAAAAGAGTTCATCAAGAGGCTAGAGACCTCAGTAGATACAGGAGTTAAAGAACAATGAGCGCTGCACAACTAGCTGAAATCAAACCTAAGTCTAAACTTCCCACTATTTCCCCTGGAGATTCCGTACGTGTCAATCTGAAGGTTGTTGAGGGAGATAAAGAGCGTATTCAACCCTACCAGGGCGTCGTCATTCGTGTTCGCAATGGTGATGCAGGTGGTACTTTCACAGTGAGAAGAGTCGCTTATGGCGTCGGCATCGAGCGCACATTCCCGATGGCTTCACCACTCATTGAGAAAGTACAGGTAATACGTCATGGTAAAGTCCGCCGCGCCAAGCTCTACTACCTGCGTGGATTGAGTGCCAAGAAAGCCCGCATCAAGGAACGCCGATATCCGCGGGGTATGGCGGAAGAATTAACCCCCGCCGCAGAACCGGAACAGCCTCCTGAACCAACTCCCTCACCTGAGCAGAAGAAACAATAAGCCGGACAGTCAGGGTGGAGCCCAGGATGGGATATGCCGAGGTTTGCGTCAATGCGCCAGCCGTACAACTGCGTACCTTCAGCTATGCCATTCCTGCCAATTTAACTGTTCAGGTGGGGCAAGCAGTCTGGGTACCTTTCGGGCAGAGGCTCCTGCAGGGAATCATCATTGAGCTTACTGACATACCTGCCGTAGAAAAGACCCGAGACATTGCCAGTGTTATTGACTCGCAACCATTACTATCGCCAGGGCAAATTACTTTAGCACGCTGGATTTCAGATTACTATCTTTCCTCTTTATGGAATGCTTTATCCATGATGATGCCACCCGGTTTCGAACGTCGGGTGCTTGCGTATCTTTACCCGGTAAAACGTGCCTATGACGAATCGGTTCTTAATGAAATACAATTTCGCATCCTGACTCGCGCCCAAGATGAGGGGAGAGTGAGTCTTAAGGAGCTTGAGAAATCTCTAGGGAAGAAGAAAGCACAGTCCAACACCCTGCAACTGATAAAGCTTGGTGTTCTGCAACGTCAGTATGAACTAGAACGTCCACGGGTTAATGTCAAAGAAACGCCTTATGTGCGCTTGTTAGCGACACCCGCTCAGGTGATGGAAGTACTGAAGGAGATGTCTGGCGGACGGACAAAGAGGCAACCCATCCTGTTGAAATATCTCGCCGAGCAATCAGGTCCTGTTGAACTGTCGGAAATTAAAAAAAAGACCGGTTGTGACCGGCTCACCGTTAATGCCCTTGTGAAAAAGGGGCTGGTTGCCATTGAAAATATCGCAGTACGTCGCGAACCACTCGAGCTACAGCGAGTGCAACTATCCCAGCCTCTCCCTCTTACCATGGCACAGGATACCGTTTTCAGACCCATCTGCTCAAGCCTTCTACGGAGCGAAAAATTAGAGACCAAAGTCTTTCTACTTCACGGCGTTACCGGCAGCGGCAAGACAGAAATCTATCTACAGGCGCTGGCAGAGGCAGTAAAACTGGGCAAGCGCGGCATCGTACTGGTGCCGGAAATTGCGCTTACCCCTCAAACTATCGAGCGTTTTGCCTCACGGTTCCCTGGTAGAGTAGCCATTTTGCACAGTCACCTGTCTCTCGGGGAGCAATTTGATGAATGGTGGCGAATCAAGAATGGTGAGGTAGATGTCGTCATCGGACCGAGAAGTGCACTTTTTGCACCGCAACCAGACCTGGGCATCATCATCATCGACGAAGAACATGAGTGGACATATAAACAGCACGAACAATCACCGCGTTACCATACCCGTTGTGTTGCCCTGAAAATGAGTGAGCAAATGGGATGCACGGTGGTCATGGGCAGCGCTACTCCCGATATTGAAACCTATTACCACGCCGTCAAGGGCGACTTCCATCTACTCCGCCTACCCGAAAGGGTTACGCCTGTAGAGAATGCACCTCTGCCCGGCGTAACCATCATTGACATGCGTAGTGAGCTTAAAGATGGCAACCGGAGCATATTCAGTAGAGCACTCACCACTGCAATTGATAGAATTCTGGAAAACCACGAGCAGGCAATCCTTTTTTTGAACCGCCGCGGTACATCAACTTACATCCAGTGCCGTAATTGCGGTTACGTATTAAAGTGCCGCCGTTGTGAAGTTCCTCTCACCTATCACCTTGATGCCGAAGCACTCATCTGCCACCAGTGCAACTATCGCACAGATGTGCCGCAGGTCTGCCCGAAATGCTCCAGCCGACGTATCCGATTTCTCGGCATCGGTACGGAGAAACTGGAACAGGAAGTAAAGCTGGCTTTCCCGATAGCAAAATTATTGCGTTGGGATAGAGACGTAACAAGCGGTAGGTATTCTCATCAGAAAATCCTCGATAAATTTCGTTCTCATGAAGCAGATATTCTTGTTGGCACGCAAATGGTCACCAAAGGATTGGACTTGCCGCTGGTGACACTCGTCGGCGTAATTAATGCCGACCTCAGCCTCAACTTGCCAGATTTCCGTGCCAGTGAAAGGACTTTCCAGTTATTGAGTCAGGTAGCAGGGAGAGCGGGGCGAGGACCTGTAGAGGGTCAGGTCATCATTCAGACTTACAATCCTGAGCATTATGCAATTCAAGCCGCCGCGGAACACAATTATGCCCTCTTCTACGAACAGGAAATCAATTACCGCCGACAATTTCATGAACCGCCTTTTGCCCAGCTTGCGAACCTGACCTATACCAATACAAATGACAATCGTTGCATGGAAGAAGCCGGTAAGATGGCAATACGTATTAAGGAAGAACGGGATAGACTTGGTCTTGCTGGTGTCGAACTGATTGGTCCCGCACCTGCTTATATACATCGTCTCCGTGGTCGGTACCGATGGAAACTCATTGTCCGCGGTACAGAGCTTTCGTTTTTCCTATCACGAATTCCTCTACCTTCCGGCTGGACGGTAGATATTGACCCCATCGGCATCTAGGAATTAGTATTTAAACGTAACAGGAGAAACACTATGGCGGTCAGACCAATCCGCACCGTGCCCGACCCCATCCTGCGCCAGAAAGCAAAGCGGGTCAAAACTATTGATAACAGTATTAAGAAACTCATCGCTGACATGCGTGAGACCTTGGTGTCAGCTAACGGCGTCGGTCTGGCGGCGCCTCAGGTTGGAGTCTCGTTACGGGTGATTGTTATCAGCATCCCTCATCAAGACCAGAAAAATGATGAGTACTGTGTAATTAACCCTGAAATTGTCCGTCGCACAGGCGAACGTGTGGTTAGAGAGGGTTGTCTCAGTATTCCCGGCTATATCGGCGAAATCAAGCGTAGTGAGCAGGTTCGAATAAAGGGAATCAACGCCGCCGGGAAAGAGTTAAAACTGCGTGCCGAAGGATTGCTCGCAGAGGCACTGGAACATGAAATCGACCACCTTAATGGCATACTCTATGTTGACTATTTAGAAAGTCAGGACAAGCTCCAAAAACTAGAGCCGCAGCCAGAAGAAGAACCGGAATTATAATCTACCGACACAGCATGATTTACAGAATGTTCGCGTCATTCCATATCAATCATTCTTGGTTTGTCAGATAATCAATCGCCCACTGCACACCATCTATTGTCTCAAAGTCGATTTCAGTGTCAGGTTGAATGCCATTGCCCTCAATTAAGTTCCCGTTTGGCGTCATCCAGCGCGCGATAGTGATATAAATTCCCGAACCGTCAGATAGCTCAAGCAACTGGTTGACGCTCCCCTTACCATAGGTTTTTTCTCCAGCGATAAGCGCCCTCTTGTAGTCCTGTAGTGCGCCCGCCAGGATTTCACTCGCGCTGGCGCTGTACTGGTCAACAAGCACCACCATCGGCAGGTCAGTTTTATATGCCAGCGGATTGACAGAATTAGTATCTGTACTACTATCGGGATAGGCCACACTGACAATTACACCCTTGTTTAAAAAATGGCTTGCCACCTGAATAACCGTTGAAAGATAACCACCAGGATTACTACGCAGGTCAAGCACAATACCTTTAACCTTATTATCGGATACCATTTTCAATATGGGAACCAGTTCATTATCGGTGCGCTCAGTGAAGTTGGTTATAGTGATATGGGCATAGTCACCTATCATCTCTAGATTGACGGATGGAATCTGGATCTCTGCCCGAATAATTTCCAGTGTTATCGGCTTAGTCTCGTCTACATGAAGCACCGTAATCGTGACCGGTGTGCCTTTTGGTCCCCGTATCAGCAAAACAGCTTCGTTAACACTCATGCCTGTAGTTGTTTTCCCATCGATTTCAAGAATTATATCGCCGGCTTTAATACCTGCTTTTGCTGCCGGGGTACCAGGAATAGGTGCAATGACAGTTACCTGACCATTCTCCGATCCTACGTAGGCACCAATACCCTCAAACTGTCCCGAAAGACTGCTGGTAAACGTATTACATTGTTCTTTTGTATAGTAGGTGCTATATGGGTCATTTAATCCCTGCACCAAACCCTTGAGCATTCCTTCATTCAGCTTTTGAACGTCAATCTTGTCCGGTTCAACGTAATTTTGCAGAATCTCCTGGTATGCTTCTTCCAGCAGTTTCAGATTTAATTCTTGAGTTGTTGTTGGATTTGCGGTTGGCCTGGATATATCCAGTACACACCCACCGATGAAAGACATCCCCAGTGCAATAATTATGCAAAATGAAATCAGTGATGTTCTCATTTTTTTAGTCATAAACGTACCCCCTGTGTGAAAATCGTAGCAGAAAGCAAAGATAAAGTCTAAATGGGTTGCTGAGGGATCAAGTAGACCTGTAAGCCGAGTTCTGTATCCCGATAGAATCGGGACAGTGACCATCTCTCTAGCCCCGATGTTACCACCGGGGTCAAGCGACCAACCCGGGAACTGGCCGGGCATCCATGAGTCCCCCTATTTGGTCTTGCTCCGAGTGTGGTTTTCCCAGCCGAACGGTTACCCGTCCGCTGGTGAGCTCTTACCTCACCATTTCACCCTTACCCCGATTTATCATCGGGGCGGTATGTTTCTGTGGCACTTTCCGTAGGGTCGCCCCTCCCGGGTGTTACCCGGCACCCTGCCCGGTAGAGCTCGGACTTTCCTCCCCGATATACTCGCGGCGGTCACCCGGTCTACTTGTCCCACCATCACTATATTTTACCCTGTTATATAAGTCAATTATTAATTCTAAATTTACCATTATGGTAATTTTTTTATGGCGTGCTGACTGCTTTTGCTAACGGATTGCTAAAAGAATTCAAAACTTCATCGAGCCGTTGTGCCGTCGCATCGCCGATGGTAATGTTTTGCTATATATATCTTTGAGTTAAGGGTGTTGCAACCCCTACCACCACCTAAAAGTTAGGTGTCACACGGGGGGATGTAGTAAAACAACGGAAAATGGATTATAGAGGCTTATGTGCTCGGTTTCACTAACACATTATTCGACCAGCACATGGAATTTCCTAAGCTTTGCCGCAAGTTTATCGTCAAGATTAGATACATCCTTTTCTGTCAGTTCAATCAGGTTAATATTATTCTTTTTATAGATATCCAATTTCCACTTTTTCTTTGCTAAATACTTTTCGTCGTCTAGCCCCCAGTACTCTATGAAAACTTTGCCTGTTGGGATATAGAAATCACATAATATATCCTCATCAATATTAGGGACCTTTCTTTCGTATGCATGTACGATTTTGGAGACATACAGCCAATTATCAATCAGCACCTCTGCTTTAGATCGCACATAGTGTCCGTCTTGAGTTCTCAATTCTGGCTTTTGGTAATTGTTCCTAATATCCGTGTCATTAGTTATTGTGGTTTCAACTTGATTTTGGGTTACGGTGGTAACGTCGCCTTTTGCTTCATCAATACTTGTAATTAATGCTTTGTTTTCGAGAATGTTTTGTGGCCACCTAACGTAAGGTACCCCGGTATTTTTGAACGTGGATTGTACTCCACCTACCTTCTTACCAAAATCAGTGACTTGCCATCCATTGATAGCTGTATCCCTCTTTATCCAACCAAGTTCGGAGAGAATCGAGTTTATTCTATTTGCAGAGATCTTATGGAATTCGCCGATGGACGTCGCAGTAATCAGATTTTGCCCTTGCTTTCCCTGCGAATCATCAAGTTCCGAGAGAATTGATGGAGGCCAGACAATATACCGCCCATATTCTTTATGTTGTCTGTAAGTGCCACCTTTTGATTCCCCAATCGGAGTCAAATCCCATGTATCTCCATTCCTGCTTATTAGCCCTGTATCAACTAATAGTTGAAACATAGCCTTCGTACTCATTTTAAGTTGTTTCGCCAAATTGGATGTAGATAATTCTGAACTTGATACCTGTTTATCATCCATTATTTTATTACCCCTATCACCTAGAGTTAGCCAAGAATAACATAATCGTTTGGGATATACAATTGTACTTTTGGCTAGGGAAATGGTCACCGAAATAGTCACGCTTTTTTGAAAGTAAGAAATAAGTTAGCTTCAAAACTGTGTTGCTAGTTGTTGGCAAAAGTGGCATATTTGAAGTTAAAGTGGGTGAGTCGGCGAAGCTATTTTCCTCCCCACTGTAATACAGCTTGTGACACAAGTCAATTGCTACTGAGCGGATACCTCTTCGGCATCAAGTGCCTCTTCAGGAAGCTGAATATTCACTGTCTTATTATAATCAGAAAAGATCATGCCCATATCCATTGTCATTGTCATGCTTTCGAAGTCTTCTTCTGATGCACCTACTGTTTCTGCATCCATATCCATAGCCATTTCAGCTTCTGCTTTCATTATCTGGTAATTACTTTTGGCAATCCAATACTTAAGTCCAAAGCTCTTTATCATTTTAGATATGTCAAACTGGCTTAAATCAATGTCTCCCGTCAAATCACTGCCTTGCTGGGACATCAACCATTCCATTAATTTAGCCATATCCGGCACTATTTCCAATACGTAACAGTCAACACCTTTGACCTTTTCACTTCCCTTTATAGTGTTTGTTGTGGAGGATTTCATAAGAGCCATCAATTGAGCAGCCTGGTCCTGTGAAATTTCGTCCGGAGTTTCCATCTTAGTCCACTGCTCACCCATACCAGGGATATTCATTTTTGTATACAGCCACCCTTCTACCAAGTACATCTCCATAGACATTGTCATATTCATCTTTGAGGTGCCGGTGCCGGGTATTTCCATATCCATATCCATATTCATTTGCATTTTCTTATTGCGGACATCCATTGCACCCGTCCCACTCCCATCCATTGTCATTTGCATGGGATCCGTACCACCAACCACTTCCATCTCCATCGCCATATCATAATCTATTTTGTAGCTGTTAACCTTTTCCATAGCGGCTATGGTATTTGTTAGCAGCTCCTCTGCAGTTACTTCTTTGGCCGTACAGCCAGTCAGCACTGAGGACACTGCAAGAACCAAACCCATAAAAATGTACAAGGTAGTTTTCATTGTTCGTTTCACGGTTTTCTCCTTTTGTTGAACTAATAGAAACTGATAGGAGTGTACAATTTTATTCATATTTTGTCAACTCAGCGGCAATCTAAACAGCGTTCCATTGTAATAGTAAAAAAGTAGGGGTACTAATGGCTAAAAAATGTTGACTGCATACAAATTGTCAGATACTATTGATAAATGGACTTTAATACTAAAGTCCTGGAGAGAAGATGTGGCATGACAGAACTATAACCGACGTTGTCAAATCTTTAAACTCAAGTTTACAGGGTCTGACATCCGAGGAAGCAAAACGGCGTCTGGCTGAGGTGGGACCTAACGAAATAAAACAGGAGAAAAAAATCTCCCCTTGGGCTCTCCTTCTCAGCCAATTTAAAAGTATCCTTGTAATCATCCTACTGGTTGCTGTCGCTCTTTCGGCTTTCATCGGTATCGTTAACTGGGAGCCGGGTGCAGGGCTTCCCGAAGAAATAACAGATGCCATTGTTATTCTGGCTATTGTTATTGCCGTCGTCATCCTGGGCTTTATCCAAGAATACCGGTCGGAGAAAGCCATGGACGCTCTGAAAAAGATGGCAGCACCGACTGCTACCGTCATTCGTGATGGCATTGAGAAGGAAATTCCGGCACGGGAGCTTGTTCCCGGCGACATCGTAATCCTGAGCACGGGAGATAGAATCCCCGCAGACTTACGCCTGATTGAATCCGCTAACCTTAACACCCAGGAAGCCGCTCTCACCGGCGAATCTACCCCCATTGAAAAAACTACTGCCGTCATTGCTGGTGAAGATATGCCTATCGGCGACCGTAAGAATATGGCTTATACCGGCACCGTGGTGACTTATGGGAGAGGCAGGGGGATTGTCGCAACTACTGCCATGCAGACCGAATTCGGCAAGATTGCCACCATGCTTCAAGACGTTGGGGAAGAAGAGACTCCTCTCCAGAAAAATCTGGACAAAGTAGGCAAGATGCTTGGCATCGCCTGTCTGATTATTGTCGCCATTGTTGTGGTGATGAGCATCGTCAGAGGGCATATCACTTCCATAGATAAAATTATGGATATGTTCATCTGGGGTGTGAGTCTGGCAGTTGCCGCTGTTCCTGAAGCCTTACCGGCTGTGGTTGTCATCTCTCTGTCAATCGGAGTGCAAAAGATGGTAAAACGTCACGCTCTTGTCCGAAGGCTTTCGGCAGTTGAAACGCTCGGCTGTACTACCGTCATCTGCTCGGATAAAACTGGTACTCTGACACAGGACCAGATGACAGTGCGGCAAATCTATATGAATGGCAAATTGATTAGCGTCACAGGCGCTGGTTACGAACCCAAAGGTGAATTTCAAATCGATGGCAAACCTGTGAATCTTATACAGGATGCCACGGCACAAACCTTAATGAAAATTAACTCCCTCTGCAATGATTCACACCTGGTGAAAACGGATGGCAAGTGGGAAATCAAGGGCGACCCTACGGAGGGCGCCCTACTGGTTGTGGCGGCTAAAGCGGGTATCTCCCACGAGAAAGCAAATGATGAGTCACCACGTATTGATGAAATTCCCTTTTCTTCCGAGCGCAAACGGATGACCACTGCCCATCAAAGTCCTGAAGGTAGAGTTGCTTATTCTAAAGGCGCGCCGGAGATTGTCCTTGATGCCTGTTCTTCCGTTCTGGAAGATGGTCAAATGACACCACTCACAGAGGCGACGAGAACTCGTATTCTGGATAATGCCCGGGGTATGGCAGAAAATGCCCTAAGAGTATTGGCTATGGCATATAAACTGCTACCGAGCACAATAACAGACAAGAGTGAATATGAAAAATCAATGGTCTTCGTTGGAATGGTAGGTATGATAGACCCACCACGTCCTGAAGCAAAAGAAGCTATAAAGCTATGTGAAAAAGCCGGTATCGAGTCCATAATGATTACCGGTGACCATAAGATTACCGCCAGCGCTATCGCCCGGGAACTGGGCATCCTTAAGAACGGGATTGCCATCACCGGCGCCGAGCTGGATAAGTTGAGCGATGCCGAATATGAAAAGATGGTGGGCAATATCGAAGTGTATGCACGCGTCTCGCCATCCCATAAACTCAAGGTGATTGAAGCCTTCGGCAAACGCGGTGACGTGGTGGCAATGACCGGTGACGGCGTCAATGATGCACCTGCCCTGAAGAAGGCAGATATAGGTATAGCAATGGGTATATCAGGCACTGATGTCAGCAAAGAGGCGGCAGCGATGGTTCTGACCGATGATAATTTTGCTTCAATTGTCGCCGCCGTAGAAGAAGGCCGAGGCATTTTCCAGAACATAAAGAAATACCTGATGTTCCTGCTCTCTGCCAATGTCGGGGAAGTGCTCATTATGTTTATTGCCAGTCTAATGGCAATGCCTCTGCCGCTCGTGGCTATACATTTGCTCTGGGTCAATCTCACCACAGATGGTCTACCTGCTCTGGCGTTAGCGGTCGACCCTAAAGACCCGGGCATCATGGAGCATCCTCCTCGCGACCCCAAATCAAGTATTTTCACGAAGAACGTGCTTGTTACCATCGCTGTCATTGGCGTCGTTATGGCGGCAACGATGATTTCCATGTTCCTCTGGAAGCTCGGCACTGAAACCGGTTCTTGGCGCAATGCCAGCGACCTGCTGGTAGAAGAAGCACAGACTATGGTCCTGTGTACTATGGTTCTCTTCGAGCTATTTACGGCGCTGGCTTGCCGCTCCGAAATTCACAGCTACTTTAAGATTGGAGTCTTCAGTAATAAGTGGCTTATCTACGCTAACCTCTCATCGCTGGCACTGTTACTGGCAATTCTCTACATTCCCGCTTTGCAGAATCCCTTCCACGTGCTACCTATCGGACTGGAGGATTGGGCAGTTATTCTCCCGGTGTCCTTGACCGGCTTTGTGGCAGTGGAGCTTGTCAAGTTATTTTTCCGGCGTACCAACAGCACGAATACGCTTTCTAAAAACAAAAGAGGAAAATAAATGAAAGACCTCAGTTTCGGGTTAACCATGACATTTATGGGGATGGGAGTAACCTTCCTCACACTCTGTCTCCTGATTCTGATTATCCGTCTCCTCTCGAAGTTATTCCCCTACAGAAAAGAAGAGGAAACGGGCAAGGAATCTAAATAGCGCCGATTCTGGGAGGAGTTCAGGTGGATATTTTCATTTCCGCACTTCAATCACTGGGACAGGGCTTTGCCAGTCTTTCCTGGCAAGCCGTTGTGATGATACTTATTGGCTGTATCTTGCTCTATCTGGCGATTGCGAAAAAGATAGAACCGCTATTGTTGCTTCCAATTGGATTCGGTATCATTCTGGGCAATTTACCACTAGCCAATCTTTCAGCTCATGATGAAGGTGGCATCATTAATCTCCTTTATCAGGGCGGTATTCTCACGGAAATATTCCCCTGTCTCCTTTTCCTTGGCTTAGGAGCCATGATAGACTTCGGACCAATGCTGGGCAATCCGGTGGTGCTCATTTTCGGCGCAGCCGGACAATTTGGTATCTTTCTGGTTCTACTCCTCGCTCTGGCATTAGGTCTTCCACGTAACGAGGCGGTTTCCATAGCGGTGATTGGCGCCTGCGACGGTCCCACCGCCATATACGTAACTACCAAGTTCGCCCGAGACCTCCTGCCGGCAGTTTCCATTGCCGCTTATTCCTACATGTCGCTTGTGCCCATTATTCAACCTCCAATTATGAGATGGATGACCACGAAAAAAGAACGCGCTACCCTGATGCCGCCCGGCGAGAAAAAGGTTTCCAAAAAGGTTAAAATCCTATTCCCTATTGTCACCGGTATTGTTACCATTCTCATCGCTCCCATGGGCGCGCCACTGATGGGCATGCTCATGCTCGGCAATTTGATGAAAGAATCCGGGGTCATCAGCAGGTTGGTTGATGTCTCGGAGAACACTCTAACAAATCTTGTTACACTTTTTCTGGGTTTGTGTATTGGAGCATCGATGATTGGTGGCGATTTCATGACAGTGAAGACAATCGCTATCTTTGGACTGGGAGCCCTGGCAATCTGTCTGGATACGGTAATGGGAATGCTTCTGGGTAAGATTATGCGAGTGGTCACCAAGGGTAAAATCAATCCCCTGCTGGGAGCGGCGGGTACATCTGCCTTCCCGATGTCAGCCCGCGTTGTACAGAGAGAAGGACAGAAAGCAAACCCGCGTAGTTTCTTACTCTATCATGCCATAGGCGCTAACACCGGCGGTCAGATTGGGTCGGTAATGGCGGCGGCAGTTATGCTTGCTATTATGTCAAATATATAATTCATCAGGATAGCCTCAGTAGCACCTATGTCATGACCACATCCTTCGGCATGCTGGATAGCAGGTATCAAGTACCTGCCTTATGGGGGTTGTTGAAAAGAGGGGTTGTGAGGTTAGTAGGAGGTACAATATGGTACATTCAACTAGAATTCATGTGAATACGACTGCACAATGGATTCCTAAATTTATCAATCGTCTATTTTTTATTCTGTTAGCGAGCATATCGCTAATTACATCACTGGCTTTGGGTGGTTGTATTACTCGAAGTGTTCATTTGATAATAGATAACAGATTCCCCATCGATATATATTTTTCATAATGACGTATATGATGGGACGAAGGTAATTATATCATCACCTGAGGAAAAAGTTCCCGCAAACCAGACTGTTCAGCTAAAAGATACTTGTGAACTGCGTAAGGATGGATGGTTAATATTAATAGCTATGGACTCTTCGGGAAATATTATATGGAGCAAAGGATGGTGGACATTTGAGGATTTTCTAAAACTTAAAGATGTTGGGTGGAAAATCGTGGTAAGTCCTGAAACTAGCGATTAACTAGCACTTTAACAACTGGATATTTAAATTAAATTTAGCAAGGTGGTTTTACCCTCTAGCGTAAGAGGGCTCGGTGCCAATGATACCTTTAGCGGTCAGTTCTGCAATCTCTACACTGGATAGTCCCAGTATGTCTTTGAAAACGCAATCGTTGTGCTCACCAAAAAGAGGTGCAGACCATCTAGTTCCACCGGGCGTTCGAGACATCTTATAGGCAGTGCCGGGCAACAGTTTGGTGCCCGTATATGGGTGAATAGAAGCCTCATAGAAACCGCGTGCTTCGAAGTGTGGGTCTATAAATAACTCACCCGACTCAAGCACCGGTGCGGCGGCAATTCCCACTCCCTGTAATAATCTCATAATTTCGTAATTGTCATGCTGACAGGTCCATGTGCCGATGAGTTTATCCAGCTCTTCATGGTACTCTCTTCGATTGGCACTGGTAGCAAATCGGTTATCATGCGCCCAATCTGGATTTCCTAATATTCTAATAAATTCGAGCCAGTCCTGCTCGCTGCTGATAGTGATAACCACCCATTTATCGTCGCCCAGGCAGGGATAGCAACCTTGAGGTGCAAAACGTGCGTCACTGTTACCTATAGGGCGCTGGATACGGCGATTAATAGCATAGTCAAGCAGACCATCCATTGCTTTACTGGTGGCTTCAAAATGTGAGACATCTATTACCTGTCCCTTTCCAGTGCGCTGGCGGTAGTGTAAAGCAGCGAGTAAGCCGAAAGCAGCCGCGAATCCTGAGGTGGGGTCGCCGTATGCAATACCCGGTCTCATATTCGGCTTACCCGGATAGCCAGTGATATTATCCAGTCCGGAAAAAGCGTTAATGCAATCGCCATAGGCAGGAGCATCTTTATAAGGTCCCGTAGAACCGTAACCAGGCAGATGCACCATAATAATATCCGACTTTACTTTTTTCAATTCTTCATAACCAAGACCCAGATTGGGCATCACACGTGGTGTGAAATTGTCAATGATGGCATCGCTGATTTTAACAAGTTTAAGATATAGCGCTTTACCCTCTGGTTTACCCAAATCAATAGTGATACCAAGTTTGTTACGATTCAACTGGAGAAACCAGGGACCTGTCTCCCAGAACTTTTGAATTCTGCGCCCGGAAAGACCACCGCCTCGCATTACATCAGGACGAGTACATGACTCAATTTTAATAACCTCTGCCCCCATATCTGCTAACAGAAGGGTGCTTTGAGGTCCCGCCCACGCAATAGTATGGTCAATGATTCTCACACCCTGTAGAGCAAACTCAGTCATCTCTCTATATCACACCTTCGGATGCCGCTTTATCCATGTCTCTTTCTGAATAACCCATTCGATTCACCAGGATTTCCCGATTGTGTTCACCCAGTAAAGGTGCCGGTGATTGATAATGCCATGGAGTCTCACTCATGAGAAAAAGATGCCCGGGATATTCAATACTCCCCAGTTCGGGATGGTTGACTGTTGTAAAGAAACCACGCTCACGGTGCTGGGGGTCATTGAACAGCGTCTCCATATTGTTTACAATGCCCAGAGGCACACGCCAATTGGTGCATTCTTCAAATACTTCACGCTGGGTCTTTTCTTTCAGCCATTCCGACAAAATGATGTCAACTTCATCGGCATTCTGACCGCGCCGACCGCGTATAAAACGAGGGTCTTCTTTCAACTCCGGCTTACCCATCATCTCGCATAGAGCGTGCCATTGTGGCTCAGCCTCCGTATCGACACAGACATAGCCGTCTTTACATGGCAGGATAGCAATTGGATAGAGATTCCCCGGGTCTCGTGACTTAACGACTGGTTCGCCAGGACGTGCATCTCGCATAGGTCGTGTGCCATTACGCATTCGTTTCACACCGCTAAATTGGAAGTATGTAGAAGGTGCACCTTTCATAATGGCAGCAATCTCAGCAATCGACAGGTCAATATGTTGTCCAAATCCCGTAAGGTTACGGTACCAGATGGCACTCATCGCGGCAAAAGCACCTACCAATCCCGCTTGAAATTGCATCTGTTCTCCGCCAAGCTTTAAAGGCTCACGGTCAAGCTCACCAATTTCGTATTGAATACCACCGAGAGCGTTCATCGTAATCTCAAAGCCTTTATAATCGCGATATGGTCCCGTTTGCCCGTAATTGGAGATGGAGACCATTATCAGTCGTGGATTAACCTCTCGCAATTCCTCGTAGCCGAGTTGTAACGATGGCATCACCCTTGGCTCGTAGTTCTCGATTAACACATCACTTTGAGATACCAGCTTGAGAAAAGCTTCTTTACCCCATGCTGATTTCAAATTGAGGGTAATTCCTTTTTTACCCAGATTAAGATAGCTGAAGAGTCCGCTTTTTTCAGGATGGGGCTTATCGTCTGGAAAGGGACCTAATTGTCGTGACCCATCACCAGTACCGGGCCGTTCAACCTTGATTACCTCGGCGCCAAGACCGGCAAGCAACGAGGCACAGTACGGTCCAGCGATGTAATGACCGACATCTATTATCTTCAAATCGGAGAGAGCACTATCCATATCCCACTCTATTCTCGTTGAAAAAGTCGTGCAGCGTTTTTATAAAGCCACTTCTCTTTGACCGCATCCTTGAGTGGTAGACCCATCACTTCTTCAATCACTTTGCGAATCACACCTTTAGAGTAGGAGAAGTAGTTGCTCCAGCCAGAGGCATAGACCACCCTGTCTTGGAGTAAAGTGTTGCCGAATTGTATGAGCATCTCCCAACCTGAGCCGGGTGTGCCCAGGTATTTAGGTCGGTGTGCTGAAAAATTTATATATACATTCTGGTGACGCCGGGCAACACCTACCATTTCCGATACCCAGGGCCAACCGCCACCCCCACCCCAACCAGCACTCGCGAACGAGTGACGAAACGGCAGCACCCACCGATGGCTGTGCAAAGCTGTGTACCAGAGTCATGTACACTGTTTTGTTAGAAGTGATACTATTGCGGTTCTGGATTTCTCAATGACTGATAAATGCGCCCTGCTAAACCGTCTCTGGTACTTGTGAACTACTGTGCCCCTAAGCTTGTGGAGTTCTTTCAATACCTCCCATGTCTCAAAGTCATTGTCGTCCTCAGCCGTAGCCTGCGCTATAGTCAACAAATCCCCTGTGGAAGACGTGCTGAGGATTCTGTCGATATGCTTCCTATCTAGCCGCACCCTCCTACCGATGACTTCTCTCACAGCGAAATCCATCGCTATGTCCAAATCGATGATTGCATACCGCACCTCATCTGAGGCCAAGTGACGAAACGCATGATACAAATACTCCCAGGGGACTGGCAGTGTTGCTCTTGAGCTAGTAATGTCATCAATGGCCACCTTAATGACTCCTAGACTGTCACGATTGATGGTCGCTTCTGCGACGTGAGAATCCCAGATCTCCATCTTGTTGTCTCCGATCGCAAACGAAACGCCCCCAGTCCAGTCCTTGCTTGGCATTTTTTTGAACTCAGTTCTCCACACGTTCAGGCATCCTGGAAAGTCCGATGTGGCGTTCCGATACAGCGTGCCAGAGCTGGACCAAGGCATTTCAGCCCTAATCCAGCGTTCATTCGGGCATATTTTGAACAACTCGTTTACCAGCGTGTTGTAAACCACCACGATTTCTTGGCTCACCCTAAGCCAATTGCCCTCGGTCAGTTCGCGTCGCCCGAGGAAAATCTTGCCCTTATGTATCCTTATTTCATCTCGCTCGAAAGCGCGAGCCTTCAGCGTTATTTCTACGTCTGGCACAATTAGAGTTCGCTCCATCTCATGAATTGCTGCGTTGTCCTTGGCTGCATTGTCTCGAAACACGTCACGAAGCGAATTCCTGAAATCCTTGCTGTTACCGGGATCGAGCAATCTGACTAGAAGGTCATTGGACTCAAAAAGCGTGACGCTTTCCACTAGCCTGTCATGCTCCGGAAACAATACATTGGCGGCCAGTAACAGATTCACACGCACGTCGACTATTTCTCTGTCATTCATGTTTCACCATCCCTATCCCGACTAGTCAAGGTCGGGGCACGTCGCCGATGAAATGACGATTTTCAGCTACCCTATTGTAGGGGTTTTTCGTGGCAAATGCGAAAACAGTTGCCCTCGCGATACAAACCGCTATCTAGTGCATCAGCGTAACCATATACGTCAGTCAATGTCTGTTAAGTAACAGTTAGAGTGGTTGTTTGCTAGCTTAAATCTGGGCAATAAGTATAGAGCCAAGATAGTTGGAAGCAATCACAACACCCATGCTCAGGTTTCTCTCATGATATCGGTTGGGCCGGAGAGTATTCTATCTCACACCTTCGAACAGGTCTTTCTCACGGTGTTTGGTTGGTGGTGGGTACTCCCGCATGAAATAGTCACGCTGTCCACGTCCACGGAGTCTTTCAATTATTCTAAGAATTCTGAACGGCCCCCGGCGCGGCTGACCATCATCATTGACTCTAGCTGGTCACGTCCCGCTTACGGAATATATAGATAGCCAGCACGATGAATACAAGGTTATAGACGGCAACTGTTGCAAAAGCATGAGGTAATCCAGGCATTTGGCTGGAAGCACTTACCACCGGAACTTTTACTGGGACCTTGCCGAGGGCATTGATTGCATTAACATTGACTGTAAGCAGGTATTTCGGTATCTCAGCTATCCAGTCGCCAGCGGAGTACAAAAAGGCAGTAATCATGGATTCCAGTAAGAATTCGCTTATGCCTAGAACAATGCCCGGTATAGACGAACGTCCGATTACGGCAAAGAGGAATCCGAGTAACACGTAGGGTATCAACACGTAAAATGAACGCCAGAACTGAAGGAACTGGTTCCAAAGGTATTCGCCGGTGGCGAAGCGGAAATCAAATGCATATCCCCCAATGGCTGTGGTAATCACACTCATGACGAAGCCGATGGCGATACCAATAACCATACCTATTAACATCAAAATACCCACTGCTATCAACTTGGCGCAAAGCAACTTTAAGCGACTTTCACTGCAAATGAGCATAGTCCTTATCGTGCGCCAATTGTACTCAGTCCCGATGGAGCTGGTGATGACAATCACTGATAGGATGATGCCAAAAGGGAATAATAAGGACAAAACAAAGGGAGTGACCATTGAAAGTCCCAGCATGTTCTGTGTGGGCTCACTCCCCTGACCAATTCCCTGAGTGCCATGGGCAATGGACAACAGCACCAGATAGAAGACGACAATAATGCCAATCAGCACAAACAACAGCACCCACGTCATAGAGCGTTTCCGCAACTTGAAAAGCTCAGCACTGATTAATCTAGTCACTGCTATCACCGCCAGTTAACTGTAAGAATACGCTCTCCAGGCTGACGCTATGAGTTGTCAGCTCCGAGGGGAAGATATTGTGCTCGCCGAGAACTTTATTTACCCGGGAGGCGCTGTCTTTGGGCGCATCGACAATGATGTAATCGTTTTCCCTCTTCACCGAATTAATCCAGGGTAGAGCACTAAGAGCGGCAACGGCCTGCGCCGGGTCGTCTACTTTAATTTGAAGCATCTGGCCTTGCGCTAGTAGCTCGTGAATTGGAGCGCAGATGAGCATAACACCCTGTTTGATTATAGCTACTCTATCGCACACCTGCTCAACCTCATGAAGCAGGTGACTGCACAGAAAGACGGTGCGATTTTCTTGTGCCAGCCTCGGAAGCAGGTTCCGTATTTCCTTCATTCCAGCAGGGTCGAGACCACTCGTCGGTTCATCCAAGATGATAAGTTCTGGGTCGCGAAGCAGAGTCGACGCAATCCCCAGCCTTTGCTTCATTCCTAAGGAATAATGGCCATACTGGTCCGCAGCGCGCTCCTGCAGACCGACCAGCTCCAGCACCTCGGCTATCTTGGCTCTGGAAATGCCTCCGATGGCTCTGGCAAGTGCCTCCAGATTGTCCCGCCCGGACAGGTAGGGATAGAAGGCAGGTTCTTCAATTACCGCTCCCACACGCCGGAGTGATGCCCACTGGTTGTTTTCAAATTTGCGGTCAAAAAGCTCAATATTGCCTGCAGTAGGAGTGATTAGTCCGAGGAGCATACCGACTGTGGTGCTTTTACCCGCACCATTGGGACCTAGGAAGCCAAAAACCTCGCCTCGGCGAACCTCTAGATTGAGGTCTTTTACTGCTTCCAACTTGCCGAAGCGCTTGCTCAAGCTGATAGTACGCAGGACAATGTCGCCACCTTCCCTTGAGCCGGAATGAAGTTCCTTGGTCGTTTGATTTGTCATCTATTACCTTTGTGAATTCGCTTGCCGCCGAACTTGGAGGGGTCTAGCAAAACATGTTTGTTTAACGAAACCGTTTGCTGTCGGCGTGCCCTATGTTACGATTCATGACAGATCTATGTCAATACGGCAGGGCTTGAAACTGATATGGTGTAAATTCGACAAAACATCTTTTTGTGACTCAACATTGAGCCATTTTGTTAGTTTGTTTTCCTGAGCTTTTTCAGTTCGTTTCTGGCATAAACAGCTGCACCCAGCACACCGGAATTATCCCCAAGCTCTGCTAATGCAAATCTGACTGTTTTGTAAGCATCCTGGTAGGAACGTCTACTAGCTTCTTGAAAGGCAGGTTTAAGCAAAGTATCGCCTATTTTTGTTAATCCGCCACCGAGGACAATGAGTTCTGGATTGAAGATATTGATAAGACTTCCCAACCCGATTCCCAGATACCGCGCTGTTTCGGCAATGAGCTTTCTGGCAAGTTTATCTCCCTGTTCTGCCGCTTTCTTGATAAGCAGGGCATCTATTTTGTCCAGATCGCCGTCAGCTAATTTCAGAAGTTGCGTTTTTATACCTTGCTGGATTTGCTCACGCGCACGCCTTGCAATTGCCGACCCTGAGGCATATTGCTCCCAGCAACCTGCTCCGCCACAATTGCAGGGCATACCATCCGGTTCCACGACGATATGCCCCACCTCCCCAGCCATACCATTTGCTCCTGTATATAACTTGCCGTTGATAACAATGCCTCCGCCAATTCCAGTGCTTATGGTTAAATAAATAAAGTTCCGGTAACCCTTTGCCGCCCCATATTTCATCTCCCCTAGAGCGGCTGCATTGGCATCATTGATAAGAAAAACTTCTCTCTTAAAGCGATTTGCGATGATATCTCGTAGTGGAATGTTATGCCAGCCGGTTAAATTTGGCGACCGATAAATAATACCGTTTTTCGGATTTGAGATACCCGGCGCTCCAAGCCCGATGGCGGCAATTTGCGTAAAGGGAATCCCTGTTTTTTTTACCGCTGTGTGTGCTGACTTCAGTATGTTGTTGATAACGACATCGACGCCCTTCCCTGCCTGAGTCGGGCGATAGTCACTGGCGAGGATTTTACCGCGTGAGTCGACAACGGCGCTCAGTATCTTACTGCCGCCAAGGTCGACGCCAATGACAATGGGTGTGTCTTTCCCCGTCGCCCTATCCCCCTATCCCCCTTGATAATCTGCCATATACTGCTTAATGAAATCAATGACCGGAACGGGTGTAGGGTCTGCCCGATTTAGAATCGCCAGGTAGTAACTGGTAAAATCGCCCAAGAGTATGAGACCAAGTACCTGCGTAAATGTGTTTTCGCCGACGCCATCAATTATCTCATAAGTCAATTCGTTCTCTTCGAGAATCTTAGTGACCGCTTCGTATTGAACTTTTATACGCGGGTTCAATGATGGCACCCGCAGGAGAATCGTGAATAACCTTTTCTTTGCCAATGGAGGAAATGAATAACCGACAATGGCATTGTGAATCAGTTCGGGAAAAATTTCAAAAAATGCCCAGTTCTTGCTGTTTTCGTTGAATTGCGTCTTCCAGCGCCGTGCAACACCTGCCAATACTCCCCCTCCATAGGTTACAATAATATTTTCATGGAGCTTTTCTGCCAGCTTCTTTGCCCGGTTGGATTCGCGGGGAACCGTGGTATCCAGTTCATTAACCATTTGTGTTAGAAAAAAAATGGACTGCTGCATGTCCGCCGACTTTTCATTTAGAAGACCCAGCTTATTGAATATCCCAGCCAGTGAAGCAAACATATAAGGGAAAGTAGCGCGTGGTGGCGCCGGATAATCTATGATTGAGAAAAACACGTTCTCTTTTTGTGCCAGTTCACCAAGTGTGCCCCCTGCCGTCAATACCAATTTCTTGGCTGGTGTCCGGACAAGCTGATGGAAAGCGGAAAGCGTTTCCTCTGTATTGCCTGAGTAACTGACCGTGATTACCAGAGTCCTATCGTCAACAAAGCGCGGCAGGTCAAAGTCGCGTTGCACCCAGACCGGCACGGCGCTTTCCGCCATCAGGAGATTGCTTATCACTTCCCCACCGATTGCTGAACCACCCATCCCCAGGATAACGACCTTATTTACCTGCGCATAATCAGAAGGCAATCTGTAGTTCATCACTTTATTCCAAGCGCTATGACACTGTTCAGGAAAATGCTTCAAGTGGCTCAGCATCCCAGACGGGTCTTGTTTCCGATAAACCGAAAGTCTATCTAAATTGACCATATTGCTCCTTCCACTCCGTCGCAACGCTGTCTATAATGTAACCTATCACGGTCTGAAACTCAACACCCTGATTGTTGGTGTAAAATAATCAACCATTTCGGCTATACTATAATAATATACATGTATCAAAAAATACGCATCACGCCGAGGGAGATAAGGTGCTCAATAAAGTATTACCGGAAAGGATTGGACGGCTGGAAGAGCTGGCACACAATCTTTGGGTAAGCTGGCATCCACAGGGTCGTGCCGTTTTTCGCGCTATCAACTACCCGCTTTGGCGTACCAGCGGTCATAATCCGGTCAGGGAACTGTATGATACCCCATCTGAACGTCTGAATGAACTTGCCGACGACTCCTCTTTCCTGACTCTCTACGATGACGCGATTGCGGTGTTTGATAGAGATATGATTAATGGTCATTGCTGGTATATAAATAAACATGGAGGAAAATTATCGGGACCAGTAGCCTATTTTTCTGCAGAATTCGCCTTCCATAATTCCTTACCCATCTATGCCGGTGGTCTAGGTGTTCTCGCCGGAGATATTGTGAAAGAAGCTTCCGATATCGGACTGCCTATGTCTGCAGTTGGACTGATGTACCCCCAGGGTTATTTTCACCAACGTTTTTCGGCAGAAGGCTGGCAGGAAGAAACCTATGAACAATTAGACTTTGATCGAGCGCCAATTACTTCCTGCCCATGGCCACAGGGATGTGGACCTATGATACAAATTCAGTTTGGCGACCGTTCCCTATACCTCGGTGTCTGGCTCGTTAAGGTCGGACGCGTTGATGTGTATCTGTTGGATACCAACGTCGAAATGAATTCACCAGCCGACCGCCAGCTTTCTGCCCGTCTCTATTCCGCCGACCGTGAACAACGCCTTCAGCAGGAAATTGTCCTTGGTATTGGCGGTGTACGTACGCTCCGAACACTCGGCATCAAACCTTCTGTCTGGCACGCTAACGAAGGTCATACTTCCTTCATGATGCTGGAACGGGTGAGGGAGGAAATTGAGAAGGGTGCTTCCTACGCTGAGGCTCTCGATCATGTTGCTAAAACTACTATTTTTACCACACACACTCCTGTTCCTGCCGGTACTGATATTTTTCCGGATAACCTCATGGATAAGTATTTCCGTGGATTCTGGAGTCAGATGGGCATCGACCGCAATACTTTCGTGAAATTGGGACAGCACGATGGCATTCAAAACTCGGATTTCAATATGACTATTCTTGCTCTGAAACTCGCCAAACATATTAATGGTGTCAGCAAAATTCACGGACAGGTATCACGTAAGATGTGGCATATCATTTGGCCAGACCATTTTGAAGACGACGTACCAATTACCTCTGTAACTAATGGCGTTCACCTCCCTACCTGGATGGCTTCTGAAACGTACCGACTCTGCGATAAACACTCCGGGATTTCATTGGTAGAACACCAGGATGAGCCGAAGCTGTGCGACCAGATTGCAGACATCCCTGATGAAGAGCTCTGGAGATGTCATCAAGACCTGAAACGCAAGCTTTTCCACGTCATCCAGGAACGAGTTCAACAAAGATGGGCAAGCGGCACCGGCGATGCAGAACAAGCAATCGCTATGGGAGCTTTGCTCGATTCAGATGCGCTGACTATCGGGTTTGTCCGCCGTTTTGTAGAATATAAGCGCCCGACCCTACTTTTCCATGATATCCAAAGGCTTAAAAAAATCGTGGGTGATGGGTGGCATCCAGTCCAAATTGTTTTTGCCGGCAAATCGCATCCGGCGGATTTCCCATCCAAACACCTTCTCCATAAGGTCTATTCCATGGCACTTGACCGCGATTTTCAGGGTCGTATCGCCTTTGTAGAAGACTATGATATTCACATTGCTCATTATCTGACGCAAGGTGTCGATGTCTGGCTGAATACCCCTCGCCGTCTTGAGGAAGCTTCTGGCACCAGCGGTATGAAGGCAGGAATGAATGGTGTCCTCAATCTGAGTGTTGCCGCGGGTTGGTGGGATGAAGGCTATAATGGGAACAACGGCTGGCTTATCGGCGATAGTCTTAAACAATCATTAACTCCAGAAGATGACGATGAAAGAGACGCCACAGAGCTTTACCGATTAATCGAACAAGAAATTGCACCACTTTACTATCAGCGCGACAACAACGATGTGCCTCAAGGCTGGGTCAAGATGATGAAGGAATCTATCAAATCCATCGTTCCGGCATTCAGCACCAAGCGAGCGGTTAAAGAATATACGGAAAAAATGTATCTCCCGACTGTCCATACCACTGTCAAATAAAAAGACAATGGAGATAAGACTTGTCTGCCGAAACAGGACTGCTCCTGAAACTGGCACAGCTTTACGGCATCCAAACAGCCTACTACGGTAGTGACCATAAACGAAACCCAGCGCAGGTTGAGTCATTACTAGCCATCATAAAATCACTGGGCTCGCCGATTGTCTCATTTAAGGAACTACTTTCTGCTTACTATGCTCGACAGCAATGGCTTCACCAGAGAATTATTGAGCCGGTTATCGTTGCCTGGGATGGCAAGCTAGAGTCTATCACGATACGCTTACCAGAGGCTGTTGCTGACAACCGATATAATATACATCTTGTACTGGAAGATGGCACACAAAGCAAATGGTATTTATCTGCCGGAGATATGCCTGCCACCCGGCGGGTTGAGATTAATAAATCTGTATATTATGAAAAAAAGGTATCATTGAAGAGAAAAATCCCTCTGGGTTATCACCACCTCTCATTTGAGACACAGGGTCGCCGAGCAGAAACCCTCATTCTTTCCGCACCTGTAAAGACTTATAACACAAATGATGGTGAGCGCCAGTGGGGCGTCTTCGTACCGCTGTACTCCCTTCATTCAAGAAAAAGCTGGGGAGCTGGAAATCTCTCAGACATGAAAAAATTCGCTGATTGGGTGGGAGAGTTGGGGGGAAACACGGTGGCAACTTTACCCTTGCTGGCGGCTTTTTTAGATACACCGTATGAGCCGAGTCCTTATCTCCCTGTCAGTAAACTTTTCTGGAACGAATTTTATATTGACGTCACCCGCGTGCCGGAACTTCCCGAATGCCCGGAGGCACAGGCGATAATCAACTCTTCATCATTTCTGGAAGCGATTGCATCATTTCGACGAGCACGCCTGGTTGATCATTTTCAGCAAATGGCATTGAAGAAAACTGTCCTTGTCAAGTTATGCCAGTGCTTCTTCTCTACTGATTCGACTCGTTATCGGAATTTCATACAATTCGTTACCCAACACCCGGAGATGGAGCAGTATGCACGTTTCCGCGCGGTTATGGAGAAGCAGAATAAGCCCTGGCATCAATGGCAAAATCGCCTTCAAAATGGCAACTTTAAAACCAATGATTATGATGAGCAGGAAAAACAGTACCATCTCTACGTGCAGTGGCTGGCTCACGAACAGATGCATGATATCGCGCAACATGCTTCCAGTAATGGAATCCGTTTGTATCTTGACCTGCCGCTCGGCACTCACCCGGATGGCTTCGACACGTGGCGCTACCGTGATATCTTCGTGGATGGAGTTTCGGTAGGCGCTCCACCGGACAAGGTTTTCACGCGCGGGCAGAACTGGACATTTCCGCCTTTAAATCCGGATAAAATCCGGGAAACAGGTTATGCCTATGTAATCGCTGCTCTACGCCATCATCTCCAGTTTGCTAAAATCCTGCGTATCGACCACGTAATGGGATTGCATCGTCTTTTTTTTATCCCTGCAGGATTTGAGTCGAGTCAGGGCATGTATGTCCGCTACCATCCTGAAGAATTGTATGCTATTCTCTCAATCGAATCGCACCGTCATCAGAGTATTATAGTTGGCGAAGACTTGGGCATCGTTCCCCAGACAGTGCATGCTGCAATGAACCATCACGGTCTTCAACGGATGTGGGTCATGCACTACGAACTGGCAGGAAAAACCCGACCGTTGCTCTCCAATCCCTACCCGCATTCGGTTGTCAGTCTGAATACTCATGATATGCCTCCGTTCGCCTCTTTCTGGACAGGTAAGGATATCACCGACCGTGTGCGGACAGGGATTATTACCAAAGCGGCGGCACATAAAGAGGCGTCGACTCGTGCAATCGTTAAAAAAAGGTTGGTTAATTTCCTTAAAGAAAAAGGATTACTTAAAGGGCGGATTACTGCCGCCTCTGTTCTCAAAGGATGTCTTTCATTTTTAGCCGCAAGTCGCTCCCGACTGCTTCTCATTAATATGGAAGACCTCTGGCTGGAAACCAACACCCAGAACATTCCCAGCACTACCACCGAACACCCCAACTGGCGCCGGAAAGCTCGCCTCAGTTTTGAAAACTTTTGTCAAATGCCCCGGGTTGTGGCTATACTAGGGGAGATAAACCGGCTCCGCGCTGGTAAAGGAAGTGAGCATGTCACCAGGTCAGCAGAGAAAAGAAATATTACGTGATTTCAGCCTTCTCACGCCGGATGACCTCTATTTGTATAACGAAGGCTCACACTTCCGCATTTATGAAAAACTCGGGGCACATCCCGTAGTAGTTGACGAACAAGAGGGTACTTATTTTGCTGTCTGGGCACCGAACGCAAAAAGCGTGTCTGTAATCGGCAGTTTCAACGAGTGGCACAGTGGTCGCCATCACCTCCGGTCTTACGGCAAATCAGGTGTCTGGGGAGGATTTATTCCGGGAGTCACCAAAGGCACCCTCTACAAATACCACATCACAGCACGCGACAATAACTACAACACCAACCGGGCTGACCCATTTGCTTTTTTCTCTGAAACCTCGCCACAGACCGCGTCGATAGTCTGGAATCTCGATTACCAATGGGCCGATGGTGCCTGGATGGAGAATAGAAAAAAACAAAATTCTCTGAGCGCTCCAATTTCTATTTATGAACTACATATAGGTTCCTGGCGGCGTGTCCAGGAAGAAGGCAATCGGTCATTGACCTATTGCGAGCTTGCTCCCCAGCTTACCGAGTATGTAAAGCGTTCGGGCTTTACCCATGTTGAGCTGCTACCCGTTATGGAGCATCCGTTTTTCGGTTCGTGGGGTTATCAGACAACCGGCTACTTCGCCCCGACCAGCCGTTATGGGACACCGCAGGATTTCATGTATCTGATAGATTATCTTCATCAGAATAATATCGGTGTCATTCTGGACTGGGTACCATCGCATTTCCCGGATGATAAACACGCCCTCAGCTATTTTGACGGCACTTACCTTTACGAACATGCCGACCCCAGAAAAGGTATCCAACCGGACTGGAATAGCAGTATCTTTAACTACGGGCGCCACGAAGTGCAGAGTTTCCTCATCAGTAGCGCCCTCTTCTGGCTGGATAAATATCATGCCGATGGTTTACGGCTTGATGCCGTGGCATCTATGCTCTATCTGGATTACTCACGTCAGAATGGAGACTGGATTCCTAATAAGTTCGGAGGACGGGAGAATCTTGAGGCGATTGCTTTCCTCCAGCGGCTCAACCATGAGGTCTACCGGAACTACCCCGACGTGCAGACCATTGCAGAGGAATCGACCGCCTGGCCCATGGTCTCTCGCCCCACCTATGTCGGTGGCCTCGGTTTCGGAATGAAATGGGATATGGGCTGGATGCACGATACTCTGGACTATATGTCTCGTGACCCCGTTTTCCGCAAGTATCATCAGAACCAACTCAACTTCCGTATGCTCTATGCCTTTTCCGAAAATTTCATCCTTCCGCTCTCTCATGATGAAATCGTGTACGGAAAAGGTTCGCTGATTAACAAAATGCCCGGTGACTACTGGCAAAAGTTTGCGAATCTACGTCTTCTCTTCGGTTATATGCACGCGCAATCCGGGAAAAAACTCCTGTTTATGGGAAGTGAGTTCGGGCAATGGAATGAATGGCAACATGAAGCCGCTTTGGACTGGAATCTGCTCGATTTTGACAGTCACCGCCAGCTTCAGCACTGGGTGGCAGACCTGAACTACAACTACCGTCGTGAAACGGCCCTCCATGAACTGGATTTTCAATCCGCCGGTTTTGAATGGATTGATTGCAATGACAGCGACCATAGTACCGTCAGTTTTCTGCGAAAGGGGCGGGCGAAGGACGACAGTGTCCTTGTTGTCTGCAATTTCACACCTGTGCCGCGTTTCAATTACCGGGTAGGCGTGTCCAGAGGTGGTTTCTGGAGAGAAATCCTGAATAGCGATGCGACAGAGTACGGCGGCAGTGGGATGGGTAATTTTGGTGGTTTAAACGCCGACCACCATTCTTTCCACGGTCGTCATTATTCCCTGAATCTCACCCTGCCGCCGCTGGCAATTCTGTTTCTGAAATGCGGAGATAATTCGGTATGAATCAATATATATGCATCCACGGGCATTTTTACCAGCCGCCACGCGAAAACGCATGGTTGGAAGCAATCGAGATTCAGTCATCTGCCTACCCATACCACGATTGGAATGAGCGAGTCACCGCGGAATGTTACCTGCCAAATACTATCTCACGGATTATGGATAGTGAAGACCGCATCATAGAGATTACAAATAACTATTCGAAAATAAGTTTTGATTTCGGTCCGACACTCCTTTCCTGGCTGGAAACACAAGCCCACGATGTCTACCATGCTATCCTCACCGCCGATAAGAAAAGCCAGAAAAACTTCTCCGGTCACGGCTCGGCGCTGGCACACGCTTATAACCACCTTATTATGCCCCTGGCAAACCATCAGGACAGATACACGCAGGTATTATGGGGAATAAGGGATTTTATACATCGTTTCAGGCGGCGACCTGAAGGGATGTGGCTTCCGGAGACCGCCGTTGACCTCGATACGCTGGATATTATGGCAGGCTTGGGTATCAAATTCACCGTTCTTGCGCCGCGTCAGGCGGCACGTGTACGTGAAATCGGGAAAAATGAATGGCGGGATGTTAATGAAAACACCATTGACACCTCTGTCCCCTATGAAATTAACCTGCCTTCCGGACGGAAACTCAGTATATTTTTCTATAACGGCGCTATCGCCGCCGCCGTCGCTTTTCAAGGCCTGTTAAGAAACGGAGAGGAACTGTCGAACCGACTTATCCGGTCTCTGCCGGAAAACTACGAACATCTCCAGCTAGCACACATCGCCACCGATGGCGAAAGTTACGGACATCATCACCGGTTCGGAGATATGGCTCTGGCTTATGCGCTCCACCATATTGAAAAAAACAATCTGGCACAAATTACCAATTACGGTGAATTTCTAGAGAAACAGCCACCTGATTATGAAGTCCAGCTTCTGGAAAACACCTCGTGGAGCTGTTCACACGGTGTCGAACGGTGGCGGAGTGACTGCGGTTGTAGCGACCATTATCACCCGGGCTGGAAACAGACATGGCGCGCGCCGTTGAGAGAAGCACTGGACTGGCTCAGAGACGACATCTCTTCTCAATTCGAAGACAAGGCACACAAGCTTTTCAAAGACCCGTGGCAAGCACGCGACGACTATATTACTGTCATTCTCGACCGCTCGCCCAAAAACATTAAGCAATTCCTAGAGAACCACGCAACGCACAAGCTTAGACGTGAAGAAACTGTAACGGCACTGAAACTAATGGAACTCCAACGTCACGCCATGCTAATGTATACAAGTTGCGGCTGGTTTTTCGACGACCTCGCGCGGATTGAGTCTGTGCAAATTATCCAATACGCAGGGCGGGTAGCGCAATTGGCACAGGAACTCTTTGGTAATGCTACTGAAGATGAATTTCTAGAACGACTGGCAATTGCACAAAGCAATATCACTGACTATGGCGATGGCGCACAGATTTACCAGCGTTTCGTTAAACCCACCTTCATCGACCTTAAAAAAGTTGCCGCACATTTCGCCATAAGCTCTTTCTATGAACAACATCCAGATATAGCACGCTTTTACTGTTACGAAGTTCGCACGCTGGATTTCGGGAACCAGAAATGCGGTAAAAATAGCATCAATTTCGGGCGTATAAAGGTCACCTCGCTCATTACCACCGAATCCCTGGATGTAAATTTCGTAGCACTCTTCCGTGAAGACAATACGGTGGCGGCTGGAATTAGTCCTTCACAGACACTCAAGGCATACGAGAAAATGGTAGGGGAAATCAGTTCCGCCTGTTCTGCGGATGATACCCCCTGGATTGAGCTATTTATGAAGACCCATTTCCGCGACTCAATCTATACAATCAATTCTCTCTTTCGGGATACTCAGCATAGTATTCTAGAAAATGTCATGGACTCCACTCTCATGGAAATGAAAAGACTCTTCTACCCCGGATTGGAATCATATTCTTCGGTAACACCGCTGGTAGATGAAACCGCCAGCCCGCTCCCGGAAACATTCCGTCCCCTTGTTCAGCTGGTTCTCAATCTGGATTTGCGCCATGAACTCAAGGCAGAAAAGCCGGACGTGAAAGCGATTCGGAAAATTCAGGAAGATGCACGTCTCTGGCATATCGACCTGGATGATGAACAACTTGGCATCATTTTCAGCAAAACGATTGAAAAAACCATGAAAGCTTTTGTCTCTAGCCCTGAAGACACCGCTCTGATAGATAATCTGATAGAAATGGTCGGATTAGCATATTCTCTCCCGTTCCCCACCGACTTACAGAGAGCTCAGAGCATGTACTATCTGCTCTTGAAAACCATCTATCAAGATTTCACGGATAGAAAGCGTGAAGGCGACCCCGCCGCAGAAGGCTGGCTAAACAAGTTCTCCATACTCGGTGAGCGACTGTCTGTAAAGGTAGACTGAGTCAAATTCAAAGACAATCCTGTATCTTCTTTCGCTGTGTTCTTTCCACAACGATTCATTGCTAATCATCAAAATCCTTGACTTATTGAAATTATGTTATATAATCTTCTGTACGGTGAGGAGGTGGAAGTATTATGAAATCGTCAAACCGCTTTCTCCTGGGTTTCGGTATTGCCATTACCATTCTGATTATTATTACCATCACGCTGGTCGTCACTAACCGCGGTATTGCTCCTCTGCTCCCGGAAGATACTCCACAGGGAACTGTCCAGCGTTTTCTATTAGCTATTCAGGAGCATGACGTTCAAAAAGCCTACAGCTATCTGAATGTGGAAGAAAAAACAGGAAAGTTAACATATGACGATTGGGCTAGGTCATGGGCAGATGAAATCCGGTCGTCACAAACAGCATGGAAAGCCACCCTTGGAAACACTGTAATCACTGGCGATTCTGCCACGGTCGAAGTTCTCATCGATGTTTTTCAGCCTGGTGGACCTTTCGAAGACCCAATATATACAAACGACTATACTTACGAACTGAAAAAGATTAACGGTTCGTGGTTTATTACCGAACGCCCATGGTTATACTGGCTCTACTAGTAAAGGAGAAATAAAATGAGTACCACGAGAAGAATCTATTTTTATTTGGTTACCCTAATATCACTGGGCATTCTGGCAGGTGGTATCGGCTCATTACTTTCCCTAGTCTTTGATATTATTTTTCGAAATACTACTACACAGGTAGGTGGAGAAGCATTCCAAATTGAGCAATTCAGTCTCGGGCTGGCAATGATATTAATTGCAGGTCCTTTATGGTTTTTCTTCTGGCGTTCAATTCAAAAGCGTGTCACCGGTAATCTCGAGGAAATCGGCGCGGCGATGCGTAAGCTATTCCTCAACCTGGTACTCATTATTACCGTTTTCACTGCACTGGGCACCGCAAGCCCATTTCTGAGATGGTTATTGGATGGAGCTCAACTTGCATACTTCCCTTCCGGCGAGCTTGCTACTTTAATTGTCACCGCGGCTATCTGGTTTTACCACTGGCAGTTGTCTGAAAAAGAAGGACACCCTTCACCAGCAGCAAAGACGCTCAGACGGTGGTATGTCTATATATTGTCAGGTGCCGGACTTGTGTGGCTGAGTACGGGCATTGTAAGATTCATCAGTGTTATTGTAATGCTCTTGCCCCTCTGGGGCAATTCAGTTGTCCATGGGACATTCTGGAGTTATGCTACTCAAACAAGTATTGCATCTATTTTATTTGGTGGCGTATGCTG
Organism: Dehalococcoidales bacterium; assembly: GCA_036396095.1. Lineage (GTDB taxonomy): Bacteria > Chloroflexota > Dehalococcoidia > Dehalococcoidales > Fen-1064 > JAURWL01. The sequence continues at coordinate 4,324 of DASWLM010000026.1, read as the reverse complement.
GTATTTCCACTGGTTCCGCATGGCTCGCGGCGACATTGAATCGGTCTTGCGGCAGGTCTACTATTACGTATTTGCAATTCCCGGTGGTGCCACTACCGCCCTGATTGCCCTGACAACCACCTTTTATCAAGTCCTGAAATGGCTTTTCGGTACAGTCACAGTCTCCGCCGGTGAGCACTTTCAGTTTTTAGGCTGGTCACTTCCCACTCTACTTATCGGCATTGCCATCTGGGGTTATCACAAACAATTAGTGCAGGAAGAGCAAGCACATGTAGTTGAACGGCGACTCTCCGCCCAACGAGTTCATCTGTACTTGATGTCTTTCATCGGACTAGGTACCCTGCTCACGGGCTTGATATGCCTGTTCGGCATTTTACTGGGGCTCATCATTAGTTCAATGAGCACTCCTGTAGCAGGCAGTCCCGGCGGATGGAAAGACACACTCAGTCTTTGCCTGGCTCTGCTTATAGTCGGCACACCATTATGGCTGTATTTCTGGGGAAAGGTATTAAAGCTTTCAGAAACAGGTGGAGCGGTAGAGTGGCGAGCACTCTCAAGACGTATTTTCCTTTATATTGTAATGGGAGCATCTATTGTAGCTCTGGTTACCGCCCTTGTATATATTGTCTATCAGGTGCTCAGTGGATTGCTTCAGGGAGACTTCGGCGTGCAGGTCTTCCGTAATATCAGGTGGAGTTTACAGATACTTATTGTCGCCACACCACTTCTGTGGTATCACTGGCGTATTATCAGGACTGACCAGCGCCGTGGGGCAGAAACAGCAGTAGCACGGAAAGCGGTAACGCTCGTCGTTAGCGACCGAACGGGAGACTTAGCTTCCAGACTTATCGAAAAGCTCGGCTACAAAATACGGGTATTGTATGCCACAAGCTCGGCAGATGAGGCAATCGCTCCAATCTCCGATGAGGAAATCACCCAGACTATGAACGCCATTCAGAATACACCAAGTGCTAACGTCCTGTTGGTTGTTCTCGGTGGCAAGATAGTGGTATTGCCTTACCAGGAGAAATAACAATCTGTTTTAGCCGGCAGCGGTCTGTAACAGCTTCGAATATACCTCTTTATAGAGCCTGGCAGACTTTTCCCAGGAGAAATTTTCTTTCATACCATTTTGAATTAGTGTCGTCCACAGATCTTTCTGTTGATAGCATTCTAGAGCTCGGTCAATCGCCGCCAGGAAGTCGTGAACTTCATTCAAGCTAAAAAGAAAACCATTCCCAGTCCCTACCTCTGGATTGAACTCCTGGATAGTATCTTTCAAACCTCCGGTAGCCCGAACCACTGGCACAGTGCCATAACGCAAGCCATACATCTGAGTCAAACCACACGGCTCATAGCGCGAAGGAATCAGTATAAAATCGGCGCCGGCAATAATCTTATGCACCTTGAGTTCATCAAATGCCATCTGCACGCCTATCTTACCAGGGTACTTTTCTGTCATTCCTTCAAATAATTCGGTGTAATATTTTTCCCCATCACCCAGCAGGACAAGCTGAATATCCCTTTCCATAAGAGCGTTCATCGCCATCGCCACAAGGTCACACCCCTTCTGGGAAGTGAGCCTCGTAACCATACCGATGAGTGGTACATCCGGATTTTCCTGTAGCCCAAAGGCTTTCTGAAGCTCTGCTTTGCAGATAGTTTTACCTGCCAAATCATCAAAGCTAAAGGTATGGGCAATGTTCGCATCGGTCTCTGGATTCCATACTTTGTAATCAATACCGTTCAAAATACCCGTCAGGCCTTTTGCTTTTTCCTGAAAGACTCCTTCCAACCCAAACCCATATTCAGTGGTGGTTATCTCCTCTGCATATGTCGGACTGACTGTGGTCACACGGTCGGCAAAGACTACGCCTCCTTTGAGGAAATTGATTTTATTGAAAAATTCAAGATACTGAGAACTAAAGAATCTCCAATCGAGGTTTAAAAGATGCCAGTCCAGATTCCAGAAGACGCCTTGATACCCCAGATTGTGCACCGTGAAAACAGTCTTTGTGCTGGCAAGTTCTGGATAAAGTTCCGGTTGTGCTTTCAGAAAAGCAATGGATAGCGCGGTCTGCCAGTCGTGGGCATGAAGTATAGCAGGCGGGTCGTTTTTGAGAATCTCAAGCACCGCACGCGAGAAGAAGACAAAGCGCTCTGCATTATCCGGAAAATCACCGTCACCCGTGCCATAGAGACTCTCACGTTCGTAATATTTGTCGGCACGAATAAAGTATACAGGTATTGACCGCCCTACTTTTCCTTGCAGAACAGAGCCTTTCACCACCTTGTCCGATACAGGTATAGAAAAACGAATGCCGGTATCTTCTACGGGGAAATTGCCTTTCAGGACAGAACGATAAGCTGGCATGATGAGAGAGATTTCTACACCGAGTTTTTCCAGGGCCGGAGGTAGTGAACCGAGCACATCACCGAGTCCCCCTGTTTTGGCAAAGGGAGATATTTCCGATGATGCCATGGCGATGTGGAGAGAAGGGGCTTTACCCCTGACTCTGGGACGGGTTACGCTATCTGTTCCCATGTGCAACTACCTCCTCCCTAATCATCAACCTTTGGGTGTAATTATATTATAATTGGTGTTATAAGCTAATTCAAGAAAAAGTCAATACTTTTATTACGATGTCCTGATAACGTAACACACAGACTTAACTTGATTTATCCATCGTGAGAAATATATAATTGCAGACGACAATTGCAATATCACCAGGTCGTAAGGAGTAGCCATGGACGGTGTCCTGACCATGATAATGGCGGGGGGATTTGGGGAAAGACTGCTCCCGCTCACTAAAGACCGTTCGAAAGCGGCAGTGCCTTTTGGCGGTAAGTTCCGCATCATTGATTTCACCTTGAGTAACTGCGTCAATTCTGGCATACGTAATATCTTCGTGCTGACACAGTACCGCTCGGAATCCCTCCACCGCCATATTCAAGAAGCCTGGGGCATCTCCAGCGCACGATTGGGCGACTATATCTACTGTGTGCCGCCACAGCAAAAACTCGGTGCTGACTGGTACCGTGGCACGGCTGATGCCGTACGGCAAAACCTCGACCTGATTCGAAGACGCGCAGTCGATACCGTTCTTATACTATCTGGTGACCACATTTACAAAATGAATTACGCACAGATGATAGATTTTCACAGGTCCCAAAAAGCCAACATTACTATCTCTGCTGTCAGAGTGCGCAAAGAGGAAGCGGTAGGACAACTGGGTGTTATTGAAATTGACAATGATTACCATATGGTTGGTTTTGAAGAAAAGCCAATTAATCCCAAGAATCTTCCGTACGACCCCGATTATGCAATGGTATCCATGGGTGTTTATGCCTTCGATGTAGATACCTTGATGAAATCACTAGAAGGGTATGAGGACGATTTCGGCAAGCAAATAATTCCGAATATGCTGAATTCTGATAAGAATATATTTGTGTACGATTTCCAAATGAAGAACAAAATCGCTGATTACGCCACAGAGGTTGTTGATGGTAAACGACGCCGGGTACTTGTCGAGCGCACACGGGATTCGAGCTACTGGCGGGATGTCGGCACCATAGATTCCTATTATGAAGCCAGTATGGACCTCATTGGAGTCGACCCCATCTTCAACCTGTATGGAGAAAGATGGCCTATCCGCACTTTTACTCCTTGGCTGGCACCCAGTAAATTTGTTCTTGGCGGTATGGCATTTGAGTCATTAATTTCTTCTGGCAGCATCATCAGCGGTGGCACGATACGAAATAGTATCATCTCACCAAATGTGATTGTGGAGAGAGGGGCGATGGTAACAGATTCTGTCATTTTTGATGATACGATAATTGAGCCAGACGTAAGAATTAACCGTGCTATTGTTGACAAGCAATGTGTCATCGAGGTAGGTGCATCAATTGGATATAACCAGGAAGTAGATAGAAAGCGTGGCTTCTACGTATCACCGGGCGGGATAGTTGTCATACCCAAGGGAACCACAGTCAACGCAGTATTTTCTTATTAAATGTAAAATTTTCCCCAGATAATTTATACGGCTCTTCATATTAAAACTAGCTGCTTTCTGTTTTCTTGTGTTGTCCATTATCACCCGAAGCGGAATTTCTTTTCCCCAAGGTCGACATTTTTTATGCAATCGTCGCGACAAGAATCCATCGTGAAGCGAAATACTCATACCGTATTGCGTCAAAAGTAACTGTTACCGTAAGCCTCCTTATTGCGTCATAATTATGGTTACCGAAAAGATATTATCTTTCGGCCAATGTCCAGAGATGTTCCACTTCTTGCCTGATTTGTTTTAAGAGTGTAGCTGGATTA
>DASWLM010000025.1:0-10195 GCA_036396095.1 Dehalococcoidales bacterium | reverse complement strand
CGCACCCCTTTGACGGCAATAAAGGGCTTTACTACTACGCTTCTTCGACCGCATATAAAGTGGAGTGAAGAACAGCAAAGAGATTTTCTTAACAATATAGACCAGGAAACTGACCGGCTGGCCCATTTAATTAGTAATTTGCTGGACATGTCACGTCTTGAAGCCGGTGCGTTAAATTTAGAAAAAAGCAGCTACCAGGTTTCTGAGATATTAGAGTCAGTTAGCTGCAGGTTGGATGCTATCACCCGGCATCATAGACTTCGAGTGGAAATTCCAGCGACGTTACCTTTGGTTTCTGTCGACAAAGCGCGTATGGGGCAAGTCTTGACCAATCTGGTTGAAAACGCAGCTAAGTATTCCAAGAAAGGTGGCCCAATTATGGTCGGTGCAAAAGCCTCGGGTGACATGGTTATTATCAATGTTTCTGACAAAGGGGAGGGAATACCCTCTGACCTTTTGGATAAAGTTTTCGAGCGCTTCTATCAGCGCGATGCTGTCGTTGCCGGCCGTAAAGATGGCATTGGTCTGGGGTTGTCCATCTGTAGGGCTTTGGTGGAGGCGCATGGCGGCAAAATTTGGGTAGAGAGTGAAATAGGGAGAGGCTCGCAGTTTAACTTCAGCCTGCCCACAGGTAAAAAGGAGAGTAGTGGATAAGAAAAAAGCGCATCGTCCTCGCATCCTCATAGTTGATGATGACACAGCGATCACAAAATTCATTCGTGCTAACCTGGAAGCCGAAGGCTGGCAGACTCTTAGAGCCGCTGACGGCGCTGTGGCTCTTAAGGCTGTTGAAAAGGAGTTACCCGACTTGGTGATTCTGGATGTCATGATGCCCAATATAGACGGCCTTGAGGTTTTACGTCGGCTTCGTCAGTGGTCGCAAATCCCGGTTATCATGCTCAGCGTAAGGGAAGAGATGGCGTACAAGGTGAAGTGCCTGAATCTCGGTGCCGATGACTATATCACCAAGCCGTTTGGAGCAGATGAATTAGTTGCTCGAGTCAGAGCAGTGTTGCGGCGTAATGAGATAGTCAATATATTGCCCAGACAGTCCTTTTTTACCAGCGGCAAACTCGAGGTTAACTTTGTTACGACGCAGGTTACCATGTCCGGCAATCAAGTGAGGCTTACGCCAACAGAATATAACCTGTTGCTAGAACTGGTGCTTAATGCGGGTAAAGTCCTTCCTCACGGTCACCTATTACAAAAAATCTGGGGTGCCGAATACGGATGTCAAAGGGAGTACTCGCATGTCTTTATAGCTCGCTTGCGGGCTAAGATTGAGCCCGACCCGGCGAAGCCCAAATACATTATCACGGTGCCCGGGGTGGGCTACCGGTTTGAAGCAATTGAATAGAGCAACAACCCGATACCAAATAAAGCCAAGACTAAGGGTACCTGAAAAAACGTACCCTTTCTTATTTCCTCACAATCTTTAGGAAATCTTTAGATTTTTCCCAAAATATTTAGAAAATATTTAGGCTTTTTATGATATACAGATGCTTGGCGGCAATAGGACACGATTTTTTTCTCTCGGAAAGCTGTTTCCTCAAAAAGGATATTGAATCAGGTATGCTAAAAAGTTGCCACCGAGGTAGAGATGCCGCCAGGTATCAATCTAAAAAAGGAGCACGGTACGTATTATGTTAGAACAAACGACTAGAAGCAAAGCTAGAAATCACCCCGTCCTTATATCTCTGGCAATGCGCAGTGGCGGTCCACCGAGAAGAGGTTTGGTGTTTCGACCCGAGCCACCCGGCGACCAGGGTCGTTTGGATTTGCCCGTAGTCGAGATCAATGTCGAGGTTGAAGGCTCTGAACTGGAAACGCTGTTTGACGGGCTTAGAGGTGGTGCCCTATCAAACTATGAAGTCCGCGCGGTCTTAGATGAAGCGAAATCCGAATACGGCATCGTGTGCCCCGATGACCTGGAAGCGAAGTTGCTGGAATCCTGCAAGCCGGCAAACGAGGCGGAACAATTCGGGGACATTGTCGTAAGCCACCATCTTGAAAAGATGGGCTTGGTAGCAGTTCGAATCATTGACCGCGCCCAGAAAGCTTTGCTCAAGGTTGAGCCGTTGAGTGAGATTCGTTTTAATTTCTCGGATAAGGCAAAAATCGCTCTGCGCCTGGGCTGGGAAGCAATGGCCAAACACGGCCGTTTCCCGCTGCCACCCAAGGGCGCCAGCCGTCTGAACAAGCTGCATGAAAAGCCATCGGGTATGATGCACTTTGTCTCCGCCAGTGATGGGGATGCCGGCTATTACTACACCATGGGTATCGCGCTTTCGCCGGAGGCGCAGGCTCTTGGCGATATGGACATCAGTTACGGTTTAGACGGAGAACTAATTGTGCCGGGACAGGCGGTAGCACCCATCCCACCTACACTGGCTATGTCCACACGATTATTTGCCGCTTCCATCCCCACGAGCAGCAATATATCTGAGGACATTCAATCCATCCCGTACAGCAACTTCGCTCATCCGGAGATTCAGGATGTAGCGCCGGCACGCGGGTATCTGCTTCGACCGGAGATTGTGCCAGGTGAAGATCGGGTCAAACCCGCACAAGAAGAGATTCGTGAACAATTGAAGAGATATGAGAACTTTGTGGCAAGCACCACACCGCAAGAACGTGAGTTTCTGCCGGATGTAGGTGCTGCTATAGACATAACTGAAGTTAGTGATAATAAGGTGGTGTCATTTGTCAAATCAGTTCTGAAAGACTTTAACAATTCAGAGAAGGCGACCATTGCATTGTTCCTGTTTCTCAGTGCCGAAAAAGGAGACCCGGCTGCAACAGAGAAGACGTTCAAAATGACACCTCGCGTGAAGAAAGTCTGTAAGGCTGTTGATGTGGCTAAAGAGACGGGTTTGAAATATGTGGCTGTCTGTGACCAGGACGAAGACGAATGGCTGCCGAATCTGCTCGAATACCTCACTGCGTCGGAACTTACCTATATTGCCGACTATTCGGACAAACAGGGCGTGATCGTTTGCGATGGCCGTCCGGTGGATCCGGTGTATACGGCCGCCACTTCAGCACAACGGATTCAGTCAGTGTATACCACGCTGTCCGTAGACATACTTAAGATGGGGATGTGGCTCTGTCTCGACGCGCTATCGGCCCGGCGAGTTTGGCGGGAGTTGCTTAGAAATCCACACATTCCCGAACGTATGTTCCTGATGCCCATCGGTATTATCGAACCATACAGTGCCTTCGTAGATAACCGGGATCGGAATCGAACACCGCGACCAATTCTCGATCCATTCGAAAAGATTAAGTTCATGATTGAGGAAGCAAAAACCTTAGGTTCGCCTTCTCTTCTGACTGACACTCGTCATAAAACACGATGGGTGCTGCTGGGTTCTGTGGATAAGGACTTGGAGCCCCATGTCCGTGAAGCCATAGGAGCCGTACCGCTCATAGGCCGCAAGAAGTTTATGGAATGCGAGAGGATGGCAAGAGATGCGGGTATCCTGCTGGGTCAAGCAGGTTCCATAGAGACAGACCAGATATTCTGGATGATGAGTGAGACAACACTGGATGCGGCTAAGGAACGAAAGAATCCTGCAACGGCAATCTGGACAGCAGAGACGGAGCGGGTGTTACGCAGAGCTGATGGCTCGACATTAAGAGGTGACCTGCAAGCTCAGAGGCGGGCGGCTATCATACCGTACCTGGCCATGATCAACCGTACCAAGGAGTCCCACGCTAAACTCAACGGCTGGCTGGAGTACCTGGAGGAGAAGGGCCAGGGCGACGAAAAACTGCGTGGCTCGCTACTACAAAAGCATAAGTTGTTGGAATCACTGCAAAATAAGTACCTTGATATTGGGTCAAAGCTCGGTGCAACACCTGCCAATGATTCGCCGGAAGTTTTGAAGGCTTACAGAGAGGCTTGGAAAGAATTCCGTGCTGCGTTTTGTGATTATCACGCACAGATCAAGGGACACTTCAAATCCGTGCGAGACCAGGTGGCAAAAATTTGGACTACATCGGGGTAAAACTAATTTCCAACCGACTAAAAAGGGAGAATAAGAATATGTCAAATTCAACGGATGGTACTCAAGCTAGCAGCAAGCAGGAAGTGCTGGCCCACCGGTCACAAATACTTAATCAAAAAGAAAACGTACTTTCGGGTGCTACAGTGTATCTGTCCGGGCCGATGGATTTCGTTGCCTCACGCGCCGAGGAAAAGCGTAAGGGATGGCGCAATCGGGTCAGTCAATTTTTACAAGCTTTCGGTACCACGATTTACGACCCCTGGAACAAGCCCAGCGTAGTCGGCATGCCTCACTATGGCAAGGAGGACGAATTCTCTACCGAAAAACGATATAAGTGGACTTATGAGGATTCATCCGAAGGAGACCGCATTCGTGCTGAGATGGACGTAGAGTTCTGGTCAACCATGCACATAGATTTGCGTATGGTTGATACCAGCGACTTTTTAATCTCCTATTGCCCAACCAACATTTATAGCGTCGGCACAGTGCATGAGATTGTTATGGCCCGCCTGCAGCGCAAGCCGGTCCTCTTTGTCAGCCCTCCGGTAGTTTTTCCATCGCTGCAGGAATTGGAGCAACATCTAAAGAGTAAGGGGGACAACCAAGGGACTAAATTGCTCGATAGACTCCGCACCGAGGTTCCCCTGCGCCCAAATCCCGAAGCGATTCCAAGCATGTGGTACATGACCTTGCTGGATGGTCATTACTTTTTCGACGGGTTCGGCTTTCAATCCTACATGAAGCGATTCAACTGGGAGCGTGGAGAACTGGATGAACGGGAAGAGAAGTTTCCGCCGAAGCGCCCACTTTTACCTTATCTGGAGAAGCTAGACCACGAGATACCGCTCAGATATGACACGGAACAGAAGACATATGTTGAGAATGTCGACTGGCTGGTATTCAATCTGCGGGGAAAAAAGTAGTCTAAAAACTGCCAATGGGGAAAATACAGTAGTTATATCGGAAGGTGTCTTATGAGAGAGCGAGCGAAGAAAGGCGGAATTTCCGTGCATGGCATTGCCGGCAGCTATGTGGTCTTAGTCGGCATGGATGTAACTGAACAAATGCGGAAAGGTCTGCTGGGATTCTCAATCGAGCGAATCGACCGTACCGAAGATGAACGCTATTGGCTAAAAGGATTTAAGACGTTCGAGCAGAGCGCTTCCCAGAATCCTGGCACTCTGGTCAGTACATTGAATAATCCAATTCAGGATTTCCAATGGGGAGATTACACCGCTAAACCCGGGCACACGTATGTCTATCGTGTTGTTCCTGCATATGGCACGCCAGAAAATCTTACTCATGGCCCTGAGGTGGAACTGACTATTTCAACCGAAGCCGAAGATGAGGGGAGTCATGCTGTATTTTTCAATCGCGGTGTTGCCGGTTCTCAAGCCTACGTCCGCAAATTTGGAAACGTGCCGCCATATGAGGTAGAAGATAATAAAGCATTCGAGTGGTTGTCGCGTGGATTGCTTGAAGGCATGGTTAGGTTCATCCGGCAGGCCAATGGCAGTAGCTGGAGCATTCGTGCTTCCGTATATGAATTTACCTATATTCCAATTTTAGAAGAATTCAGGGCGGCTATTGACCGCGGCGTCGATGTGCGTATTATCTACGACAATAAAGCGAACGGCCCCGGAGAAGCCAATAGAAATGCATTAAGGAAGGCTAAGATTGACTCGAAGTTTGCCATACCGCGAAACGCCAATCCATCATACATTTCACACAATAAGTTCATTCTGCTTCTCAAGAACGACAAACCCGTTGAAGTGTGGACAGGTTCGACAAATATAACGGATGGGGGCATTTTCGGACATTCTAACGTAGGGCACATTATTCGCGACGAGGGAGTAGCCGCTGCCTATATGGACTATTGGAATATGTTGAGCCAGGACCCGCAGGCTAAAAAGCTACGTACCTGGTGCGATAGCAACAACCCGGTACCGGGGGGCAGGCTTGCTAATCAGTTTATACAGCCAATTTTCAGTTGTCGAGGCTCGCTTACAGCACTCGAATGGTACGCGGAAAAAATGGATTCCGCAAAATCCAGCGTGTTCTTTACCGCTGCCTTCGGAATCAACAAGTTATTCGAAGATGTCCTGAAAGAAGATAAGCCATACCTGCGGTTCATTCTCTTAGACAAGCCAGGCAAAGGTCTGGATATCATCAGAGGCGACCGTGATAACCAGATTTCCGTCGGCGGCGTATTGGATGAAAATGCCCTGGATAAATGGTTAAACAGCAGATGGAAGGAGGAAAAGCTGACGGGACTTAACAAGCACGTGCAATACATCCATACCAAATACATGCTTTTAGACCCCCTCGGTGATGACCCAATAGTGATTACAGGCTCGGCTAATTTTAGTAAAAACTCGACAATCAATAACGATGAAAACATGGTCGTCATTCGTGGAAACGGACGAGTTGCCGACATGTATCTCGGCGAGTTCATGCGCCTTTATGATCATTTTCGCTTTCGCGGCACACAGTTGGGAGACAAGGCTAAAAGCAGGAAGGGTAAAAAGCCATCACTTTACCTTACTCCAGATGACTCGTGGACAAATGCGCACTTTCAGGCCGGGCATCCCAAACAGAAGCAGCGGCTGCTATTTAGTTGACGGGGAATCTTTCGTTTATGTAAGAGTGAAACTCAACCGTTTGGAGAGAATGGCAGGCATCCATACGAGCTTTGTATAGATATTTCAAGTAACAAATAACCATCAGAAAAAAGGGAGGTTTTCTAAATGGCGAAGAGCAAAATTTCTCAGGGACCGTGGACGCGAATTCGCCCATTACAGCGTGATGAGATCGACCCGTATACGGAGGCGGGAATGATGGCGGGCGAACTTACCTGGGGACGTTTCCCAAACAATCTTTGTAAGGTGATGGCTTATACACCGCGCCTACTCCAAACGGAGGTCGAATATTGTAACACGTTCATTTTTGACCCAGAGACATTCAGGGGAGACGTGCAGGAAGCCGGATTCAATGACCGTTTTATCAAAGAACTAGTGATATCGAAGACTTCTCTGATAAATCGGTCACGCTATTCGGTGACGCACCATGCCTTTATTGGGATGAGACTTTTCATTGATGCGGACCGTCGTGACGAAGGCCATATGAAATTCCTGCATTTGCATGAGCATGAGATGCACCCCGAGGTGTACTCCGAACGAGAACAGGTAATTTTGGACTACACGGCGAAAGTTGCCAAGGATGCCCATCTGGTCACCGATGAGGAATTCGAAAATCTGCGGCGCGTGCTGCGCGAGCATAACATGAAAAATGAGAGATTGAAGAAATTGTCCCAGGAAGATATGAATCGACATGTAGACTCCCAGATTGTCGAGCTGACGTGGCTCATCGGCCATTTCTGCCTTTTGAACAGGTGGTTCACTGTCCTGCAAGTACCGGATGAAGGTGCCAAGGATGAGGCCGATGCTATAGGTGCATTCGCACAAGTGGTACCGGAAGACATTCTTAAGAGGAATGAGGAGATTCTGCAAGGCGGGTTTTGAGGTTAAGTCAAAGATATATGATCAGTGAGTAAGGCTTTGTTATAGGCTGGGTATCATCAGAACTACATATTAAGGAAGGAGGCAATTGTGAAGCGCCGTGCACATGCCTGGGTAGCCCTGCGAGCCCTGAAGTTAGTTAACGACTCACATCAGGCACCAAAACTGGTTGAGCTGCTATCTTACTACGTGGCCGATGTCTGGGAGGGTGCCTGGTTGCCTGACACCCTTATAGTTGATGTGCAGTACGGACATATTTTCAAGATGGACAATGACTTGAAAAGATTAGACCTCGCTACATCTAAAGAACCATTGGTTATGGAAGAAAGGATGAGGGTGCCGTATAAGCAACTCAGAAAAAAACTCCGAGGCAAACGCCTCTGCCTGGAGTATGTAAAAAAATCCGGGGTGCTGAAGGAACCATACAGAGCGCATCCCAAGCTCGGTGGGCACCTGCCCAATCGGGTAATCGCTATAAGCCAGACGATTGGGGATATGCTTAAGATGAGTGATTACCCCTTGATTTTCTATGCTAAGGGAAAGAAGCAGAAAGATTTTGCACGTGATTGTACTGAGGAGAAGATCACAGACCTTTCAGTGTCACCTATATTCTCCCCGCGCCAGATAGCACTCATGTTTTTTATTCTGGCTCACTACATAACGGATGCACACATGCCGCTGCATTGTGACCTGAGAGACTGCGGAGTCCCAAAAGGGGGAAAATTACCAGGTGAGTTAAAGCGAATATTGCCAGGTAAGTTACATGAGTCCATCGAGGAACGATGGGAGAAATATTTCCCAGAAAAGAAAGATTTAATGCTTCATGAGTATCTGACGAAGTCTATTAAAGATGTCGTACTCAAATTGCCGACTGGTTCAATCATACGGATTGATAAAGATGACACATACAAGCTGTCACCCAGAATCTCCGGAACCGTTGGCGATGAGTGGCGAGAGATGGTTTATATCACAAGAACTTCTTATGCAGTATCCAGGGAATTGATCGATAAACCTTATAAGGATGCACATGCGTTGGTCAGAGCCAAGAAGCAGGACTTTGAGGAGGTCACGAACTGCATATTTCATGATGCAGTAGAGTCGGTAGCAAGGCTCTGGCTTAAGGCTTGGGAGAGATTCACAGGCCGGTCGCACAGCAATATGAATACATCCTAGCTGTGCAACACTTGAATGTTTAATTAATGTCAGTAACACACCTACAAAGGATACATTAATTGTCGCTTAAACCATCTGGTTTTTATTCAACTAAGTAATAAAACTGGAGTCTGTCTGTTTAAATATATAGTCTCCTAATATTGTATACAACCGTACCATGCTGAGATGTGCTTTGGGAGGGATGAGTAAAATGGTACATAGAACATTAGTACGGAAACTGGTAAATTTGGCGCTGCCGTGCGTGATACTTCTATCGATATTGCTGTTGGGCATTGCCAAAGTTCAGGCCCAAAGTTGCTATAAGCTCACTGTAATACCATCCAGCGGCATACCTGGCTCAAACGTGACCATTAAGGGAACAGGTTTTACCCCGTCACCTACAATAAGCATGTATCCTGAAACTATCTGCACGGCGACTATCACCATGGATATGAACGTAATAGCCACAAATGTCATGGTTGACCTTGATGGCACATTCTCCGTATCTGCGGTAGTTCCCGATCTGCCACCGGGCAAAAAAACTGTTACCGCTAGGTCCTGTGAGGAATCGGCATTGACTTCGTTCGATGCCTTAGCTCACGCCCCCGCTCCACTTAAAGAACCTGATTTAGCTATTTCATCTACTGATTACTGGTTTGAAAATGACGGAGAAGTCCTTGTTCTCTCCTTAGGAATCAAGAACCTAGGATATGTCAGGACTCCGGAGACATTGGTTTGGGTCGAGGATCAAGACCACGAGTTGCCAGATAGGCTGAGTACGGTCCCGGGTTTGAACCCTGGAGAGATGACCCCGATGGAGATACGACATGAACTCGTTAAGGAGCAGCGTGGAAAAACGCACATGTTTCTGTTTGAAGTCGATCCAGATAATGCTGTAAATGAAACCAATGAGGAGAACAATCATCAGAGTATGGACGTCTTGATACCGGCGCAAGGCGACGAAGTGCCTTGGCAATGGATAGTTCCAGCCTTGCTTGCCGGCGGCGTAGCGTTTTCGCTGGAAAGGTGGTTCCATAAACGACGGGTCAATGTAATGAAAAAAATTCAGGTACGTCCCCAAAGGGATATTGGCACTCAACAAATAGAATCAGATTCTCCTATTCTTTTAGATTATGAAATACGTCTGAGGCCGGTTTTGGATCGTGGCAAACAAGACATCGAAGCAAAAGGCCCTTTAATTATTGATAAGAGGAGGCGGGGATGAAAAATAGTTCGCAGGTTACCTTAAACCAGTTTTTCTGTTCAGACGAAAAATTATCGTCGAAGCGATTGTCCACGGTGGAATCGAGCGATGAAGTATGTTCAATAAAAGACAGAATTTGTAAAGAAGCTAAAGTCAAATGGCCTTTAGCATTCGAGATAATTATCGCCAAAATTGCAGACATATTAAACATCGGCATCCTGGATATTATGGTAATGGCTTGGAAGAAATACGAAATTCTCCGCAAATATGCGGATAGTAAGGAATGTCTTCCGGGTGAAATTTTCTTAGTTCCT
>DASWLM010000024.1:0-131890 GCA_036396095.1 Dehalococcoidales bacterium | reverse complement strand
TGTAAACAACATGGTGCCCCTGCCTCCTGGCCAAACCCGCATGAGGTATGATGGGACCCCCGATTGAATCGAGGTGAACCCGAATCTAACAGCTAAGTTGGGAACCAGGTGAAAAGCAGGCTGGGGTCTGCCCGCCGGTGTCAAATAAAAGAGAATACCGTGCTGGAGCTATTTACTTATCCAATATAGTATGTTGTTGAACAAATTAAGATTGCTCTACCTGACTATGAGATGATTGATAGCAGTGAGGTCGAAGAGAAAGAAATATACCCATCTATTCAAAAATCTTATGTCTCTGGATCAATTGCCTATCAATTGGATTCCAAACACGTATTGAGAACTCAGACGAGCGGTGCTACACTTCGGGCAATCAAAGGTAGAAAAACACCAGTCCGTCTACTTACTGCTGGTCGTGTATTTAGACCGGTACGAGAAGACGAGCAGCATTTGAAGGTTTTTCATCAGTTGGATGGAATATGTGTGGCTCCAAACGCGTCCCAAGATGAACTCAAAACGACTCTTATTAAGGCGATAACGGCTGCACTTGGTCCGGTTGACATCAGGTTCCATGAAGGAGATTTTGGTTGGGTCGACCGGGGAATGGACATAGAAGTCAAGGTTAATGATAAGTGGATTGATGTCGCTGGATGCGGCATGCTCAAACCCGAAATGCTGAAAGAAGCA
The DNA here is from genome assembly GCA_036396095.1 of Dehalococcoidales bacterium. Taxonomy (GTDB): domain Bacteria; phylum Chloroflexota; class Dehalococcoidia; order Dehalococcoidales; family Fen-1064; genus JAURWL01. The sequence continues at coordinate 131,206 of DASWLM010000024.1, read as the reverse complement.
GGTCATGATCCTACGCACACACAGGGATATGCCTTCGGGTTAGGTTTAGAGAGATTGGCAATGCTAAAACTTGGGTTAAAGAATGTTCGCGATTTGTGGCGCCCACCATACGTTCAGCCAGTCCCATAATGTGTATTACTTTATGAGGCCATTATAAATGGTCGGCTTGTACAATTTGTCATTCTCTGCGAAAGCGGAGAATCCAGAATTTCTATGGATTCCGTATCAAGTACGGAATGACAAGTATTATCTCCGGGGAAAGAGCTGTTTTTCTACCAGTCTCAATCGCTCAATACCCTTGATTTCGTGAGGGAAGAGCGGTATTTCAACAATTTGCAGACGTGAATATTTGCCATAAAGAAGCTCAAGATATTGTTTTTGCTGGTCTGCCCTCGACTTCAAAAATGCAGAACTACCTATTTCCTTGATAACGTTGTTTATAGTAAGTTGTTCAGCTTTGAATCCGTATTTATTCATTTCGCCGAGAATGGTATCTAGCTGTTCCACTGCCAGCGCCTCAGCAATCGTCACCAGGACGAAGCGGACACCGTCGCGCAGAAACTCCATATCTTGCCCGGATAATTTCTCCCAGCCCTTGAGAATCTCCAGCACAGGACGTCGCGTCTCAGCCCCGAGTTTGAGTCTAGAATAAATGCGCGGCGCCGGTCTCAGGTGTTCTCTGAGCATAGACGGCGTTTCCAGCAGACCTAGCGTCTGCCCCAGCGGCGCCGTGTCCCAGACAATATGGTCATAGTCACTGCCCAGACTTAACTCCCTGATGTAGTCGACCATAAACTCATCACTCAGACCGGGCAGGATGGAAGACATGAAGTCGACGAACTCTGCGTACTGGACGGAAACAAAAGATGAAAAAACCTCATAGACCTCACGCCCGAACTTCCGGTCCCACATCTGTTTGACTTCATCCAGTCCCAGTTCCGCCAGAAAGAGATTATCCAGCACCTTGACCGGTTTCTGCTTGCTCTTAATTTCAAAGATGTGTGAAAGAGATGGGGTAGGGTCGGTGGAAATGATGAGAGTAGGCTCACCCATAAGTGCATAGTGAAGTGCGGCAGCGCCGGCGCAAGTCGTCTTGCCGACTCCACCCTTCCCCGCGAACATAATGACGTGCTTCGGTTTTATTTCAGTCATGATAAGAGCTATCAGCTTTCAGTCCTCAGCTATTTGCTGAAGTTTTCTTGTCATCTATCTTTTCGACTTCAATGGTGCATTCCGTAACGAGGGCGGCAAATGCCCCCAGTGCGGCTAACACCGGTGCTATCATAATGGTGAGAGCGGCGGCGGGCGCCCCGATGGTCAATGGGATTTCCAGTACCGTACGTCCCTCATGCAGGATACGCACCCGTCGGATATTGCCTTCACGGATAAGCTGTTTGACCTTTTCGACGAGTTGACTGCCATCGACGGTAAATTTTTCGGTGCTCATTTTATTCTCCCCTTGGTATCTGTTTTATTAAACCAGTTGTATGAGGAAATGTAAAGATGCGAGATGCTTCGCGCGCAACCGCGGGTGATGGGTAGGCGACTTGCAGACACGCTCAGCATGACAGCGTGAGGGGGCTTTGGTTGAATTATAATAATCGTGAGGGTATACTGGAACGTATGGGCAAAGCTGGAATAAAAACAAAACATCTACTCTCCATTGCCGACCTCACGCCTGATGAGGTAGAGTTACTCCTCGCTGATGCTCTTAAGCTGAAGTCGCGCGGCTGGCTGTCTCTACTCAAGAACAAAACTCTGGCAATCCTTTTTGAAAAGCCCTCTCTACGCACCAGGGTAAGTTTTGAGGTAGCGATGCGGCAACTTGGGGGGGAAGCCATCTACCTCTCGCCGGCAGAGGTGGGTTTAGGGACACGTGAGTCCATACCGGACGTGGCACGGGTGCTGAGTCGTATGGTGGACGGCATTGCCTGTCGCACCTTTGCCCAGAAGAATCTCGATATTCTGGCTCAATATGGAAGCATCCCAGTCATTAATGCCCTCTCCGACTACGAACACCCCTGTCAAGCACTGGCGGATTTACTGACCATCTATGAACATAAAGGTAAGCTTAAAGGATTGACGCTGGCATATATCGGCGACGGCAATAATGTCGCTCACAGCCTGATGCTTGCCTGCGCTATGGTGGGTGTGAATTTCCGGATTGCCTCACCAAAAGGCTACAACGTTCAAAAAGAAGTACTTGCGAAAGCGCGCCGCTATGCAAAGGACTCGGGCGCGGAGATAATCTGCACCGATAAACCTGCCGAAGCAGTGAAGGGTGCTGATATCACTTACACAGATGTCTGGGCGAGCATGGGGCAGGAGGCTGAGTCTACGGTCCGGCGCCAAGCATTTGCCGGTTATCAGGTCGATAAAAAGCTGCTTTCTCAGGCGAAGGCAGATGCCATCTTCATGCATGACCTGCCGGCCCACCGTGGTGAGGAGGTGACCGACGACGTTATCGACGGACCTCAGTCGGTCGTCTTTAAACAAGCGGAGAACCGGATGCACGCGCAGAAGGCAGTCCTGGCAAAATTGCTGGGCAAGTAGCTGTTTCTTTTGTTTTTCCATACCTGTTTTTATGACTGTTTGACATGTCTATATCAGGAGTGAGTGTGAGAAAGCCGATTGTCGCAATCATTGGGAGGCAGAATGTGGGTAAGTCCACTCTGCTCAACCGGCTGGCGGGTAAGCGGGTTGCTATTGTGCAAGACCTGCCGGGGACAACACGCGACCGGGTCTTTGCCGACGTAATGTGGCACGACAGAGAGTTTACGGTGGTTGATACCGGCGGGCTGGAAATCATTCCCGAAACAGACATCGGGCGCGGGGTCAGACAGCAGGTAAATACTGCTATAGCGGAAGCCGATGTCATTCTTTTTGTCACGAGCGTTCAGGATGGCTTGATGCCCGGCGATTTTGAAATTGCGGATATGTTAAGGCGAACCCAAAAACCTGTCATTCTTGCTGTAAATAAAGCTGATAACGACACGCTTGAGGCAAACACTCCGGAGTTTTATCAACTCGGGCTCGGTGACCCCATACCCATCAGTTCTTACCACGCCCGCGGCACGGGCGAACTGCTCGACAAAATCACCATGCTTTTACCACCGCAGCCTCCCACTACCTCCGAACCAGAAATGATGAAAGTGGCAATTGTCGGGCGACCGAATGTCGGCAAGTCAATGTTACTGAATACCCTTTTTGGCGAAGAGAGGAGCATCGTCAGCGATGTGCCGGGCACGACCCGCGATGCAATCGATACAAATATTGACTTTCAGGGTAAAAATGTGTTACTTATTGATACGGCCGGTATCCGGCGACGGGGGCAGATTGAGGTCGGGGTGGAGCGGTACAGCGTGATGCGCGCCCTGCGCGCCATTGACCGGTGTGATATCGCCCTGCTGGTCCTTGACGCCACCGAACTGGTCACAGCACAAGACACACATGTAGCCGGCTACATACAGCAGGCGCTCAAGGGCGTTGTGCTTATCGTCAATAAATGGGACCTGGTCGCGGATAAGAATACCGCCGCCTGGACAGAAATTATCAGGATGAGTTTTAAATTTGTCGATTACGCACCTATCCTTTTCATTTCTGCCCTTTCTGGACAGGGAGTTGATGAAGTGATGCCGATGGCTTATCAGGTGTATACAGAGCGGCTGAAGCGGCTCACTGATGCTGAAGTGCGCAGTGTTGTCCAACAGGCGCTGGCATCTCACCCACCACCGAGAAGAGGGACGCGACAACTGGTGATTAAAGGTGGTTCTCAGACAGACATAAATCCGCCAGCCTTTACATTCCGGGTAAATGACGCAAGGCTTGTTCATTTTTCCTACCGCCGGTATCTTGAAAACCAGCTCAGACAAGCGTTTGGCTTCACCGGCACACCCATCCATCTTGTTTTCAACACGGGAGGTGAGTCATGATTGCGACGATGATTGCCAGATACCTGGCGTCTATGATTATGGGATATTTAATGGGTTCAATCCCCTTTGGATTAATCCTAGCAAAGAAACTGTCAAATATAGATTTGCGGGAATGGGGAAGTGGTAAAGTCGGAGCGACCAATGTTTTAAGAACTGCTGGCACGAGGGTAGCTATCCTCTCCGGTCTGCTGGACATTCTGAAAGGAGCGGCGGCGGTACTGCTTGCCGGACTGATTATCGGCAAGACATACGTGGCAATCGGCAGTTTCGGTTTCGGACCATTGTTCGGACAGGTGCTCGCCGGCTTATCCGCAGTCGCCGGACACAATTGGTCGATTTACCTCAAATTTCGCGGAGGGAGCGGTGTTGCCACCTTCTTCGGCGGTTGGCTTGCGCTTTTCCCGATGGTCGCCATATTTGGCGGCGAAATCCTGTTTCTCGGCGCGGCATCCACGTTATTCGTTTCGCTGGGGTCAATTGCAGGCGTCGTGGGTACTTACGCTATTGTTATACCGTTGACAGTTTTCAGCGGTCTACCTATTGAATACCTCTTCTACGCGTTTGTGGGTATGGGGATGATTCTTTACACGCACCGCGGCAACATTAAGCGCCTGCTCACCGGCAAGGAGCGCAAGCTGGGAGAAAAAGCCGAACGTAATGTACCACCCCCTGAACAGGCAAAGGGGTCTTAAAGGCAGACCGTGCTATTCAACTTGTCGTTATTTTCTCTCCACCACCCCCGCAATGCCCAGCCCACCACCACCGCAAATTGTCAGCAAACCGTAGCGGGCGTTGCGTCTCTGCATTTCGTGAAGTAGGGTGACCATCCGCATCGCGCCGGTAGCACCAATGGGATGCCCCAGGGAAATTCCGCTCCCGTTCACATTGACCTTTTTATCAACGTCCTCAGGCTTGAGACCCATTAGCTTTACATCCGCCAGTAATTGAGCGGCAAAAGCTTCCTGTACCTCAATCAGGTCGATATCATCGATCGTCAGGTTGGCTTTCTTGAGGGCTTTATTAACGGAAACCGGCACGGCGGGATAGGTAAGGGTAGGGTCGGCGCCCGCAATGCCAAAGCCGATGAGATAAGCCAGGGACTTGATGCCACGTGACTTCGCTTTCTCTCCGCTCATCAGGACGAGGGCGGCGGCACCGTCGTTTTCACTGGAGGAGTTGCCTGCAGTGCATATACCACCCTGATAGACAGGCCTTAATCTCGCCAGCGCCTCAAGGCTAGTATCACGGCGGGGTGTTTCGTCGGTTTCCAGCAGCACTTCCTTGCCTCTTTCCTGGACTGGAACAGGCGTGATTTCATCCTTGAATTTACCACCGTCCATGGCAGCAATTGCCCGCTGATGGGAACGGAGCGACCATTTATCGACTTCTTCCCGGGTGATGCCTTCATTTTTCGCGGCGGTTTCTGCCCAGGTCATCATCGAGTTCAGCTCTCCGAACCGTTCAATCGGCTGGTGCATGGGGCGTCCTCGCTGGATTCTATCGTAGAAGGGTATTCCCCAGAGTGCCATGCTTCCGTGTTGCCGTGGAAAAACGCCCCACTTGGGGTCGGTCTTACCGCCGACTCCCCACTTGATGTAGTCGCCCGGAATATAAAACTCGGCGCGACTCATGCTCTCGGCGCCACCAGCAACAATGACTTCGGCATTATCCGTTTGGATTTCCATAGCGGCGGACCATATAGCCTGCAAACCGGAACAGCAACGGCGGTCAAGCGAAAACCCTGGTACCTCAACGGGCCAACCCGCAACAAGAAGAGCTAACCGCGCCAAGTTGGGTGATTCACCATTGGCATAAGATTGCGACAGTATAACCTCATCCACTTCTCCAGGCTTAACATTTGCTTTCTTCACGGCGTCATTTAATACCAGCGCCGCCAGTTTTTCCACGGGGATTTCCCGTAACATACCGCAATAAGCCCCGATGGGTGTCCTTACTCCACTGACTATCGCTACTTCCTTCATCAGAAACCCTCCATTAGTTATTATTCTATGAACCCTGTATATATTAGCAGATTTCTCAAGCGATGATAACCGGGTGTTGCAAGAGCTTCAGCCTCACAGTTTACAACCCACGCAACAATGTTATAATGGATGTAATGCTCGGAGATATAAGAGCTATGTCCCCATCCCACCACTTTGAGGAGGTGCCCTCCACCCACGTCGGCGATAGACTGTTAAGACGCCAACGGAGACACCGCAGCATCTCCAGACGTGCTTATCACGCCGTCCTCAGACTGATAGGCAAACTCCGTCGTCGTTAAACAGATTGAAGCTCCTTGACATTGGGACTATAATATTCTTTTACAGACACCGAGCGTTAAAAATATATGGAGTTTAACAGAATTCTGGTTCCGGTGGCAGGCGCTGATGCTGATATTGAAACCATTAAGCTTGCTTGCCGCCTTGCCCGGCGGGAAAAGGCTAAACTTCTGGTGGTACATGTCATTTCTATTGCCCGCTCACTACCTCTGGATGCCGAACTCGCCGCTGAGGTGAAGAAAGCGGAGAGCGTCCTCGAACATGCGGAAAAAATAGTTCTGGAGCGAGGGTGCGAAATTGAGACTGATCTGCTTCAGGCAAGAAATGTGGGACCCAGCATCGTCGACGAAGCGGTGGAAAGCCAGAGCGACCTTATTGTCATGGGACTCGCCTACAAGCAGCAATTTGGACAGTACAGCATGGGTGATGTCATCCCATACGTGCTCAGGAATGCGCCATGCCCTGTCATCCTCTTCCAACAATCTCAACCTGAATGAGTCATGATTATGAAAGTCATAATAATGGGATGTGGTCGTGTAGGCGCTCGGCTTGCGGGGCTTCTGGATACCAGCGGGCATAGTGTCACGGTGCTGGATACAGACTCCTATAGTTTCCGGCGTCTTCCATCTGGATTCAAAGGTAAGGCGCTGGTTGGTAATGGTATCGATGAAGAGGCATTGAAGCGCGCGGGTATCGAACAGGTGGATGCTTTTGTCGCTGTCACGCAAGGAGACAACCGGAACATTATGGCGGCACAGATTGCCAAGCATATCTTCGGGGTCAAGCGGGTTATCTGCCGTATCTATGACCCGCTACGACAGGAGCTGTATGATGGTCTGGGGATAGAATCCCTCAGTCCAACAACCATTTTCGCGGACTTACTGAAAAAGAAGCTAGAGAGTTAAAAGACAGTCTATGTACATTATCATTGTCGGGGGCGGACGGGTTGGCTACTACCTCGCTAAGTCTTTACTCGATGAGGGGCATGAAATTCTTATTATCGAAAAGGATGCCGACTTCTGCGAAACTATCAATGATGAACTCGGCAGTATCTGCTACCGTGGTGACGGCTGTGAGGCATCGACTCTGGCACAGGTAGGCACGGGACGGGCTGATATGCTGGTTGCCGTCACCGGTGATGATGCTGATAACCTCATCGCCTGTCAGGTTGCTAAACATAAGTTCAAGGTGCCTCGAACAATCGCTCGCATCCGGAATCCCAAAAACGAGGTGCTTTTCAAAAAGCTCGGCGTTGATGTCACCATCAGCAGTACCAATGTCATTCTGGAGCAGATTGCGGAAGAAGTCCCCACCCACCCCCTTATCCATCTTCATGAGATAAGGGACAAAGGGCTGGAGATTGTCGAAGTTAAGATTCCGCAGGGTGCGTCAACAATAGGTAAAGCGCTGAAGGATATCGCATTACCGCAGGGAACAATAATTCCCCTGCTCATCAGGAAATCACAGAAGCCTATGGTCCCCAATCCAAACACTATTTTGATGGCGGAAGACCAGGTCGTCGCCGTCACCGACCCCAAAGCAGAGGATACACTCAGAAAAGCCCTGCGTGGGGGATAACCAGTCGGTGAAAGACCTGCAAAACTAATGAGTGAAAAATCTGTTGACAACTCCAACTCCCTTTGCCATACTGACATTGCGATAAAAATCTAATCTGGAGGATATATGACTGAGAAGAGCGAACCTTTTCTAGCCCGGATGTTTCATCCCGAATCAATTGCAATTATCGGAGCTTCTGCAACCAATCCGGAAGCTGGCTGGATAGGGCAACTGATAGACTTCGGGTTTGGGGATAGGGGAGAAATTTATCCTATTAATCCAAAAGCTACTGAAATCCATGGACTCAAAGCATATCCCAGTATTCGTGATGTTCCCGGTCCCGTCGACTATGCCATCTTCAATATCCCTGCCCGTTTTACTCCGCAGGCTATGGCGGACTGCGTCGCTAAAGGTGTCAAATTTGTTCATGTCTATACTGCCGGCTTCAGTGAAATCGGCACGCCTGAAGCCAGACAGCTTGAAGCACAACTGGTCGAAATTGCCAGACAGGGCGGCATCAGAATGCTGGGACCCAATTGCATGGGTATTTATTGTCCTGAATCCGGGATGACCTTCAATCCGGACTTTTCAAAAGAGAGAGGACACGTTGCTTTCGTTTCACAATCCGGAGCGGAATCTATGCGTCTCGTCTTTCTGGCACAGGATGTCAATATCTCCTTCAGTAAAGTTGTCAGCTATGGTAATGCCGTCGACCTGGATGCACCCGATTTTCTCGAATACCTCGCCGATGACGAAGATACCAAGGTTATTGCCTGTTATATAGAAGGTGTTCACAATGGTCCGCGGTTCGTATCCGCCATCAAACGTTGCCTAGTAAAAAAACCGGTAATCGTACTGAAAGCCGGCTTGACAGAGAGCGGGGCAGGAGCCGCCGTCTCTCACACCGCATCGCTCGCCGGGTCGAAGTCAGTCTGGGAAGCCTTCTTCAGGCAGACTGGTGCTATTCCTGCCTATACGATGGATGAAGTTGCAGATATCGTCCAGGGACTCCTGCGCATGAAGGAACCTACGGGCAGAAGAGTGGCGGTGGTGGGCCGGGGTGGTGGCATTGGTGTAATTGCCGCCGATATTTGCGAGCGTGCTGGTCTGAAAGTGCCGCCTTTCGCCAAAGAAACCCGCCAGAAATTAGCCGCGATTATCCCCGAAGCCGGCGCTGGAGTAAGAAATCCTGTTGAGACCACACGTGGGCTAGGTGGTGCCGCTGATTTCTACCAGCGGGGCTTATCATTCGTCGACGACGACACGGAAACTGACATCATTCTCGTTCACATGGCAATTGATGTCTACGGTGGACATACACCTAATCTGGCGCAGTCTACTACTGAGGCGGCGTACTCCTTGTGCGCCAAAGCCGATTCATTGAAGAAACCTTTGGCCGTGGCGCTGTTTTCCGGCGGTCATCCAGATACGGTTCTCGCAATCGCTTCAGCGCGGGAAAAACTGACGAAAGCCGGCATCCCTGTATATTCCGGTGTGGAATCAGCCAGTCGCTCGATTAATAAACTCGCCAATTATTACGAATTCATCCGAAACCGGTCATGACCGAACTAATCCTGGTACGGCACGGACAGACTGCTTGGAATGTCGTCGAGGTATTCCGCGGACGGAGTGATATCGACCTGGATGAGACCGGATTCCGGCAGGCTGAACTGCTGGCGGACTATCTTAGTGAACGCAGGATTGAAGCAGTCTATTCCAGCCCTTTGAAACGCGCTTTGAAAACCGCCCGAGCCATCGCCACAAAACATGGCCTAAAGGTCATCGCTACGGAGAGTCTCAACGACCTGAAATTCGGGGAGTGGGAGGGCTTGCCGGTCACCGAGGTGCGGGAAAAGTACCCAACTCTATTCACGGAATGGGTGGAGAAGCCACATCTGGTAGAGATTCCCGGTGGAGAAGGACTAGACGATGTCAAACAGAGAGTCCTGAATTTTGTGAATGACCTCGTAACACGGCATAAAGGAACGGTGGTGCTGGTCTCACATAGAGTGGTGCATAAGGTGCTAACGCTGGCATTGCTGGGAGTGGATAACAGTTACTTCTGGAATATCAAACTAGATACAGCGGCGATGTCTACCTTTGCTTACGAAAACAACCGCTGGGTGCTAACCGAGCACAATAACACCTCCTACCTCCGCCCTCTAATGCAACCAAAATTGAAAGACTTCTAGTTCACCCTTCACCACCCTCATCCCAAACACCGATGTCTAGTATCGAATCTCTAAACAATATTCAATTTATCAACAACAAATAGCGAACCATTCAATTCGAACTGTTGAAAAAAGATATTGCCTTTAGTATAATGGCTGTTAATTTGGGGTGCTATAGAAGATTAACTCAAGGTATCGTTTAATAGCCAATAAATACCTCCGCTCTTAAGGGGGCGCTGGCAGTTCTTATTTTGGGTTAGTCTTTGATTGTGAAAGAATAATATTAACAACTGAATGAGTTTATATTAGAGAAGCCCGAGCAAGGGCTTTCTGAATGTTCAGTCTTCTTAAAGATATGAGAGGAGTATTATAGTGTCTACGACTATAGATTTATCTCTTATAGAACCTGTTCTACAAAAGCACAAAGGCCGTCAAGGTGACCTGATTGCTATACTTCAGGAGATACAAGGAACCTACTCCTACCTTCCAGAAGAGGCATTGATACATCTGAGCAACAATATGAGGATTCCAATGAGCCGGATTTATGCCGTAGCAACATTTTACGCCCAGTTCAGATTTACCCGACCCGGTGAACACATTATCAAGGTTTGCCAAGGCACCGCCTGTCATGTCCGGGGCAGCCCTGGTGTTATGGATGCTTTGGTGGATGAGCTCGATATCCATGCTGGTGAGACTACCAAGGACTTTAAATTTAGTCTGGAAAGTATTGCCTGTTTTGGGTCGTGCGCCCTGGCTCCGGTAATGGTTGTAGACAAGAACATTTACGGAAGAATGACCACAGCTAAAGCTAGGCAGATTTTGGGTGAGTTTAAGGGGGTAAAATGATGTCACTTGAGGATGTCAGAAAGCAGGCTATTATTGAGTGGGAGGCTTTACAGCACAGTCCGAAGCCCCGCATTCTCATAGGCACGGCTACCTGTGGCCGCGCCGCAGGTGCAATGTCTGTCCTCGATACTATCAAACAAGAATTGCAGCGTCATAATGTTGATGCGATTATCAATCAGGTTGGGTGCATCGGTCTTTGTTATGTGGAGCCATTAGTGGATATCATCAAACCCGGCCGGCCGCGTATTTGCTATGCTTCGGTCACACCGCAAATTATCCCGAAGTTGATTGAAGATTATCTTCTTAAGGATAACCCCCGGCCTGACCTCGCCATGGGGACGATTGGCGAGAGCACTGTCGAAGGCATACCGAGGCTTTTCGACCTGCCGATTCTGAAACCGCAGGTTCGCATTGTTTTACGCCACTGCGGATACATCGACCCGGAGGATATCAAGCAGTACATTGCAGATGATGGCTATTCTGGTCTTGTGAAAGCGCTGGCGATGACGTCGGAAAGGGTCATCGAGGAGATTAAGAAGTCAGGCTTAAAGGGGCGTGGTGGAGCCGGATTCCCAACAGGGCAGAAATGGGAGTTCTGCCGTAGCTCGCCCGGGACGGAAAAATACATTATCTGCAATGCCGACGAAGGTGACCCCGGGGCTTTCATGAACCGCTCGCTTCTAGAGGGAGACCCGCATTCAGTATTGGAGGGCATGCTTATCGGTGCCTATGCCATCGGGGCAAATGAGGGTTATATCTATTGCCGTGCAGAGTACCCATTAGCCATTGAACGGCTCAATATCGCTATAAAACAGATGAGGGAATATGGCTTGTTGGGGAAAAACATCCTGGGTTCGGACTTCAGCTTCGAAATTCACATCAAAGAAGGCGCTGGAGCTTTTGTCTGCGGCGAGGAAACTGCCTTGATGGGTTCGATTGAGGGTAAACGGGGTATGCCTCGCCCGCGCCCCCCATTCCCGGCAGTATCAGGGTTGTGGGGCAAACCAACGAATATTAACAATGTCGAGTCCTGGGCTGATGCTGCGGTCATCATGCAGAAAGGCGCTCAGTGGTATGCGAGTTCTGGTACTGCGACAAGTAAAGGGACAAAGACTTTTTCCTTGGTGGGCAAGGTTAAGCGGACCGGACTTATAGAGGTCCCTCTGGGCATACACCTCCGTGACATTATCTACGGGATCGGCGGCGGTATTGTCGACGACAAAGCATTTAAAGCGGTGCAGACTGGCGGTCCATCCGGGGGTTGCCTGCCAGCAAGTCTGTTGGATAGTCCTGTAGACTACGAGTCCCTGACCAAAGCCGGCTCTATCATGGGTTCTGGGGGTATGGTCGTTACCGATGAAGCTACCTGTATGGTTGATTTTGCCCGTTTTTTCCTTGATTTCACCCAATCCGAGTCCTGTGGTAAGTGCGTCCCCTGCCGTCTGGGTACGAAGAGAATGCTCGAGATATTGACCCGTATCACCGAGGGAAAGGGCACTGAAGAAGACATCAACCTGCTTCTAGAATTAGCTGACGGAGTGAAGGACTCGGCACTATGCGGACTAGGTAACACAGCGCCCAATCCTGTTCTGACAACCCTCCGTTACTTCCGTGATGAATATGAGGAACATGTCAAGAATCACCGGTGTCCTGCCAAGGTATGCAAGGCACTGATCTCTTACTACATCAACCCCGAAAAATGCCAGGCTTGTATGATTTGTTATCGACAGTGTCCGGTTAAAGCCATTGAGGGTGGTAAAGACACAATTCATGTTATCAATCAGGATAAATGCACGAAATGCGGTACCTGCATGGCGGTTTGTCCGACCCGCTTCTCTGCGTTAGACGTCTTTTCTGGTGAACCGGTGCCGCTACCCCTACCTCCGTCTGAAAGAGTCTTTAAAAGGGCTAAGAGGGAGAAATAATGAGTGAGATTGTATTACAAATTAATGGCAGGCAAGTCTCCGTTGAAGAGGGGACAACCGTCTTTCAGGCGGCAAAGAAAATTGGAGTTGACATTCCTCATCTGTGTTATATGGAGGGTTTGAGTCCGACTTCTGGTTGTCGGCTCTGTCTCGTTGAAGTTAAAGGCGCCAGGGCTCTAGCGGCTTCCTGTTCTTATCCTGTGGCAAAAGGCATGGAAGTTTTCACGGAAACAGATCGAGTTAATAAAGCCAGAAAGCTGGCGCTCGAACTACTACTTTCTGACCATCCTTACGATTGCATGACCTGTGAAAAAAGCGGCGCCTGCAAGCTGGAGAGATATGCTTATGAACTCGGTGTCCCAACGTACAGGTTCCATGGAGAGAAACATAACTATCCTCTTGACGAGACTAATCCCTTCTTCGTCAGAGACTATAACAAGTGTATCCTCTGTGGGTGTTGTGTAAAAGCCTGTAGTGAGGTGCAATTCGTCGAAGCTATTGATTTTTCCTATCGTGGCTTCAGTACAAAGGTATCTGCCCCTTATGACCGTTCACTTCTTGAAAGCACCTGCATTTTCTGCGGACAGTGTGTTGCTTCATGTCCGGTGGGTGCTCTGACTGAGAAAAGCCGGAGACACTATGGCCGGGAATGGGAATTTAAAAAGGTACCTACGGTCTGTTCTTACTGTGGCGTGGGCTGCAATATTGAATTGAATATTAAAGACGGTCGTATCGTGAAAGTTACCTCGCCGGACGATTCAGTGGTCAATCAAGGACGACTCTGTGTCAAGGGTAGATTTGGTTTTGATTTTGTACACAGTGAAGAAAGGCTGACCACACCACTTATCCGGGATGGTGAAAAAGGAGAAGGCAAATTCAGGGAGGCAAGCTGGACGGAAGCGCTTGACCTTGTAGCTGAAAAAATGTCAAAGATTAAGACCCAGTCTGGTCCAGACAGCCTGGCTTTTCTTTCGTCAGCCAAGTGTACCAATGAAGAGAACTACCTGATGCAGAAATTAGCGAGGGCGGTGATAGGGACCAATAATGTTGACCATTGCGCCCGCCTTTGACATTCTCCAACAGTGGCCGGTCTGGCCGCAGCATTCGGAAGCGGAGCAATGACAAACTCCATTGATGAAATTAGTAAGGCGGAATGCATCTTCATTATCGGCTCCAACACATCGGAAAGCCATCCGATAATCGCACTACAGGTAATGAAAGCGGTAAGGAATAATGGCGCAAAACTGGTTGTTGCCGATCCCCGCAAAATAAGAATGGTTGAGTTTGCCGATATCTGGTTGAGGCAAAAGCCAGGCACAGATGTCGCCCTCATCAACGGTATGCTCAATATCATCATCTCTGAAGGACTGTATGATGCCGACTTCGTTAAGAACCGTACCGAGGGCTTCGATGAGCTTAAGGAAGCCGTCAAGGAATATCAACCATCGATGGTCAGCCGCATTACCGGCGTTTCTGAAGACGATTTACGTGCCGCTGCCCGTCTCTATGCCCGATCTAAAAAAGCAAGCATTCTTTACTGCATGGGTATCACACAACATACTACCGGTACCGATAACGTAATGGCTCTGGCAAATCTGGCAATGGCTACTGGGCATGTGGGCAAAGAAAGCAGTGGGGTGAATCCGTTACGGGGGCAGAATAATGTACAGGGTGCTTGTGACGTCGGTGCTCTTCCCAATGTACTGACTGGTTATCAATCGGTGTCGGATAACGCTGTAAGAAGTAAGTTTGAGGCAGCTTGGAAAGCATCAATTTCTCCGACACCAGGATTAACTATAGTCGAGATTATGCACGCCGCTGAGAAGGGAAAAATCAAGGGAATTTACATTATGGGGGAAGACCCGGCCATTTCAGACCCGAATAGCAGCAAGGTAATGGAGGGACTGAAAAACCTCGACTTTCTCGTTGTGCAGGATATATTCATGAGCCAGACTGCTCAGTATGCCGACGTTGTGCTTCCTGGCGTTAGCTTCGCTGAAAAGGATGGCACCTTTACAAATACCGAAAGGAGAGTCCAACGCGTCCGCAAGGCAATTGAGCCAGTAGGCAACAGCAAGCCTGATTGGGTGATTATTTCCGAGATAGCTAGCAGGCTGGGCTATCCCATGGAATACGGAAGCCCCGAGAAAATAATGGAGGAAATAGCGACTCTTACTCCTACCTACGGTGGTATCAGCTACGAGAGAATTGACAAAGTTGGATTACAGTGGCCTTGCCGTACCAAAGAAGACCCGGGAACGAAATATCTGCATGTGGGGCAGTTCTCCCGGGGCAAGGGTAAATTCAACCCTGTCAAATATCATGAAGAATTTGAGCTTCCTGATGAGACTTACCCATTCGTCCTATCGACTGGGAGAATCCTGTATCACTACCACGGTGGTAATATGAGCAGACATTCAAAAGGTCTGGCTGAGATCAAACCTGACGCCGAGGTAGAAATTAATCCTGAAGACGCCGAAAGGTTAAAATGCTCCGAAGGGAATGTGGTTGAGCTAGCCTCAAGACGTGGAAAGATTACTGCTAGGGTCAAGGTAACTGACAGGTCACCTAAAGGTTTAGCCTTTATGACTCTTCACTTCAAGGAATCACCGGTTAATCTACTGACCGTCGACGCACTAGACCCCGTGGCAAAGATTCCTTCATTTAAAGTGTCCTCGATACAGATAAAGCCTAAATCAGCAAAAATAAGTCAAAAATAACTTTGTTTGAAAGCTAAAGAAACTACAAATACTTGTATATGAGGCGAAACTCCGCTCTCGTCAATCTCTGCTGACCCAATTTCTCAACCGACCGCTCATTATGTTATCACCCGAATAAAACAAGTCAATGGTTACAGATAGGCTTGACTTATGACAACTGATGAAATAGGATATAACCACATTACGCATTGGAGGTAAAAGCATGTTCTGCAGAAATTGTGGAAAAGAATTAACCGGGACTCCAGCTTATTGTCCTCAATGTGGGGCGAAGCCTTTATTAGCAACCAGCTTTTGCTTTAACTGTGGAGCTGCAACAACTCCTGCAACGGAAATCTGCGTCAAATGTGGAGCGAGAGTAGGCGGTACTCCAGTCGCACCTCAGCAGGGAGGTAAAAGCAAAACTGCTTCTATTTTGCTCGCGGTATTCCTCGGTTTTTGGACGTGGCTGTATACATATAAGAAAGATGCGTGGAAGTTCTGGGTGGGACTAGGTCTGGCAATTTTAATCATAGTCCTGGCGATTGCCACTTTTGGGATTTCAGGCTTTTTTACATGGATAATAAGTTTGGGTATATGGATTTGGTCTATTGTGGATGTCTGTGTAAAGGACAACAACTGGTATAGTTCCTATTAACCATATGCTGGCAAACACGCTAGTAGTTGATAAGTAGCACACCGCCTTATCCGACTTCCCATATTTCTAATCCCCCTGCATTTGTTATAATAGTGGCGTGAAAAAGCCTCTGCTCGTACTGTTCGATGGCAATGCACTAATCCACCGCGCGTTCCACGCCCTGCCACCCCTGAGCGTCCGCAAGACCGGTGAACTCGTGGGAGCAGTCTTTGGCTTCGCCCAGATTCTGCTCAAGGTACTCAATGAGCTTCAGCCCACGCATTATGCTATTGCCTTCGATAAAGCCGCACCGACCTTCCGTCACGTGATGTACGACCAGTACAAGGCAACTCGCAAAGAAACACCCTCTGAACTCGTAGGTCAGTTCGGGCGCGTCAGGGAACTGGTGCAGGCTTTCAAGATGCCCATCTACGAGCTCAAAGGCTTTGAAGCGGATGATGTCCTCGGCACACTGGGGAAGCAGGCGAGTGAACAGGGCATCGATGCCGTCATCGTTACCGGTGACGCCGATACCATGCAGTTGGTGACAGACAAAGTCAAAGTGCTCTACCCACGTCCGCGCGGCAATTTCAGTGATGCCGACCTTTACGATACCGACGCCGTCGTGGCTAAATACAGCATCAAACCGGAACACATCGTCGATTTCAAGGCGCTGAAGGGCGACCCATCTGATAATATCCCTGGCGTGCCTGGAATTGGGGAAAAAACGGCGGTGAAGCTCATCCAGCAGTTCGGCAGTCTGGAACAAATCTACGAGCATATCGATAAGGTTACGCCTACCAAGGTCCAGAACCTGCTCCGTGAGCATAAAGCCGAAGCAGAGCAGAGCAAGACACTGGCAACCATCGTCATGAATACACCAGTGCAATTGAACCTCGATGAGTGCCGGGCAGAGAATTATGACCGAGCGAAAGTTGTGGAACTGCTCCGCGAACTTGAGTTCTCCAGTCTCCTTCATAAACTCCCGGAGGCAATCGGCTCGCAAACAGCCATGGAGCTTCCGGCTATTAAAGAGCCGCCAATAAAGCGCGACTACCACCTTATCAATACCATGGGCGACCTTGATAATCTTGTGAAACGCCTGCCGCAGACTAACACCTTCGCATTTGACACCGAGACTGATGGCTTGAATCCGATGACGGCACAGCTGGTTGGCATTTCGCTATCACCTGCTGACGGTGAAGCGTACTACATTCCAGTAGGGCATACCGCATTATCAACCACACCGCAACTGTCGCTATCACAGGTTATATCAGCACTCAAACCTATCTTCGAAGATGCAGCCAAATCCAAAATCGCCCACAACGGCAAGTTCGATATGACAGCGCTGGCGGAAAACGGCATCGATGTGGCAAACCTCGCCTTCGATAGCATGGTCGCCGCCTATATCCTCTGTGAGCAGGCGATTGGACTAAAAGCCCTGGCTTTCAAATGGCTGGATGTGGAAATGACCCCCATCTCCGACCTCATCGGGACGGGCGTCAAACAAATTCCGATGTCGCACGTGGAGATTGAACCGACGTCTGACTATGCCTGTGCTGACGCCGATATGACGTTTCGATTGAGCGAGATGTTGCGTGAAGAGTTAAAAAATCAGAAGCTGTGGCAACTGTTTGATGAGGTAGAGATGCCGCTGGTGCCGGTGCTTCTGCATATGGAACGGAATGGCGTCCTGCTGGACACAAAGCTCCTGGCGAAGATGTCTGAAGACCTGGGTGAGCAATTACAAATGCTCGAGGGGGCTATTTACCAGCACGCCGGTCAGAAATTCAATATCAATTCCACCCAGCAACTGGGAACAATCCTATTCGAGAAAATGGGTCTGAGTACGACTAAAAAGAAGGGCGGTGGTTACTCGACTTCTGCCGATGTGCTGGAAGGCTTGCGTAACACCGACCCCATCATCGGCTACATACTGGACTACCGCCAGCTTTCCAAACTGAAGTCGACTTACATCGATGCTCTGCCGGCTCTCATCAACCCGAAGACGAGCAGGCTCCACACCAGCTTCAACCAGACGCGCACCACTACCGGACGACTTTCATCCAGCGACCCCAATCTGCAGAACATACCTATCCGTAGTGAGCAGGGTAAACAAATACGTGAGGCATTCATCGCACCGGAAGGTTCATTTCTCCTCAGTGCCGACTACTCCCAGATTGACCTCCGTGCGCTGGCGCACCTTTCGCAAGACGAGAACCTTCTGGGCGCTTTCCGCCGGGACGAGGATATCCACGCCGCCACCGCCGCCCAGCTTTACGGTGTAACACAGTCACAGGTTACACCAGATATGCGCCGCCTTGCCAAGACGGTGAACTTCGGCGTTATTTACGGCATGAGCGAATACGGACTGGAACAGGCAACTGAACTTTCCCGCGAAGAAGCCGGCAAATTTATCGCTAATTATTTTGAAAAGTACCCTGGCGTAAAACGGTATCTTGAGTTGACTAAACAGCAGGCGCGTAGTCAGAGATACGTCCAGACTCTGCTCGGCAGCAGGCGTATTATTCCGGAAATCAACTCAGCCAATCGACAGATTCGGGAAGCCGCCGAGCGCATGGCAATCAATATGCCGGTGCAGGGTACCTCTGCCGATATTATTAAAAAGGCGATGGTTGATATTTACCGGGAGATGCTGAAGCGTGAATTGAAAAGCAAGATGTTGCTCCAGGTGCATGATGAGCTCGTCTTCGAAGTGCCGGAAGTAGAACTGGATGACATTCGCCACCTTGTATCCGACCTGATGGTCAATGCCATAAAGCTCAGTATCCCCATCAAGGTCGACTGCAAAGTGGGGCGGAACTGGGGCGAGATGGGAAAATAAAAGGTCGTGACGTAAGGATACATTGGAAAAAATGAAAGGATAAAAATGTGTCAAATATTGATGTTGGAACAAAATTTCATTTTACTCCGAAAGATTTTAAATCGTGTACAGGCAAAGAAAAAGATGCAAAATACCTCAATTCCAGGTTTAAGGATCTATTCAACTCAGTAGGTAATGAGCAACTATTTAAACAAGAGTTTGCGAATTTTGATGGTTACGTGGCTCGAACATTTAATCAAGGGTCCAAACAGTTCAGGGACCATATGTGGATTGGATATGCCCATCAACAATTTGTTAGACCTCAGGATGAAATACAGTTTCAAGTAGGCATTGATAAAGGAGGATTTTGCAGTATAGAATTATTTGCTGACCAGGCCGGGCGAGAAGCCAGACAAAAAGCAAAGACTAATATTGATAATAATAAAACCACTTTTCTTAAATTAATAAAAGAATTACAAGATTTTTCTATTGGTTATTCAGGTCGTGATGAGTTTCGTATCGAATGTGAAGATGTCACCGAAGCAAACATTGATAACATTCTTAATAAAATCGGAAGTACGGGCATCCATTTTTTTATTGGAAGATATCCGTCTGAAAATGAAATAATCAAAGCTCATAAAAGGATTGTCTCTCAGATTGTGTTTACGTGGATTCAACTTAGACCGTTATATGATTTGCTGGTTTTTAATAGGGTCGACAAAAAACCCAGCGGATTAATAGACACTGATGTGGATGTTTTAAAGAATATTGTCAAGAGGTTCCCCTTAAGAAATATTGACCTCGACGAGACAGAGGAAGAAGCGAATAAAAGAGGAAAAAAGCAAATAACCTATGAACAAAATTGGTTAGCTCAAGAGAAAGCTAACTCTCGCCATCGAAAAACCTTATTATCGTTGGCACGTTATCTAAAAAATCATGGAATTGACACCAAACAAAGTGAAATAGACATTTACGCCGAAAAAAACGAAAGGATTTTTATTTTTGAAATAAAGAGTATTCATAAAAACAATTTCATCCATCAAACTAGGGCAGCCATAGGTCAACTCCTTGGTTACGAATATTTTTCGGTAAAAAGCAAATCCGAGAACAATGGTAAAGAGATCATTAGAGGAATAACCTTTAGTGATGAACCGACTAAAGAAATAATAGATTTCTTAAACGAATATCAGTTTCATGTTTTTTGGATTAAAAATGGGAAACTCAGTGGAAATTCAGAAAGCATGCGTTTATTGGTTGAATTTGTCTCAGGCTAATGACCTTTATTCCATTTTGAGCTCCACGAATTTGTATTGATGTCGTAAAAGGAAAAGTAACATGCCCGAACTACCTGAAGTTGAAACTGTTAAGAATGAACTTGCCCCGCATGTAATTGGTCATACAATTACCAACATAACGCCGGTCTGGGCAGGTATTGTCAAAGAGATTCCGGTCGAGGAATTCGCAGGACGTGTCACCGGTCAAAAAATCACGACTCTTTCCCGGCACGGCAAATACTTACTCTTCCACCTCAGTAGTGGTGATAAACTCGTAGTGCATCTCAAGATGACCGGCTCGCTGATTCTGGGCGCATCCGAACCGCCGCAATACACCCGCGCCATTATCCATCTTGATAACGGGCAGAATATTTATTTCCGCGACCCACGCAAATTCGGTGTGCTTAAACTCATTAAGGATGTGAGCGAAGTCGAAAGCAAGCTGGGACCAGAACCATTCGACAGGGACTTCACGGTCAAGGTCTTTGCGGAGCGATTGAAGAACCGCACATCACCTATCAAAGCCCTCCTGCTCGACCAGAAGTTTCTGGCTGGGGTGGGGAATATGTACGCCGATGAAGCCCTTTTTGCCGCTCGTATTCATCCTGCCAGAATCAGCGGTAGTCTCACGACAGAGGAAATCGCTAGACTGCATCGTGCCATCCGTCAGGTACTGAAAGCGGGCATCAACAACAGAGGTGCCAGCATCGTGACGTACTACCACCCGGATGGCTCGACCGGTACAGCGCACTTCCAGTTCAATGTCGCTCACGGTATGCGGGAGACGTGCAAAGTCTGCGGCACACGGATAAAAAGAATCGTGGTTCGGGGGCGGGGGACATATTACTGCCCGAAGTGCCAACCGGAGAAGAATATCTAATGCCTGTTCCCGCGCAGGCGGGAATCAAAATATCTAATATCTAAGCAATTCAAATACCAGAAATTGAAAACCGGAGCGGGATTCTAATGTAAAGCCGTTGTATCAGAACAGCGAGACGACTATAATAAGGCAAACAACGACAAGAGGTTAGGTAATTGGCGGTTGAACTGAATACCAATGTCCTCTACTTCGGGGATAATCTGGAGATTCTACGGAAGTATATCCCGGATAACTCCATTGACCTCATCTACCTTGACCCGCCTTTTAACAGTAAGAAGGACTACAATATCCTGTTCAAAGAAAATGGCGGCATAGAGTCGGAAGCTCAGATACATGCCTTTTCAGATACCTGGCATTGGACGCAAGCCGCGCAGGATACTTACCATGAGGTGGTCACCAAAGGTCCGTTAAAGGTAGCCAAACTGATTGATTCCTTGCGTGACGCCATTGGCAGTAATGATATCATGGCGTACCTGGTGATGATGACCATCCGTCTGACAGAACTGCACCGTGTCCTGAAACCGACCGGCAGTCTCTATCTACACTGCGACCCTACTATGAGCCATTACATAAAGATAGTGCTCGACCAGATTTTCGGACCGTCTAATTTCAGAAATGAGATTGTTTGGAAACGTACAAGTGCACACAGTAGCGCCAACAAAGCTGGGGCTGTTCACGATATTATCCTCTTTTATACCAAGGGGAGTAATTTTATCTGGAATTCACTTTATCAGGAATATGATCCACTTTATCTTGAGACATTCTTAGATGAAGTTGATGAAAAAGGACGTCTCTACAAACGTATGGATCTCACTGGCGATGGTGTTTCGAGAGGAGAAAGTGGTAAACCATGGAGAGGGATAGATGTCACTGCCAAGGGGAGACATTGGGCATATTCGTTAGGCACATTAGAGCAACTTGATAAACAGGGGAAAATACACTGGCCTAAAAAAGCTGACGGAATGCCACGACTCAAACAATATCGTAATGATCTTCCGGGTGTACTATTACAGGACGTATGGACAGATATCAGACCTATGCACAATCTCTCATCTGAACGTCTCGGTTACGAAACCCAGAAACCCCTTGCCCTTTTAGAGCGTATTATTTCCGCCAGTTCTAATAAGGGAGATGTGGTGCTGGACCCATTCTGTGGTTGTGGCACAGCAGTGGTTGCCGCACAGAAGCTCGGTAGAAAGTGGATTGGCATTGATATTACTCACCTTGCCATCAATCTGATGCGTAACCGTCTTAAAGATAGTTTCCCCAGAATTAAATTTGAGGTCATTGGTGAGCCTAAAGATTTAGCAAGCGCCAAAGCTCTCGCGCATCAAGACAGGTACCAGTTCCAATATTGGGCAGGAGGTCTTATTGGCGCACGTCCACCCGGTGGCTTAAAAAAGAAGGGCGCCGACCAGGGTATTGATGGCGTCATCCCCTTCATTGATAATCCGGAAGGTAAAGCCAGTCGGGTCATTGTGCAGGTTAAGAGCGGGCATATCGGAGTGAACGCTGTCAGGGAACTAACTGCCGTCGCCGCCAAAGAAGCGATTGGTGTGCTCATTACTTTGGAACCACCCACCACTCCAATGATTACGGAGGCAATCAGCACTGGCTACTATCATTCCCAGCTTTATGATAAGGACTACCCTAAAATCCAGATTCTCACTATTGAGGAACTTCTACAGGGTAAGATGGTGGATATGCCGCCGCAGACTCAAACCAGCATCGCCTTTCCTAAAGCTCCCAGGGTCAAGAAAAGTCCGTCTCCCCAGGGCAATATGATGTATGAACCATCCGCACGCAATACGCCTAGAGTCGCGGAGGGGACCGCCCAACTGCCGATGACAGAAGCCGAATAACCGGGGAATCGTATCTACACGCTAAAGATTTATTATTTTCTGTATTGATTCGTATTTCGTTCCCTGTTTTCGCTGTGACAAGGGTTCGGATTCAGGATTTGTAGGGAATGAGGACGGGTGGGGGATTGATATTGACTAATACTCCATACGGTTGTATTCTTATGAAAAGTGCATAAAATAACGCTCCAATGTGAGGTTTAAGGTGAATAGAAAGATACTTGCCCTCGGGTTGGCTCTTATCATAGTGCTGACAATGTTCGCCGGCTGTTCAGGAGGCTCAGAATCGACTAATACAGGGAAATATGAAACTCTACGGGGCGCTGTCCTGGGCGGCAAATGGCAGATGTACCAGTTTAGACTCAAACTCGAGCCCGGAAGTGCATTTGATATCGACCTGCTGGAACTGGTTCCAGGTGACAGAGTAGAAGGCTATTTTTATCCGGAAACAGGGAGTGGGGCTACAGTGGAGGTTATAGCTGGCTCCAGCGTCATATATAAAACCGAGCCTGCGGGTGTCCCTGCAGGTAGCACCATGTCGGACCGGTTTTCATTTGTTGTTGATCAACCTCTGGGGACGGCTCATGTATTGAAGTTCACCAACAGCGGGACTGAAAAAACCGCCTCTGTGTTTGTTGAAATTATCTACCCGACTACTGCTGAAATACGCGGGCCACTGGATGTGAAATAATCTGCGTCTCTTCGCAAGTCAAACTGGCAGCAAAGAAGTAATTATCAGAACCTATCTGTCAGATAATCACCCCAGATTCGGGAGCTGATTGTGCGGCATTCGGGTCTCATAATTGCACCACGCTTGACAATATGTTATTCGTTAGAGCATAATATGCTCACTATGGTAAAAATAAGACTACGCCGAATAGGCGCCAACAAACAACCCAGCTATCGGGTAGTAGTGGCTGATGAATCGGCACCGCGTGATGGTGCTTTTATTAGCATAATTGGACACTATGACCCCCGCACTAACCCGGAAACCATTTCTATCAAGGAAGAGGAAGCCCTTAAGTGGCTGAGGCAGGGTGCTCAGCCTACAGCAACTGCGGCAAGACTACTCTCCAAGATGGGTATCATGGAGAAGTTCAAGACCAGCAAGGAGAAAACATGAAAGACTTGGTGGAATACATCGCTAAATCAATTGTCAATGCCCCGGATGCGGTGAAGGTCACTGAGGAGCAGGATGAACAGGGTATTATCCTCAAATTACAGGTTGCCGATGAGGATAAAGGAAGAGTGATTGGTAAGCAAGGCCGGATTGCCGAGGCAATGCGGACTCTCATCAGAGTGAAAGCCGCTAAAAAAGGCACAAAAGCTACTCTAGAAATTCTTTAACAAAAAGAAAGGGCATCCCACATCTTTATTCACAGCCAGATGAGTACGGGTTACTGGATAGTAAGGTTAGTGTGTTTCACTCACCGAAGATACTCAAGTATAAGTTGTTCCTTTCCGTTTGCACGCTATCATCTCCTTTTATATCAGTCAAATAATATCGCAGTATAGTAGACAAGGTAGTTTGCCGATAAATGTCATCAGCGCCAGATGCCCGGGTAAAATCAGCCAGTTCTGAAATCCAGCATGAGCTCTGGTTAATTTGTCCGATATGCAAACAGCCGAATCAGGCGGGGACTCTCCACTGCAAACACTGCTGGGGTGCGTCACTATATGCCGTAACCCCGGTTACTAACGAACAGCTTGCCGAATTTGTTCAGAAACGGAATAAACGTCTAAATCGGTTGCGCCTTCTCCGCAACCTAGTCATCGGTATCGGCGCCCCTCTTTTGCTGGTAAGTATGGCACTTTATTGGGTTTATGCTTTCACCGACCTCCTTTTTACGCCACCAGCATATCTCAATTCTACGTCGCTCCAGGGGGATTGGACGATGTTCCGCCACGACCCGAGCCGCACTGGCGCTACTGATATCATTGATACAAACCCCCGTGGCGAGTTGAAATGGTCCTTCCAGACAGGAGGTGAAATCTCTTCGTCTCCAACGGTTGTCAACGGCATTGTCTATTTCGGCTCGAGAGACTTCAAACTCTATGCGCTGGATATCGATACCGGTCAAAAACAATGGGAATTTGCCACCGAAAGTTGGGTTGAGTCCTCACCAGTGGTCGCTAATGGAATTGTCTATTTCGGCTCTAATGATGGCAAACTCTATGCCCTTGATGCTCTTACCGGGCATAAGCTCTGGGACTTTCAAACTAAATATGTGGTGAAGTCAACTCCTGCCGTCGCCGGAGACACTGTCTATTTCGGAGGGGACGACTACTTTATCTACGCTCTCGATGCTAAAACAGGCGAGAAAAAGTGGGACTTTAAGACTGAAAGCTATGTCATGTCCTCCCCGGTGATTTACGATGGCATCCTTTACGTAGGTTCTATGGATAGTTCTTGTTACGCTCTCAATGCTGAAGATGGAAGATTCCGCCTTAGGCTGAAAACTAGAGAGGAAGAGCATCTTCCATTTGAAGTAAATGGCAAAATGATTTATTACCCCACCAGGCGTTATATTTTTACCGAGGTTACCAGTGCGCCCTCAGTGAGTGGTGACATAGTCTATTTCACCAGCGGTAGTCATCTTTATGCCATGGACGGTAAAGCTCGTAACTGGCCTCGTGAAGAAGACTTGCGACCATGGTGGATAGAGTTCTGGGCATTCGGAATGGCACCACCGCCACCTCCGGTGTCGGGCTTTGAATGGAAAATGAAGTTAACCTACACTAGTTCCAACACAACACCGGTGATAGATGAGACCACGCTCTATACCACTGGAGATAGTAGAGTCTTGCGAATTGACCTGACGACAAAAGAATTCGATTGGACATTTCGTACCGGCGGCACAATCAGGTCTTCGCCGGCGCTGGCGAATGGCGTTCTATATGTGGGTTCTAACGATGGACGGCTTTACGCCATAAATGCGCAGGATGGTAACCCGCTCTGGAATTTCCAGACCGACGGCAAGATAACCTCATCTCCGACTTATGCTAACGGAGTTATCTACGTGACCTCATGGGACGGCAAGCTCTACGCAATTGAGTAATCCTACTACGAAGCGAACGGGTATCTAGAGCAACTATTCCCACCACTCGCCAATAAAGAAAATCTTGCTATCGTCTTCAGAGAATACCGGTGTGTAGCATAGGAAACTTGCAGGAAAATATTCAGGCGTAACATTTTTCATATTCGAGCCATCAGAGTTCATTACATAAATGTCGTATTTCCCTTCCTCTCCAATCGCCGCCACGATAAACACCATTTTGTCACCCGCATGCGACCAGCTAACAATACCCTGACTATAGCCGCTATCTGTTAGACGAGTTTCATCTGAGCCGTCTGCATTGGTAACATAAATATTATAGTTGCCATGCGGGGACACATCATCTTCCAGCCGTTCAAAGGCTATTTTATTGCCATTGGGACTTATTCTTGGGTCATAATCACCAAAAGGCAAATTGGCATTTCCCCAGACTCCAGCGTCGGGTGGCTCAGTTACCTGAACTACATCGGTTCCGCCGTCCTGCATAATCCATATCCGGCTTCTGGCAGTAAAGACAATCCTGCTCCCTACCCAATCTATATCGGCATCATGGTATCCCGAGTCGAAAAGCTTCACCTGATTGCTACCGTCTCCCCCCATCACAAATACGTCCAGGTTCTGATCACGCAGAGTAAGGAACGCTATTTTAACTCCATCAGGCGACCATACCGGATAGAGGTCCCACAAATTGTTATCTGTTATTCTCTGGAACTTACCATTAATCAGGTCAAAACTACATATCTCCTCGTTTTCATTGGAGTTACCCCCGAAAAGCTGTGCAAACACAAACTTATCACATTGTTTGTTCAGGTTTAAATACTCTATCTTCGTCTCAGAACTATATAGCAATTCAACTTGCTTAGTGGTGATGTCAAGCGCATAGATTCCCCAATGCTTGATATGTGGGACTACCTCTGTTATCTGGCTTGATTCAGAGGAGGATATCTTGCAATTGCATGAGGTCGGTAGCAACAAACTGACCGATATTAATATAGGGATGACAAACCTGATAAGCACTTCTTTCATAAAAATACACTGTGGGTAGCGCGATATTTTGTCAGTAATTCTAACACACCCGCCTGAAAAAACAAGTGGGGTTTGACACTCTCCTCTAACCTCCGTATTATGTTTACCAAATGCAACCACAACGGAGGTTACTATGGCAGACACTAAACCTAATCGACTCTGGTCTGTTCTCATCATTGTCCTGATTATCGTTATCACTGTCAGCGCAGTCATTGGCCTGTCACGGTACCAACCCGCCCACGCTATAGAAATCAGCCTCCCGCTTGAACAGGAATTCAAAGGCTATATCCAGATTAGCGGCGCGGTAAACAATCCCGGCATCTATCCCTACTCCAGCAGCGATAGTTTCGATTCACTCCTGGAGGCGGCGGGTGGCACTATCTCAAATACCGACACAAACACTCTCCAGCTTGTTCTTCTGGACAAAAACGCACAGGGTCAGCCCCAGAAGATAAATATCAACCGCGCCGAGGTGTGGCTACTTGAAGCACTACCGGGAATTGGCACTACCAAGGCTAATGCAATTATCATCTATCGAGAGCAAAACGGTTTCTTCAAACATATCAGCGAACTGATGAACGTGGAAGGTATCGGGCAGGCACTCTACGACAAAATAAAAGACCTGATTACCGTGACGGATTAACTTCTATGACACTGATTTATCTCAGTCTTGCATTCATTATCGGTGTTCTGCTGGGCAGTAAGCTAGACCTACCGGTGTGGTCGCTGGCATTTGCATTGCTACCGCTATTACTCCTCTCTCTAAAGAAACACCGGAAAATCATTGTTTTAACCAGCCTGTGTCTGCTGGCGTTCCTCGGCGGCATGGTACGATATCAAGCCGGTCTGCCCGTCAACGACGAAAACAATGTCCGGTTTTATAACGAGGGAGGCGCAGTTACACTCGAGGGTGTTATCGCCACTGCTCCAGATACCAGGGATACGAACACACAACTCACCATCTCCGTGAGCGAGATAAACGGGCATCAGGTATCCGGTAAAATTCTGCTCTTTGCACCGAGATACCCGGAATATGAGTACGGAGATGTCCTGCAGGTCAGCGGCAAGCTCGAAACGCCGCCTGTTCTAGGGGATTTCGACTACAAAGGTTATCTTGCCGGACAGGGTATTTCTTCCGTAATGTACTATCCCCAAATCAATGTCGTCGAGAGTGGTAAGGGATTCAAACCGCTCGCCTGGGTCTATTCTGTGCGTAAGGTGCTGGCGCAGAAAATGGCAGAGGTCCTTCCCGAACCACAGGCATCACTGGCGCAGGGCATCATCCTGGGAATCAGAAGCGACATCCCCCAATCTGTTAAGGACAATTTTACGCGCACCGGCACGACTCACGTCCTCGCTATCTCCGGTCAGAATCTCAGCATCGTGGCGGGTTTGTTTATCAGCACAGGTATCTGGCTCTTCGGGAAAAAGCGCTATCTCTACGTCTGGCTGGCACTCGCGGCAACCTGGGGATATTCCCTGCTCACCGGTATGGATGCCCCCGTGGTGCGCGCAGCTGTCATGCTCAGCCTGTTTCTGTTCGCCGACCTCCTTGGCAGGCAGAGGAGTGTTTTACCCGCCCTTGCTTTCGCCGCCACAGCGATGGTTGCTATCAACCCCCTTCTTCTCCGGGATGCCTCCTTCCAGTTGAGCTTCCTGGCAATGCTCGGGCTGGCGCTGGTCGCTCCACCACTACAATCATTCGGACGCAATGTCGTCACCTCTCGGCTCGGCGAAGAAGGCACGATGGTATCCACTCTCAACTGGATTATCGATAGCCTGGCGGTGACGGTGGGCGTGACTCTGGTGATCTGGCCTGTGATTGCGCACTACTTTGGTATCTTCTCTATTGTTTCTCCGCTGGCAACACTCCTGATTCTGCCGGCTCTACCGGCGATTATTGTCACAGGTGCAATGGCGGCTGTCCTCGGTGTTATTGCTGTGCCCGTGGGGCAGGCGGTGGGTTGGGTGGCATGGCTGTTCCTATCTTACATGCTCGAGATTGTCGACTGGTTTGCCGGTCTGTCCATTGCGGCAATCGACCTCGGTGAAATCAGTCCTATCGTGCTCTGGGGCTACTTTGCGCTCCTCGCTCTGGCGCTCTGGTTGTATCACCGGCGACTGCAAGTCTCTGCTATTGTCACCCGCATTGCCGACACTCTTGCCGGACCATCGAAGAGATTTGTAGTACCCTCGTTGCTGGTGATTGCCATTCTGACGACATTGTTTGCCAGTAGTATGCCCGATGACCGTTTGCATGTCAGCTTCCTTGATGTCGGGCAGGGGGATGCCATCCTCATACAAAAAGGCTCACAGGATATCCTGGTTGACGGCGGTCCCAGTCCCGGGGCAATTACACTGGAGCTAGGTAAGCAACTACCCTTCTGGGACAGGACAATCGAACTGGTCGTTCTTACCCATCCCCACACCGACCACCTCACCGGCTTGATTGAGGTACTGAAACGGTACCGGGTGAAACAGGTGCTCTACCCCGAATCCGACAGCACATCGTCGTTGTGGGCGGAATGGCAAAAAATACTGAAGGAAAAGAATGTCAAAGTCACAATCGCACAAACCGGTCAGGTGATTGACCTGGGGGATAGCAACCCGGTGATTCAAGTGCTGAACTCGACCAACCCCGAAGATGAGGCTACAATGGATGTGGGTGGAGTGGTTTTAAGAGTCAGCGATGGCAAAATCAGCTTCCTGCTGACGGCGGACATTACTGAGGAGAAGGAACTCAGTTTAATCATGGAGCGCACACATCTGGATAGCACTGTGCTCAAGGTCGCTCATCACGGTTCATATACAGCCACCAGTGCGGGATTTCTTTCGGTGGTAAGCCCGGATTTAGCGGTCATCTCCGTGGGGGCGGATAACGATTACGGGCACCCGAACAAAGAGACGATGACGAGACTCACAAATGAGGTGGGAGAAGACAACATTTACCGCACCGACCAGAACGGCACAATAGAATTCATCACAGACGGAGAGAGGTTGTGGGTACGGAAAGACAGAGACAATTGACACCATATGAAAACTAGGTTAGGATATTGTCAAATATAAAAAGTGCCATCCGGATTTTATTTTCTATGGAGTAGTTATGCCCGTAACGATTGTTGTGGGTGCTCAATATGGCGGTGAAGGCAAAGGCAAGATCGTTGCTCACCTTGCTAAGAGAGACAATCCCGATTTCGTGGTACGCTGTGGTGGGCCAAATTCCGGTCATACTGTATATGTGGGAGACCAGGTATTCAAGCTTCGCTTACTTCCTGCCGGCTTTGTAAATCCTCGGAGTCGGCTTTTATTAGCAGCCGGTTGCATTCTCGACTTAAATCTTTTACTTCATGAGATTGAAATCACCGGCACTGACATTCGTCGAGTGGGCATTGATCGCAACGCAATGATTCTATCTGCCGAAGACGGTACACGAGAGAGTCAACGTGACTTGAGAAACAGAATAGGCTCCACTCTTTCGGGCACAGGGAACGCAGTTGCCAGACGCGTTTTAAGGGATAGCTCAGTTAAGCTGGCATCAGACATCCCGGAAGCAAGAATGCTCTTAACGGATGTTTCATTAGAAATAAATTCTGGTATTGATAAGGGACAACTATGCATAATCGAAGGAACTCAAGGTTTCGGATTGTCCTTGTACCACACCCAATGTTATCCATATGCAACTAGCCGAGATACCACTGCTAGTGCGTTTCTTAGTGAAGTGGGTCTTAGCCCGCTGAAAGTTGATTCAATCATAATGGCTATTAGAACCTTCCCCATCAGGGTTGAGGGAAACTCTGGGCTTCTTAAGCATGAGATAACATGGGAAGAACTTCAAAAAAGAAGTGGATATCCTTATCCTATCAATGAATATACAACTGTGACCGGAAGACTAAGGCGAGTTGCAGGATTTGATTTTGAGCTGGTACGTAGAGCAGCAATGGTTAACAGACCTACAGAATTGGCATTGCATGGTGTAGACTATCTGGATTATTCGAATAAGAGCATCACCAATTTTGAATTAATTACTTCGAGTGCGAAGGATTTCATAAAGAGGGTTGAATCTGACCTTGGGGTTCCTATTATTCTGATTGGAACAGGACCAGAACAATACGAGATCGTAGATAGAGCCTTGGATGAAACCAAGATCGCCTTTGCAGGAAGGAGTGAACTGAAAGATGCCTGAAATAGAAAAACAACCTGAAAACCAGCTTGAAAAGTATATTCACGAGATAGACGAATGTGGTAAACCTATCATCCAAAAGCTTTCTTTAACTTACGGAAAGGATACTATAGCGCGATATTTGTATTATTTGGAAAAACACTCCACATTATCTGAAAGAGAACCACCTGAACATTCTAGACCGGGCTCAGTTTTGTGCGGAGATGATATTCAGGCTTTATGCACTGGAGATGTACCGTTGATAGACTGCCCCGAGAAAAATCCAAAAAAAGAAGCTGCGTCTTATCAACTACGTCTTGGGAGTAGATGTAGGGTTGTAGATTCTAAATTAAGTGATCCTGATGGTATAGTTTGGCTTTCGGATTCGAGAAAAGATCTTCACATCAGACCTCACAGCATTGTTATCGTATCTACTTACGAGTGGCTCAATATGCCTGGATGTTTAATAGGTCGTTGGAATTTGAAAGTTAAAAAAGTCTATGATGGATTAGTATGGGTTGGAAGTTTGCAGGTTGACCCCGGGTACCAAGGATTTCTTTTCTGCCCGATATATAATTTATCAAATGACGAACAAATATTGTTATATAAAGACCCATTGTTCATTATCGATTTTGTATTAACTACTCCAAATAAAGATGGAAAATACTCTATTTGGCAACCTCCTCCAGATAGAGATAAGTATTCAACCTTTGATTTTGACCGGTTGGATGAAAAAAAGATTAAAAGTGCTCCGGAAGAAAGTTTCAACAAGATTTATAGAACATTAAAAATTTCCGATAAAAAAGCTGAAGAAGCAAACATCAATCTCGAAAACAAAATGGAACGCCAAAATCAATTTAATTTAATTCTAATCGGGATTCTTTTTACTGCGATCGGAGTCATAGCTGGGTTTGGTCTTGGGACTGTCACGTGGTATGCAGATTGGATTCCAACAGTACTGATGGCGTTCTCATTAGTTTTGTCTGGCATTGCTCTTTATTATTCGGTGTTTAAAAAACCAAAAGGCGATTCAAAGGATAAAGAAAATTCTCACGGTAATTCAGGAACCACCAAATAGCCTTCATCATCGTTGCCTAGAGCTTCATAATCACCGCTTAGGTAAAAATATCCAACTAATGCCGAGGTTAACGCATCAATTTCGTGGTGGCTTATTACATTTCTCTTAGAAATGGGAACTATTCCCAAGTTTGTGAGATCTACTTGAAGACCTTCCAAATCAACTCTTTTCCGGGGCATACCCAAGATATCTTGAGCCGCCCCAGGGTAACTCTCAATCACACATAACCCCTCTTGCCTAGCTATCCCGGCAATTTTCATCCCTCGCGTCGTCAGACTTTGCATACTGGGAATTAAACAGGGATAAACACTTATTCCTCTCTTCTTCAGAATCCTTTCACATGCGCGGGTAATTCCATATTGGCGGCACTCACAGTTGTCATTCGCGCAACATCTTCCCTCGGGTAAGCCAAGTGGAGAGTCGATTGAGATGACAGAAGGTCGGACGTCTTTCATTAGAGTAAGAAGTTGAGCATCGGTCTCCACTGTATCCAAATGTGCGGTATGCCCATTCAGGATACATATGCCAGTAGGTCTGCTTTCAGAACCGGATAGGTCTATACCCAGAACAAGCGGGGGTTGTTTCATTTCTTCTAATCGTTTTAAAATTGCATCAATACTTATTTCTGGTTTTCGGATTCTTCTTCTGTCCACCTCGAAGGTTTGTTTACCCGATTGTACTCGAATTACATTGTCGCCTGAAGGTTCTGCAACCAAATTAGGGATAAACGTATTTGAAGTCAGAATGGACTCCCTATCAAAATGGAAAGTGTGCTCTGGTACTTCACCGAAACTCATTTGAAATGCGGCTCGGCTCATTTTAGTTGCGATCCTAGTTTCTTTCACTTTGCAGCAATGGTCTAAAAGAATGACCAGATCAGATGTATCGAAAGCATTGTAGCGCAGAAGCTTTCTGAATGATTCATCATCACCATTTAGATATCTCCTCCAGAGAACCACTGCATCGCGGCCACCCAATCTTCTTAAGTCATCAGGTCTATCTATGCCAAATTTTTTTTCGATTTCTTTAAGGGGTCCGGACAGCCCAACACTTCTCAGAAGATACCTCAAGTCAAGGTGTACGAGCGGAATTGTGATTTGGGGCAACTCTTTTTTTAAGAACGGAACATCAAAATTCGTACCATTAAAAGTAACCAGAATATCGCATTCCCTTATCTGGTCGCAAACACCGTTGAGGTTGTGGTCCTTGATATAATACGAATTCGCCAATCCGTCGAATGTTCCAACCAGGGTTATATAATCGTAGTATAAGGATAGCCCAGTAGTTTCGATGTCTAGGAATAGAGTACGGTCCCTAAAGAGTCGGTATAACCTCCAATGCTCATTTCGAGGTAGCTTCTTCGCAAAGAAGTTAATGTCATGTAATTTTAGCGCTTCTTCAGCCTGCAATAAATAATCCCTGATAACATCTCGTTTGGTGCTGCCAACCCGAACACATCCTAACTTCTCGTAAGCGTTATCCCAGGTAAATATTCCACAACCCCATAACAGCTCCTCTGTCAGACTGCCGACCCCTGGTATAAATGAAAAGGAACTCCGGAGTACATCACCCTCATTTTGAGAATGAGTTTTAGTTAGAGTACCTGCCAAAGACATAAAAGCCTCTTTTGCACCTTATTTTTAAGTTGATGTATCACTAACAAGCCCTATGACATCGGTAACCGGGAAGCCGACCGAGATAGGCTGGCGTCCCTCGCGCTGAGCTGCCTCAAATTCTTCTCGCTTGCATACAGCCACGTGTACATCATTTGCATCGACTATCATCACAACAGCCTCACCACCGTAAACCTTTAGCCTGACTAATTGCCCTGTCTTCATTGTCACTGCCTTATGTAGTCATTGTCACCCATGTCGTGACGCAGTTACAAAAACAATCCCTATATATGTCATGAATAATTTTATTGACATGGGTGGACATACAATGTACAATCATAGCGACATGTCATGGCATAAGAGGAGGCAAAATAGTGGAAGGGAATAATCTTGATGAGAACGAGATCAAGACATCAGCACTCCGTATGACAGCCGTATATATACCGTTCAAGACTCTGCTGACTGCAATTACGTCGTTTGCTCAAGCGCTCCCCATAAAACTAGATCGTACTGCGTGGCCATCATTCAGTAACCTAACACAAGGCGCTACATTAAACGCTTTTAAGTTCCTCGGTTTAGTCGACAAAGATGGATACGTTCAGCCTATTCTGAAACAACTCGTTGATGAGAATGTAGAATCTGCTAGATTCAAATCAATCATGGCCGCTATTCTTAAAAATAAATACGATAGGGTCGTGGCACTAGCAAATCAGAATGGTACGATCGCCCAACTCCAAGAAACGATGCGGGAGTATAACGTCAGTGGCACAACTCTTGTTAGAGCCGTGCGGTTCTGGAAAGAGGCGTCCATGTTTTCGGGAATTCCATATCCACCCAACTGGAACAAAGTGCGAGGAGTCTCGGTAACTGGAAAGAGGCGAATGGGCAGCCCAGAAGGCGAGCACAGCGAGCAACTTCAGGTCAACAAATCCAACGAAGGTAACACCGGCTCTGATCAAGGCTATGTTAAGACGGTGACATTACAGGGCGGCATAGGCAAAGTCACGCTCAGTGTCAATATTAACCCGATTGAACTTACTGGCAAGAGCCGGGCTTGGTTCTATGAGCTGGTTGACAAGCTGAATGAATGCCCTATTGACCGGGAGAACTTGTCAAATACAGTTTAAGTGTCCAATTAAGGAGGTTTTCCTCAAAGCTATTTAAACTGGAGCAACAAATGGCTACCGTTGAGCAAGTCATAGCCAGGCTTAAAGAAAAAGCAAGACCGGATAATCTCGAAGGAATGCAACGATTCGGGATGACTAAGGAAGGGCGGTTGGGTTTATCAATGCCGGAGATGAGGGCGCTGGCGAAGGAATTAGGCAAAGACCACAGCCTTGCACTGGAACTATGGAAGACCGGTATCGCCGAAGCAAGAATTATAGCGGCATTAATAGATGACCCGAAGTTACTAACCGAGCGGCAGATGGAAGCTTGGGTAAAAGACTTTAACTCGTGGGATGTCTGCGACCAGGTGTGCGGCGAACTCTTCGATAAATCACCGCTTGCCTGGGAAAAGGTGGTCGCTTGGTCTGACCGCAACGAGGAGTTTGTGAAAAGAGCGGCTTTTGCTCTCCTGGCAAGTCTCGCGTGGCACGATAAAAAAGCCGATGATGAGCGCTTTATAGAATTACTGCCAGTGATAGTGCAGGCATCAACTGATGAGCGTAATTTCGTGAGAAAGGCGGTCAACTGGGCGTTGAGGAACATCGGGAAAAGGAATATCCGGCTGAATAAGGCGGCGATAGACACTGCTTTTAAAATTCAAAAACTGGATACCAAAGCGGCGCGCTGGATTGCCTCGGATGCTATCAGAGAACTCGAGAGTGAAGCGGTACGAAAAAGGCTTGAGAAATGATGTTATAAAAAACTATGGGTGGGGAAAGGGAGAGAAGAGAAGCTACTGCCACAGGACACACACAGATAAAAGAAGCCGCTAGAATAGTGTTAGCACACCATTACTGGGGGTCCTTGTTTCCTCAGTGTTCCGAGTCATTGACAGAGGGATAACACTCCGATTACCAATTTTCCCGTGTCCGCGACCACAGGTAGGCATAACGTGAACGGTCGGACATTACCAGCCATCGCAGACGGAATACCAGCTTTTTACTAACCTTGCTTACCATTCCGGTGCCTCCTGCGCTTCAATTGTCTACCAGTAATAACGTCCTGCCAATGGGAAAGTTAGGTCATTTTCCCCTGGTATTTTAGTACCGCGTGCTAAAATAGGTTACATAGAAAAAACGGGGTTAGGACATGGCGCAACGCATGATAATGCACATCGACCTCGATGCCTTCTTTGTATCCGTGGAGCAGACGCTGAACCCGGAGCTCAGAGGCAAGCCGGTGGTCGTGGGCGGTAAACCCGACCGCCGTGGTGTGGTTGCCGCCGCCTCTTATGAAGCCCGCGCCTTCGGACTGCATTCCGGGATGCCGCTGGCGACCGCCGTCAGATTCTGTCCGCAGGCAATCTTCATCGAGGGCAACTACCACCGCTACTCGGAAGCTTCGCGCAAATTCATGGCAATCCTGGCTAACTTCTCGCCATTCCTGGAGCCGGTGGGCATTGACGAAGCCTATCTGGATGTGACCGGTTTTGAATCGCTCCACGGCACCATACGGCAGATGGCGCTTAAAATCAAAAAACGCGTCAAAGACGAACTCGGTCTTGTGGCTTCTATCGGCATCGCCAGTTGTAAGATTGTCGCCAAGGTTGCCTCCGACCACTCCAAGCCGGACGGATTGGTAGAGGTGCCGGCAGGACAGGAAGCCGACTTTTTTGCGCCACTACCCATCGGCAAACTGCCGGGCATCGGCAAGAAGACGGAGCAGGTTTTGAAGGGGCTGGGCATCACCACCTTAGGCGGACTAGCAAAAATGCCCCTACCCGCCCTGAAAAACAGTTTTGGCGCGTTTGGCGAGGAGCTACACCATCTTGCCCGGGGCATAGACGACCGGGCCGTCCTGCCGCCGGCAGAAGCCAAATCAATCAGTCGTGAGACCACCTTCCCCAGGGATACGAATGATAGAGACTTTCTGCTGGCAACCCTCCGTTACCTGGCGGAAAGGGTGGGGTCAGAACTCCGCGAGCACGGCAAACAAGCACGTTGTGTGGCAATCAAGGTCAGATACGAAGACTTTACGACCATCACGCGACGGCGCACACTAATCCAACCCACAGACGCCGACCAGACCATCTTCCAGACCGGGGCGGAGCTATTGCAGGCGGCACTCATGACAGACAAGCGGGCGGTGCGTTTGATTGGCACGGGTGTTTCTCGTCTGAACGAGCCCGTCCGTCAATTGTCCCTGCTGGAAATCACAGACCGCCGACTGGAGAAATTGAACCGGGCAATCGACCGTATTCGTGATAAGTACGGGTTCACGGCCATTCAGACCGGACGCACCCTGCGCCTCAAGGACATCTTCCCGGAGCACGGCGGGGATTACACATTACAAACACCAAGTTTATCCCGATAGCCTGAGAGCAACATCTCTTGACTCTCCCTTAACACACCAGTATCATTGAGTCAATATGAACATACCAATCATCATCGGGGCTGTGATTGCCCTCGGCTGTCTGATTGGGGCGTTTAGTTTTCTGCGCCACAAACGGCTCATCGACGACCTGCCTACTTCAAAAACACTTGGTGTGTTTATTGGACTAGCCGAGCTTAGAGGTACAGCGGAAAGTGACAAACCTCTCATAAGTCATCTGGCAGAAATTCCGTGTGTCCTGTACAGATGGAAAGTTGATGAGCATTGGTCGAGGACAGTTACGACCGTAGGTCCCAAGGGCGTTCCCAGCACACGCCATGAAAGCGGCTGGAAAACTGTGGCACAGGGTAAAGAATCAGTGCTATTTTATTTAAAGGACGATACTGGCGTCATCCGCATTGTTCCAGAAGGGGCTGAAATCGAGGATAAGGAGGTATTTGATAAAACCTGCAAGCACACCGATCCTCTTTATTTCAGTAAGGGTCCTCAAAATGAAATAGCTAACTCCGACCACCAGAGACGTTTCCACGAAACCTGTCTACCGCTTCACACTAACCTTTATGTGATTGGGCAATCGAGGGAGCGTGATGATATAGTAGCGGCAGAAATTGCTCAAAGCAAAGAACAACCAATCTTTCTTATTTCTACACGCACCGAAAAACAGGTCAGTAGTAGTCACGGTCGTTGGTTCTGGTGCCTGGTGGTCTTGGGCATGTTGGCGGCAGTCGGGGGAGTATTAGTAGGAAATCTGATTCTTAAACCCACTACAGCAGGGAATTGGCAACCGTATGTAATTGCTATAGGAGGATTTCTGCTTGCTCTAGTGCTCGGCTGGCTCTGGATGGTCCATAACAGTCTTGTCAATCTCCGTCAGCGGGTACGACATGGTTGGGCACAGGTGGACATACAATTGAAACGCCGGAATGACCTTATCCCCAATCTAGTGCAAACGGTGGAGGGATACAGCACCCACGAACGTGAAATCCAGGAACTGGTGACAAAACTGCGCCAGCAGACGGTCGCTACACCGCCCGGGGTAACAGGTCCTGATTACAGCGGATTCACACCTTTACTGCGTGCTACCGTGGAACGCTACCCGGAATTAAAAGCCAGTGAATTGTTCTTAAAACTGCAACAATCGCTCACGGAAACCGAACAGCGCATTGCTCTGGCACGCGACTACTTCAATAATATTGCCAGTTTTTATAACGCTCGACTGGAAATAGTACCCGACCGGTTCGTAGCAAACCTGATGAGGTTACGTCCTCAGCCACTATTAAGCGCCGCTGATTTCGAGCGTGCTCCTGTCTGGGTAAAGCTGGCTTCTTGAGCACCTCTATCGATAGCGAGTAAAGAAATCGAAAACTCTGCGCTTCAGTCACCTGCCTTAGCAAGCAAGTGAGCTAGCTTGACTGAGGTTACCGGGCTATCTAAAGTTTCAACACCTGCAAGCATCAAGAATTGCCGTTAAGATATGCCGGCTTTTTAGATAAAGATGTCTTCCCCGAATTATGCCATCAGGTCACAAGTAAAATGTAATATAAACCATACTTCCTGCCTTGAGGCATTTAGTTTATTCATATGCCTTATTTAAGCTATTAATAACGAATACCGGTAGTATCTGTCAGGATGACAAAGTGTTTCAAGCGTTACTCATGATGCATATTGAGGCTTATTGATGCATATTAACAATGCCGTACCATAGTACTAGAATGGTACGGAGGTAAGGCTTTAAAAAATGGTACTTAAGTAAGGTTTGAAAGCTGAATTCCATATCGCCACATTACCGGAAAGGTACATAAGTAAGGTTTGATAAAATGGTACTTAAGTAAGGTTTGATAAAGAGAGATTTGATTCTATAATTACAGTAGTCATATATCGCCTGATTCATAATATGACTAATAAGTTGTTTATTGCGGCAATATGGTAAAAAAATTCGTATCAGATGAGCATGGATTTACTCTACTAGAGGTGATCGTAGCAATAGCGTTGCTCGGAATACTAGCAGTCGGCTTACTCAGTGCAGTCGCCACCTCCAATAGAGCTCTGATTACAGCCGACGAGCGTGAAACAGCCAAAAACCTGGCGGAAAGCCAGATAGAATACACCAAGGGGCTAACCTTTGCTCCTGCATATTCACCGGCCGAAATACCAGCAGAGTATGCTGGTTATTCTGTTTCCATTAACGTAGAGCCAATTCTTTCAAGAGATGTTGATATTCAGGAGGTAACGGTAACAATCCATCATCGCGGTAGAGAAATACTGAGCTTATCGGGATATAAGGTGAGATGATGATGAAAAACCGACAACCTAATTTTTGCCGGAATCAGCAAGGAATAACCCTGGTCGAGTTATTGATTGCGATA
The DNA here is from genome assembly GCA_036396095.1 of Dehalococcoidales bacterium. Classification (GTDB taxonomy): domain Bacteria; phylum Chloroflexota; class Dehalococcoidia; order Dehalococcoidales; family Fen-1064; genus JAURWL01. The sequence continues at coordinate 91,530 of DASWLM010000024.1, read as the reverse complement.
GGGATTGCAGCGATTATTGCTGGCGCAGTCACCACAGTTACCTACCAGATCTGGGCAAACGACGCACATGCTAAAGCTCAAATGACTGCTATCAAGCAGGTAGAGAACGCACTGCACTATATATCCCGTGATATACAAATGGCTCAAGTTATCCAGACCGACGCCCTAGCTGCAGATGAAGTCTTGAGATTGACCTGGGTGGATTGGGACAATAATACATATCAAGTCTCTTACACTTTGAGCGATGGAAATTTGACACGCGATTATTCCGCCGGAAACCACACAATAGTCGCTCAAGATGTAACTTCGTTTAGTGTTTCACCTATTCCTTACTCAGGTGATGAAGTTACTGTCAGCATTACCAGCACCGTTGAAGGTGCAAAACCGGCAAGCGAAACCCGGATAGTTGAGGCTATCCCCAGGTCCGGCTCATGAGGGAGAGAATTATGCACAAAACAAAAAAAACATCCATTTTTGTTAATCGGGGTGAGACAGGATACTCATTAGTGCTTGTCCTTGTCCTGATGATGGTAGGGAGTCTGATAATTGCTCCTCTTTTGGGATATATGAGCACCGGACTTCGTACGGGTCAGGTATACGAGGGGAAGGCAGAACAGCTCTACGCCGCGGATGCCGGAATCGAGGACGGCTACTGGCAAATCAAATATGACCACCTGGCTACCGCCCTAGTCGGTTATAGTCCATATAACTATACTTCCACCTGGAACTACAACCTGCCCGAAACAGTAAATGACTGCCTCGTCGAAAATACAGTACAGAATGTATGGATTCCTCAAGGTCTAACCCCTCCGGACTCTACCAATGCCCAACGCGTCATTGAAGGTATACCCCCAGCTACATCACCAAAGGTCATCGTAACCGGAAGTGTGTCAGCATCGAACACTTTCGAAATCAAACTGCAGTACTATCCATCACAAGGCGATGTAATGAGAGTGAACCAGATTGGTGTCTGGTTACCCACAGGTTTTCACTATGTCGCCGAATCTTCTAACCTTGAGGATGGGGACTACTGTGATGCACCTGCAATCTCAGAACATGCAGGCGGAGAGGCAATCATATGGACTCTGGGCGATTATCCATTCGCCGGGGATGAGGGATCTAGTCCCACAATGGACCCATTCCCGGGTGTTAATCCCGAAGATACTCCAATGGTTAGCAAGATTACGTTCCAATTTACCGGACCCGTTGATTTAAATCCGGCGGCTGTAGCCTGGATAAATACAAATCTTGACCTTACGCAAGGCGGTAGTGAAGCAGTTACTTACGCATGGGATGCAGATACCCGCATCTACCACATTACTGCCACGGCTGATACTGTTCAAGTAGAGGCTTACCTTGCCAGCACTGCGATACGCGAATTAGGCTCGGCAGTTTCAGGTGATTATAAGGCTATCGGCAATAGCCTGATGCTTGATACCAATGGTGATAAGCGACGGGAAACGCTTCTCAGTAGTAGCTATGCGACAGTAAGTGATATACCGGCGGATGCAATAGTGAAAGCCGCATATCTGTATTGGTCAGGTTGGATATTACCCACGCCGCCGTTCGATGATACCTGCAAAGATTTCGGTTTATGGATTTCGGGCAGTGCCTGGAACGTAGCTGGTGGAGGGGGGGACAAGTACTTCAAGTCTCATTATTCTTCCGGTAACGACGATACAAGATACCTCACAATAAAGAAGGCAAAGGCTATTAACCTGAGTGAATATTGTGATGCGGGAGAAAAGGTAATCGTATCATGGGAGCAATGGGAGAATGGCGACCTTGAGAATACAGACCGACTTTACTTTGCATTTTCCGGCGATGGAGGTAACACCTGGAGCGCAAATATTCTAGCGTTTCAGGATGATATCGGCAGCTCACGTTTGAAAAAGACATATGAGGTTCCAGTCGCATATCGTACCGGGCAATTTCTCCTGCGGTTCTATATTATGGGTTTTCAGGACACAGGACCGGATGAAGAAGCCTGCCTGGATAATATCCAAGTTATCGTTGAATCACCGACAGTGTGCGCCGATGAGTCAGTTACTTTCTATATTGATGGCAGTCAAGTTTATTTCGAAGACGGAGTTCCGACCAAGGGCACCGGGACTCTGGAGGTAGACACCTGTCAGATTATGCCCAACATCACTGGCGGCAAGCCGAACGGCTATTCGTATTCATCAAAAAAGAATGTCACAGAATTAGTTAAGGCTTTTAGCGCCAAGTCACCAAACCCTGCCACCAACCACCCTGGTAACGGAACGTATACCGTCGGCGATGTGTACGCGACGTCGACGGCTAATAACGAATGGGCTTATGCCGGCTGGTCGCTGGTGATTATTTATTCGAGTGCTGAAACCAAGGGGCATCAACTTTACCGTTATGATACCTTCAGCTACTGTGATAATGACCAAAATCTTGACTTTGACCATGATGGGCAACCCGGGGGTACAATTAGCGGTTTCCTGGTACCCACACCCGTGACTGGTGAAACTATTGCAGCTAAACTGACTGCCTTTGTGGGCGAAGGAGATGTTTGGTATACCGGCGACTACCTGGCTTTTAAGGGCACGACATTACCGGACGGCACTGGCGATATTAATAACGTCTGGAATGGCATGTCCCTGGGAATGTCCGCTGAGGGAGTCGATGTTGATACTTTCTACATAACATGGGCGAGCCACCTCTTATCACCAGGGGATACATCAGCCCATATAGATATGCAGACGGGGATCGATAGCTGGAACCTTGTGTATATCATTATCTCATTCCGCAGTGAGACAACTATCGGAAATGCCATAAGCTACCTGATAAGGGGTTAACCAGCGCACCCGCGATTTCCGGTCTTACCCTAACGTACAAACGTATGCCCGAATTGAAGCTGGCATCTATCACCCATTGCCAATCATTCCTCTTTGTGCGAAAATATCCTCACACTTTAAGGGTCATATAATTCTTTATGGAGGTATCTGGTAATGAGGTTGAAGGATAAGATAGCCATTGTGGTTGGCGCCGGTTCGATAAGGCCCGGGATGGGTAACGGGAAAGCCACTGCAATACTGTTTGCTAAAGAAGGCGCAAGAGTGGTTGCCGTCGACCGCAATCTTGATGCCGCGAAAGAGACCGTGGGGCTAATCAGTAAAGACGGCGGAGAAGCTATTGCTATCCAGGCGGATGTCTCGAAAGAAATGGATGCAAAACGCCTGGTGGATGAAACGATTGCTAAATACGGCAAAATTGATGTGCTCTTCAACAACGTCGGTATCGGCTCCGGCGGGAGAGGTCTTACGGTCACGGAAAAAGAGTGGGACACTGTTATGAACGTCAACCTCAAAAGTATCCTGTTTGTCTGCAAATATGCCATCCCCGAAATGATAAAAGGCGGCGGGGGCACAATCGTGAACAACGCTTCGATGGCGGCATATTATTCATATCCTACCTACGCTTATGCGGTTTCCAAAGCGGGCGTGGTGGCACTGACCCGGTGTCTCGCCGGCGGGTATGCTAAAGATAATATCAGGGTCAACTGCGTCGCCCCGGGTTTGATGGACACACCGATGACGGCAGGCATACAAACGGAGAGCCGTAAAGCCTCCGTGGAGAGGATACCCATACGGCGACAGGGCAGGGCAGAAGAGACCGCTCAAACGGTGCTTTTCCTTGCCTCACCGGAATCATCCTATATTACAGGGCAGACTATACAGGTTGACGGCGGACAGATTATAACCTAAGTCAAATTTCAAAGCTTAAATACCAAAACTGGGTTATTAGCTACGGTTTTGAGCTTTGACTTATGACTTTTAACTTAACCTCCGCGCTCCAGAGTACCAATCTTTCCCCAAATATGGTTTAATATAGTTTGTTGTATCATTTACACGGAGGAATCACCAATGACTACGGTAGAATTAAAAGCGACAAAACGCCACATTGAGGGCAAGAAGGTAAAAGAATTACGCCGTCAGGGCATTACTCCCGCGCATCTGTTTGGTCCGGAAGTTGAATCGGTGTCTATCCAGGTGGATACTCCCAGTCTCAAGCGCACACTGGGGGAAGCCGGACGCACCAAGCTCATCAGCCTGCACATCGGTCGTGAAAAGAACCCTAGAACCGTCATGGTACGCGAAGTGCAGATAGATTCATTGAAGGACGAAGTTCTCCACGTGGACTTCTATCAGGTACAGCTTTCCGAAAACATCAAGGTCAACGTGCCCATCATCCTTATAGGCGAATCTGAAGCCGCCAAGGCGAAGGGCAACACCCTTGTCCAGGAACTGAATGAACTCACCATCGAATGTCTGCCAGCGAAAATCCCCAGCACCATCGCAGTAGACGTCTCACCGCTCGTGACTGCCGACCTGATGATACGTGTCAAAGACATCCAGGTCCCCAAAGAAGTGACCATTCTGAATGACCCGGGTGTCGTGGTCGCCAGAATCGCTATCGAGGTGGTAGAGAAGGTAATCGAGAAACCGAAGGCTGAAGAGGAAGTTGAGGGTGAAGCTGAGGGTGAAACCCCGGCGGAAGGCGAAGAGGCAAAGGGTAAGAAGGAACCCGCTGAGAAGGCGGAGAAAGCTGATAAACCCGAAAGGAAAGGATAAGCCTTCTTCCTCAATCCGGCTGATTTCCCTTAGTTTAACGACACAAACACGAAGGGGAGAGTATCACGCTCTCCCCTTTTTATTGTCCTCGCTTTCCCTTAATAGGTTTCACTTACTTTTTGGTTGGTAGCTTAGCTTCGGAATGTACCTGTCAATAACGATCGATGTTTTTTCGCAGTGAAAAGTTCGTTAGCAAATCCGTTAGCGAAATATGGTTACAAAGTACAGATTAATAACGGTTTTAAATTGATTTCTGTCGGGCGTTTAGTAAGAGACGAGCGAATTTTGAGTCAGGACCATCCATAAATTTCTTAAAGAATTTATTTATGCTATTCAGTGAACCTTCATCAACTAGAATTGCATATGCAAGATAAAGAACACAAATGTCGGTTCCCCATCCACCCTTATCAGATCTATCTGATGGAGGTCGCATAAGTTTCTTAGCGATACGGACTAACAGCTTTCTATGAGTTTTTAAGGCAGAATCGACATCAGCTATTGTCTTCAAACCCACGTAACGTAAATAACTTATTTCATGGCGTGAAATGATACTAGGAACATCTATGGTACTAAATTTTTTCTTTAAAACGACATGGGTGGTTCTTTCAATATCACTATTTATCGTTCGTATAATTTTACTTGAATTCATATAAATTTTTATGGACGTTGGATTAAGAGGCACCTTAGTTGGCGAGGTTCTTATTTTATCTTCAACATGTTTCTCATAATCATTAAGATCGTCTCGTATTTTCATAAATTCATCATCGGCAATTTCAAGAAGACTTGCTAGTCTAGAAAAACGACGTCTGATCAATGGGGGTACAGTTGAATCAGGTTTATAACCCAAGTCGTGTTCAATTTCAGCCCACGCATGTTGAAGTATAGAGCGCACTTGAATTTCTGCTTGGCATTGAGAAAATCGGCGATATTCTGCGAGATCGAGCCTTGATTTGGATAATTTTACTACGAAATGTACCGAGATATACCCAAAGCGGTCTGGAGCTATCAAAGCCCTTTTATCAGAAGAGCGTTTTGGATCTACATCAAATTCATTCTTTATCAAAGATGATACAGTGTCAATTTCGTCGGGATAGTAAGTTATAATTCGAAGTCCGCAAATATCAGGAACATGTTCAATAGTTTTGTATTTACCAACATTTGAAGTAAGTTTCCGCTCTAAGCTTTTTTTCCCTTTTAAACGTGAATCGACGAAGTGAACTCGGATGTTATATTGATCTAGAAGATCGATCAATAATTTTTTGGAGGCATTAGTGAATTCATCATTGACAATATGTTTTTCGTCATATTCTTTAAGGATCGTATTGTTTTCCATATTATTTACTCCTTTCCTATATGAAATTAACCATAATGTACCTCTTTTTGATAGATAAATCAACATAATGATGAATCAGGGGTATATACATTTCTTCTCTCATCAGCAAGCCCGTATCTCTCACTTCCCCGCCATCACTTCCTTAAACCGCTCCGCTATGTACCATTGACAGCTACCTTCTTACTGCTTTACACTCTTATGTACACTCACCATCTCATAATGCCCAACTATATAAAGGAGTATTACGATGCCGTCATACGCCTATTTTAAGAAAAAGATTATCCCGCTGGAACAGGCAAACGTTAATGTCATGACCAACTTCATGCACTACGGCACGGGCGTTTTTGAGGGCATCCGGGGAAACTGGAACAAACAGCGCCGCCAGCTCTACCTCTTCCGTCTCAAGGAGCACTACGAGCGCATGCTCAACGGGTGTCAAATTCTGAACATCGACCTGCCCTACAGTCTGGATGAACTGTGCGATATTACGGTCAAGGTCACGGCAAAAAGCGCATTCGAAGAGGACATCTACGTGCGCCCCCTGGCTTACAAGAGCAGTGAAGCTCTGGGCGTACGCCTGCATAATCTTGAGGCGGACTTCCTTGTATTTGTATTCCCCTGGGGACCATATCTGGATACCGACCGCGCCCGCTGTGTCGTTTCCTCATGGCGTTTTCCCAAGGAAGTCCCCCGGCAAAAACTCACCGGGCTTTACGTGACTAATGCCCTTGCCAAGACGGAAGCTGTCTCCGGCGGCTTTGACGAAGCTATAATGCTCAATGCCGACGGTTATGTGGCTGAGGGGAGTGGGGAAAACATCTTCTTGATGAAAAACAGCAAGCTCTTCACCCCACCGGGCTCGGACGGTCCCCTCATCGGTATTACACGCAATACCGTCATCCAGCTGGCGAAGAACGAGCTCGGCATCGATACAATCGAACGCCATGTCGACCGAATCGAACTATATGCCGCTGAAGAAATCTTCCTGACGGGTACCGCCGCGCATATCACACCGGTGGCGGAGATTGACCGCCGTAAAATCGCCGGTGGTGAAATCGGGCAAGTCACTAAAAAACTGCAGAAGCTCTACGCTGACATCATTGTGAATAAAAACGCGAAGTACTCTTCGTGGTGCACCCCGGTCTATAAAAAGTAATAGACTCAGGAGGCTGGCATGATTGTCAACGACTTCGTAACAGGGCTGGTGGCTCTGCTCATCGGGTATGTGCTTGGTTCCTTTCCTACAGCCTATCTCTTAACCAAATGGAAGACAGGCAAGGATATCCGCAAACTCGGGGGCGGGAATGTCGGCGGTTTGAATACCTTCAAAGAAGTCGGCATCTGGGCGGCGATTGCTGTCACCATCATCGATATCGGCAAAGGCGCCGCGACAGTTGCCATCACCCACTACGTGCTCAACATGGATAAGCCCTTTGTCCTGATAGCGGCAGTCGGCGTGGTATTGGGGCACAACTGGATGCCCTGGCTGAAGTTCAGCGGCGGTAAGGGCATGGGCGCCACGGTCGGAGTGCTGGTAATGATAATGCCGCTATATGGCTATCTGCTGGAACTGGCTATCTTCGGTGGAATTGTCGCCCTACCACTGCTTCTTACCCGGAATGTGGCGCTATCTATGGGGCTGGGACTGGTGGCTCTGCCGTTCCTCGGCTGGTTGAGCATACATTCCGGTCTCTTTGTCGTCTGGTCGCTGGTGGTGGGAATTATTATAGCCATTAAGTTTGCGAGCACAGGCATTACCGTAATCGCCAAATCGACCAGCCTGATGGATTTTATCAAGGGACACTGACCGGACAGAAATTCCAAGTAACAAGTATCAAGGAACCCTACTCATACTATCCCATCTCCGTACGGCAGACGTGGTAAACTCTGGCTTGTTCATTTCCCATTGTCATTCTGAGCGAAGCGAATGAATCTCGGCGGACGTGGAGATTGGATTCCCGATCAAGTCGGGAATGACAGGTTTTTGAATAGAGGGGACACAAAAAGGGGCTTGAAAAACAAGCCCCTCCGTTTTTCTCTGGAACTGGAAACCAAAACCTATTTTGTCGCTGGTTTGGCGCCCTTTGCTTTGTTCAGCTTAGCAACCAGACGCGCCTTGCGTCGTGCCGTATTATTGGAGTGAAGAACTCCTTTTACGCCGGCTTTATCAAGCTGGCTGGCTGCGGCGGCGACGGCTTTCTGCGCTTCATCCAGCTTTCCGGCGGCGATGAGTCGTTCCGCCTTCCCGATATCGGTCTTAACGCGGGTACGCACATTCTTATTCCGTAATGTCCGCCGTGCGTCAGTCCTGATTTGTCGTTTTGAAGATGCTATATTCGGCAATCTCTACCTCCTGTTTAAAACCCACTCGGGTAAATAATTCTATGCTAATTCTGAGAATTGGGTCTGGTTGGGGCAGACTCTCCTGCCCGGGCAGCACTGATGACCCCTTTTACGCCCTCAATCCTACCCAGCATCCGGCTCAATTGAGACAGGTCCTCAATATCCATCGTGAGTACGAAGTATGTCTTCTGGTCAACCCGGTTGGAGACCGTCATACTGGCGATATTTACCTTTTCCGCCGCCACCATGGCGGTGATATCCCTTGCTAGTCCCACTCTATCCCAGGCTTCCACTTCGACACTCACAAGGTAAGTGCGGTCACTATGCCCCCATTGAACGGGAACCAGCCTTTCCTTCTCTTCTTCGTTGATAACGTTCGCACAGTCTTTACGGTGAACGCTGACACCGCGACTGCGTGTCACAAATCCGATTATCTCATCTCCGGGCACAGGATTGCAACATTGCGCTAGATTGGTGAGCATATCCCCCACACCGAGTACCTTAATAAGCGGCGGTGGTTTTTTAACGACCGGAGCCGTCTCAGGAATCTTGACCTCTGGTTCCGGTTCGGCGGTAAGTTTGGCGGCAATTTGCTGGGTGGTGATGCCACCGTAACCGAGGACGGCGTAAAACTCATCAAGCGTCTCGTAATTGAAGAGCTCGGCAAGGTTGATGCGTTCGGTGAATTTAAGACCGAGGCTACGCATGAACTTCTCCAAGATTTCCCGTCCGCGCTCGATGTTCTCCGTTTTCTCCTGTTTGGTGAACCACTGGCGTATTTTGGTGCGGGCGTGCGTTGTTTTCACAAAACCAAGCTCAGGATTCAACCAGTCGCGGCTCGGCGCGCGCGGGCTTTTGCTCGTCAGAATTTCTACGATGTCACCATTTTCCAGCTGATGGCTGAGCGGCATCAACCGACCATTCACCTTCGCGCCGATACACCGATTGCCGAGCTCAGTGTGAACACGGTAGGCAAAATCGAGCGGGGTCGCTCCTTTCGGCAAATCCTTCACCTCGCCCTTGGGAGTGTATACAAAAACCTGGTCGCCGAAAACATCCGTCCGTACCGATTCCAGGAACTCCTCCGCGCCACTCAACTCACGGTGCCAGTCCACTAACTGACGCAACCACCCAATCCCTTCCTCGAAACCCTTGTCCGGTTTGCCACCCTCTTTGTAACCCCAGTGCACAGCGAAACCGTATTCAGCGATGTGGTGCATCTCACGGGTACGTATCTGGACTTCAAGAGGAACAGTGCGTTCACACATAACTGTAGTATGGAGCGATTGATAGCCGTTCATTTTAGGGTTGGCGATGTAATCATCGAAGTGTTCCGGGAGGGGATGCCAGAGGGTATGCACGATACCAAGGGCGGTATAACAATCAGGGATGGTATCGGCCACAACACGGAGGGCAAGCAGGTCGTGGATATCATCAAAATCCTTGCCCATTTGCTCATATCTTTCCATTTTCTGGTAAATGCTGTAGATGTGCTTGGCACGACCGGAGACCTCTGCCTTTAAGCCAACCTTTTCGAACTCCTGCGTCAACTGTTGACTGACCCTGTCGACAAATTGCTCGCGGTCGGCACGCTTAGCTACCAGACGATCGGCAATCTCACGGTACTTTTTCGGTTCAAGGTAGCGAAAGGAAAGGTCTTCCAGTTCCCATTTCAACTCCCAGATGCCGAGCCGGTGTGCCAGAGGCGCGTAGATTTCCATTGTTTCGTGGGCGATTCTCTGCTGTTGTTCCGGATTCAGGGCATGAAGAGTGCGCATATTATGCAGGCGGTCCGCCAGCTTGATGAAAACCACCCGGAGGTCTTCTGCCATTGCCACGAGCATCTTGCGCAGGTTCTCCGCCTGCCCCGCGCTAGCAAGAGCACCACCACGTTTTGTGGATTCCTCCGGTGTAGCGAGAGAAATTTTACCGAGTTTAGTAGCGGCATCCACCAGTTTCGCAATTTCGGGACCGAATTTTTCGATTAGTTCGCTATTGGCAACACCGCTATTTTCTTCGACATCATGGAGGAGAGCGGCGGCGAGAGAACTGGCATCGAGCTGAAGCCCGACCAGGATAAGAGCTACCTGGAGGGGGTGCTCGATATAGGGTTCGCCCGATTTTCTGACCTGCCCTTCGTGGGCTTCACGGGCAAATTCATAGGCGCGCTGGATAATAGCGACCTTTTCCTGGGGAAGATACGCCTGCGCCTTTTCTATAAGCTCATTGACCGTCACAACTCCCGCCTCACAACACCTTATTGTAAATTCAGTATAGCTCAAGGAGACAGAATTGTCATTGCGACCCTGATGAAAATCTGGAGTAGTAATCTCCTGTAAGGAAGGGTTTTTATTCAGAATACCCAGCGGTAATGACTATCCAGTACAGGACTAGGGTGTGGCTCTTTACAACCCACCCGTAAATACAGTATCCTAGCGTTTAGACAGGAGTTAATGACTTTGTACACAGCACCGCGCGGCACGGCTGACATCCTGCCGGAAGAACAAGCCTACTGGCGGTTCCTTGAGCAGAAAGCCGCCCGCATCTGCCAGCTTTACGGCTATGAGCGCATCGACCCGCCCATTTTCGAAGACACCCGGCTTTTCATCAAAGGCACCGGCGAGACCACCGATATCGTACAGAAAGAGATGTATTCTTTCGAGGACCGGAGCGGTAACAGCCTGACCCTGAAACCGGAGGGGACGCCCTCTGTCTGCCGTGCCTACCTGGAACATGGATATAACAACCTGCCCCAACCGGTGAAGCTTTACTATATTTCTCCCATCTTCCGCTACGAACGACCGCAGGCAGGGCGCTACCGTCAGCACTATCAGTTCGGGGCGGAGGCAATCGGGGAGGCAGATGCCTCTCTGGATGCTGAGGTCATCGATATGGCATGGCAGTTCCTGAAATCACTGGGACTGCAGAAGCTTCTTCTCTTCATCAACAGCATCGGCTGTCCACAATGCCGGCCTGACTACCTCAAGAAACTGAGAGCCTTCTATGCGGGCTATGTCAACGAGCTGTGCCCCGACTGCAAAATCAGGCTGGAGCGGAATGTCCTGCGCTTGCTCGATTGCAAACAACCCGCCTGCCAGAAAATAGCGGCGGAAGCCCCCAAGAATATTGATTATCTCTGTGCCCCCTGCACCGAGCACTTCCAGAAGCTTAAAGATTACTTGCAGATGCTCAATATTCCCTGCGAAGTGAACCACTACCTTGTCCGGGGCTTTGATTACTACACACGGACGGTATTTGAAATCCAGCCGGAGGACCAGAGAGCACAGAGCACCATCTGCGGCGGCGGAAGATACGACGGCTTGATTGAGACCCTGGGCGGCAAACCGACACCCGGCATCGGTTTCGGCATCGGTCTCGAAAGAATCATTATCAACCTGAAAAAAGAAGGAATTGCCGTACCATCACTCCCCTCCCCACAGGTCTTTATCGCTTATGTAGGTGACGCCGCCCGTGAAGAAGCTTTTATACTTGCGGCACAGTTACGGCGTGGTGGTATTGCCGTAATCGAAGCAACCTCAGCCAAGAGTCTTAAAGCTCAACTCCGCCAGGCAAATAACCTTAAAATCCCAAGGGCTGCCATCATCGGCGAGGAGGAGGTAAAAACCGCGACCGTCATCCTTCGTGACATGGCAACTTCCAAGCAGAGCACTGTCAGTACCAAAGAACTAGCGGCATTACTCAGGTAGCTTCCACTCTATTTTTCTTAACCAGCTTCCATTTGAAGCTAATTTGTGCTATAATCAATTTATAATGAGAGCAGAGATTGCTCCTTCGACATATACCAACGTCATCGAGCCTGTTCGTCCTCACCATCTGTTTGTGTCTAAAGTTGCATCTCGCTCGTGGAGTGTCAACCTTCTATGATTCAGGACCGTCTCGCCAATCAACCGTTGAATAATGGCGCTAATGGCGCTGATAATTATGACGCTAAGTCCATCCAGGTGCTTGGCGGGCGTGAAGCTGTGCGCCGACGCCCGGGCATGTACATCGGCAGTACCGACCAGCGCGGCTTGCACCACCTGGTTTACGAAATCGTCTACAACAGCGTTGACGAGGCGATGGGCGGCTATTGCACCCTCATCAAGATAATCATCAACGAAGATAATTCGGTAACCGTGGAAGATAATGGCCGCGGCATACCGGTAGAGATTCACCCAACTACCGGCAAATCCGCCCTGGAAACCGTAATGACGGTGCTCCATGCCGGCGCCAAGTTCGGCGGCAAGATTTACCAGGTCTCTGGCGGTCTGCATGGTGTCGGCGCGTCAGTAGTGAATGCCCTCTCCTCCAAGATGAGCGTCAGCGTGAAACGTGATGGCAAGCTGTACTATCAGGAGTACGACCGGGGTATCCCCAAAGCAGACGTGAAGGTTATCGGCAAGTCAAAAGGCACCGGCACGATTACCACCTTCAGTGCCGATGAAGAGATATTCGATAACGCCCGCTACGACTTCGATACCCTTGTTGAACGTCTGCGCGAGGTCGCCTACCTGAACCGGGGATTAGAAATCTATTTCCGTGATGCCGAACACGACCGTGAACTGACCTTCTATTTTGAGGGTGGTATCAACAGTTTCGTACGGCAGTTGAATCACAGTCGCCCGGTCATTCACAAACAACCCATTTTCATCGCTAACCAATCGAACGGCACCATGGTTGAAGCCTCGCTCCAGTACAACGATGGCTTCTCCGAGTCTATATTCAGCTTCGCCAACTGCATAAACACAGTCGATGGCGGCACCCACCTCACCGGTTTCCGCACGGCGCTGACGCGTGTGTTAAACGACTACGCCCGCAAAGCCAAATTGCTCAAGGAAAATGACCCCAACCTCAGCGGCGATGACGTCCGCGAGGGTTTGACCGCCGTTGTCAGTGTTAAAATATCCGAACCTCAGTTTGAAGGGCAGACCAAGGGCAAGCTCGGTAACGCCGAAGCCAAGAGTGCCGTAGACAGTGTCGTCAGCGAAGGACTGGGGCTTTATCTGGAAGAGCACCCGGATGATGCCCGCGCCATTATCGACAAGTGTCTTCTATCCGCGCGCGCCCGGGAAGCCGCCCGCAAAGCCCGCGACTTGGTTGTAAGAAAGAACAGCCTAGATGGCGGCACGCTACCCGGTAAACTGGCGGATTGTTCTGAAAAAGACCCGAACCTCTGCGAGCTGTACCTCGTCGAGGGTGATTCTGCCGGAGGCTCTGCTAAACAGGGTAGAGAACGGCGTTTTCAGGCAATTTTACCCCTGCGCGGTAAGATTCTCAACGTGGAAAAAGCCTCACCTGATAAGATGTTGGGAGTGGCAGAAATCCGCGCTATTATCACCGCCGTCGGTGCCGGTATCGATGAGGACTTCGATCCCACCCGCCTCCGCTACCACAAGGTCATCCTGATGACGGATGCCGATGTGGACGGGGCGCATATCCGCACATTGCTTTTGACTTTCTTTTTCCGCCATATGAGCCGTTTGATTAATGAAAAACACCTCTTCATCGCCCAACCACCGCTCTACCGTGTTAAGACCAACAAAGAAGAGCGCTGGGTCTTCTCCGACACCGAGAAAGACCAGGTGTTATCCGGAATTAAAGAGCGTAAAGTAGAGATTCAACGGTACAAGGGTCTGGGTGAAATGAATGCCGTGCAGTTGTGGGAAACCACCATGAACCCCGCCACCCGCACCCTGCTCGAAGTTAATGTAGAGGACGCAGCAAAGGCCGATCAGGTTTTCCAGATGCTAATGGGTGATGAAGTACCACCACGTAAAGCTTTTATTCAGGCAAACGCCAAGAACGTAAAGAACCTGGATATTTAAGCGCGCACACTATTGTCATTCCCGACCTGTTCGGGAATCCATCTAATTGGGTGTACGGTATGGAATCGGCCGAAATATCTGCTATTTTGAATGCGCTCCCCACCGGGACCGTTCACGGTAGTGGCGCAACAGCTTGGAACAGCCGCGACGTTTACGCGCATATGGCGCGCTGGTTGTCTCACTCCAGCGAATATATGGAATTAGCGGGCACAGGTAAGAAACCTCCATTCATCGAAGAAAGCCAGGTTGATGAAATTAACCACCGTTGGCAAAAAGAAGATAGCAAACTCACTCTCGCAGAAGCCCGCACCCGCGCTCAGGAAGAGTTTAAACGGCGAGTGAAGATTATCAAGTCAATGCCACCGGAACTCTGGACTGAGGAGATGGTCAAGGTAGTTTATTTGGACGGCGCCAACCACTACCACGACCACCGGAAGTATATTACCGGATAAATAACAGTTAGTTGCGCTGCAAACTCTTCACTCGCTAAGAGCGTTGAGAATTTAGACATATAGTTTTCTTTGTCATTCCCACGCAGGCGGGAATCCATAAAAAGTCTACCGTCTATTCAAACAGAGCTTTCATCCGGCGCGTCAATCGCGGATTTGTGGTCGCATCTGAGCCGTCGAACTGGTCAACTGAACCGATATTCAACCCGATCGCTTTCAGCCTATCATCCCTAACCACAGCCATTGTGGCTCTAGCAAATCGCTCGGCATTCAATACTAGAAATTGCCTGCTGTGAAATTGCGTGACTTTAGCTTCAATGTGTTCAGTGATTCCCAGAGAGTTATGGAGATTTCCGACAGCTTCATAGGCAAGGGACAAGAGTGCCTCTCTTTCCTTCCATGAGTCCGCTGATAACGCCTTGAGAAATAGCGGTGCCAAATGCTGAGAACATTTTAACCGTGAAAAGGCTGCACCAAGCCACTTGCTATAGGGTATGTAGGTTTTCTCCAGTATAAAGCACAACCGTATCAACTCCCTGACGAGCCTAGCGGTGATTATTATCGAACCGATGTCATCACCTACTTCTGCACAGCGTCCGGGGAAAGCCTCTTCCTGAGATATTTTCATCCACTGTGAAGCGAGGATAAATAGCCAGACATCCTCTGGGAAGTACTTGAACTTGGCACGTACCTGCCGTAGGTCCAGGCTATCATGAAAAACCTCGCCGGCTGTAAGACACAACAATTCCTGCTGGGGGAAGGTAAGCCAGTCAAGAACATCTAATTCCTGATAAGGGTCTACTCCGAGTAGGTTCTTTACGAACGACTTTACCGTTAGAATTTCCACACGATGGTTGACCGGACCTGATTCTATTTCTATTAATTTTTGGACACCCTTGTCTTTTTTGTCAGGCTTACCCCAGTTAGTGGGATAGCCTTTGAAATTGACGGGTAACTCCCTGCTCATGATTTCTTTTAACTTATGCCTGTATTGTGCGTAGTCTTCAATACGCAGGAATAACTGGACGCGTGGACCCCAATGATGGTCGGTAGAGCGCTGGGTATCAAAACCAAGTACTTCGGAACCATGGCCGATGAGCGCCGCTGAATAGCGGAATCGGAGAAAATGCTTAGATAGTATTGGACGCACAGCTTCTTTATAAAATAGCTCTGCCAATACGAGACCCGGGATAAATTCACCCACGGTACAGCCCCTTCTCCCTGATATATTCTGCCACCGCCTGCGGTACTAGTTTACTGATGTCTAGTCCCTTTGCTACTCGTTCTCTGATTTCTGTAGCGCTGATATCTATCTGCGGTCGTTCCAGAATGATAATCCGCCGCAACAGACCAGGGACTTTTTTATCAAGAGCGTCAAGGTCAGGGAGAGAGTAGCCGGGACGTGGTAGCGCTACCAGGTGACAGAGTTCAATAATGTGTTCAGGTTCTTTCCATCTTGGTAAATAAGGTAAGCTGTCCCAGCCTATAATGAAAAATAATTCTGCCAATTCTACAAACTCATTAGACAGTTTCTTCAGCGTATCTACTGTGTAAGAAGGACCGGGGCGATCGATTTCCATCGTGGACAAACGAAAGCCGTACTTATCGGCGATGGCAAGGCGCAACATCGCTACACGGTGTTCTGCGGCAGTGATAACACGGTCGGATTTCATCCACGGCTGACCTGCCGGCACAAAGACAACCTCATCAAGTTCCAGTTGCAATCTGGCTTCGTCAACGATTGCCAGATGGGCATTATGCACCGGGTCGAAAGTGCCCCCGAGAATACCTACTTTATATTTATCACCACTCCCATTCAGCATTACCACAGCGTACCTCATCGCCTCCTTTTATGCCGGCTTTTTCTAATTCTCTCCCTATACCTTTCCTCATCAAATACCCGCGAACTTGCCAGCGAATGGTTGGGTCGTTCATATCTACTCGCATAATAATTCTTTCAATATCCGGCGCGTTAATTACGAAGACATTGCCCTCCTTGCCTATTTCAGTAACACGTCGCTTCGGCTGGGGATGAAAAACCTTCGGCTCTACTGCTTCTCGACTCACTTTCACCTTTTTCAATAACTCATAAGCCGCTTTCATTAAATCCCTGACACCTTCACCAGTTGCCGCAGAAACAAACTGCACCTTTGCCCCTATCCAAGTGAAGTCCTCTCTAATGTCCTCTATCCTCTCTCGAACTTCGGGCAGGTCGACTTTATTGACGACCACAATCTGGGGTTTCTTTGCCAGCGACGGGTCATAGAGACTCAGTTCATTATTAACCTTTATCATATCCTCTACAGGCGATTCCGAACTGCCATCGATAAGATGAATAAATACTTTTGTGCGGGTACTGTGCCGGAGAAAATCATGACCCAGTCCCTTACCTTGGTGTGCACCCTCAATCAGACCCGGAATCTCGGCAAGAACAAAGGGGTTGTGTCCGACCATCACCACTCCCAATTCCGGCTCTTTAGTAGTGAAGGGGTAATCAGCAATTCTTGGCTTGGCAGCGGATGCGGCGGCAAGAAGAGAAGACTTACCCACGTTCGGATAGCCGATAATACCAACATCTGCAATAAGCCGCAACTCTAGCACCAGCGACTTCTTTTCTCCTGCTTCTCCCACCTGAGCAAGCCGCGGTGTCTGGTTGGTCGAAGTGGCATAATGGACATTTCCCCAACCTCCCCCCCCCCCCTTAGCAACCATAACGGCTTCATTCACACCCGACAAGTCCGCAAGTAAAACTCTACTTCCTTCTGTACCTTCTTCATACACCACCGTACCTACCGGCACCTTTATTACCAGGTCTTCCCCCCGCTTTCCCGATTTCTTCTGTCCATTCCCATTCTCGCCATCTTTAGCACGGTACCACCCTTTTTGTCTGAACTCTTTAAAGCTAGTCACCGCTGGGTCTACTCTGATTATGACATTACCACCATTTCCCCCATCCCCTCCATCCGGACCTCCAAAGGGCACAAACTTCTCCCTGCGAAAGCTGACAGCACCAGTTCCGCCTTTACCACCCTGCTCTCCAATACTTATTACATCAAACATTGTCTTTGTAAGAATACTATAATCCCTATTACTTATTTTATATGTTTGTTTAGGGAAATACGACATTATTAATAATAACGCAGGGCTATGTGTGTTAGAGGTTAAATCTGTAGTGCCTGATTTCTTGGAGTGAGATGGAATGAGTCTGTTGAATCAGGGAGTTATCGAAAAGCTAGATAGGTTATCATAAAAACCGGGTGCTATCTGGAAAGTGAAGAGATAATACTCGGGTTTATTCGTTTCGTGTTGCGTATAGCTTCTGCTGGATATTAAATACCTGACGCCGTAGGTGCGGGTCGTTGTTGAGAGCATTGGTCATTTTTTCGCAGGCATAGCTGATGGTTGCCGGACTGCGCCCTCCCAGTTCCTTGCCGATGTCTGCTAGAGAGCAAGCTGTCTCCTCTCGCATCAAATACATGGCTGTCTGGCGGGCGAGTACGTTGTTTTCATCGCGATGGCGCCCTCTGATATCGGAGAGGGTAATCTGGAAAGCGCTGGCAACTGTTTCCACAATAAGAGCCGGCGTCACTGGTGCTAATTTCGGCTGCTTGCTGGCGATATCATCAATGGCGCGCGCGGCGAGGTCCGGCGTAATCACAGTGCGGAGCAGTTTTGCATAAGCAATCACACGGTTCAGTGAACCTTCCAGTACCCGGATGTTCTCTTTTATCTGGAGGGCGATGAATTCCAGCACGTCATCTTTCAGGTCTACGCCATCTCGCTGTGCCTTTGCTTTCAAAACGCCGATACGAGTCTCAAGGTCAGGCGCCTGCAGGTCTGCCACAAGTCCCCACTCTAAGCGGGAGCGTAGTCTGTCCTTCAGAGTTGACATTGCTATCGGGGGGCGGTCACTGGTGACCACAATCTGACGGTTATTACTGTGCAATTCGTTAAAGGTATGGAAGAAGTTTTCCTCGATCTGCTCCTTGCCGGTGAAGAACTGGATATCATCCATCAGGAGCAGGTCGACGGTGCGGAACTTATGGCGGAACTCATCGGTGGTTTTTTCACGGATAGCGGTCACGAGTTCGTTGGTATATTGTTCGGCACTCACGCAGAGTGCGTTGTAGTTTTTACTGGCGGCACAGTTCCCGATGGCGTGGAGCAGGTGAGTTTTGCCCAGACCAGAACCGCCGTGTATAAAGAGCGGGTTGAAGTTTTGTCCGGGGCTTTCCGCAACCTTTGTGGCGGCGGCATAGGCGAGGTTATTGGAGTTGCCAACAACAAAAGTGTCGAATGTATAGCGCGGATTGAAGAGGGGCAGATTGGTTTGCGCTGTCAGTGGTGTACGGGCGCCGTCAGCGATGCGGAATTCCAGACGCACATCGGTACGGGTGACACCTGCGAGGACTCTTTCAATCAGAGAGCACTGGTTTCTTTCCAAGTATTCAGCTATGAAGGTATTGGGTACACCAATCACGAATATGCCATCTTCGAAGCTGAGGCCGGTGGTTTTCTTGAACCATGTGTGGAAATTTGATTTACTGACTTCAACCTGCAACTCGCCCAGGGCAGTTTCCCAGATTTCCTGGGCTGACCGAACTTTCATAATATGTTATTCCAAGCCAAAGCCGTAGGCGTTATGAGACAAAAAATATCCCCCCGAGCGTTTATACGGCTTGGCGAAAATTATTTGTGGACTCTGGTGTAAACAAGCGACGTTAACTAGGATAATACGCCTTTCTTGTACAAAGCAAGGGTTCTGAGGATTGCTTCCAGGTGTTTTTAGTGGTAAAAGACTCTTTCTTTCTAACTCAAAAGCTCTGCGATGCTTCCTTTTTTGACATTTCTCTCATTGATAGACTGGGTTTACCAGTTGACAGTAAAAAGTATATGAGAAAGCGTAATGTACACCTATTCGTCGATAATTGAAGTGCTATCTGCTTATACCTAGGGAGAAAAAATGCTTAGGAGTAGATGAATATCGCATTATTATCATCGGGTTGTTCGTACAGGATTTTGATGTTAAAATGCGGTGACTGGAGGTTATGAATGCGAATTGTCTTTATGGGCACGCCTGAATTTGCCGCCATACCTCTGGAACTCTTAATACTCAACGAGACGGGTGTCGTTGCTGTCTATACTCAGCCGGATAAGGAGGCAGGGCGAGGCCGTGCTCTGGTGGCACCACCCGTGAAGGCTGTTGCGTTGAAGTATGGATTGCCAGTCTACCAGCCTGCGACTCTGAAATCGGATGAGGAACGAGACAAACTGAGCGCACTGAAACCGGATGTCGTTGTAGTTGCGGCTTTCGGGCAAATTCTTCCCCCGCCTGTACTTGAGTTGCCACGCTATGGTTGTCTAAATATCCATCCCTCTCTTCTTCCGAGGTACCGTGGGGTATCACCTGTGCCAGCGGCAATCCTAAACGGCGATGAGTTTACCGGGGTCAGTATCATGATGCTCGATAAGGGTGTGGATACAGGTCCGGTTCTGGTTCGGATACAGGCGTCTATCACAGAATGGGATACCACGGGTTCGCTGACTGAGAAGCTCTCTCTTATAGGTGCGCAGTTGTTACTCGAAATTCTACCACGCTGGATCAAGGGGCAGGTAATGCCGCGAAAACAGGATGATGCGCAAGCGACCTATACACGTATGATTGAGAAGGAGGCTGGCGAAATAGACTGGCGTCGATCGGCGGTGGAGCTATGGCGGCAGGTGAGAGCTTATCATCCCTGGCCTGGCAGTTACACGCGGTGGCAGGGAAAACAATTGAAAATTATCGAAGCTGTGCCGCTGGATGGGCAATCAGGTATGCCGGGTCGGGTAATGCCGCTTGCTGGCGACGTGGCTTTTGGAGTAGAGACTGGCTCGGGCATACTGGGTGTGGTCCGTGTTCAAATGGAAGGGAAACGCGCTATGATGGCTGGAGAGTTCCTGCGAGGTCAACGCCAGCTACCAGTCACCGTTCTACCGAAGTAACCAGGAAGGGGGTAAATTTGGTACTACCTAAAGACTTGAGTCGCTTTTCTGCTCTGGAGAAAATCATCGCCTGTTTGCGGGGTCCTGATGGATGTCCCTGGGATAAAGAGCAAACGCATGCTTCTCTCCGTGAGAGCTTTCTTCAAGAGTGCTATGAAGTATTGGAAACACTGGATGAGGGGGATGCTCACAAGCTATGTGAGGAGGTAGGTGATTTACTTCTCCATATTGTCTTACAGGCGCGGATTGCAGAAGAATCCGGTGAGTTCAAAATGTCCGATGTGATTAAGTCCATCAATGAAAAACTGGTACACCGCCATCCCCATGTCTTCGGTGAGCAAAAGGTGAAGGACGTCGGTGAGATTATCCACAACTGGGAGACTCTGAAACGTGAAGAGAAGGGCGCGGACGAATCAATTATTGCCAGCGTGCCGAAAAGTATGCCTGCCCTGAGTTACAGTCAGGAGATTCAACACCGTGTGGCGCAGGCGGGATTCGACTGGGAGAATGATGTGGGTGTTATTGAAAAACTGGCGGAAGAAGTAGAGGAACTGACACAGGCGGATACCCCAGAAAGTAAAAATGAGGAATTCGGCGATTTACTTTTTACGCTCGTAAACATTGCCCGTCGGCAGGATGTCGACCTTGAGGTGGCGCTGCGGGAAGCCAACCGTAAGTTTTCCAAGCGGTTTCAATTTATGGAAGAGATCTGCCGCCAGCGCGGTGTCAATTTCAGTAGACTGTCTTTCGACGAACAGAATCAACTCTGGGAGGAAGCGAAGCGAAGTACAAGCCAGAGCTGATACCAGAAAACAAGAGTTTTTCGTCTTAATACCAACCAAAGAAAACCGAACTATTAGTGAATCGCTCATAGATTTGCTTAATAGAGAAAACATCGGTAAAATAAGTTAAACGGATACAGCAACTGCCGTTATATGCCCGGTGGTTTTTGACGTTTGTTTGCTATTCTGCGCAAGCTCAAGTATAATTACCTTACTACTTGAATGCGGAACTATCTGGGAAGCGGGAGTCTACAGTGGCGCTTGATATCGCGAAAATACGTACACGGCTCGAGGGTGATAAAAAACGGTTGCTCGGCGAATTGGAGCAACTGAGTGTTGCCGGCCGTCCATCTGAGGAACGGCGCGAGGGGAGTCCTTTTGGCAAGCGCGAGGAAGAAGCCACTGAAAGTCTGGAACTGGAGCGGCGGTTAGCATTGGAGCGCGGCATCAAAGAGCAGTTGATGGCAATTGAGTCTGCTCTGGCTAAAATAAAAGCCGGCACTTATGGGAAATGCGATGTCTGTGGTAAACCCATTGAACCAGCCCGACTGGAGGCTCTACCTCAGGCACGGCGTTGTATGAGCTGTAAGACTCTTGAATCAAAGAATGCAAAAAGGTAACCTTTTCAAAGATAAACGTAATCTTTTTATCCTCCTGACTGTCATCGTCCTCATCGTTATTGACTTGCTGACCAAGGAATGGATACGTACCTATCCCCTAGGAGAAGTTATCCAGCGAATCGGTTTCCTGCAGATTATCCATATACAGAACACCGGTGCGGCATTTGGTCTTTTCCAGGGACATGCGACCATATTGGCAATTATAGCGGTAGTAGAGGTGGTAGTGTTGCTAGCTCTGGCATACCTTGTGTATCGCCGCTTACCGCATCTGGTCACAAAATGGAATCTAATTGCTCTGGGTTTGATTTTGGGGGGAGCAATTGGTAACTTGATTGACCGTATCCGGTTCGGCGGCAACGTGACCGATTTCCTTGACCCGGGGTTCTGGCCGACGTTCAATGCGGCGGATTCCGGCGTCACCATCGGCACGATAATGCTTGCTATTACTATCCTCCGCCTAGCGATAAAAGAAAAGCGCTAGAGAACCTGTAGTAAGGGTTGGGATTTCATGTCCGGTACAGTAAAAGAATTCCACTTTACCGTTGAACAGGCGGGCGTCCGGCTGGATAAATATGTCAGTGAAGTGTGTCCTGACCTCTCGCGTACACAGGCACAGAAACTAATTGAAGGTGGGCAGGTTGCTGTAAACGGTAACCAAGAGAAAGCCAGCTACAAATTAAGCGCCGGTGACACGGTGCTGGTAAAAATACCGCCCCCCACTTCCACCCACCTTACGCCGGAAAATATACCTGTGCCCATTCTGTATGAAGACGATGATATTCTGGTGGTAGACAAACCGGCGGGACTGACCGTGCACCCCGCCCCCGGTCACACGGGTCACACACTGGTGAATGCAATCCTATCGCACCTCACTACCACATCTGACTCTACGCAACGACCCGGCATCGTGCACCGGCTGGATAAGGATACATCCGGGGTGATGGTCATTGCGCGGAATCCAAAGGCGCATGATAATCTCGCCTCTCAATTCAAGCAACATACTGTGAAGAAAGTATATCTGACGCTGGTCAGAGGGCATTTAACTCCAGAGGAGGGTATTATTGAAGCACCCATCGGGCGGGATACCGGCGACCGCAAGAAGATGGCGATATCAGGCGAGAGCCGTGGTCGAAAAGCGCTGACCCGCTATAAGGTTATTCACTTCCTGGGCAACTATACCTTGCTTGAAGTGATGCCGCAGACAGGGCGCACCCACCAGATACGCGTACACCTTACCGCTATCGGCTACCCGGTGGTCGGCGATGCCATCTATGGTGTCAAATCTCCCTTCCTTTCCCGACAGTTCCTCCACGCACATAAGCTCGGTTTCCGCCTCCCCTCTACCGGCAAGTATTTGGAGTTTACTTCACCCCTGCCGGAGGATTTGGAGAAGGCGCTGAAAACAATCAGCTAACTGCTGGTATTAGGTGCAGGCAGGGTGGTAGAATAATGCACGCCGTATTTCCGATTGACGGACTCTAACTAGTTCTGAAGTGATTCACGGACGATTGAGTATGAATCATAAATTTTCTGTTAGTTAGAACGTCACTAATTAAGGGGTGGGAAAAATGACCACGTGGAAGGTTACAGGTCACTTCTGTCTTGAAATTGATTACGTAGATACGGAAAAAGAGGCCAGAGAAGCGGCATTGGAACAATTGTCAGACGCCCTTGTTCATCTGTCTTTTGAAGATGCTTTCGAGGTCAAGGCTGAGTTAATCCCCGATAATAATTAGGTAATTGATGGTCGAAAATTACACTTCCCTATTCTTGGGGAATTGATTCGGGATTTTCGCACTTTGAAACGAGAGACGTGGTTTAACGCTCATGAGTATAATTGACACGATAATTCCATATTAGAGATGGTTGTAAGATTGAACAAGGGTACGGAATGGAGGAAGTGAAAATGAAAGGCGTGTTTAGTGAAAGTAGCAAAGTAAACTATAACTATGCAACTATCAGAATCACTCCAAGCCGCCTCAGTAAGGGTTTACTAGCTGTTCCGAAGCAACTATCAGGTAATTTCCCAAAGCAAAATCAAGAGGTGCAGGTTTACTTAAACGATTCTCCAGAATCGCAAATAAAACCATACTCATCGTACAATAGTTCTACCCGTGAATGCAGGATTAACGGACTTAAAGACTGGTTCGGGCAGAATGAAATTAGAAGCGGGGATGAAATTGTAATCCAGTTCATTGATAGAGAACACTTTATTTACCGCCTTATTCCAGAAAATAGATTCCTTTCCGAGACCAAGAACTTGCAGCAAGCGTTTGATAGTGCGAAGACAGAGAAAGAAGCATATCAGACTTTGGGATCTCTATCTAATTGGACGCTCTCTGATGATAAGATAGTGTCACTTAGCGAGTATGGTCGTCTGGCGAACACATCTATAATGGAAGCACGACGATATGGAAGCCAAAGAATATCGCGTTCACGTGAGAATGTACCCGCTAGTCTCCGTACCCTCTTGTTAAGGATTTATCTCGGGCACTGCCAGTTGTGTGATTTCTGGTTTCTCAAGAGAGATAACGAACCATATTTTGAAGTACATCACCTTGACCCTGTAAAAGGGCATCATCCGAAAAATGTTGTCGTCGTCTGCGGAAACTGTCATAATCAATTTGAATATACCGAAGTGCATAAACACTTCAATGATGACCAGTGGTTGTTAGAAGTATCTTTCAACCGAAAAGTTATACCGGTAAAACAGGCGTTATCACAGGTCAAGTTGGTGACCTTTACCAAAGAAGTCTTTGTATAAGTTGGAGTACAATTATGCAACGAATACTCGTGAAAGAAAGCTATATAGTTGACTATGCCGGGTTCTGGTGGCGGCTGGGCGCGTTTATCATTGACGGCGTCATCTTATGGGGGATTAACTACCTGATGGCCGGTCTTTGGAACCTGGCAACAGACTTACCGTGGGGCGGGTTAACGGAACAAATGCTGGAAGCTGGTACTACCACCGCCCCTCTTTGGGCATTGCGAATAATCATTTTCTTCGTGGTGCAGGTCGGTTATTTCGTTTGTTTTTGGGCATGGCGGGGACAGACACCTGGTAAATGGGTAATGAGGATAAAAATTACGCAGTTCGATGGTTCGCCTATCGGCTGGGGCAGTGCATTTCTGCGCTATTGCGGCTATATCATCTCCGCCGTGATTCTATTTATCGGATTTATTTGGGTTGGATTTGACAGTCGGCGGCAGGGCATTCACGATAAAATCGCGGAGACCTTTGTCGTCCGTATCCCGACGCGTAAGGAGCGGACGGCGTGGCAAGCACATGCAGGGCAGGTAGAAGTCCATTGACTGACTCTGTGAGAACACGTTTTGCTCCCAGCCCCACTGGCTTTCCTCATGTGGGCGGTATGCGGACGGCACTCTTCGCCTGGCTCTTCGCCCGGCATAACCAGGGTAGTTTTATCCTGCGGATTGAAGACACCGACGTAGAGCGCAGTGTTGAAGGTTCACTCGAGTATATTCTGGAAGGTATGCGCTGGCTGGGCATGGATTGGGACGAAGGACCGGGAGTGGGCGGCGATTACGGTCCATATGTACAGTCGCAACGACTGCACCTTTACCAGGATGCTGCCCGTAGGCTCGTAGAGAGTGGGCATGCGTATTACTGCTATTGTTCCGCGGAAAGGCTTGAGACTTTACGTACTGAGCAAATCAAGCGCAAAATGCCGCCTGGCTACGACCGACGTTGCCGGAATCTGACTACAGAACAACGTAAGGCGAAGGAAGCAGAGGGTATCACACCTGTCGTCCGGTTCAAGATACCACTTACGGGTCGGACGCGGTTCCACGATGAAATCTGGGGCGATGTTGTTTTTGAAAACAGTCACGTTGAGGACCTGGTGCTACTGAAGTCGGACGGATATCCCACCTACCATCTCGCCAATGTGGTTGATGACCACGCGATGGAAATTTCACACGTTATCAGAGCGGAAGAATACATCTCAAGTACACCTCTGCATTTAATGACATATGAGGCTCTGGGTTATGTGCCACCCAAATTTGCTCATTTGCCCATGGTGCTGGGTCACGACCGTTCTAAGTTGAGCAAGCGGCACGGAGCTACTTCTGTGCTTGAATTTCGTGAACAAGGCTATCTCCCCGAGGCGCTACTAAATTTCCTCGCCTTGGTTGGTTGGTCGCTGGATGATAAAACCGATATCATCAGCCGGGATGAACTTATTAAAAACTTCTCACTGGAGCGGGTCAGCAAGACCGCCGCTATCTTCAACCATGAAAAGCTTAAGTGGATGAACGGTGTCTACATCCGCAAGCTGACTCCGGAAGACTTCGCACGGAGGTGTTTTCCATTCATTGAAAAAGCTTTTCCGGAGAATATCCCTTCGGTGGATTATGTCCGTGCGGTCCTGTCACTCGTTCAGGAGCGGACGAAACTGCTCACCGAGGTGTCAGAACTCACCCGTTACTTTTTCTCAGACCGACTAAACTACGATGCAAAACTACTTATCAGCAAGGACATGACCCCGGAATCGACCCGGCAGATGCTCATTATGGCGAAGGAGCGACTTGAGAAACAGCCCGGCTTTGATGAAAAGTCGTTGGAATCCATACTGAGACCATTAGCAGAAGAACTGAAATTGAAGACGGGGCAGCTCTTCGGCGCTTTGCGGACGGCGGTCAGCGGGGAAACAGCCACTCCGCCCCTCTTTCAGATGATGGCGGTGCTGGGTCGGGAGCGGTGTCTGATACGGATTCAGGAAGCCATCAGCAAGCTCGCGACTTTATAGCGTGGTGAAGCGGACGATGTCAGAACCAGCCTATCTTTCTCTCTACCGTTCCGGTGAACTACAGAAGCGAGCGGAAGCACTAGAAGCACGCCTGGCTCACTGCAATCTGTGTCCCCGGAATTGTGATGTCAACCGTCTTGAAGGTGAACTGGGATTTTGCCACTCCGGTGTTTTATCTATCGTCGCATCTATCTGTGCTCACCACGGTGAGGAACCGCCGCTCTCCGGCACTAAAGGCTCTGGCACAGTCTTCTTTGGCAACTGCAACATGCGCTGTGTCTACTGTCAAAACCACCAGATTAGCCAGGACCGGCGGCGACTGCGCGGGCAGGAGACAGACTACGAATCACTGGCGCAACAGTTGTTGTATCTTCAGGATGTTCTTGGGTGCCACAATATCAACTTTGTCTCGCCTTCCCATTTCGTACCCCAGATGGTCAGAGCCGTGCTCGAAGCGGTTCCACTGGGATTGCGTTTGCCTCTAGTCTACAACACGAGCGGTTATGATTCCGTAAGCACATTGAAACTGCTGGACGGTGTTATTGACATTTACCTGCCGGATATCCGGTACGCAGACAATAAGGTGGCGAAAAAATATTCGCTCGCGCCGGATTACGTTGAGCATGCCCGTGCCGCAATTAAAGAGATGTACCGTCAGGTGGGGAATCTCATCGTCGATGGGGAAGGTGTGGCGCAGAGAGGGCTGATTATCCGCCACCTGATTCTGCCGGCGGGATTGGCGGGGAGCGAAGAATCATTGACCTGGTTGGCACGTGAGGTTTCCCCGGATGTTCATCTCAGTATCATGGCTCAGTACTATCCCGCGCATCACGCCAGTCGCTTTCCCGTTCTTGCGCGGCGGATTACGCGAGCGGAGTATGACTGTATGGTAGCGCTCTTGGGCAGGCTGGGGATGGAGAACGGTTGGATTCAAGCACTGGATTCAGCTGATAACTACCAGCCGGACTTTCGGCGGGAAGGACACCCTTTCCAACCCCATTGAAATTTCGCATGCCTTCGGAGTTCAGATTTTCGGTTTACCATTTTCTGCTAATATAGTGGTGGCAGCAATATCCATGGGAGGATAAGGAAAAGTGGCTGGCAGATTCTGGAGATGGCTATTAAAGAGGATACGGACGATGTTTATCGCCGGTCTGATTGTGGTAGTGCCCATTGCTCTCACCGTCTGGATATTAATCTGGGTTTTCAATGGCATTGAGGGATTGCTTGCCCCTCTGGTTCAGTTAATATTTGGACGCCCTATCCCTGGTATCGGCTTCGGCATCACAGTGGTGTTGATTTTCGTAATCGGTGCCATCACTGCCAATGTCGTCGGGCGCAGGATGGTACGGTGGAGTGAATCCATGCTGGGAAGGGTACCAATCGCCCGCCATATCTACGTAGCTTTTCGGGAAGTCTTCCGGGGTTTCTCCGAAGAGAATTCCAGTGCTTTTCTGGCGGTGGTGCTTGTCGAATTTCCCGCCAAGGGGATGCGCACTATTGGCTTCATCACCTACGAAGATGTGGATAAAGATGGCAAGCCGCTCATCAGTGTCTTCATTCCCACCGCCCCGAATCCCGCCTCGGGATTCATTGAAATATTGCATGAAGAAGACGTTATCCGCACGAGTATTTCAGTCGAAGATGCACTCAAAATGGTCATCTCCGGAGGCAGAATGTCTCCCAAGAATCTGGGAGAAAACATCGGGTCTGATACCTTCGGACCTCGCTGAGGGTATTAGTCTCTTGGTCACGGCTTCAGTAGCCATATAAAAATCTTCTCCTTAAGGATGATATATCCCCTGTATTACCCCTTTTATTGCTAAAAAACCTACTGACGGAGTATTGTCACTCCAAATGCCATGAAGTATAATTCCAAACAGGGTTGATGGATGACATCAGCCAGGGAGGGGACATGGAAAATAAACTGTATCGCAGTGACAAGGATCGGATGCTTCTTGGTGTCTGCGGCGGTCTGGCAAAGTACTTTGGCATAGATTCTTCATGGATGCGGATTATTGTGATATTACTGGCTATTGTAACAGGTGGTGTCGGTGCTCTTGTCTACTTAATCATGGCGTTTATCGTACCACTGGAAGGCAGTACCAAAACCAGTCCTAAGGAAATTGTACTCGACAATGTAGAAGAGGCGAAAACTACCGCGGAGGGGCTCGGTCAGAATATCAGGGATACACTCTCCGGGAAGAAACCGGAATCACAGGAAATTGAACAGGCACAGGCGAAACGGCGCAATATTTTCGGTGTTATCCTGATCGTTGTCGGGATTTTTCTACTGCTGGGAACTTTCGGTATCTTTCATTGGGCAAACTGGGCTGTCATTTGGCCCATCCTCCTGATTGTTATAGGGTTGCTCATTATACTAAGCATTTCAAAGAAGAAATAGATGACTGAAGGCGAATCACGTGGAAGCCACGCCGCAATTATCTGGGGAGCGTTTATTCTTTTCATTGGCGTGGTCTTTCTGCTTCAGGTGACAGGAGTTCTTGAGTGGCAACTGTGGGGTACACTCTGGAAATTCTGGCCTGTCCTGATTATCATTTTGGGATTGTCATTCCTCCTGCCCCGCCGTCACGGCTGGTTGCTGGCTTTACTGACGCTGGCAATACTGGGTATCTGCTTGGGGATATCCGCTTTCCAGTACCTCCCTGGGCGGAATCACGGTTCGATGGCGCTTGAGCAGACTTTCACCTACCCTATTGTCGGTGTGGAGCGGGTCGAAGCCAGAATTGATTTCGCTGCAGGTGCCATGTCTCTCGCTGAACTGCAATCCAATGAACGGTTACTAGTGGAAATAGATGACCAGCACGAGGACTTGGGCAGACCGCAAGAACGTGTAGTTACTATGGAAACGGATTTCACCCGGCAAGATGGAACTGTGACAATAGATGTATACCCTATTAATCAAAGGTTCTGGGAGGATTGGCCGATATCCTGGTGGCTATGGTTCAACCGCCAGATACCAATAATCCTGGACATACGTTGCGATGGCTCGCGGGTAAGTCTTGACTTGGAAGACCTCGATATTGAGAAGCTTTATCTGGAGATGGATGTTTGTAGTGGCTGGCTAATGCTCCCGGCATCTGCCGGCGAGACCACCATTGATATCGATATGGATGTCAGCAATCTGGAAATAACGGTTCCTGAGGGAGTTGCGGTAAAGATTAAGACGGACGTTAATTTAAGTATGTTTAGTATTGATACAGAGCGTTTCCCGCGACAGGGTGATTACTTTATCTCACCGGGTTATGACACTGCAACGAACCGTGTCGAGTTTAATATTCTCTGTGATGTCAGCCGGTTGGTGATAAAGTAGCACGTCGGGTATGGAAGTTTACTTCCGCTTCCGCTTCACAAAGTCGAAAACGACCTTTTTGCCGTTGGTCTTGTCTTTCTTATTAACATTCTCGATGAAGGTCTTCAGGTCTGTGGTTTCTTTCTTGGCCATTTGTGAGTCCCCTGTATTTTCGTAACTAAGTTTTATTGTACCATATTACGTGCTTTTCTGCCTGCAGAGATATGGCTACATATACATTTTCTTGCACTTGTCCTGAAGGTGGGTATATACTTTAAAGTTGGCGCGGGGTGGAGCAGTGGAAGCTCGTCGGGCTCATAACCCGAAGGCCGTTGGTTCGAATCCAACCCCCGCTACCAGTGGATTTGAACTTAGCACAGCGAAAAGGCTGTGCTTTTTAGTTCTATTGAATCTTTTCCGTCTTTACTTTACTATATGACTAATCATAGAAAAAGCATAAAGGAAAAAGAATCAAAATGGGCGTGAAAGCCTTGGTTTTCGATATTGATGGGACGATTCTGAATTCCAAAGGAACAATGACAGAAAAAACATATAACGCCCTTAAAGAGTGTCAAAAAAGAGGCTTTATTATTTGTATTGCTACTGCCCGTTCAGGAAGATTAGTTTTTAGAAAAGGGGACATTCAATGGAAACATGAATTTCTACTTGAACGGGGAATCTTCTATAACGGTGGCACGGTTTTCGATAAACCAAATCATTTCTATCAGCATACTGCGATACCCGGTACAGTCGTTCAACAAGTGGTTGGCAGAACACTTGAATACGACGATACACTTCAAATTGCCCTGCAACATGACGACCAATATCATTCGTTCAAAATACCAATGCCGGATGAACACCTGGTTAGCTGGGGATTTAAACGAGATGAATTGCTTGATTTTCAACTGGCTAAAAGCAGACCTACGACCAAAATAATGGTCTTTGAGGGGACAAATTTTTACGGGGCCTCGATGGATTTATCCGCTCTCTATAAATCTCTAATCTCACAATTCTCGAGTTCATTAGCCGTAGTCCTTGCGGATTCTCGAAGAGCCATCTACATGACCTCAAAGTACGCAAATAAAGGGAATGCAATAAATACCCTCATATCATTTTACAAAATTAAGCCAGAAGAAGTAGCTGTATTCGGTGATGATACTTCAGACATGGGAATGTTCGGAATGTTTGGGCATCCAATAGCTATGGGCAACGCTCATGAATCTGTTAAGAGAAGCTCCACATTTATTACCAAGAGCAATGATGAAGACGGTGTCGTATTCGCTTTGACAGACTATTTGAAAATATTATAGAGCCGAATTGCAAGAAATCACACGCAAATGGAACGGCAGGTTGGTCAAAACAGAATATGTTATTGGGCAGTCACTCAAGCAATATCAAATATTAACCTAAAAGTTCTGCCTTTCGTCCAACTTGCTCTACCAATTGGAAGATTCACTGAAATCGATGGCATTGTTTTTATCGACGCTAGAACGCGGATACGGTTCGGTTAGAAGATATTTAGAGGCTCAAGGAGTGGAAGTATCATTTTTTGGTTAGAGAAAGCATTTTTGACTTAAGACTTTTCATTAAGATATTGCTGGTAGTGTTTCAGATTTTCGCGTGTTACTTGAGTCAAACTCTCTGGCATTTCTGTTGGATAGAACCAGCCAATTTCAGCACATTTCCATGGTTCACGAATAGCAGGTTGACCTGAAAGAATTGTGCAGATAAATGTTGGAGAAACCCAATGTTGTCCCTCATCAATAAGAATATGGTCGACAACGTCTAATAATTCTCCGACTGAAATTTCGATACCAAACTCCTCATTTATTTCACGACGAAGCGCATCTGCAAGCTTTTCTCCGAATTCAACCGCCCCTCCAGGAAACTCCCATAAACCTCTTTCGTTCTTGGATTGAGGACCACGAAGTGCCGCAAAGATACGACCCTTACTATCAACGATAATTGCTCCGACTCCAACACCAATATAGTCAATGCCTCGCCTCATTATCCTGAGCTTGTCTGAATCCATATTCCGCCTCCCAGTAATTTAAATTTATTCTCAAAGCATTATATCATGCGAAGTCCATAATCGAATTCTGAAAAATTGAAATGCTTACTAGTGAACGGATTCGGTTATAGTGGTTGTGACAAGATTATTTATAATTTCATCAAATCGCTTGGCAGCTGTTTCTTGGAGTCCTGGAGCTACGTGGCTATAGGTATCCAGTGTTATCTGTATGCTGGAATGACCTAGTCTCTCCTGGACTACTTTAGGGTGGATACCTAGCTTTAGCATTAACGATGCGTGGCTATGTCTAGCATCATGAAAACGGATGTTTTTTAAACCGGTGTGTCTAACTAGTTTAATCCAAGAGTGAGTTATGGTGTCTGGTAATAGAGGGTTGCCAGGGCATTTAATGTGCCTTTAGAAGAAGTCTTTCAGTTCGAGGATAATCCTACTCCAGAAAGTCCTTGAGTTTCCGGCTCCGGCTGGGGTGGCGGAGCTTGCGTAAGGCTTTAGCTTCGATCTGTCGGATGCGTTCTCGTGTGACACTGAACTCCTGCCCTACCTCCTCCAGCGTACGGCTTCGTCCGTCTTCCAGTCCGAACCTTAGCACCAGTACTCTTTGCTCACGATGGGTCAGGGTGGAAAGCACCTCGTCAATCTGCTCCTTGAGCAACTGTTTGGAGGCGGCTTCCACTGGCGGCAGGGCATTACGGTCTTCAATAAAATCGCCGAGGTGGCTATCCGCTTCCTCACCCATGGGCAGTTCCAGAGAAATGGGCAACTGAGCGACCTTGACAATCTCACGCACTTTTTCCGGCGACATCCCCATCTTCTGTCCGATTTCCTTGGAGGTTGGCTCACGCCCGTATTCCTGCGCCAGTTTCCGGCTGAGGCGAAGTAGCTTATTGATTGTTTCAATCATGTGCACCGGCACGCGGATGGTGCGCGCCTGGTCAGCAATGGCGCGGGTAATTGCTTGTCGTATCCACCAAGTGGCATAGGTGCTGAACTTATAGCCCTTGTGCGGGTCGAACTTTTCCACTGCCCTGATAAGCCCGATATTCCCCTCC
Organism: Dehalococcoidales bacterium; assembly: GCA_036396095.1. GTDB lineage: Bacteria > Chloroflexota > Dehalococcoidia > Dehalococcoidales > Fen-1064 > JAURWL01. The sequence continues at coordinate 58,429 of DASWLM010000024.1, read as the reverse complement.
TGGATGAGGTCGAGCAAAGACATACCGTGACCGATGTGCTTCTTGGCAACACTAACCACGAGGCGCAAATTGGCTTCCGTGAGATGGTCCTTGGCGATTGCCGCCTCCCGTTCAATGCCATTAAGATATTCACGGAGCAGGCTTTCCTTTGCCTGAAGTCGCGCAATAAACTCCGGTTTAGCAATCATAGCGCCAACGCCGGAAAGTGTGGCTTTGGTGCCGATGGTCTTCAGAACATCATCGGAGAGCAGGGAAGTATTCACCGAAAGCGCGATGAGTTGCTGTTCCAGTTGCTGTTGAGGTATCCCCATCTTCTCGGCGATTACCGGGGTCATCTCCTGGTTGAAAACGCCGTCAATGGCGTTATGTAATTTATCGCTGGTGACAATTTCACGCAACCTCGCGCCGATGGGAATTCCAAGTTGACCTTGAAGCACGCGGATAATTTCAATGGACTTTCCGATTCCCCCGATGATAACAAGGAAGATTTCGGCGGCGGAGGGGTGTTTCCCCTGTTTTTCCAGTTCACGCCTAACTTCGCTAATGCGTTTACCCATTTCAATCTTGCGGGCGATGGTCTTTTCATTGGCGGCAGTGAGAAGGTGGACACGACCTATCTCATGTAGATAAAGACGAACCGGGTCATCCCCGACCTCCTGCTCTTCTGCCTCAAGCACCGGCTCGGCTTCAAGTTCTTCCTCTGTAGGCTCCTGCTCCTCTGCAAGAGCAAGTACCTCTTCTTCAGGTGCTTCTTCCACTTCCTCTTTAATCCCCGGTTCAAATTCCGGTGCGACGATAAACTCATCCGGACTCATTTCCTTGCTCTCCTTGTCATCTGTGCTTTCTGGGAAAAAACCTCTTTCAGCTTCTGGCTTGGCTCGATTCCTTCCTGTTGCAGCCTTGCCAGGTCAGCGCCGGCGCCACCCGTCTCCGCCTCCAGCGCGAAAATTTCCTTCCTTATAACTTCTTTACTCTGGAGATAATCCTTCCGCAACATCAGCACGCAATCAGTATATTTTTCCTTGATGCGGTTAACCGATAGTGGACGGCTTTCCAGTTCATTCACCCTTTCCCGGACAATCGGGTCAAGCCGTTCTTTGAGTGCCAGCAAATCGTCCGTCTCCAGCCAGTAGCCATATATCTCCCGGTTTTCACTATCCTGAAAGTAATCGGGCAGAAGACCGACGTCGAGAGTCTTCAGTTCAGGATTTTTTAGAAGCAGAGTCAGGCAATACTCCTCACGGGAAGCAGTTGTTGAGCGAAGACCGGACACTGTTGGTTTTGCCTTTTTAGTATCTCCCTTTGGCTTGCTCAGGTAGTTTTTTAAGGCAGCTTCTAATTGATTATAACCGATTCCTGACAGTTTAGATAGCTTATCGAGGTAGTGGTCACGGCGGATATCGTCACGGACACGAGAAATAATCGGGAGGAGATTATTAGCAGCGAGTGACTTGTCTCGTGCTGTTCTCATATCTAGTTTGCCCACAGTTTTTTCGATGGCGAAGTCAATGACCGGCATCGCTTTCTTTACCAGCTCTCGCCAGGTATCGGGATTTTCCCGGACAACCTCGTCGGGGTCTTTACCGCCAGGCATGAGAATCACCCTGACCTCAGCCCCGAGGCTGTTTTCATAGTCGATACACCGTAGCATCGCCTCTTCGCCGGCTTCATCCGGGTCAAGCGCCAGAATGAGATTTTTCGTTAACCGCTTGAGTTTGTTGACCTGTTTTTCCGTGACAGCGATACCCATGGAAGCTACGACGTTCTGGAAATTGTACTGGTAAGGTACGATGACATCCATATACCCCTCGGTAATGACTGCTGTGTCCTCCCGCCGGATTGCCGGCGTCGCTAGGTGAATGCCGTAGAGAGTATCGCTTTTATCAAAGATGGGTGTCTGCGGCGAGTTGAGGTACTTAGGCTGTGTTTCATTGTCCAGTGCCCGCCCGCCGAAACCGGTCACCCGCCCGCGCTGGTCGTGAATCGGGAACATCAACCGGTTACGGAAACGGTCATGGGTCTTACTGTCCTCCGACTGGATAATCAGCCCGGCGGTGAGCATCTCCATTTCCGTGAAACCACGCTCCAGCAGATATTGCTTCAATGCTTCCCAGGTATTAGGGCTATAGCCCAACTGGAAATCCGAAGTTGATTTATCATTCAAACCACGGCTGGCAAGATAGCTTCTGACTTTTTCCGCCTGTACGGACGTCACCAGCAGGTTGTGGTAGAACTGCGCCGCAACTTCGTTTGCCTGAAAAAGACGCTCCCTTTCATCGCGACCGGGACCCGGCTCAATTCGGGTGGGAATGAGCACCCCAACCTTATCCGCCAGGAACCGCAGTGCCTCCCCGAAACTCAGCCCCTCCTTCTTCATAATGAAGGAAAAGGCGTCGCCGCCGGTATTGCAGGCGCCGAAGCAATGCCAGCTCTGACGCTCCGGGAAGACAAAAAAGGAAGGCGTCTTTTCACTATGGAAAGGGCAGAGCGCCTTGAAGTTGCGCCCGGCTTTAGTCAATGTCGTGTACCGGCTCACCACCTCAACGATGTCTACTCTCTGTTTGACTTCTTCAACGGTGCTCATAACGTTCGCTTCTAAATGTCACCCTGAACGAAGTGAAGGGTCTCGGGGTTGAGGAGGTAATTATTACCCCACCTCCCCGGGATTCTTCGTTGCACTCAGAACGACGAGACTGGAGGGTGCGCCCCTATATTATGAACTGACTTTATCGTCCAGTAAAGATAGTTCTTCGGCTATTTTTTGAGCGTATAAGTCGGTCATGCCGGCGATGTAATCGATGACCCAGCGGCTTTTATCATCTCCATGAAGGCGGTATTCGGTTGGTAACGTCTTAACATGCTTGATGAGGTATTTATAAAGCTTGCGGAGGAGCACCCTGGCTTTTTCCGATTCTTCCCGCGCCGATTGCACATTATAGACTTTTGCAAAGAGAAAGTCACGCATTGTATCGGTGGCAGTACGGACTTTTTCACTCATGCCAATGCTGATAGTATTTCTATTCTTTATTCTGGTACGACCGCTCGCCGCCCAAGAGAATTCAATAATATCACAGACCATGGTATTAATGCGGGCAGAATGCGAAGCGCCCAGAACACGGGTCGCCGACTTCGATAGGCTTTTTTCGGTGATGATTCCGGCGCGGATGGCATCGTCGATATCGTGGTTGATGTAGGCGACAATGTCCGCCAGCTTGACGATTTCTCCTTCCAGCGTGCCGACTTTGCCCCATTCATCTCCCAGCACCTGCGCTCTGGATTTGGAGTGGTTGACGATACCATCCCGCACCTCCCAGGTCAGATTCAATCCCCGGCCTTCATTTTCCAGCAGGTCGACCACTCTTAAAGACTGTTCGTTGTGGCGGAAACCCTGCGGATATAGTTCGTTGAGGACATCCTCGCCGATGTGACCGAAGGGTGTGTGCCCGAGGTCGTGCCCCAGGCTGATGGCTTCTGCCAGGTCTTCATTGAGATTCAAAGCGCGTGTGATGGTGCGGGCAATCTGTGAGACTTCTAGGGTATGCGTCAGCCGCGTGCGGTAATGGTCGCCGGTGGGCGCAATAAAAACCTGTGTCTTATGCTTCAGTCGACGGAATGCCTTGCAATGGAGAATACGGTCACGGTCGCGCTGAAATTCCGTACGTACCGGGCTGGGCATTTCTGTTTTGAGCCTGCCCTTTGACAACCGGCTTTTCTGCGCATAAGGCGAAAGGCTTTCTTCCCGCTCTTCAAGAAGCTGACGAACTCCGAGCCGACCGCTCACTACTTTTTCAAACGTGCTTCAACGTTAGCAATAATTTCCCGGGTCTGGTCAATCATATCCGGGCTGACGGAAACGGAGGTGATGCCCCACTCCACCAGCTTTTTAGTGAGTTCCGGATAGACTGAAGGCGCCTGTCCGCAGATAGAACAGGTTACGCCCGCTTTGGCGCAACCCCGGACAATTTTCTCCAGTGAGAGCATGACAGCTTCATCACGTTCATCGAAGAGCGCCGCCAGCTTTTCATTATCCCGGTCGACGCCGAGGGTAAGCTGGGTCAGGTCGTTACTGCCGATAGAGACGCCATCGATACCCAGAGCCAGGAATTTCTCAAGCAGGATGACATTAGATGGGACTTCCGCCATCATCCAGATTTTGAACTTCGGGGAGCGTTTTAATCCCTCGGCTTTCATGATTTCAATCGTCTTTGCCATTTCGCTGACGGTGCGCACAAAAGGTATCATCACCCAGAGGTTATCGTACTTTTTACGCACTTTCTTAATAGCCTCAAGTTCCAGCTTGAAGGTTTCGATGTCGGTGATATAGCGGGAAGCGCCGCGGTAGCCGAGCATGGGATTTTCTTCCAGAGATTCATACTTCTCGCCACCCTTGAGGGCGCGGTATTCATTGGTCTTAAAATCGTTGGTGCGGTAGACGACCTGGCGCGGATAGAAGGCTTTAGCAAAGATGGTCAAGCCCTCGGCGAGCTTGTCAATGTATTCCTGTCCGCGTTTCTGACTGAGGATATAGCTAGGGTGCTCGCCAATCTGGGCGGCTATAAATTCGGCGCGGAGCAAACCAACGCCGTCAACATCCAGCGCGGCAATCCTTTCTACCAGTTCCGACTGTGCCAGGTTAACCAGCAATTTGGTCTTCGTGACCAGTTTCTTGGTACGCTGGACTTTCTTTTCGACCGCAAACTCAATCTTGCCATCGTAGACCTTACCGCCGCTGCCGTCCACCGTAATGACCTGTCCATCCTTAAGGGTCGACATAGCTTTTTCCGTGCCCACCACACATGGGATACCGAGCTCACGGCTGACAATAGCGGCGTGAGCCGTCCGGCCACCGCGGTCGGTGACGATTGCCGCCGCGCGTTTCATTGCCGGGACAAAGTCGGGAGTGGTCATTTCGGCAACCAGAATATCGCCTTTCATAACTTTATCGATCTGCGATGGATTCGGCACGATTTTCACAGGACCGGAAGCAATGCCTGGGCTAGCAGGCGAACCGACCAGAATGGGAGTTGCCATAATTTCATGTTTGTTGGCGGCAGCCATTTTGCCGACTGTAGTGACGGGGCGGGTCTGGACAATAAAGATTGAGTTGTCCTCTTTCGCCCACTCTACATCCTGGGGCTGAGCATAGTGCTTCTCGAGTCGTTTACCCATTTTTGCGATGAAGAGAATATCATCATCGGTAATTTTCTGTTTTGCCTGCTCTTTTTTCGTCAAATTGACCTTAACATTCTCGCCGGCTTTGTTCTTGACGAGCTGCCACTCCTGCTTTTTAACCTCTTTATGGGTGATTTTCAGGTTTTTCTTATCGATAACATAGTGGTCTGGAGTGACATCACCGGAAACAATCATCTCGCCCAACCCCATCACCGCCTCGATGACGATTTTGGAGGCATCACTGGTGGTGGGGTCGATGGTAAACATCACGCCGGAGGTTTCCGACTGCACCATGCGCTGGACAGGGACAGCGATACCGACCTTAAAATGGTCGAATTTGTTTTCCACACGGTAGAAGATAGCGCGTGCTTCAAAAAGGGAAGCCCAGCATTTCTGGACGGCGATCACCACCTCTTTTTCACCTTCGACATTCAGGAAGGTTGCCTGCTGACCCGCAAAAGAGGCATCAGGCAGGTCTTCTGCAGTAGCAGAACTGCGCACCGCGACCAGACCTTTGCCCATTTTCACGTAGTGTTTACGGATTTCTTCAGCGAGGTCGGGGGGCATTTTGGCTTTGACAATGAGGTCTTTGACTTTAACGGAGATGTCCTGGAGTTGTTTGCTATCGTTCGAGTCGAGGGGGGCAAGTAGATTGCGGAGTTTTTCGGTGAGGCCGGCTTCTTTGAGGAACTGGTAGTAGGCATCTGCTGTAACGATGAAACCCGGTGGCACGGGGATGCCGGCATTGGTCATTTCGCCGAGATTGGCGCCTTTGCCGCCGACAAGTGGGATGTCCTTCTTGGTAACCTCATTGAACCACACAATAGACTTTACACCGGTGCGCATGAAGTGCTTCCTCCTTCAGGGTGAATTCTTCAGGATGAATCCTCCGATAATAAAGGTATGACGTCCAGGCTGGTGGTCAGTTACGAATGATTCATTATATCACGAAAATATAGAAATTCTCCAAACGAAAAGCGAAGAGTGAAAAGCCGAAAGCGGTCAGCTTTCAGCTATCAGTATTATTAAAGAATAATGCTGAATTAAATAAATGGGTATTCGTTTTGTAAAAGGGGGGTGAATTTTTGAAACTAATCATTGTTAACGTGCGGAGACCCTCTCGTGCGGAGTGGCACGTGAGGATGCCGGTGTCCCTTACACCGATACAATGACAACCTCACCCTCTGTTTCTCCCTCTCCGTACACAGAGAGGGAGAGTCTGTGGTGTCGCAGTGAGTGCATAGCATATTCCTGTGCCTCGAACAGGCACCCGCGTGTTTTAACGCGAGGGGATGGACTCTGACGACAGATTTTACTGCTCCTTCACGGGACTTTACACCCCAAAGCCCTCAATGAATTCTGCAGCCAGAATCGACGGCGTCTTTAACCGGAGACCGCCACGTTGTAAGGGTATGATAAAACAGAAAGGGATCAGCAGACAAGGGGATTTTGTCGCGCGATGTGAATCACCCTCACCCCTACCCTCTCCCCTCAAGGGAGAGGGGGCTAAGAATTTGGGGGCAAGGGAGTTTTGTCGTAAGGAGAAGGGCAAAAGCAACCAACAAACAGCTGTCAGCCGGGCGCAGGGGAGTGTTACTTTCCCCATCAAATTCATGCTGGTTGGAGATATGAATCCGTGTACGTGCGGAATACAATTACAAAATTGGAATTGAGTGTGAAGCTTAATAAAATTAAGAGCAAATCGGGCATCCGCAAATGGGTGATTAAAGAGAAATATTCCAAAAATGTACTCAGAAACGAGCGAGGAAGGTCACACATCACCGTGAGATATGTTTTATAAGTATGCTTAAGATGATTATGATTACAGCATTTCTAAAAATATCGGCGAAGACAAAGGAGAATGTTTGCTGTGAAATCAATCCTATCAAGAGCAATACACACATAACGATGAATACCTTGTGTTCAAGTCCCTGAATCATCTCAACCATTTTTCCTACCTCCAATTCAATCCCTCAATGTCATCATACAACAAGATTTCTTCAACTCCTTGACAACTCACTGGAGACAAAATAATAAACATAACATTAGGTATAGCTTAATGTCATGTTATTGGATAGAAATTAAATATAAAAAACCTATTGACAAAAAATGAACTGTTTGACAGAAAACCGATGGATGGTTAGAATTTAAGCACTTCTAATAATAAGGAGCGTCATATGATAAGAGCCATTATTAATTTGATATTATCTTTCGGGCTCGTAGTGACTTTTTTAGGGCGTTTTGTTGAACTAACTACCAAATTATATCCAGATACAGGTTTAATTACGATTGGTAGGAGTACTTTACCATCGTGGTTGGCGTGGGTTATATCGGTGAATAATGCTCTGGGTACTAAACTGGGAATCTCAATCTTACTTGTCCTTACATTCATAGCGTTTGTATATGAGTTAGTAAATACAATCCGTAGAGTATTTAAAAAGAATAATGCGAATGCCCAGTCATAGGGGGTAGAAAATTAATATGTCAAAAAGATTATATTTACTTGCTTTATTTATAGTTTTATTCTTATCCGTCTTACCAATAAGTTGCGGGACTAATGTGTTTTCTAGTGAAGTTGCCACTTTGGGGGAGAGCGGTATGCACGTTGGCATTGGAGCATTTGCTCCACCCTATCCTTATGCTATATATGTATACATAAAACCTACCAGTCGTGCAGTAGCAGGTACAAAGTATGATGTAGACCTATATGAAAAAGGTAAATTAAGAGGCACTAAAAGCATTACTTTTACTCAGCCTGAAATTAACGTTAATTCTGAAAGAATGGTAGCTTTCCCAGCAAATGTAGATGAATATAATGCGTATTATGGAGAAAATATAAATGGCATCTTTAGTATTAAAGTATATGAACATCCATTACCAAACATAACGTTGATTTATCCGAAGGGTGGGGAGGTTCTGCGTGTAGGAGACGTAGTAACTATAAAATGGGAATCAACGGGTTTAACGGAAGATTCCCATTTACAAATCTCTTTATACACTGATTCTGAAATGAATAATCAGATAGTAATATGGAATGATGTTCTGAATACAGGCAGCCATATTTGGAAGGTGGAGAATGTAATTACTACAAATGCAAGAATAGGGATAGTAAATCGCAACACAGGTATTAGTGTTTTGAGCAATAAATTCTCTATATCTGGTTCAGGTAGTGAGGTAAGTTTCCCTGACTCAAATCTTGAAGCAGCTATCCGCAAGGCAATAAATAAACCTACCGGTGATATATATAAAACTGAGCTTCAATCACTTACCAGACTCTTTTACCTTACTGATAAAAATATCACTAACTTAGTTGGGTTGGAATATTGTAGCAATCTTCAAATACTTTACCTTAGTGACAACTCGATAGATAACATTTCACCATTAGCTAATTTAACTAATCTCACTATTCTTGAATTGAACAACAATGAGATAATAGATATATCACCGCTCAAGTCCTTAACCAAATTAACACAACTTCAGCTTAGTGGAAACCAGATAAGCGACATCTCGCCACTATCTTCCTTGGTTAATCTAAACCTTCTACAACTCAGTGGGAATCAGATAATCAACATCTCCCAACTTACTTCGCTGACTAAACTCACATCCCTCGACCTCGGGAGTAATCAAATTAATGACGTCTCATCTTTAGCTTCATTAATTAACCTAAATCACCTCAATCTATATAATAACAAGATAAGTAACATATCATCGCTGGCTTACTTAGTAAAACTCACAGGACTCACTCTCACTAAAAATCAGATAAGTGACATATCTCCTATATCTTCTCTGACTAATCTCTCTGGCTTAGACCTATCACAAAACCAAATTAGTGATATATTGGTATTGGCTTCTTTAACCAAACTTAGTGCTTTAAATCTTAGCCATAATCCATTGAGTGAGACATCCATAAACACATACATTCCTCAGCTTCGGAGTAGAGGCATTAGTGTAACTTATTAAAAAACGACAGGTATTGACTCAGTGAATATCATTCTACAAGTTTTCACAAAATGAGAGTGCTGATAGTGACCTTACCCCAATTGACACCCGTTTCCCTTCAATGTAACATAGTGCCTGAATATGCTTGCTAAAGTCAGAAGTTGCGCCGTGGTCGGGCTGGAGGGGGTGATTGTGGAGGTGGAGGTGGATGTATCCTCCGGCTTGCCCAAATTCATCGTGGTGGGTCTGCCGGATGCCGCCGTGCAGGAAGCCCGGGAACGTGTCACTGCCGCTGTGCGCAACTCCGGTTTTACCTTTCCCATGAGAAAAGTCGTGGCAAGCCTCGCGCCCGCTAACCTCCGCAAAGCCGGACCCGCCTACGACCTGCCTATTGCTGTCGCCCTGCTTGCCTGCACCGGACAGATTCCAGAAAACACCGGCGATACCATTCTGCTCGGCGAGCTTGCCCTCGATGGTACATTGCGTCATACCACCGGTATCCTGCCGATGGTTTCTGCCAGTCTGGAAAAGGGCTTTCCAAGAATTGTTGTTCCGGAAATGGACGCTAAAGAGGCATCGCTGGTCGAAGGCGCCTCAATTCTGCCCTTCAGTTCGCTGGGACAGCTGGCATCATACTTGCGCGGGGAAATGGAAGCGCCGGTCGTACAATCCGATGGTCATATTGAAGAGTATAAGTTCCCGGATACACTGGGAATTGATTTTGCCTACATAAAGGGGCAGGAACATGTGAAACGGGCGCTGGAGATTGCCGCCGCCGGCGGTCACAACGTCATCATGATGGGTCCTCCGGGAAGCGGGAAAACCCTGCTTGCTCGTTCTATCTGTACGATTCTCCCGCCTTTGACCAATGAAGAAGCCCTGGAAGTTACCAAGATTTACAGCATCAGCGGTCTTTTACCGCCGGACAAGCCGATGATTCGTCAACGTCCCTTCCGCGCTCCACACTACACGACATCCAATGTGGGACTGGTAGGGGGTGGACACTACCCCAGGCCGGGCGAAATCAGCCTGAGTCATCGCGGGGTGCTTTTCCTCGATGAATTACCGGAGTTCGGGCACGCGCTACTGGAGGTTTTGCGCCAGCCTCTGGAAGACCGGATTATCAGCATCAGCCGCGCCCAGGGGAGTATCACTTTCCCTGCCAATTTTATGCTCGTCGGCGCGATGAATCCATGCCCCTGCGGTTATTACGGCGACCCCTTCAAGCAGTGCAAATGCGCGCCGGGCATTGTCGCCCGCTACCAGAAACGCATCAGCGGACCCTTTCTCGACCGCGTGGATATTTTTGTGGATGTGCCCCGCATCGATTACGAGAAACTATCTGACGACCGCTTGGGCGAAAAATCGGAGAAAGTGCAGGCGCGGGTCACGGCTACCCGCAAGCGACAGCAGGAGCGGTTTAAGGGGACGCGACTCAGTTGTAACGCGGATATGACAGCGGCGGAGGTGCGGGAATTCTGCCAGGTAGAGGAATCGGCACAGAGCCTGCTCAAGGCGGCGATGAAGCAACTCAACCTTTCGGCACGGGCATTTCACCGTATCCTGAAACTGGCAAGAACCATCGCCGACCACGAAGGGACAGATGTCATCAAAGCGCCGCATCTAGCGGAAGCAATTCAGTATAGACCACGCAGTTTACTGCTGTAAACTAAATCCGAATGCCGATATTATTTGATATATATTTTCAACTGTCTTTGCGAGCCATCCCGATACAATAGGGAGGCGCGGCAATCTAAATAAATTTTAACTGGATTCCACAAAAAGCTGGAATGAGGTTGTATATCTATGGATTATTCTAAAATGCTCCGGGACATCCCTGAATTTAACAATTGGCACAGAATTGAACCTGTGGACAAGGGCTGGTCGGCAGATAAAAAGTTCTATATTGAAGACAACGACGGTAAAAAACTACTACTGAGACTCGCTGATATATCTCAATCCGAAAAGAAGAAAACTGAGTATGAAACTATGGTCAAAGTTCAACAACTCGGAATAAGCATGTCAGAACCTCTAAGTCTGGGGACTTGTGATAGCGGGAAGCTGGTTTATATTCTTCTTTCTTGGTTGGAAGGAGAATCGGCTGAAGAGGCTTTACCGAGTTTGAATGTCAAGACACAATATGGTCTAGGATTTTCAGCGGGGCAAATGCTTAAAAAGATACATTCTATCCCTGCGCCTGAAAATCAGCCGGGCTGGGAAACCAGGATGAGACGAAAGGTTGAGTTAAAAGTAACGCAATATAAAGATTGCGGTCATACGGTTCCAAATGACAAGAAGATATGGCAATTTATTCAAGAGAATATGAAATACCTCAAGAATAGACCTCAGACCTTACAGCACGGTGATTTTCACGTCGGAAACCTTATCATTACTCCCCAGGGAAGGCTTGGTTTAATTGATTTTAACAGGCTCGATTATGGAGACCCCTATGAAGAGTTCTGCCGCCTGACAGCTTTTTCCAGACGTGTGAGCATCCCTTTTGCCAGAGGACAGATTGATGGGTATTTTAACAATCAAGCACCTGATTTATTTTTCAGATTAATGGCTTTATACACGGCTATCGACGCGCATTTTAGTATCATATGGGCTATTCCCTTCGGAGAAAATGAAATAAAGGGGAGTTTGGAGCGCTCCAAGATGAACTATGAAGATTATCAAGGATTTGAAACCTATATTCCGGTTTGGTATAAATAAGACGGGTGATTACTAATACGTCTGGATTCCCGTTTTCACGGGAATGACTGGGAGAGCGGAATATGGAGAGAGACATCGAGCGTGCTGCCAAACTACTACTCCAGAGCAAGTATGTTACCGGTTTAAGCGGAGCGGGGATTTCTGTAGAGAGCGGTATACGTCCATTTCGCGGTCCGGGTGGGATATGGACAGAACGAGGGGAGCCGCCGATGGATGGGTATCAGCAGTTTATGAGAGACCCTAAAAAGCACTGGGAAGAAATCATGCAACGAATGGGTGTTAGCGGTGATTTTTCGCGGACAATCGGAGAAGCCAAGCCGAACGCGGCACACATTGCGCTGGCGGAAATGGAAAAACTCGGAGTGCTCAAGTACCTCATCACCCAGAATATCGATAACCTGCATATTAAAGCAGGTAGTAAAAAGGTGGCTGAAATTCACGGCAATACTCAGAAACTACGCTGTATCGAATGCAACGAACGGTACGGGCGGGATGAAATATCTCTGGATGTCTTGCCACCCCGCTGTCCCAAGTGTCGGGGCATTATCAAGACCGATACGGTAATGTTCGGAGAGCCGATTCCCCCGGATGTTTTACGCATCTGCCAGCGCGAGGCATTGCGTTCCGACTGCATGATTACGGTAGGGACATCGGCTTTCGTTTACCCGGCGGCTGGTTTCCCTCTGGAAATAAAACGGAACGGCGGTGCTCTGGTAGAGGTCAACCTCTATGAATCGGACCTGACGCCTATCTGCGATATTTCACTGCGCGGCAAAGCGACTGAGGTGATGACGCAGTTAGTCGATTGCATCAAAGCATTGCAGTAGAAAATGTGATTTGTAAAAAACTTTTGTTTGGGTGTAATATGTGCTGGCACTAGCCTGATAAGGAACAAAAGGAGGCTAAATCATGAAGATTGAAAATGTCCGGACAATCGGGGTGATGGGCATGGGGGTTATGGGCGGTGGCATTTCTCAAACAGCTATACAGGCTGGCTATAATGTCATCGTTCGTGACCTCAAAGATGAGATTCTTGCCCGGGGCAAAGAAAACCTTATCAGCGGGCGCTTTGGTCTGAAGGGCGGAGTCGAGCGCGGCAAGATTACCAAAGAGCAGATGGAAGCCGCTATTGCCAGACTCAAGACGACCACCAAGGTAGAAGACCTGGCAAATGTCGATGTACTGATTGAGGCGATTGGCGGTGGTCCCAGCGGTGAAATGGAGAATAAGGACCTAAAACTCAAGGCTTTTGCCGAAATCGACAAGATTCTCAAACCGGCGGCAATTATTGCCAGCAATACTTCAAGGTTTACCATCGCCGACCTGGCAGCTGTGACAAAGCGGAAGGACAAGTTCATCGGTATGCACTTCTTCAGTCCGGCGAACATCATGAGAGCCGTCGAGGTTATCTGGACGAAGGATACATCTGAAGAGACCATCCGGTGTATCGAGGGGCTATGCGATAGGTTCGGCAAAACCCATGTTCGTGTCAAGGATGTTCCGGGTGATACCGGTTTTGTCGGCAACCGTCTTTTCGGCATTGTTGGGCGAGAAGCCCGCAAGATTGTGGAAGAGGGCATTTGCACGCCTGATGGTATCGATGCCATTATGATGGGCGGTTTCAATTGGCCCGCAGGTCCGCTTGGTATGGGCATGGGCGCCCGCGCCGGCTGGGGTCAGAAAAAATAGTGTTTATCCGGTAACGGAAAGGTAAAAATAGAAAAGCCGCTCCTTCGGAAGAGGGAGGCGGCTTGTTTTTAAAAGCGTGCGGTTCTACTTATTCAACCACCAGAGAAGATAACCGACGCCTGCCGTGACAATACCAACGATAATCGCAATCCAGCCACCGGTCTTGAGGGCGCCAGGTTCGGGGCGGGGAGGCCAGCGGGAAAAAAACTCGCGCAGGTCGAAGCGCGTCGTTAAGGAATCATAGTAGTTCTCTTCCTCTTTTTTCCCCCAGATGATGAACACTATTCCTAAGAGGAAGATGAATGCCCCGACAATTAAGGGTATAAGCAATGCCCCGGGCACCAGGTTCACTCCAACGTCTCTTACTTTCACATTATGTTACTCGGTTTGAGGGCAATTATCAATAGCCGTTAATATCTAAATTATTGACGCCACAAGGGCAACCTGATAAATTTGAAACGTCTCAACCTCATAAAGGAGAACAAACTATGAAACTAGATGGAAAAGTTGCAATTATCACCGGGAGCAGTCGTGGGATTGGCAAGCAGATTGCCCTGACCTTTGCCAGAGAAGGCGCGAGAGTCGCGGTGGTTGCCCGTACGGAGAAGGAAGGCACGAGCAAACTGCCGGGTACTATCCACCAGACGGTAGCAGAAATCCGCGCTCTTGGCGGCACAGCGATACCTGTCAGAACTGACATTACCGTTGATACAGATATTGAAAACATGGCGAAGCGGGTGCTGGAGGAGTGGGGTTGCATCGATATCCTGGTGAATGATGCCGCCGCCAATTTGAATGCTATGATAGTTGACCTGCCGGTGAAATACTGGGACCTGATGATGAAGGTCAACCTGCGCGGCACTTTCCTGTGTACGAAGGCGGTTTTGCCAACGATGATTAAGCAGAAAAGCGGGAATATTATCTGCATGACTTCCATTGCCGCCAAACGAAGGGCACCGCCCGGCGAGGTATGCTACAGCATCACCAAGGCTGGCATTGAGCTTTTTGCGTGGGGATTGGCTCAGGAAGTGAAAGCATATAACATCGCTGTCAACGACCTCTATCCCACCGGCGGTGTGGTAACCGACGGCTATAAAACGGTCTTCGCCAAACGTGGTATTACAGAAGAAACATTAAGGAACATGAAGCAGCCGGAACAGATTGCCGAGGAGGCATTATGGCTGGCACAACAGACGGGAGAGACGTTTACGGGGCACTCTGTCAATGATGATGAAGTGAAAGCGCTTAGAGAAAAATCCCAAAAATGAAAAGTCTGAGTGAAGAACTAAGAGAATTCCTGCTGGAACAAGGGGCATCAATTGTCGGTTTTGCCGACCTGAATGAATTACCTTTGTCCTATAGAAATGGCTACAGATTTGGAGTCTCATTTGCTATCGCACTAAAGCCGGAAGCAGTAAGAGCCATTTTCCCCGGTCCCAGTTTGGACTATTACAGAGAGTACCTTGATGTAAGCGACCGCCTCTATGAATTAGATAGGCGCGGTGTTGACTTTCTTAAAAGCAAGGGGATTGAGGCATTACCATTAACACCCGACAATGTGGTCAAGGATGACAACGTATTCAGGAGCAAGTTACCTTTTAAAACCGTGGCTACGAGAGCGGGACTTGGCTGGATTGGTAAATGTGCTTTCTTGGTCACGGAGCAATTCGGACCAGCCCTGAGGCTCGGTGTAATTCTGACAAATGCTCAATTAGACGTCGGAAAACCGGTGAACAGCTCACGTTGTGGTAAATGTGAGGAATGTAAGAACATGTGCCCGGCGGGTGGCGTTTCTGGTAATGACTGGAAAGTGGGCATGGATAGGGATGAACTACTTAATGCAAAGGCCTGTAAAGCGAAAGTAGTAGAGAGAGGCGAAAAACTCGGATTGACTGAAGGCACCTGCGGCTTATGTATCTGGGCATGTCCATGGACTCAACTGTATTTGAAAAAAGTAGAGGGCTAAAACAGAATAGACACCTCTCAGGTTATATTTCTTTGTGTTACTTACTCTCTAGCAATTCGAAACCACCTTCGTTTCCCGCATTTCAAGACAAATTCACTGGTTATATCTAACAATGCATTTGCGTCCGATAGTCTTACACCATCTTTTTCCACTGCCCCCTGTTGTACCAACCGGCGCAAAGTGGAGGCTGATTCTTCTGACAAGCACAACTTCAATAATTGAAGTAACATGATTCTGGTCTCTTTTATCTTTATCACAGGTATTTCATCGGGGGTCTCACGTTCTGAGAAAGTCTTGAGAAACCATTCTTTTTCTTGGGTAGCAGTTTCTTTATCGTAGTAACGTTCAACAAGCGCACTCGCAAGTTCAAGTTTGCAGACCATCGGATTTGTTTTCCCCTTATCTAGCTCCTGTTTAACCTCTTGTAACCGACTCAAGGGGATGGTAGTGTAAACTTCTATGTACGCGACGATAAGATTATCGGGGATGCTCATGATTTTCCCGAATTGCGTACGTGGTGTATCTGTGATACCAATGTAATTACCCAGGCTTTTACTCTGTTTTTCTTTACCATCGATACCGGGAGTTATTTTGGTAGTTATTATCACCTGCGGTAATTGTCCTACCTTCTCTTGAAAGAAACGCCCCATCATTTCATTAAATAACTGGTCGGTGCCGACAATGGTGAGATCGGAGTTAACCATCACCGAATCATAGCCTTGCATGACCGGATAAATCATTTCGTGCATGTAGATATCACTATCATTTTCAATACGGTTTTGGAACATATCGCGGGAAATTAGTTTTCTATAGGTAACCATGGAAAGCAGCGAAACGAATTCCGTGATGCTCATTTTACTGAACCATTCGGAATTTCTCCTGACCTCAAACACTTCTGGTCTAGTCAGTAAAACTCTGGAAACTTGAGAAATAAATTCCTGTGAGTTCTTTTTGATGTCCACTTCAGTAATCGTTGGACGGGTTTTTGATTTCCCTGTCGGGTCGCCAATTGTAGTTGTGAAATCCCCAATAAGGAAAACTACTTTGTGTCCCAATTCTTGAAGCTCTCGCATCATCCATAAATTAACCGCATGCCCGATATGAAGAAACGGTGCGGTGACATCTACTCCGTATTTGATGCGTAAAGGTTTATTGGACTCAAGACGATTCTTGAACTCATCTAGCGAAAATATTTCGTCAGTCGTGCGGTCAAAGGATGAAATAATTTTTTCAATATCATTCATGATTTTACCAGTTGTTTGATACTTGGTATTTGTCAGTTGATACTTACCGAGTGATTACATCTTCTCGGTGATTTTGTACATATTTTTGTAGGCTTTGCGGAAGGCGGGGTCGGTCTTCTCAAGTTTATTGTGTAAAGCGCTCATTCTCCTGACAAACCCATCCCGGTCCTTATTCTTGACCATCTCTGCCCACAGCTTCGTATTCTTCTGGAAGAGTGCCTCTACCTTACCAATATCGGGGAAGCTCATCTGGAGCGAGACGTAAAGCTGGGGGTCTTCCGAAATGACACTCTCTACCAGTGTGTACAATAGTTTGAAAGTCGTGCCCCCGATTTTCTTCATCTCTTGAAAGTTCTCAAAACCAAGCAGGGTATCGGCGGAGACAATCGCGATAAAGTGCGCCAGCCCGAGCACGACCGTCATTGTTTCGTCATGTTGTTGCGGGGTCATCACCGACACATTAGCCTTTTTCGATTCAAGGTATTTCTTCACCCGGTTGGCGAGAGCCGTTTCCTTTTTATTAGTCGGTGTCAGCACGAAATTCTGGTTGGCAAGGCTTTTTGCTCCAGGACCGAAGACAGGGTGTGTGCCTAAAATCGCGCTCTTCTTAATGTAGCGGTGTATGATTTCCATGGGTTGTGTCTTCACGGAGGTCACGTCAACAATAATCTGTTGCTTTCTGGTATGCGGTGCAATTTCCTTAACTACGGTTTCTAATGTATCAGGCGGCACGGATATTATCACGACATCGGATTGTTTTACGACGTCAACATTAGAGGCAACGGGAATCCCCAGTTCCTTGCCGGCTTTACGCAGTTTCTCCTGATTCCGACCGGATATGACAACCGGCATCCCCTCTTTTAGCAGATAGCGGGCAAACCACTTGCCCATACTGCCTGCTCCGCCTATGATACCTATTTTCATCTGGTACTCCATTTATTACAATTTATTACAATCAGGTTTTACTTTACTGTCCAGCAATCTGGAGATTGCCACGTCGTCCCGATTACATCGGGACTCCTCGCAATGACATTAATTAGGTTGCTTTCGGGTAGGAACCCAGTATCTTCAGAAACAACGCCTGCTTTTCCAGCCGCCGCAGAGCGGTTTTCACGGTTGCGTCCTGGCGGTGTCCCTCAAAATCCAGGTAAAAATTATATTCCCATGCCTTCTGACGGGTTGGTCTTGACTCAATCTTGGTGAGGCTGATGTTGCTATCGGCGAAAGCCTCAAGAACGGCAAAGAGCGCACCCGGGCGATGCTTTACCGAAAAGACGATTGAAGTTTTATCGTTACCCGTTGGTGGTGAATCCTCCCGGGCGAGAATAAAGAAACGGGTAAAGTTATTCGAATTATCCTCAATTTCACGTGCCAGAATCTTCATCCCGTAGATTTCAGCGGCGCGGGCGCTGGCGACGGCAGCGCCATCCTTGATGTTCTGCTCTTTGATGAGCTTGACACTGCCGGCGGTGTCATAGGTGGACACAAGCTCTGCATTGAGATGACGGAGAAAAGCCTGGCTCTGTCCCAGTGCCTGAGGATGAGAATAGACTCGCTTAATTGAGTCCAGACTGGCAGAGGGGCTGGCAATCAGGCAGTGCATAATACGGAGTTCAATTTCGCCGCAGACTTTAAGTGTGGAGTTCAGGAACAAATCGTAGACCCGGCTGATGCTCCCTTCCAGTGAATTCTCCACCGGCACGACGCCGTAACGGACTTCTCCTTGCTCTACGGCTTTAAAGACGGCATCCAGAGTCTCCAGTGGTTTCACCTGCACCGCCGGTCCGAAGAAATGGAAACAAGCTTCTTCGCTGTACGCGCCGATTTCCCCCTGAAAGGCAATAACCGTGCCCTGCATAGTCTTGGAGAGATTGACAATCTGCCGGTAGATAGCCTCGATGTCCTTTTCGCTGATATTTTCGTTGCGGGCTATCTCGCGGACATGGGCGAGTACCCGCTCTTCGCGGGTGGCATCTTCAATTTGCATACCTTTTTTCTGCTTCTCCCGCCCGATTTTCTGCGCTTGCCGAATGCGATTGGCGATAAGCTTTACGATTCTATCATCGGCGTCATCGATTTTCTTACGTAATTCTTCCAGACTCATTTAAGCACCTCCGGAATAAGTTGCGCCCGCCGTGCGAAGTCGCAGAGTACGATTGCCATCATTGCCGATACGACCGGTACTGCTCGGGGAACAATGCAGGCATCATGTCTGCCTCTGATATCCAGTTCCGCGCTTTCCATCGTTTTGGTATTGACCGTGTTCTGTGTCCGACTGATTGACGGCGTTGGTTTGACCGCCACGCGTACGACCACAGGCATACCGTTGCTGATACCGCCCAGAATACCGCCGGCGTTATTGCTGACGGTTTGTATCTTACCTCTTTTAATAACAAAGGGGTCGTTATTCTCCGAGCCTTTCATCCTTGCCGCTGTAAATCCGGCGCCGAATTCAACACCTTTGACAGCGGGGATGGCGAAAAGGGCTTTTGCCAGGTCGCCTTCCAGTGTGTCGAAGACCGGCTCGCCCAGCCCGGCGGGTACATTAAGAGCCATGCCTTCTATTATTCCTCCAAGACTGTCACCCTCCGCCCGTGCCTGCTCGATTGCTTTCAACATCTTTCTGGCGGTAACTGGGTCGGCACATTTCAATGGATTATCATCAGCCTTCCGGACAGCTGGCAGGTTCATCGACTTTGTTTTAATACCGCCGATTTCCACAGTATGGGCGAGAATTTCCACCCCAACGGTGCTAAGCAGTTTCCGAGCAACAGCGCCTGCCATAACAAAGCCCGCTGTAATCCTGCCGGAAAACTGACCGCCCCCACGGTAGTCATTGAAGCCTCCGTATTTCATAGCGGCAGTGTAATCGGCATGTCCGGGTCGCAGTAGGTTCCTTATCCGTTCGTATGCGGTAGAGTCAGTGTCTTTATTCCAGATAAGCAGGCAGAGAGGCGCGCCCGTCGTGTGCTTTTTAAATACTCCTGATAGAATCTCCACTCTATCTTCTTCAGCACGGCGGGTTGAAGCCACGCCTGTGCCCGGTCTTCTTTTATCCAATTCAATTTGAATATCAGACTCTGTGAGTTGTAGACCGGCGGGACAGCCATCGATGATGACGCCGATACACCTTCCGTGGCTTTCCCCGAAGCTGGTCATAGTAAAGAGCTTGCCGAGACTATTACCCATCTAATTTCACCTTCCCCCCAAGGCTGGTGAGGACATCCCAGAACTCAGGATACGTCTTGGTTACGCATTCCGCCTGTTCAATGATGGTATTGCTCGTAATGGTCCCCAGCAGACTGAATGCCATCGCAATACGGTGGTCGTTCTTGCTATCGATAACCGCGCCTTTCGGCTTGCCACCGGTAATTGTTAAATAACCTTTTCCTTCCGTGACGCTTATACCCATACGTGTCAGCCCCTCCCTTATCGCCGCAACACGGTCGGATTCCTTGATTCTAGCCCGTGCGATACCAGTGAACCGACTGGTGCCTTGTGCCACCGCCGCCAGCGCCGCTACCGTCGGCAGGAGGTCAATGCAATCGGTCAGGTCGGCGGTGATTGCTTTGAGCTTTCCCTGTGTGACGATGACTGAATTCCCACCGCCGATGACATCAGCGCCCATCTCCTGCAAGAAACTGAGGAGCATACGGTCGCCTTGCATCGTCTCAGTAGGCAGGTTAGTCACTTCCACTCCACCGCCGAGCGCCCCGAGCGAGAGTAAGTAAGACGCAGACGACCAGTCACCTTCTATTCGATACCTGGTTGGTTCGTATTTCTGAGGGAAAACCTCGAACTCATCAAGCGCCATACAGGAAGCGACGGTGATACCGAACCACTGCATGGTGTCCATTGTCATCAACACGTAGGGGCGTGATTCGAGAGGCGTGGTCAGTTTAATGGTCAGGCTCTTTTCGGCAAGGGGGGCTACCTGTAAAAGCGCCGAAACAAACTGAGAACTGATGTCACCGGGTAGACTGGTGACACCACCCTTCAGCTTCCCACCCTCTACGGTGACTGGCGGCAGGTCGCCATTGGCGGAACATTTTACGTCTAGCTGATGTAAAGCATCAATTAACGGCTTGACAGGACGTTTTGAAAGGGAGGCGCCGGCGGTCAGTCGGTGTGTGCCAGGGATAATCGCGCAGAACGCCGTCATAAAACGGAGCGTAGCCGCAGAATCGCCGCAGAAGAGGTCGGTATCCGACGCGTGGAAAGCGCCCCCATCGATAGTCCAGATGTTTTTGTTCTGCCGGATGCCGATTCCTACCTTACGGAGTACATTTATTGCCGCCGCGGTGTCGTCCGAGCCGAGCGGATTTAAAAGCTGGCTTTTCCCTTTTGCCAGTGCGCCGCACATCAACCCGCGGATGGTGTAGCTCTTAGAAGACGGAGAGGCAACAACACCATCGATATTACTTTTGGAAATCGAAGCCTTCATATTCCCTCAGCTTCTGGATAATGAGATCGGCAACTGTATTCAGGCTCAGTCTCGAGGTATTAACGATAATGTCCGCTGCCCGCTCATAATACGGCTTTCTGAATTTTAATAATTCCTTGATACGACCTGCCGGGTCGGTGGCATCCATCAAAATAGGTCTGGTATCACGGTCGCTAGCGGTGCGTTTCAAGACCGTATCCGGCGATGCCGTGAGCAACACCATGACACTGGTCTCTTTCAGGCGGGCGATATTGATAGTATTAAGTACTGCCCCACCACCACAGGCGATGACCTGCTTTTTGCCGCGAGCTACCTGCTTGATGGCCTCGATTTCCCACTCACGGAAGGTAATTTCTCCATCCTTCGCGAACATATCCGGAATGGATTTGCCTGCCATTTGTTCGATGAGTGCATCCACTTCAACAAACTGCCAGCCCAGTTTCTTCGCAAGCTCTTGCCCCACTGAGGTTTTACCGGTACCCATAAAACCAACCAGGGCGATGTTACTTTTCATGCGGTAGCTCCTTCAAGGCGGCTTCTCGCATTAATTCAACCGGCACTTTTTGCCCCGTGAATTTTTCAAATGCCAGTGCTCCCTGCCAGACGAGCATCTCCAGTCCGCTAATCGTCTGCGCGCCGGCTTCTTTAGCTTCCCGCAGGAGTCGGGTCTGGTACGGATTATAAACAATGTCAAAGACAACCAGGTTAGAGCAAAGTAGGTCGGCAGGAATGGGTGACTGGTCAATGTTCGGACTCATGCCCACACTCGTTGCATTAACCAGGATGTCGGTGTTAGGAATTGCCTCGCTGAGATTTTCTCGGGTTAACTCTCCTGGGCTCACTTTCACCGTATAATTCTGAGATAGACAGTCGGCGAGGTCTTTCGCCCACGAAAGTTCCTCTTTACGGTTCAGGATGGTGAGATGCGCCCCCTCTTCAGCGAGAATAAAACCGATGGCGCGCGCCGCCCCACCCGCTCCCAGCAGAAGCACCTTTTTCCCCGTTGGCTCTATGTCCCGTTCCACAAGCGCTTTGAGAAATCCCAGAGCATCGGTGTTATAGCCGGTCAGTGTGCCGTTATCGTTGACAATCGTGTTGACCGCACCAATCCTGTCGGCAAGCACGTCCAGCCGGTCCAGGAAAGGTATCACCGCCACTTTATGCGGGATAGTCACATTCAAGCCCCTGATGTTTAAAGCCTTCATCCCGGCGATTGCCTGTCCAAGTTCAGTGCTCGCTACCGGGAAAGAGACGTACACAAAATCCAGTCCCATAGCCTTGTACATAGCATTATGCATTGCTGGCGACATGGTGTGCTCAATAGGGTCGCCGATAATGCCGCAAACGGTGGTTTTCCCGGAGATGTTTATGTCTTTCATGGCAATATCTTGTACAGTCTTTGCATGTCGACCACTGGTATTTGTCCCGGCGCCGATTCCTTGCCTTTTTCCACCGCTCCATAGGTGAAATAGGCGCCGGCAAGCGGAGCGAGCACCCGGCTTGCCATTCCCTGAGGACCCATGGCAAAAGCGACCACTCGCGTCCCGGGGAATTCAGTGATGAGCTGTAAGACAGTCAGGTTATCCTCGAAGCTCTGCGCAAAGGTAACAACCTTGCAGATATCCGCACCGGCTTTAAGCTCTTTCTGCACGGTTTGTTTCAATGTTTCCAGCGGCGGCGTTTTCTCAAAGTCGTGGAATGACAGGAGACATGTGGCACGCTTCTTGATGAAAGAAATAATATTATCAACGTTCTTGGCGTTGTATTCGACATCGACTATCTTTGCCCCGAGCTCCATCGCCTGAAGCAATTTTTCAATGCGGCGGGCTTCGTTCCCCTGCCATTTGCCGCCTTCTTCAACGAGGCGGTTGCAGGCAATCCACGGTTTCTTAAGCTGTTTTGCTACTTCTGTCCAACCATCACCAATCAGGTCGATTCTTACCTCAAGAAGGTCGACAAGTGGCTCGATTTCTTTGATGGCTTTAATGTCTGTTGTGATGATAGAAGCACATAAACTCGGACTCTTCATCTCGCACTCACCAAACTTTCTCTACTGTTTTCATATTAACATCATCGGTCGTAAAAACTTCCCCGATGGCGCGGGGCAGTATAAACCTGATTTTACCGCCCGACACCTTTTTATCGTGCGTCATTGCCTCGAGTACTTTACTGAGTTCCACTCTCGGCACTTTTGTCATTAGTCCGGCACGTCTCAGCAATTTTCTGATTCTGACCACGCTGGCATTTTCGAGGACACCGATTTCGCTGGCAATGCACGACGCCATCATCATACCGACGGCAACCGCCTGCCCGTGCGAAATCCGAAATTCCGAAACAGATTCGATAGCATGCCCGATTGTATGCCCGAAATTTAGGATATTCCGTAGTCCCAGGTCTTTTTCATCCTTCTCCACAATCTCAGCCTTAATCCGCGCCGAGACAAAAACGATGTACTCCAGAGACTTTTTATCCAGTGCTCTTATCTGGTCAAGATGATCTTCAAGATAGGTGAAAAAATTCTTATCCTTAATGATGGCGTACTTGATGACCTCACTCAGCCCGCTCGTTAGTTCGGTAGGGGGGAGGGTTTGCAGAGTAGTGATATCAGCGATTACTATCCTGGGCTGGTAGAAGGCGCCTATTTCATTTTTCAATTTCCCGTGATTTACAGCGACTTTACCACCGATACTGCTATCCACCTGAGCGAGGAGAGTCGTGGGTAACTGCACCAGCGGAACACCGCGCATATAGGTGGCGGCGACAAACCCCGCTATGTCACCGATAACTCCACCACCCAATGCCAGTATAGGTGTTAACCGTTCGGCGCCAAACTGTGTAAGTTCGTGATAAAGTCGCCCGGCGGTATCCAGTGACTTGTATTCCTCGCCCTCGGGCACTTCCAGGAGAGCGGTCTTAAAGCCGTTGCCTGTCAGGCTCTGTCGCAGGCTTATACCGTAGAGATTTTTCACGGTGGGGTCGGTAATAATGACTGCCCTGCCGTTGAATCCTAGTTCTTTCAGCAGGTGTCCTGTTTCGGCAAGCAAGTCCGCGCCAATGTGAATATAGTAACCGTTTTGCCCCAACTTTACCCGGATTTTTTTCATGGAGCGGTTTTAGCCTCCGTTTTTCCTGATGCCAATGGCTTTATGAATCCTCCGGCAGGTACTGATAACCTCTTTCAGTTCATCCGGCGTAATCTGTTGCTGGCTATCTACCAGCGCCTCCACCGGATTATGATGTACCTCAATGATAAGACCATTAGCACCGGCTGCAATCCCCGCGCAACTCAAGTTAAAGATGAGGTCGCGCCTCCCGGCAGCATGACTCGGGTCGATGATTACCGGTAAAAATGTTTCCTTCTGCAAAACCGGTACTGCCGAAAGGTCGAGGGTGTATCTAGTATAACTTTTCCCCTTACCAAGAGGCAAGATACCCCGTTCACACAAAATTATATCTTTATTGTCTTCGGCGACCATATATTCGGTGAAGGAAAGGAACTCTTCAATCCCGGCTCCGAAATGCCGTTTGTAAAGGATGGGTTTCTTCTTTCGGGCAACCTTGATGAGCAGGTCCTGGTCATACATGTTCCGCGCGCCAATCTGAATAATGTCCGCGTATTTCGCCACCAGGTCGACTTGCCCCTCCCCCCTGATTTCCGTCACAACAGGCATCTCGTAGCGGTCGCCCGCTTCCCGGAGCCATTCCAGCGCTTCTCTGGCTTCATCTTCCCCGGCGCCACCTAATCCCTGGAAGGAGTGGACAGAGGTGCGGGGTTTGAAAATGCCGCCGCGTAGAATGTGAGCGCCTGCTTTCTTTACTCCTTCGGCGATGGTGAACAACTGTGCCTTGCTTTCGACGGCACAGGGTCCGGCGATGAAAACCGGCTGGTCTCCGCCGATTTCAACATCGCCTACTTTTATAATACGGTGTTCGCTCTGTTCCCCCGTCAGTTTAGCGTATTCACGGGTGATTAGTTTATAAGGCGTCTCAACCATCCTTGCCTCCTTGACCCCGGGCAAAACGGCAAAGTGGTCGAAGGGAACTTTACGCTCGTCCCCGATGAGCCCGATAACGGTGCGGTACTCGCCCCGGGAGACATCGGCACGTAAGCCGTATTTCTCAATCTCCTTGATAACGTGATTGATTTGCTTTGTAGTGGCATCGCTCTTCATGATAATCATCTTTGTTCTCCTATCTGGTTTAGTCGTTTAAAATGAAAGAACCCTCTGCTTGAGAGGGTTCTCCAGAATTTCCGATTACTGCCGATTTATTTATTTGATTTGCACATGTTAATGCCCCTCAAGCGCACCTTCGTGCCCTGTAAAGTAGTAGTAATACCAGTAATACTTTTGAGAGGCGTCTATCATATTCACTCTTTTTCAAAGGTAACATAAACGTGATTCATTGTCAAACACTACGCGTGCGATTACAGGTCAAAAAACCTACCTTCTAGTTTTTGCATAGCCTGTGAAATAGGCGAATACTCCATGTTCTCTAAAGGTAGTCTATGCGGTTCGAATGGACCATGAGTGCGAAGAAAATTAGCAACGATGTTAGCTTGTTGCCGAGCATTATCAAAGGATTTATCGGCTAACATGTCGCGTGGTCCTATCAACTTTCCCTCGGTCATCTGGAAGCCAGCCGCAATAACCCTAGGCGGTCCGTCAAAACGGGATGGGGTACTGTCTTCGATAGCGACCGGCATTAACGGACCGTGATGAGAACCCCGCATCCAGCCTTCAACCATAAATGGTATGGCGAACGGTTCCAATATTTCGCCAACGGCTGGGAAATGACCATGGGCTCGTACGATGCATACCGGGTCGTCTTTACCCACATAGTGTCCGGCAATATGAGTCAGGCGCTCGGTAGAAGACACAGCCGCAATGTCTTGTGTTCCGCGATGATAGACCGCTTTGACCATGAAGTGCGAAGGAGCCCCGATGAGAATTAGCAAATCATAGATGTCTTCAGGAACATTAAAAGTCATCTTTTTGTGTGCCCTTACATCGTGCACCTCAAAGGAAAATCCGCAGTGCATGCTATCGGCAATCACCAAACCAACGGTATTGAACGGATCTGCGAATATTTTGTACAACGGCAAATTCCATGCACCTGAAGACGCTTTATCTGCCATGAAGATGATGACAGTCTCAGCCGTACGTTCCTCGAATTCCATCTCGGCGACTCCGGGACCCATTCCTCTGATATTTCCTGAGAACGCGTCTGCCAGAAGGTCCTGCCCTGCTCCGTAGAGTCCCAACTTCTTTGCAATTTCTGTACATGCAAGAAATGTATCCCATGCAAGCTTATGCACTTTCTCATTGTTCGGAGATTGCTGGTGAGTCATAATCAGTTCCAGGTCATCCCCACATTTCGTAACACGGTAATCGACTAACAATCCAGCACTTTTAGCTTCAGCCAAACAGTCGCCAGCCTTGACGAGCAGTTCGGGGTGAACATCTGTGTGACCGACATAACCGCCGACATCTGCCTTGATAACGCTAATTGTTGTTTTCACCTACGACCTCCTGCCTTAAATGTAGATATTCTGTGCCATGTCTCATATTCAATCAATAGACATCGTGCGTAATGTGCGTATTCTTCGCATAAAAAACGTGTATATTACGAATTGGATACGTTCGATTTACTAGAAATCGCTATTCTATCGTGGTATTATGTGAGAACCTCCCTGCTTTGCGTAGAAATCTTCTGCCCGCCCTGAAATACTAGACACACCGACCATTCCTTCCCAATACGTCAAGGAGGGTATTGATGGCACTAACCATCAGCGAAATCGCAAGCGCACTTTCCTATAGCAAATCGCATGTATTGAACCTGGTGAAGTCGGGCGAATTGAAGGCTATACCTCGCCATAACCCCCGCGGTAAATACTTAATTGACGAAGCAGATTTTGCTAGGTATCAGGAGAGGATTGCCAGTCGTGATAAAACCGGTAGAGAATTCGCCTATATACTGCTTGGACGTTACATAGGACAATTACCCGATACATTCACTCGTTACAAGGTAGAACAAGCCATAAAAAACCTCGCATCCGAGCTTGATAGCCTGAGCATGGCATTGGCACCGTTACCACATCCCTATCAATACTGGTCTGGAATGACGAAGGAAATTAGCACTTATGCCAACGAACTGCTTGAGTCTGACCTGTTCGTTACCATGCTAACCGGTGATTCGATGAGACTCCTTAAACTTTTGGAGAGGGACCTAAGAGCCTGCATCCGCAAACTCAGGGATGGCTTGACCGGTAAACAGGACCCGGCAGTAACCAGAGATATGCTGGCATTCCGTGACAGGATGTTTGAATGGAGTGGCTTGTGTGTAAGCTGGGCAGAATTCAGGGACACGGCAGCACGATGTTTTAATACCCGTCGCTCTGATGAGAAATATGGCGAGCTCAAACATCCAGCGTCAGTTGTGATATATGATGCACGCACTCGCAGGGAGCTTGTCTGGAATGCTTTTGGACTCATGTGTCAACCTGTGGTTATGGCGACTATAGCAAAGTGGTTTGCACAGGTAACACAAATGATGGAATGGCAATTCGACACCATTTGCTCGATAAGCGCATCTGCTTTACCTCTTAGCGCTTTTTTAGCTTGGGAACTACGGAAAAATGTCGTTGCTCTAGATAATCAGACCCTTCAGTTTCAGCCTCCTCAGCCTCCCGGAGCAAGGTACATTCTTCTCGACACCGTTTGTCAGACCGGAAATCACCTGCTACAGAGTGTCAATAAAGCAAGAGAACTGCATAAACAAATCGCAGGTGTCACATTTATCACTATCAATGATATGATGCCGGAAGAAAAAAAGAGACAAAGATTCCAAATCATCGATGATATGAAGAACGAAGGACGACTGGTTTATTGCTACGACATGAGTTATTTATACCATCGTTTCGTTCAGGAACAGCTCTCATCAGAAGCAAATCATGCACCGCCTTAAGCTGAAACACTGCGATTGCACTCACCACGCACGCTTGCTATAATGATAACATCAAGCCTCTCGTTCCCGGGTGGGCGGGAGGTTTTCTTTCGTGCAGGGTAAGAATATGGCAGACAGTAAAGACGAAAAAGCAATCGATGTAAAACTGGACACCATGCGTCACTCGACGGCGCACGTTATGGCGGAGGCTGTTAAGTCGATGTTCCACGATGCTAAATTCGGTATCGGGCCTACTATTGAAGATGGCTTCTACTATGATTTCGACCTGCCACGCTCACTAACGCCCGAAGACCTGCCCATCATTGAGGCGAAGATGCAGGAAATTGTGAAAGCGAACCTGCCCTTCACCCGCGAGCTGGTCACCAAAGAAGAGGCGCGCCGTATCTTTGCCGGTCAACCCTATAAGCTGGAA
The DNA here is from genome assembly GCA_036396095.1 of Dehalococcoidales bacterium. Lineage (GTDB taxonomy): Bacteria > Chloroflexota > Dehalococcoidia > Dehalococcoidales > Fen-1064 > JAURWL01. The sequence continues at coordinate 29,882 of DASWLM010000024.1, read as the reverse complement.
CTGATTGACGAACTACCGGAAGAAAAAGTGACGGTATACCGGCAGGGTAACTTTACCGATATGTGCCGCGGTCCGCACGTTAAGTCCACCGGAGAAATCAAGGTATTTAAATTGATGAGTATCGCCGGCGCGTACTGGCGTGGTAGTGAAAAGCGCCCGATGCTACAAAGGATTTACGCTATCGCTTTTAAAACTCGGAAAGAGTTGGATGAATACTTAATTACGCTGGAAGAGATAAAAAAGAGAGACCATCGCAAAATAGGCAAAGACCTTGACCTGTTTGTATTTACGGATTTAATTGGCAAAGGTCTTCCTATTTTCACAGAAAAAGGCTCCGTCATCAGAAGAATTCTGGAACGCTTTGTCGTCGATGAGGAAATTAAAAGAGGGTACAAGCACGTTTATACACCTGACCTAGCAAAGGTCGAGCTTTACAAGACGTCTGGCCACTATCCGTATTATAAGGATACCATGTACCCGGTAATGAAAGTGGACGAGGATGAGCTGATGCTTCGCCCTATGACTTGCCCACACCACTACCAGTACTATGCCAGCAAGCCGAGGTCTTACAAGGAGCTGCCTTTTAGAATTGCGGAGCTGGCAAAACAGTTCCGGTACGAAAAATCAGGAGAGTTGACCGGATTAACAAGGGTGCGTAGTTTCTGTCTGGCTGATGCCCATATTATTTGCCGACCGGAACAAGCGGTTGACGAGATAATGCAAGCTCTCGACCTGATAGAATACGCAGCGAACGTTCTGGGCTTAAATACCGGTAGGCGGTACCGCTTGTCCTTGGGTGACCGGAAGGACGAGAAGAAATACTATAAGGATGATGCGGCATGGGACTATGCCGAAGATGTACTACGCCAAGTGTTATTGCAGCGGACGGCTAATTTCTTTGAGGCCGCTAACGAAGCCGCTTTTTACGGTCCCAAAATCGATATTCAGATGAAGAATTTCGCCGGCAAGGAAGACACAGTCTTTACCGTTCAGTATGACTTCGTAGCGCCGAAACGTTTTCAACTGACCTATATCAATAAGGATGGCAAAGAAAAGGAACCGATTGTCATCCACCGTTCTTCAATCGGCGCCATCGAAAGAACGATGGCTTTCCTGATTGAACGGTATGCCGGCGCGTTCCCGGTCTGGTTGTCTCCTGTTCAGGCGATGATTATTCCGATATCCGACCAGCATCTGGATTACGCCCGTAAAGTAGAAGCCGAACTGAAGGAAAACGACATCCGGGTACAGGTGGACGACCGGAATGAACGCATGAATCAGAAAATCCGCGAGGCGCAACTGGAGAAAATCCCCTATATGCTTGTGGTCGGGAACAAAGAAGCGGAGACCGGCACGGTTTCGGTCAGGCTCCGCACCGGCGAGCAACTACCGCCGCTATCACTTGGCGAATTTAAGTCGAAAATCAAGCAGGTGATTGCCGAGAGAGTGAACGAGCTGAGGTTGTGATACTTATAACTTGCCAGAATATCACCCTGAACCATTCGGCATTACTCATGGTAAACTCCGTGAAGGGTCTCCCACTAACGAGAGATTCTTCGCGGAGTTTATACTGAGTGATAATGAAGTGCTCAGAATGTCACGTGCAATATGCAAATTGCACGTCCAACTTGATTCTTACGGTCTGAATATATTATAGTGGTCAATGTAATCCACACAATAGCAAGGGAGGAGTTTTAGCACATATTTAAACAACTTCGCATCAATAACCAGATACGAGTTTCTGAAGTCCGTGTCGTGGGGGACAAGGGCGAGCAATTAGGCATTTTGCCCATTGCCCAGGCAATAGAATTAGCCAGAAAGAATAATCTTGACCTGGTTGAGGTTGCACCGACAGCGATACCCCCGGTCTGCCGGTTGCTTGATTACGGCAAATATAAGTACGAACAGACCAAGAAAGAGCGGCAGTCCCGGAAAGCGCAGAAGGTTATCGCTCTCCGTGAAATCCGGCTGAGACCCAAGATTGGGGAACACGACCTCGAATTCAAAGTCCGTTCCGTCAAACAATTGCTCGCTGATGGCGATAAGGTCAAAGTCACGGTGATGTTCCGTGGGCGTGAAATTACCCATGCCGACCTCGGCTGGAAGCTCTTACAGAAGGTCATTCAGACGCTGGGACCAGCGGCGGTTGTTGAGAAAAACGCAGTTATGGAAGGGCGGAGGATGTTTATTATACTGAATCAGCCCCTGACGGTAAAATCGAAACCAAAGGAAGTGCCACAGGATGCCAAAGCTAAAGACTCATAAGGGTGCCAAAGCCCGCTTCCACGTTACCGGGAGCGGTAAGATAATGCGAATGAAGGGCGGCAGTAGCCACTTGCGGCGGAATAAACCGGCGCGGGTTAAGCGTCAATACGATGGGAAAGTGCCCATTAGTCCTGTCGACCGGCAAAAGCTAAGCCGACTCATACCCTATGATGTTAAATAATATCCCGGGATGAGGCACCCGATATTTAGGAGGGGAAGTTGCCACGAGTTAAAAGAGGGGTCACCACCCGTCAAAGACATAAGTCAATTCAGGCGCTAACCAAGGGACATCGCGCCACACGCCACAAGCTGGTCAAGCGCGCCAAGGAATCCATGGTCAAGGCGTTAAGCTATTCCTACGCGCATCGTCGCGAACGTAAGGGCGATATGCGTCAATTGTGGATTACCCGTGTCAGCGCCGCGAGCCGTGCCGAGGGAATCACCTACGGTCAGCTTATTAATGGCTTGAAAAAAGCCGGCGTTGAAATCAATCGCAAGGTACTCGCCGATATGGCGGTTAAAGAACCCGGCGCATTTACCGAACTCGCTACCATAGCGAAGAAGCAGTCGTAGCCTGAAAAATCGTCCCCATGCAGTTTTTCCCATGATACAGCGACTTGAAGAACTGAAACAAAACGCACTCCGCGAACTGGACGCCATTAAAGAACTCCCCGCTCTTGAACAATGGCGTATCCGTTATTTGGGCAGAAAAAGCGAACTAACCGGTATGCTACGCGGTCTGGCGGAATTGCCCATAGAAGAACGGAAAGCCGCAGGAGCGCTCGGAAACCGCATCAAGGGTGAACTGGAATCGGTTTACGAAAATAAGAACAGCATCTTGAAAGCTGACTCACATCAATCATTACTGCGCACAGACGACGCGCTTGCGGCGCTTAGCGATATTACTCTACCCGGTCGCCCTTCTCCTATCGGTCGCCTCCATCCTATAACGGCCACTATCGATGAGATGTGCGATGTCTTTCTATCACTGGGATTCCAGATCGTGGAAAGCAACGATGCGGAGCTCAACTATTACAACTTTGAGGCACTTAATATTCCCGCCGAACATCCATCGCGAGATACTGTGTCTACCTTCTGGCTTGATTATGAGAACGAACGCGGTGAACGTCCGATGCTTCTACGCACACAAACTACAGCTGTGACGGCTCGTGTTATTGAGACAATGAAACCACCCATTCGTGTTATTGAGCCAGGTTGGGTCTACCGTTATGAAGCCACCGATGCTACCCATCTCTCGGCATTTCATCATATCGACGGTCTGGCGGTTGATAAGGGTATCACCATGGCAGACCTTAAAGGTGTCTTTTATGAATTCGCCCGCCGTTTCTATGGAGAAGACAGGAGGGTGCGATTCCGCTGTGATTTCTTTCCGTTCGTAGAGCCCGGTGTCGAAGTAGCTGTGGAATGTGCCGTCTGTCATGGGAGCGGGTGCCGTCTTTGCGGCAGTTCCGGCTGGATTGAGATTGCCGGTGCTGGCATGACCCATCCCAAGGTACTGGAACGTGGTGGTATCGACCCGAATGAATTTAGCAGCTTCGCGTTTGGTATCGGTGTTGACCGTATTCCTATGTTGCGCTACGGCATTGATGATATACGGTTGTTCTTTGGTAATGATTTAAGATTCTTGAAGCAGTTTTAAGATGAAAGTCTCATACAACTGGCTCAAACAATATGTTGATGTTAATCTCCCGGCAGCAGACGTCGCTGACCGGTTGACGATGGCGGGCATTGAAGTCAAAGGCTCGCAGGTCATTGGTGGCGCGTGGGAAAGCATCGTTATCGGGCAAATACTTGCGGTCAATAAACACCCTAATGCCGACCGCCTGACTCTGCTCGATATTGATACCGGTACAGTTAAAGAGACCGTAGTCTGCGGTGCACCCAATGTCGCTGTGAATGCTAAGATTGCTTATGCTCCTGTTGGTTCTCATCTTATCAACCCGAACACCAACCAGCCGGAGAAACTGAAATCCGCGAAAATACGCGGGGTTGTTTCCAAAGGCATGGCTTGTTCGGAAAAAGAGCTGGGCATTTCCGAAAACCACGAGGGGATTCTCATCCTGCCCCCGGATGCGCCTGTCGGAAATTCCCTTGCTGAATACCTCGGGGACGTGATTTTCAATTTGGAAGTGACGCCGAACCGCCCCGATTGTCTCTCCATCATCGGACTGGCGCGGGAAGTGGCGGCGCTGACCGGAGCACCTTTACGGCTACCCGACCTTGCCTACCCTGAAACCGGCGCACCGATTACTCAGGATGTCACCGTGGAAATACTTGATGCCGACCTGTGTCCCCGCTATTGTGCCAGCCTTATTACCGGTGTTAAGATTGCCGAATCGCCGGAATGGATGAAGAAGTATCTGGTTTCCTACGGGATGCGCCCCATTAATAACATCGTTGACATTACCAACTTCGTCATGCTGGAGTGGGGACAACCGCTTCACTCATTTGATTTCGCCAAGTTGATGGGCAAGGGAATTGTGGTGCGACGCGCCCGTCGTGGTGAGAAGATTACCAGCCTCGACGGCGTTGACCGTGAGCTATCACGCGATATGCTCGTTATCGCCGATAAAGAGAGAGCAGTGGCAGTCGCCGGCATCATGGGCGGCGTAAACAGTGAGATTTCGGAGAATACCACCTCCATTCTGCTGGAGTCGGCAAGTTTCAATCCGGCGAGTGTCCACTACACAGGTCGGACACTGGGCATGCCCAGTGAGGCATGTGTGCGATTTGAGCGCAGTTTGAGCGCTGACATCACCATCATGGCGCTGAAGCGGGCAACGCAATTGATTGTTGAACTTGGAGGCGGCAAGGCGGCGAAGGGTATCATCGACGTCTATCCCGGCAAGATTGAGCGGAAACCTATCCGGCTCACCACTACCGAAGTAAAAAGAGTGCTCGGTGTCGAGTTCAGTGTCAATGAGATGACACAGACACTGACGGCGCTCGGATTTGAGTGCCAGCCGAACCCGTCAACATCGAGCATAGTAGCTAAAGCGCCGTACTGGCGGAGCGACATTAATATCCCCGTGGATGTGATTGAAGAAGTGGCGCGTATTCGTGGCTATGAGAAGATTCCAACCACGCTATTAGCGCAACCAATCCCCAAACAGAATCCAGAACCAATCACTGGACTGAAGCGGCAGGCACGTAGCGCAATGGTCGGGTATGGTTTTCAGGAGATTGTTTCATATTCTCTCATCAGTCTGGATGTACTAACCAAACTAACGGCGCAATCGCGCAAACCGGAACCACTGCCGGTGCATATTGCCAATCCGATGACGTCTGAGCAGGAATACCTCCGTCCCACCCTACGTGCCAATCTACTTGCGGCGCTGGTAGGGAATAAGGCGTTTCTCGATGATGGTTTGCGGCTCTTTGAGGTGGGCAAGGTCTACCTGCCAAAAGAGGCAAGCTTGCCGGAGGAGCCGGATATGCTCTGTGGCATCATCGCCGGGCGGCGTGGTGAACGCTCGTGGCAAGGTGAGAGTGAAGAAGTAGACTTCTTTGATGCTAAAGGTGTTGTGGAAGGTTTACTCAAGCAAATTAGCGTCATAGCAAAATTTGAAAAGTCTACAGACGAGAGTCTGCATCCGGTTCATCAAGCGGCGCTTGTCGTCGAAGGGAAACAGGTCGGTGTGGTCGGAGAACTGCATCCGGCTGTGGCGGGGCATTTTGAGCTACCAGGCAGCGTTTACCTGTTCGAGTTTAATTTGCCATTGTTGTTGCCATTTATCGGACACAGAATGTACACTCCCATCCCGAAGTTCCCGACGACCGTACGTGACATTGCGCTGGTGGTTGATATTGGCGTGCCCCACCAGAAGATAGTAGACATTATCCGGGCGGTTTCGCTGGTTACTGATGTTGCCCTTTTTGATGTCTATGTCGGCGAGCAGGTACCTGCAGGCAAGAAATCCTTGGCTTACCGCCTGACCTATCAATCGCCCAACCGTACCCTGACCGATGAAGAAGTCAACAAGGTACAACAACAGATTCTCAAACGGTTAGCGGCAGACGTGGGTGCAGTGCTCAGAAGTTAATTTAGCCTGCCTCAACTGTGATTTGCAGCCCTAGTAACATAATTCTTGTTGTAGTATACTTTACTTGAAAAATTACTGGCGAGAGTGTCCTAACTGTGGCTGATTTGGCTCTCATATCTACTGTACCTGCTAAAAACGTATCACTGTATGATATTACACGACTTGATGAAGAACTAGGACAATATTTCAGGGATAAATTCTCGGTCAAGTCGTCATTGACCCGACCCCTGGTCAGTTTTCAGGCAAATAAAACTAGACCTATTTATCGCTGGTATAAGTACAAAGAGGCCTTTTCTGCTGCTCTAGTCGAACATCTGCTTCAGACCTATGGAGTGAGCAAGGGTAAAATACTTGACCCATTTGCTGGTAGCGGGACTACATTATTTGCAGCAAGTGAGATGGGTATAGATACCGATGGAATTGAACTCCTTCCAATAGGTCAACAAATTATAGGGACGAAGCGATTAATAGAAAATGACCTTACGATTGACGATTTGCAAACTTTACGGCGATGGACAACCTCCCATGTCTGGGAACACACAGAAAAGCGGAGCACACTGTCAGAGCTAAGAATTACCAAAGGTGCATATCCTGAGACCACCAAGGAATCCATAGAAAGATTCTTAGGTGCAAGCCAGCAAGAGAATAGCAATGTACAATCGGTCTTGCGTTTTGCCTTATTATGTGTTTTAGAGTCAATAAGCTACACACGAAAAGATGGACAATATCTCAGGTGGGATTATCGTTCTGGGCGTAAGCAGGGTAACAAACCATTTAATAAAGGTGAAATACTGAATTTCAATAGGGCAATATCAGAAAAGATAGGTGAGATAATACAAGACTTGAGGCCTGTGAGCAAACAAGCCAGCTTTTTCCCCACGTCAACTTCTCAGGGGAAAATTCGACTCTACATCGGTTCTTGTCTTGAAGTGCTCCCCACCATAGCAGATAGTACATATGATTCAATAATTACTTCGCCTCCCTACTGCAATCGATATGACTATACCCGAACATATGCTTTAGAATTGGCATTGTTAGGTATAGATGAGAAAGAATTGGCAAATCTACGTCAAGAAATGCTAAGTTGCACCGTAGAGAATCGTGCGAAAGACCTGCTGACTCTTAATCAGCGGTGGGCATCTGCAATAGAGGCTACTAACCAGCAAATCCTTTTACAGTCCATCCTACTTTACCTTGACAACCAAAAAACGAAGGGGCTTTTAAATAACAACGGTATTCCACGAATGGTGAGGGGTTATTTTAATGAGATGGCTTGTGTAATTCTGGAGTGTGCACGGATTTTGAAACAAGGTGCTCTACTCTTTATGGTAAACGACAATGTTAGATACGCAGGTGTTAGTATCTCCGTTGATATGATACTTTCATCGCTCGCTGAAAAACTAGGTTTCCAAACAGAAAATATTTTGGTATTACCCAATGGAAAGGGCAATAGTAGCCAGCAAATGGGTGAGCATGGACGTGAGGAATTACGGAAATGCATTTACGTATGGAGGAAAGCCTAGTGCAAAAGCTCGCTTATCGTAGACACCTAAAATCTAGCAACGATTTGGTAACTACCTATGAAGCTACCCGTGCTGGGTTTGTATCACTTGCGCTTGAAAAAAACAGACGTGCTACACCTATGGTCACCGAGGCAAGGGCACTACAGGAAGCAGCATCTCACGCCAAAATGTCCACAGACTTAATTAAAATTAAGAACATCGAAGCTGGTCTCTTAACAGCAGCGGGTCTTTCTGATAAAGCGCTTACTCATCTGTTGCCTGAAGATAAGGCGACGGCAATCGGAGGGCTTATTAAAAATTTCCTCGACCCTGCTGGCGATAAGTTTGTTGAGGAGTTGGTTTTCCGATTCTTATTGACACGCGGTGATGCACTTGGTGGTTCTATGCGCAACATAGGTGGTGCTCTTGCTCAGCGAAAGCTAACTCGCGCTATACTTTCTTGTTTGAAAATAGCCGGTATCGCGTATCAATGGCAAGATACTAAAACCAGAAGGTGGATAGTTATGACGAATGATGACTCCGAAATTGAGTTATCACTACGGGGAATTACTTGGCGAAATGGTAAGCGGAATCGAACCATCATCTATAATCTGACAGTCCCTTTAGTCAAGAATAATGTGGATTTGTGTTTATTCAATGTTGCTCCTGAAAAACTGGAGGCAAGTAAGTATGCTCTATCAGAGTCCTACATAGCTCTTGGTGAGTTGAAAGGTGGGATAGACCCAGCTGGAGCGGATGAGCACTGGAAAACTGCACGGACTGCTCTTGAGCGGATACTAAATGCCTTCGAGAATTCTGGACACTCTCCTCTCAACTTCTTCGTTGGGGCAGCAGTCGAGAAAAAGATGGCTGACGAGATTTGGAGCCAGTTGAAGAATGGAACACTCAGTAATGCCGCTAATCTTAATGACGAGAATCAGATTGCATCTATTTCACACTGGTTGTGCACTTTATAAAGATAAAGTGTCAATCTGCTTTTCTATGTTTACAAATCAGGAAGAAAGTAATAAAACTTAACGACAAGGCTTCAAAAACTATCCTCAGCGCCTATTTTTGCGAATAATAAGTCGTATCTATCCCGGGCTTTATCTTCCTCTCGGAACGGTAGACAACTTCTGCGATGCGTTTCCGTCTGGTGGCTACTGTTCTGGCGCCATTCACCCAGCCGATGTACATATTCCGGTAAGTAGCGGCAAATTTTTGAAAATTCCACCAGGCTTTTTTGTTATTCATTAGTGCCTGTTTCAGGTCGTCGGGCAATGTGTCTTTTATCAGGCTCGTATAGGCGTTATCCCAGTTGCCGTTCTGCTTCGCTTCTTCTATTTTCAATAGTCCGGCTTTTGTCATTTTCCCGGCTTCTATCAGTTGTTCCGCCTTGTCCCGGTTAATCTTCGACCAGATGCTGTTGGCTTTGCGGGGCGTGTATTTCAGCACGAATCGCTCATCGTCCACGCGCTTAAGGATGCTGTCTATCCACCCGAAACAGAGTGCTTCTTCGACAGCGTCAAAATGGTCCAATCCCGTCTTCCCGCTGTCCTTCCGGTAATGGATGAGCAATGCTTCTTTCTCTTTCGCATGGTTTCGCACAAGCCACTTCCGCCATTCGGTTCTATCTGCAAAATAGAGCGCTTTACTGATGTTTAAATTCATTACAATTCCACCTTAATTGAGATAGATTGTCTCAAAGTAGAGCGAGGAATTCAAATGATAGCCTATCAATAAAAATTGTCATTCCATGTGAGCGATTCTATCGCCATCCCGAATCCCGATGAAATCGGGAGGGACTTGAACTGGAATCCAGATTGTAGTTTTATATGGATTCCCGCCTGCGCGGGAATGACATTGCGATGTCAGATTGCCACGCCTGCGGCTCGCAATGACAGGTTACTGGGTTTTTATCCTGAGGTCCACTGGTTTGTATCTACCTGCCTTAAGCTCCTGAATCATCTCTTCCAGATTTCTGATTTTTCTCTCGAAGTACGTCGCACAGGAGGGTATTTCCTTCAATTCGTGGGCGTCACTACCGCCAATCCCCTGCCAGCCCAGACGTTTGCCCAGCGCCTGCGAAAAACTGTTCTGCCGTTCCGTACCCTTACCATTCAATATCTCAATGGTGTCGACATACTGGAAAAGCGGGTTTTGGAAGAATCTATCCACCGATTCATCGATGTCATCACTGCTGTAGAAATGACGGCGGAAGGGGTGTGCCAGAATCATAAATCCGCCCTTCTCATCTACCATCTGCCGCAGGAATGAGATACGATGCATCCCGAACTTGAATTCATCGATGCCGAAAGCAAGGATATGGCCATCTTCTGTGTTTGTCTCCACGCCGGGAATGACCAGGAAATCATGCACGCGTTCCAGCCATGCCACGGCTTCGTGGTTCCAGTACCAGTCATGGTCTGTGAGGCAGACGCCATCGAGTCCGGCTCTTTTCGCGTTTACAACAAGCTCGGTGGGTGAGAGAAAGCTGTCGTCCGAATTGGGTGAAGTATGGGTATGGAGGTCGATGAGCATTATGCCCCCATTTTACCGGCAATCGTCTGCCTCAGAGTAGCAGCCAGACCTTTAAGTGGGATGAGCTTCACCTCTTTCTCCGACCGCCACTTGACCTCGGCGCTCTCTTTTTCAAGTGTGCGCGGGCTGATAGTAACCCTGAGGGGGATACCGAGCAGGTCGGCATCGTTGAACTTCACACCGGGCGATTCTTTACGGTCGTCAAAGAGCACTTCAATGCCTTCCTTCTGCAAATCGTCGTAGAGTTTTTCAGCCACTTCTTCAACTTTTGTACCGTCGCGATAGAGTGGGCAGAGATAGACTTGATATGGTGCAATCGGCATGGGCCAGATAATGCCTTTGTCGTCGTGGTGCTGTTCAATGGCGGCGGCGAGCAGTCTCCCCAACCCAATGCCGTAGCACCCCATAATAATAGGTTTGGAGACACCGCTGGCATCGATGAAGCTAGCGCCCTGGAGCTGGCTATAAAACGTGCCGAGCTTGAAGATATGCCCGACTTCAATACCGTTTACGGCTTTGAAGATGCCCCCACAGTTCGTGCAAGTATCCCCGGCGCGGGCTAGTGCAATATCGGTGACGATGTCCGCTTTAAAATCGCGCGGGTAATTGACGTTCTTAATATGGGTGTCCGGCTTGTTCCCACCAGCAACGAAATTCGTGCCGGAAGTGACAGAATCGTCTGCAATAATTTTAATACCTTTGACACCGAGGGGTGATGCCGAGCCAGGGACAAGCCCTTTCTCTATAACCTCGGCTTCAGTTGCCATGCGTAGGTCTTTTACCTTGAGAGTGTTTTTCAGTTTGACTTCATTGACGGGCAAATCGCCGCGGATAACGACAAAAATGAATTCACCGTCAGCAATATAGAAAACCGCCTTGAGGGTCTGGTTGGTAGGCACTTTCACGAAGCTGGCAACTTGTTCGATAGTAGCCATGCCGGGTGTAGTAATTTGCTCCATGGGTAGAGGTTTTTCTTTTTTCATCGTGCCTTTGGTAAAAGTAGCTTTTTCGGCGTTAGCGGTGTAGCCGCATTTGGGACAGGAGATGACCGTGTCTTCACCGCTTTCGGTGACGAGCATGAACTCGTGCGAAACCTTACCGCCGATAGCGCCGCTATCCGCTTCAACCAGGATAGCAGTCAAGCCACAGCGAGCGTAAACATTTTTGTAAGCCTGAAGCATCTTGTCGTAGCTGATATCCAGCCCTACCTCGTCGACATCGAAGCTGTAGAGGTCGAACATATCAAATTCACGGACACGGATAAGACCGCCCCGGGGTCGTGGTTCATCACGTAATTTAACACTTATTTGATATACCAGTAATGGTAGGTCGCGGTAGCTCTGGACATTATGCGCCACGATGTCGGTGACTACCTCTTCATGAGTGGGACCCAGAGCGAGTTTGCGGTCGCGACGATCATTCAGTGTAAAGAGAGTCTTACCCATTGCCTGGTCCCTGCCGCTTCTCTGCCACAATTCAATCGGCTGAAGCACAGGCATGGTGATTTCCTGTCCGCCGGCTTTATTCATCTCGTCGCGGATGATTTCCTCGATCTTCTTAAGTGAACGCCAGGCGAGGGGCAGATAGGCATAGACGCCGGCGGCAACCTGACTGACCATACCGGTACGCAGAAGAAGCTGATGACTGATGGTATCCGCTTCGGCGGGTATTTCCCGCTGGGTCTTAGAGACAAGCCTTGAGACACGCATAACTTACACTATTAAAGCACATTCAGAATGAAATGCCAATAATCAAACTGGGTAGAAACCGGATTCCATAACTCCTATCTATCCCGTAACTGGCCGTTTTCGGGAAATTGCCATTAGTTCCCACTCATCCAGCTTGGGTATTTGTCTATTCCAAGAACCCGCTGTTCCGCCAAAGATAGATTCAACCTGAAATCCAGCGATTTCCAAACATTGTCTCAACTCTGGAGGAGTATAGCCTCGTTCTCTGACCTTTATCTTCTTTTTCCCTCGGGGAGTATTCACGTCCATTTCATTTGACTCTACCATAGAAAACAAGTCATACTTTCCATCGGTAATGTCTTTATCATTGTATAAACGAAGATAGCGTGTCCCATTATTAACCGTGAGGATAAACTTAGCGCCCGCCTTAAGTGCCCTGTTAATGTTTCTCATAATTGTTATATCGTGCTCAAAAGGGTCGTCCTTGGAGCCGAGTAAACATAATGCCCCCTCACATAAACAAATAGCGCCATCGTACATTTTCGTGGCCGTATAGTGTTGCGCATCGATACAAATAAAATCAACTTCAACGTTATTCTTGCGTTTTGCCACTTCTGCGATATTGAGCATTTCTCGGGATATGTCTATTCCTGTGACTCTGAATCCCCTTATGCCCAATCCAATGCTATGTCTGCCGGTACCGCACCCGATGTCTAAGATAGATACCCCCGCAGGCAAGTTAAACTCCTTCACGAGGAATTCGATTTCATTTGCCGTATTTTTTGTGAAGATTTCCTGGTCATAAACTGAGGCATGGCTATCGAAAAATTCTTGCCATTCATTCATTATTACTTACTCCAAAGGTTTCAGGTCTTGCGTACCCAAATATAAACATTATCTAATCTCTGTTGTGATTTATATTATCTTAAGATAGCCACATAGCACAATAAAAGTGTAGAATTAAGGCGATATGAGCGATGCAATTACATCCATGACTCTTACCCCCATCGGCTTTGTCAGAAGCCCGATAAAAGAGCCGACACCCGAACGTCTCAATCTCAAGGGAATCATCTCCGAGATAGTGGTAGATGCAAGTCTGACGGAGGCGCTTGATGGACTGGAGGGCTTCTCCCATATCATTGTTCTGTACTGGATGCATAAGGCAATCATTGAAAAGAAGCGACTAAAGGCTCATCCTATGGGCAGGACCGATGTGCCGGAGCAGGGCATCTTCGCCTTGCGCACACCCCGCCGCCCCAATCCCATCGGCAAATCAACCGTCCGTCTGCTGGAACGTCGTGCTAACATTCTGAGGGTACAGGGGCTGGATGCGATTGATGGCACGCCGGTGATTGATATCAAACCCTACATTCCCGACTATGATTCCGCCAAAGATGCCACTGCCCCCGACTGGATTGTCCGTGAAGAAAAGTAGCATCCTGCTGGAAATCTACCGCCGCCTTTTTGACTGCTATGGACCACAGCACTGGTGGCCCGGAGAAACCCCCTTCGAAGTGATGGTCGGGGCAATTCTCACGCAGTCCACTGCCTGGCAGAATGTGGAAAAAGCCATCAATAATCTGAAATCCGCGGGTGCCCTATCACCAGAAGCTCTCCGTCAACAGTCGGCTGAAGAAATCGCCCGGCTTATCCATCCCTGCGGCTATTACAATGCTAAAACGCGCAAGCTCAAGGCACTGATCGATTGGCTGGGTGCAGGCAATGATAATCTGGAAAGGCTTTTTGCCACAGAGACCGATGAATTGCGAAAACAATTACTCGCCGTACATGGTGTGGGACCTGAAACTGCCGATTCCATTCTGCTCTACGCGGCAAACAAGCCTGTATTCGTCATCGATGCCTATACGCGCCGCACTCTGATGCGACTCGGTCTGGCACGAGGAAAGAGCGCTTACGATGATTACCAGCAACTTTTTATGCGAAATCTGCCATCTGACACACAATTGTTCAATGAGTACCATGCCTTGTTCGTCCGGCTGGGAAAGACGGTGTGCCGCAAGCAACCGTTGTGTCGAGACTGCTGTCTGTTTGACATATGTCCGCAGAATAAGGCAAGATAAAATAAGCAATGCATATTGGATTGATTTCAGATTCACACATCGCCTGGCCTCAGCAGTTCTGGCCTTCTCAGATTAAAGAAAAACTGCGCGGCGTTGACCTGATACTCCATGCCGGAGATATCTGGATTCCGTGGGTTTTAGATGAATTGGAAGCCATTGCGCCTGTGCTGGCGGCGCGTGGTGATGATGACCTTGAGGAAGACATCGGCAATGATAGGCGCATTTCCCAACGCCAAACCCTATCTTACGAAGGTGTCAGTCTGTGGGTAATCCATGTTAAACCGCGTTACGGTCAGATTGACCCATCTTATGAGATGAATTTCTATAATATGTATAACCGTCATTTCCAGGAAGAAGTTGGTACTCCCCCGGATGTGGTAGTTTTCGGGCATACCCATAGCGCTGAAATAGAACAATTCAAGAATACCCTGCTTGTCAATCCCGGTAGTCCTACCATGCCCCAATACATGCCTCAACTGGGGACAGTAGGCTTGCTGACCCTGAAAAACGGCAAGATAGACGCCAAGATTATTCCACTGGGATAATAAACAAATACCTAATATCTAAACCCTAGTTAAAGGCTCTGCTTGCACAATCACGCAAAATCAAGTAAAGTCTTGGCATGGAAAAATCATCGTCCCGTACCATCTTTGTCTGCGAATGCGGATATAAAAGTGTCCTTAATCTCGGGCGATGTCCCCAGTGCCACGAATGGCACAAATTTACCGAACAGGTAGAAATCGAACAACCATCATCCGTCCGACCGCGTAGCACTTTCAACCAGCCAGAAGAGTTATCACAGGTCAATATTCAAGCTCACGACCGCTTTCCCGTACCCATTGACGAGTTCAACCGCGTGCTCGGCGGGGGGATTGTTCCCGGCTCCATGGTGCTTATCGGCGGCGAACCGGGCATCGGGAAGTCGACGCTCCTTTTACAGGTAGCCGCCCTCACGGCAGGGACGCGGGGCAATGTCGTCTACGTCTCCGGGGAAGAGACCGCCAATCAAATCAAACTGCGGGCGAACCGACTGGGTATCAATGGCGATGGTCTGTATATGCTAGCGGAAACTGACATCGAGGTTATTCTTGCCCAGCTTGAATCGCTGGAACCCGGCTTGCTTATCATCGACTCTATCCAGACGACCCAAGTGCCTGAGGACGACGGCGCACCGGGCAGTGTCACTCAGGTAAGAGAGTCGGCGCAGAGACTGATGCGCTGGGCGAAATCATCCGGCGTGCCTGTGTTCATCACCGGTCATGTGACCAAGGAAGGCAATATCGCCGGTCCCAAATTGTTGGAGCACATCGTCGATGTTGTCCTATACCTGGAGGGTGAGCAGTTCAGCGCCTACCGCTTGCTCCGTTGTGTCAAGAACCGCTTCGGCTCAACCAATGAGATTGGTGTCTTCGAGATGAAGGAGAAGGGGCTAATCGAGGTCGAGAACCCGTCCAAGGCATTCCTTTCGCAGAGAGAAGGCGAGACGGTAGGTTCGGTGGTAGTGCCGGTGATTGAAGGCTCTCGTCCTTTGCTGGTTGAAATCCAGGCGCTCACTAATGTCACGAGCTTCGGTATGCCACGCCGCACTGCTAACGGGGTCGATTTCAACCGATTATTGATGATTATCGCAGTACTGAGCAAACGTCTCGGCTTGAAGTTGGGCAACCAGGATGTCATGGTCAATGTCACCGGCGGTCTGAAGATTGATGAACCGGCGGCAGATTTAGGTATTGCCCTGGCGATTGCCTCCTCTTGTCGGGATATGCCCATCGACCCGCATCTGGTAGCGGTGGGAGAGATTGGTCTGAGCGGGGAATTGCGGGCGGTGGCACAGGTAGACCGTCGGGTAAAAGAGGCGGCGCGGATGGGCTTCACACGCTGTCTGGTGCCTAAAGCTAGTGGCAAAGTCAGCCCCGTGCCGAAGGGTACGGAAGTCATTGCCGTGAGCAATTTGAGGGAAGCGGTGGAGAGGGGAATGGGGAAGTAAGTAAAAACGGAGGAGATATGATACAGGATAATAATGATAAAGTCACAAGAGCTTATGCTACGCTCATTTCGCTTCGTAAAAACATCGGTGAGATACCTAACATCAAAATTCCCGAGACGTTTGTGCGCGAGTATCATAATGTGCTGGATAATCTACAAAAAACAGGGGTAGACCTAATTGAATTTCGCGTCCCAGATTCTGAGGTACAACCGGTAGATACAGCAATGCACATAATCAATAATGGTAAAACAGTAAGCCGGCCTATTTATACCAAAGAAAAATATGTAGATAAACCATTCTTATTGACTAAATTAGACGCGATTCTAGGTTACTTTGCAAGACTTACTGCTGACAAACCAAGAAGCATGGGTTTCCGAAAACCTGATGAAACATGACCACGACTGTTCTGTCGTATGGTTTAGCTAAGTCCTGAATTGGTCCGTCATCCTGATATTTCTTTACCTTCATAACTTCTGCCCCCGATCCTTCTTCTCACAACGAGATAGGCAGAGACGCCTGTCCGACCATTTATGCGAAAACCACTGGTGTAACAGGCCTCCGTGCCTGTCATCTATCGCAGGCCCTTCTACAAAAACTGTCCTTTTCTTTGTTTTGACTTCTCATACTTTGCTACCGCATAACCCTTGATACCGCCCCGCTCCTTATACTCAGCCTCTACGGTCATCGAGACGGGCTTTACCAGCTTCACCAGGTCTTTGAGGATACCACATAATATAGGATTCCCTAGGGAAAGAGGGTGAGGTTGAAACCGTATCCCCACTTCCTATTGGCGGACTCTGGATTCAGGTTGGGTTCTTTCTTTTTAGTGTGTAGAGGTAAAGGGGAAAACGAAAGCATTTTTTGACGTTTAAACTGATATGGTGAGTCACTGCCAGTGTTGACAGTCCTGTTTGACTGGGAGTACAATTTTAATCGGGTTGCTTACGGAGAGGAGTCCCTGCACATGATAGAGATGGTTGTTGACAGCATCCGTGTCAGCCTGATGAATTATCAGCGTGTCGTGATTCTCAAGGAGAAGGAGACCAATCGCTACCTGCCCATCTGGATTGGCGCTGCCGAAGCCGATGCAATCGCCGTCAAACTTCAGGGAGTCTCTGTGCCGCGCCCTCTTACCCATGACCTCCTACAATCGGTTGTCGATGCTTTCGGTGGCAGGATTCAGTCCATCATTGTCAGTGACCTCAAGAACGATACCTTTTTTGCCAAAATCCTCATAAGCATCGATGGCAGTCAGATGGAGATTGATTCCCGTCCCAGCGATGCCATTGCTCTTGCCGTCCGTGTTTCGGCGCCCATCTTTGCCGATGAATCCGTACTGGAGAGGGCTGGCATCTGGCTTGACAAGGAAGCCGGAAAGCTTGTTCCTGACGAAAGTGAAGAATCCAAGAAACCTGAGGGCAATAGGGTCAATGATGAGGAGATGAAGAAGAAAGCCTCCGCTTTTTATGACTTCATCAATACCATGGACCTGGATGATTTTGATAAGCGTAAATCCTAGACAACCTGGTTCACAATAAGCCCGCTTACGGTCGCGGAAGAAAACGAGGCACATGGAAGAGCGCGTCATTAAGCGATTGATGACCTCAGTCAAGTGCAGTAGTTGCGGAGAGAGCTACGTGACGCGTAATGTTCAGGTTATCGGACATAATCATGGTTTGTGGTTCATCAGCGCTTATTGTTCCTCATGTCATACTTATTACCTGCTTGCCGTCACCGTCAGCCGTGAAAAGGCAGAAATAGTCTCCGACCTGACAGAAGCCGAGTTCGCCCGGTTTAATCAATCCCGCGCACCGACAGCAGATGACATCCTCGATATGCATGGCTTCCTCAAAAAATTTGACGGTGACTTTGCCCAGCTTTTCGGGCGTGAACGCGTGAGCTAGTTCGGTTGCGTAAAGAATACAAGGTTGAGTTTGGCGTAAAAGCCTATTGAACAGTCCCAGCGGATTTGGTATGCTCTAAAGTTGTGAAGCCTTGGCTGGCGGCTTTAAGTCTCAGTGGTTTAGGGTTCTATATCGCCGGTGCTATTATACTGGGGATAGTCGGCGGTCGCTGGCTGGACACAAAACTTAACACCGACCCATTGTGGTTGATTATCGGTCTGATTCTGGGTATTGCGGTAGCCATTACCGGCACCTATAACATGCTTAAACCCTTTATAGAGAACAGCAGGAAGGATAAAGGTAACAAGTAGTGTCAGAACAAAAACCGGTAGCTGAGAAGAAGGCTGGTAAGAAGATTGGGTGTCTCGGTTGTTCTTTTTCTCTAGGTATTTTTATCTTCATCATTGCAGTCTTGGTTCTTTTTATAGTAAGTCTTGCCTTAGGACCTATCGGGCAAGGCTTTTTAGGAATCAAACCCCCGGAATGGCTAACAGTGCCTACTCCCCACGTCCTCCTTCCCGCAGAAGAGATTTTCCATATCGGTCCTTTTGCAGTTACTAATAGTCTCATTACCTCCTGGTTAACTATGTTGTTGCTGATTTTGATTTCTCTGCTAGTAGTGAAACGTAGTAAACTCATTCCTTCACGGTTTCAAAGCTTAGTTGAGTCTGTTTTCGAGTGGCTCTATAACTTCTGCAAGGAAGCTGCCGGCGAAAAGAATGGCCGCCGCTTCTTCCCTATTATCACTACAATAATCCTGTTCGTTCTCTTTAATGGCTGGTTAAGTCTGTTGCCAGGTTTCGGTTCGATTATGGTGCACACAGCTGAAGGTCATGAGCTGCCGCTTCTTCGTGGTGCAAATACAGATATCAACACACCGCTCGCGTTAGCCCTCATCTCGTTCGTGTTTATCGAAACCATAGGTATTACATCAGGCGGTTTTCATTATCTCAAGAAATTTATGAATGTAGGCAGATTGGGCAAAGGTTTCGGGAAACTCTTCCGGGGGCAGGTGAAGAGTGGACTTGGTGATATGTTCTTTGGTCTCATCGATGGGGTAGTAAGTCTCATCGAGTTTATCAGCGAGTTCTTCCGTATTATCAGTCTTACATTCCGGTTGTTCGGAAACATGTTGGGCGGAGAAATACTGGTATTGATGTTCCTCTTCCTTTTCTTCGTAACCCCGGTTATCATACCTCACGGGCTTGAACTCATTTTCGGTCTTATTCAGGCATTAATCTTTGGCTTCCTGACGCTGGTGTTTGCCAGTATCGCCGCAACACCCCACGAAGGGGAAGAACATTAACAAGCATTGCTGTTTGGATAAAACATTTGAAAACCTGAAGGAGGAAAGATAATGGATGCTGAAACTATGAGACTACTCGCTGCCGGTATCTCAATGGGTGTGGGTGCCATTGGTCCCGGTATCGGCATCGGCATTCTGGGTAT
Organism: Dehalococcoidales bacterium; assembly: GCA_036396095.1. Taxonomy (GTDB): domain Bacteria; phylum Chloroflexota; class Dehalococcoidia; order Dehalococcoidales; family Fen-1064; genus JAURWL01. The sequence goes on along the minus strand of DASWLM010000024.1, from coordinate 10,401 downwards.
GGGCGCTATGAATGCGCTTGGTCGTAACCCCGAAGCCAGGGGCGCCATCCTTACCAATATGATGATTGCCATCGCCATGGCGGAAGCCGTTGCCATCTATGCGCTGGTAGTTGCCATCATCCTCATTTTTGTACCTGTAGCATATAATGTATAACCTTCCCGTATAGGAGGGAATCAAATATGGAAGGTCTTGGGATTAATTTGCCAACTCTGTTGGCACAGATCGTAAATTTCGTTATCCTGCTGGCACTTCTTTACATTTTCGCCTACAAACCGTTTATGAACATGCTCGACCAGCGGAGCAACAAGATAAAAGAGAGCCTGTCGGAGGCGGACAAGGTAAAAGAGCAGGCGGTTAAAGCAGAAGAGGATTTCAAGAAACGTCTGGAAGCTAACAGCAAAGAGGGGCAGGAAGTAATTGCCCGTGCTATCCGCACCGGTGAAGAAGCCAGACAGCGCGCTCAACAAGAAGCCAAACAGGAAGCCCAGGCACTTGTCGAGCGAGCACGGGTGGAAATTCAGCGCGAACGTGATGAGGCCATTGGCGAACTGCGCCAGGAATTTGCCGACCTGACGATTGTTGCGGCAGAGAAAGTGATTGAAAAGTCGCTGGATAAACAGGCACATCAGCAGATTATTGAAAAAGTGCTGGAAGAAAGCGCTAGCCTGAAACCAAAGAAATAAACTTAAGCGTTCCGGGAGAGTAAGTATGACCATCAGTGTCTACGCCAGGCGCTATGCGCACACCATCTTTAGAATGGCTCAACAGAATAAGGAAATGACCCGGTGGCAGTCTGACCTTCGTAAAATAGATGGCCTCCTGGGAGATAAAGCTCTTTTCACTTTGCTGGCGAACCAGCAGATACCATGGGCGGAGAAAGAGAAGTACCTCGCACCGCGGCTGGGTGATGCAAACCCGCTGATTCTCAAGCTGGTGGCTCTATTGTCTGCGAGGAGCAAACTGGCACTGGTAAGTGAAATCGCGGAAGAATACCAGCGGTTGTTGGATAGTTATCGTGGCATCGAAGGGGCAGAGACCGCAGAAGTAGTCACTGCCATCCCGCTCGATAGCGACTACCAGTTGAAACTTGCCCAACGTATTACTGAAATTATAGGCAAGCCAATTATTCTTAAAACACAGGTTGACCCGAGTATCATCGGGGGAATTGTTATCCGGGTGGGTGATAAACTCATCGACGGTAGTCTTCGTACCAAATTGGCGGCACTGAAAAAAGAACTGGGTGGAGTGGTAAAGTAGGTACTCGGCAAAGGGGAGGGAAAGCCTAATGGCAACAAAAGGACGGGATATTGCTTCCCTGCTAAAACAGGAAATTAAAGAATTCGGCACTAAACTGTCGGTCTATGACGTCGGCATGGTGGAAGAAATCGGTGACGGTATTGCCCGCATACACGGACTGACCTCCGCCAAATACAGTGAACTTTTACAGTTCCCCCACGATATTATGGGTATTGCCATGAACCTGGAAGAGGACAGTGTCTCTGCTATTATTCTCGGCGACTATGCCCGGATTAAAGAAGGTGATGAAGTCCGCTGTACCGGCAGAATTGCCGAGGTGCCGGTCGGCGCAGAGCTTATCGGGCGTGTGGTCGACCCGCTGGGACGACCCCTCGATGGTAAAGGACCCATCAAGATCGAAAAGACGCGTGCTCTGGAGAGAGTGGCTCCGGATGTCACCAAGAGAAAGTCAGTAAACGTTCCGGTACAGACCGGTATTAAGGCAATTGACAGCTTAATCCCCATTGGACGCGGTCAGCGTGAATTGATTATCGGCGACCGCTCCACTGGAAAAACCGCTATCACTCTGGATACCATCATCAACCAGAAAGGCGGCGATTTAATCTGTATTTATGTTGCCATCGGGCAGAAGACCTCTAAGGTTGCCCGTGTTGTCGCTACTCTTGAATCTCATGGTGCAATGGCACATACTATTGTTGTCGCTGCGAATGCTTCCGATTCTGTGGCTCTGCAATATCTGGCGCCTTATGCCGGTTGTGCTATCGGCGAGGAATTTATGGACCAGGGCAAAGATGCTCTGGTGATTTACGATGACCTTTCCAAACACGCTTGGGCATACCGCCAGCTTTCACTCCTATTGCGTCGACCACCAGGAAGAGAAGCCTACCCCGGCGATGTCTTTTATCTGCACAGCCGTCTGCTGGAAAGAGCCGCCAAGCTGGATGATAAATATGGCGGTGGTTCTCTGACGGCTCTACCAATTATTGAAACGCAGGCGGGCGACCTGTCTGCTTACATCCCAACTAATGTTATTTCCATTACCGACGGGCAGATGTATATGGAAACCGACCTTTTCAATGCTGGTATTCGACCGGCACTCAATGTAGGTCTATCCGTCTCCCGTGTGGGTAGCACTGCCCAGACTCGCGCCATGCGTAAGGTGGCAGGGCGGTTGAGGCTGGAATTAGCTCAGTACCGGGAGCTTGCCGCCTTCGCACAGTTCGGTACGGCGGAACTGGATAAAGCCACTCGTTCCCAGCTAGACCGTGGTCAGCGTATGACCGAAGTCCTGAAACAACCCCTATATGTGCCGGTTTCCATGGAAAAACAGGTTATAATTCTGTACCTTGCCATCAATGGACATCTTGATGATGTGGCGGTTGATAAAATACGTGACTTCGAAGCTAATTTGCATAAATTCATGGATACCGCCCATCCTGAAATCGGCTCCGCCATCGCGCGTGAAAAAGACCTGAGCCAGACCACGGAAGAAGCGCTGAAATCAGCAATCCGTGAATTCAAACAGACGTACATTACAAAATAGTATTTTTAGAGATTGCCTTTTCAGGTTCTGATGCACACTGCAGATAATGAAGGAAAGCAGGAGGTTTAAGAGGGCGCAGCCCTCTTAAAAGTGATTTCTCTTCCCTGCGGGGAAGAGATACAGAGATGGGGCGTTGTGTATAAGAAAGCAGCGCATTTTTCCAGTCTGTATTTCTGGATTCCCGCCTTCGCGGGAATGACATAGAAGGTATAAATGGCTAACATTCGTCTCATCCGCCGGCGCATCCGGGGCGTCCAGAGTACTGCTAAAATCACCCGGGCTATGGAGATGATTGCCACCTCCAAGATGCGCCGTGCTCAGGAAGCCGGCGTTGCCGGACGTCCTTACGACCAGAAAATCAGGCAGGTTATTGCTGACCTCGCGGCGCTCCGGTATTCCGGAGAAGTGCCCCACCCCCTACTACAGAGACGACCGGTTAAAAAGATTGCCATTATCCATATTTCTCCCGACCGTGGGCTGTGTGGTGGCCTCAACGCCAACCTGAACCGTAAAACAGGTAGTTTTATACTTGGTCAAGATAAGCCGGTGACGCTGGTTGGGGTGGGACGCAAAGGACTGGATTTTTTGCGTCGCTACGGGCGGGAGATACGCGCCGAGTTTACCGGTTTGGGAGACCGTCCTACTCTATTCGATGTCTTACCTATTGCCCGTGTGGTGAATGATGATTATACCAGCGGTTACGTAGATGAAGTCTACCTTGTCTACGCCCGCTTTGTTTCTACTATGTTACAAACGCCGGTTATGGAGAAATTACTCCCAATCGAGCCGGCAGTGGTTACCCCATCACAAAACGTAGAATTTATTTATGAACCTGCCCCTCAATCCGTTCTAGGAGCGCTTCTGCCCCGGTTTGTAGAGATGGAAATCTACCACGCTATCCTGGAGTCAATCGCCAGCGAGCAGTCCGCCCGTATGGTGGCAATGCGGAATGCTACGGAGAATGCCAACGAACTTATCCAGCACCTGACTCTACTGTACAATAAGGCGCGTCAGGAGGCTATCACCACAGAACTGCTGGATATCACCGGCGCTACTGCCGCGCTTCAGAAGTGACAGATTGGATTGAGGGAAGACTGGAGGACATTATGGCAAAAGGGAAAATAGTACAGGTCATCGGGACGGTCATCGATGTGGAATTTCCACCGGATGCCCTTCCGAAACTTTTCGATGCAGTGATGATAAATGCACCGCAGGGCAAGATTCTTCTTGAGGTTCAAGACCACATCGGCAATAACTGGGTAAGATGTCTGTCACTATCACCAACCGAGGGTCTAGCACGCGGTATGGAAGTCGAAGATACAGGCGCGCCCATCTCGGTGCCGGTGGGAAGGGCATGTCTGGGTAGATTGTTCGATGTGACAGGTACTGCCATCGATAACCTGGGACCTGTAAAAGAGACTGCTCGCTGGTCTATTCATCGCTTACCTCCTTCCTTCGAGGAACAGGAGACCACACCACAATTGCTGGAGACCGGACTCAAGGTTATCGACCTTGTAGCACCGTTTACCAAGGGGGGTAAGGTTGGCGCTTATGGCGGCGCTGGTGTCGGTAAGACCGTTATTATCCAGGAGCTTATCCGTAATATCGCTAGCGAGCACGGCGGTTTTTCAGTTTTTGCTGGTGTTGGGGAGCGGTCCCGTGAAGGTAATGACCTCTGGAATGAAATGAAAGCCTCCGGTGTTATTGACAAGACCGTGATGGTCTTTGGACAAATGAATGAACCTCCCGCCGTCCGTTTCCGCGTGGGGCTGACGGGTCTGACGATGGCGGAATTCTTCAGGGACGAAGAGGGGCAGGATGTCCTCCTGTTCATCGATAACATCTACCGCTATACCCTCGCCGGTATGGAAGTCTCGGCTCTGCTGGGGCGTATGCCTTCCGCCGTAGGTTACCAACCGACACTTGCCACGGAAATGGGTGAACTGCAGGAGCGCATTACGTCTACCAAGCGTGGTTCTATCACCTCCTTCCAGGCAATCTATGTGCCCGCCGATGACTACACCGACCCAGGCGTGGTCACGAGCTTCGGGCATCTGGATGCGGTCATTGCCCTGGAACGTTCTATTTCGGAGCAGGGCCTATATCCGGCAGTCGATCCCCTGACCTCCACCTCACGTGTGCTCGACCCGATAATTGTGGGACAGGAACACTATAATGTGGCGCGGGAAATTCAGCGGGTTCTCCAGCGCTACAAGGATTTGCAGGATGTCATTGCTATCCTGGGTATTGAGGAATTGAGCGAAGAAGATAAACTCATTGTCGTCCGTGCCCGTAAGATTCAGAGATTTCTCTCCCAACCGATGTTTGTAGCGGAAGCATTTACCGGACGTAAAGGGCGGTATGTGCCGAGAGAAGAAACCGTCCGCGGTTTCAGAGAGATACTGGATGGCAAGCATGATGCTCTACCCGAACAGGCGTTCTGGATGCAGGGCACCATTGAGGATGTGCTGGAAGAAGCAGAAAAAATGAAGGCGGCTGCCTAATGCCTATCAAACTGGATGTGGTTACAGCTGAGCGCCTCGTTTATTCAGACGAGGTTGATATTGTGGTGGCGCCTGGCATTGAAGGCGAGCTGGCAATTCTGCCCCACCATGCTCCGCTTATGACCATGCTTCATCCGGGTGAACTACGTGCCCGCAAAGGAGTTGATGAGTACTCACTGGTGATTACCGGCGGCTTTCTCGAAGTGCGCCCCGACCGTGTGACCGTACTGGCAGACGCTGCAGAACGTGCTGAAGAGATTGACATTGCCCGCGCCGAGGCAGCGAAGAAACGCGCCGAAGAAAGATTGACCCATCGGACTACTGGAGTGGATATTGCTCGTGCTGAAGCAGCGCTACAGCGTTCTCTGGCGCGATTGAAAGTAGCAGAAAAGATACGCCGCCGGCAGAGACCGACTGTTTAGAAAATTCCAATTACTGATCATTAAGTGGTTTCTATACTTCGTTATTTTGTCATTCATTTGGTTGTTGAGTGCTAATTACTGTTTCCCGTCTGTATTTGTTTTCTTATCCCAAATAAGCTAAATTAATTTATCAGTTCTGTTTGAATTTGGGAGGAAATAAGATGGCTTACGAAGACCTGTTACTGGAAAAGAAAGAGCATGTTGCTCTTGTTACCTTAAATGCTCCCCAGAAACTTAACGCCCTGGGTCGTGCGATGACGCGGAGTATCGCCAAGGTGGCAGAAGACCTCGCGCAAGATGATGAGGTACGGGTCGTGGTGGTAACTGGCGCTGGACGTGGTTTTTGTAGTGGGGCGGATGTTTCTATGATGGCGCCGAGACCTGCAAGCAGCAGTACGCCTCTGAGTAGTACTCCTCCGTCTGGTGCCGGTCCTTCGCGCTTCAGTGCGCTGCAATTTATGGGTTATCCTCATGCGGATGCTTTCCCAAAACTCAATAAACCGGTTATCGCCGCCATCAATGGCCCCTGTGTCGGCGGCGGTTTGTCGTTGGCGCTGAGTTGCGATATCCGGATTGCCTCCGATGCAGCGCGGTTCGGCGCGTCGCAGGTGGCCCGCGCTCTCGTACCCGATTATGGTATGACTATGTACATGCCGCTGGTCATCGGAGTTTCCAACGCCTTCCGGTTGATGTACACTGCCGAAATTATCGGTGCAGCGGAAGCGAAGGAGATGGGTATTGTCAGTCAGGTAGTGCCTGCCGATAAGCTGATGGAAACAGTGATGGCGTTAGCCAACCGGATTGCTGAGCAACCGCCCTATTCTGTAGAACTGACGAAGTTAATGGTCTGGCGGGGTTTATTTGACCAGCTGTACCGTCAGCTTGATTTGGAGACATGGGGACAGAGAATTTGCTTCGGGACAGAAGACCACCAGGCAAGTGTGCGCGCGTTCCTCACCAAAGAACCAATGCCCAAGTTTAAAGGGAAATAGACAGTTAAATACGAAAGCCCTCCGACATACTTCGAATACCTCAGTACAAGTGCTCAGGACAAGTCGAAATTCATCAAGAACAGATAGGAACGAGTTTATCACAGGGATAAGCCGGTACGATAGCCTTCATTTACGGATTCTCTGATTCCCCTCGGCTGAGAAGAATCTCCGATGTGATAGAGCTCGGGCACTTTCCCCTGCAGAGTCTTGAACAGGTCGTCATTTGCTCTGTATCCCACCGCGACGATGACTGAATCCATCGGGTATGTTTTCCTCTGCCCTTCACCACTGACGGCAGTGACACTATCTGATTTGACTTCCTCGCATTTTGTGTTCGTCAAGAGGGCTACCTGTTTTTCCCGCAGACCATCCATCAGCCGACGTCTGGACATCAGTCCCATGTCTCCCGCCATACGCGGCAGTATTTCGATAATCACAACTTTTTTACCCAAATTGGCGAGATAGTAACCGGTTTCACAACCGACCTGTCCGCCTCCAATAATAACCACGTTCTGCCTGGTCTTAACTTTATCTGCTAAAACATCCTGAGCGGTTAGTGCATTTCCAGCGTTCAACCCCGGAATCTGAGGTATTACTGGACTACCGCCGTTGGCAATCACCACAACGTCCGGCTTGATACCTTTAATGATTTCCCATGTTGCATCAGTTCCCAATTTGATTTTCACACCGGCTTTTTTAACCTCGCGGATAAGATGCTTAATCCACGGCACGATATCGCTCTTGTCAGGAGGTAACGCGGCAACATTCAAGAGTCCTCCCAATATCACTTCTTTATCATATAATGTAACCCTGTGCCCCCTGAGCGCTGATACTGTGGCGGCCTCAAGACCGGCCGGACCGCTGCCGATTACCACGACTGTCTTCACCTTGCTGGCGGGCTGAATACGGTATTCTCTTTCTTTCCCTGCGGCTGGATTAATGGTACACATCGTTCCGGGTGCTCTACCCGGTCGTCTATCAATACACTCCATGCACCCGATGCAGGGTCTGATATCGTCCAGCTTGTTTTCAGCGACCTTATTTGGTAATTCAGGGTCGGCAAGAAGCCGTCTGCCGATAGCTATCAGGTCGGCTTTCCCATCTCTCAAGGCTTGTTCTCCAGTGTCAAAGTCCAGTCGGCCGACGGCAATCACGGGCACTTTGGTTACCTTCTTTACCTCTATCGCCAATGGCAATATCGCACCTGGCGTATCTGATATCGGGGCTTTCGTAGCAAAAGAACCGGCGCCATAAGCAGATACATGAATCGCCTGAGCGCCCGCATCGACTAACATCGGCACGATACGTTTCGTTTCCTCAATGGTGACACCATTCGGCACGCCGTACTCTTGAGCATTCAAGCGAATCCACACGGGGTACTCCGGACCCACGGCTTTTCTGACCGCTTGCAGAATTTCTATGGCGAAACGGGCTTTGTTTTCGGGAGTGCCGCCATATTTATCAGTCCGGACATTTGAGGCTGAGGATAAGAATGAAGCAATGATGTACTGGTGAGCGCCGTGCATTTCCACCCCATCAAGGCCGGCCTCTTTAGCTCTTCTGGCGGCATCTGCATACCATTGGACCCTTTCCTGGATTTCATCAACGGTGAGTTCGTGAGGTGGTTTACCGTTTATGCCGATGTTCCGGTGCAGACATATCACGGCTGATGGGCTTACCTGTACGGGTTGACCATCTATCAATTCCGTGCCCGAATGCATTAATTGGACGGCAATCTTGGCGCCATTCTTATGGACCGCCTCGGCGAGGTTTTTCCAGCCGTCTATGTGGCGGTCTGAACCCAGGCAAAGCTGATTGCCAAAATGGCATAGTAAACCGGGGGCACTACCTTCCACGATAATCAGTCCTGTACCGCCCCTGGCTCTAGCTTCATAGTAGTCAATAGTACGCTGGCTAACGAAGCCACCAGAGGCGCCCAAACCGGTGCCCATAGGAGGTAGCACGACTCTATTTTTCAATTGCATCCGTCCCAGCTGGAATGGTTCGAACATCTTAGAATAAGCCTTGTTCATCTTGAATACCCCCTTAATTATCAGTCAGTTAAGCGATTTATTACCAGCCCTGCTGGCGCCTTGGGATAGAAATAGGTCGATTTGCGCGGCATTTTATCACAGGCATCTGCCACGGCTTTGATAAGCTCCGGTTTCACGGGTTTCAGGAAAAATGCAAGCTGAAATTCTTGCTTGAGCACTCTGTTCACGGCATCCTGCCGGTCGTAGCTGTAGCTGATTTTCGTCTCATCGGTGCCCCCAATCCCCAGCCCCAATATTTTCTCCAGAATAATATGGTCGATGACGCTCACGTCCAGCTTGCGGTAAAGCTCACTATGGAAAAGAGGCATCGTTTGTTCAGTGATGCTGTCCTCTTTGAGCGTCAGGATACAGAGATGGTCGGCACCCGTCATCAGGCAGGAAAAGCGCACGGGACCGGTCTGCGCTATGAGCCTATCCACTTTCTGCCAGACATCGGGCTTATCCAGCGGCAGTCTCGCTATCTCAAAGAATTCGGTCAACCGTGTTTCAAGTGTATCGATTACCGACCGCTGGATGCCGCGGATAAGGCGGTGGGGTGCTAGAATGACAAGCCCTGGGTCGGTGAAGCTCACCAGCGTCATCATCACGAAGTTAAAAGCGTCATCGGGGGAGGTATCAGGAGTCGCGGCGGCTTTCTCACGACGGTACGTCAGGGCGCTCGTGTAACGGTGGTGTCCGTCGGCGATATAGAGCGGCAGGTTATCGAAGTAGGCTGAAATTTTTTTAATAATATCCGTATCCGTGATTACCCGCACAATATGCCGTTCGCCATCGGGCATGGTGGCGTTAATGACCGGTTTCAGTTCTTCCTGCGCAGTGAGTAAGTTCGCGAGCCGTTTTCTCTTGTCCTCATACATCGCGAGCACCGGACTGGTGTTCACCTGTAATGCCCAGAGCAGATTGAGACGGTCGTCACGCGCCGCCCCTAGAATCCCCTCGTGAGGACGCACGACCTTCGTTTCCCACTCCTCCAGTCGCACCCGTGCCATAATACCCCGACGTCGTTGTTCCTTTCCCTGGTTGTGGAAGCAATGGTCATGCAGATAGATAGCTGGTTTTCTTTCTGGGATAAGGACACGTTGCGTGAGCCATTGTTTCAATGTTGCCGCTGAACGGGTGTACTTATTATCGTTGGTGGTATCCTGCGGTAACGTTCTGGCGTCTTCCAGCCGGATGAAATTGTACTCACTGCGTTTATGCAGTTCCTCATGGAAAGCCGGCGAGATGATGTCATAAGGCGGGCAGATAACAGTGGCGAAGTCTTTGATGAGCGACTTCTTGTAGCGCAAGCCACGGAATGGTTGGATATCAGCCACGTAGTTTCTCCCCGAGGTCAGTCACTAGACTAGTTTAATGGAAATAGGAAAGGGAGGCAAGAGGGTATGATCACTACACATCCATTATCCCTTTAGATTGCTTTGTGCCTTTATATAGCCGACTGCGTCCGGAGCCATAAATATTACTTCGTATAATGACCTCACTACCCTACTAGTACTTAATTGCATAGTTGACTATACGTATGTTTAATATTACCGGGATGAACTACCTGTTTAGTCCATTCGAAAGGAACAGCGTTTTCATTACGAACTTGAGTAAAAGTGTCTATTGCCCGACAGATATCTCGAACA
>DASWLM010000023.1:0-27778 GCA_036396095.1 Dehalococcoidales bacterium | reverse complement strand
AGAGTGTCCACAGCAGTTGTTCACCACTCGGTGCTCCGGTTTTCGGTCTATCGATAAACCGACAGGGTTTCTCTCTTGGAGTTTTGCTAGTATTGAACTTACGTTTTCACAAGTCTGTTCATCTTTTTTGTTATCTTTTGTTACCAAATTACTAGCCCTTCCTGGGTGGATGAGTTGGGCATGAATAACATCATTGATAGTCTCCAGAGACGATGATAGTCCATCATATAAATGAGCGTATTCTCCAGGATCGGTATACGGACTGTATTCCTTGTAATAATCCATCATGGTTTTAATCCTCCTCACTCGTGTTGTAGTGTACTATTTGTTTTGTTAATTAGTCAATAAGAATCAGGGTATTGGTTTATATTGGCTAAGAGTTATCTATACGGGAAACATGTATAACTAGGTCTAGCAGATTAACAATCATCGGGATGTCCGCATGGACATATAAATTACTTGATTCCTTGGTATTTGAACGTAAAAAGGTCACATTTTGAGTAGTTATTAAACAAAAGATATAACTAATAAAGACAAATAAAGGCGTCTCATCTTAAGGTGATAGTTAACTCAAAGGTCTTAGTTCTGTCTACCGTACAGTACCGCCCACCATCTTTCTGTGTTCAAAAGTTATCAGACAGTTGTCAATTAGCTCACTGTACTAGCCAATCAACCATCAGAAATCGGCATCGTCATCCTTATTTTCAAAATACTTGGTTTCCCAACTGTCCTTGAGAAATATATGCCAATCAGTATTAATCAGAATTGATGGGTAAACGACCTCATCCTTGAGTTCTGCTTTGCAGTACCACTTAGATTCAACTATCCCCTCCTCAATTGCGTTTTGAGTCTTCTCTAACTGCCCACCAACAATCTTGCACAGGAACCAAATCTTTATAACTCTTTTCCGTCGGGAAATCATATCCTCAATGAAGAGTATTTTATATGGATCTACTTCTAGTCCTGTTTCTTCTTTCACTTCCCTGACCACAGCCTGGATAATACTCTCGTCATGCTCAACACCACCGCCTGGTGCAACTAGGAAGTCTCGTCCGTGAAAAGCGGCACCATGCCTAACAAGTAGAATTCTTCCTTGCTGGACTATTACGGTTCCGGCAGAGATTCTGCATTCTTTATCCATTTTTTCTATCAACGCTTAGAGAATCGAGTTATATTACTGCCTAACATGCGAATGGGTAAATATTATACCCATAATTGGCTTGTTGTACAAATTGGCAAATCTATAATCTAAACGCCAACTCAAAGGGCTTGGTTCTGTGTATTGTACATTACCGCCCAGTTTAATTTTTACAGCTAATTTTCTGCCATTATAAAGTTTGTTATTTACTCTAAAAAGCCAATCCAATCGCAATGGTCACGCTTTTTCTACAGGGAAACAACATTTTGTAAAGAATTTAGTACAAAGGTATCGGCTTGTTGCCACAATAAGTCGCCGTTCGCGTCAGTACGATAATGCTATTTACAGCATCTGCACATAAATTGCATACTGCTAGGTGGAAGATTGTGTCGGAAGCGGTGTTCTGGACTCCATATAAAGACTTCGCAAAAAACCGTAGCTCAATATGTCACACCCAGTCGCGGAAAACATAGGCATTAGTGTTCAGGGTATTTTACTGAACGAGAACCTCTCACCTCTTGCAACCTGAATATGAATTAGGAGGACATATGTGCTCAACTGCAATAATACCAAAGACCCGAGCTGAAAAAACCGCGGAGGAAGTTTTGGCTGCGGTGCGCGAAGCCACAAGGGCAATGGAAGCTGAAGTAGCAGCAATGATAGAACTCGAAAAAGCGTATAAGAAAGCGAATGATACCGCTAGAGAGCTTAAGAACGCCATCGAGGCTAATAGCACAGCAAAATTGAGCATCAGAAACGCTCGAAACAGGGCAAGAGAAGCCCTCAATGAGGCAAAGAAGACAGCACAGGTCGAAGCCAGGGCAAACAAGGACGAGGAACAAAAAGAGGTCAAGCGGAAGGCTGAGGAAGCGAAGGCAGCGAAAGCCGAAAAGACCGGGAAGCGATTCAACCAAGCGGCAAGGGATGAGGCTAGACGTGAAGCTGAAGAATCCGAGCAAAGAGCCATGACAGAGCACCGTAATGCGCAGAGAGCAAAAGAGGCACTGGCGGTAGCAGACGAAGAAGTCAAGGTGACTGAAAAGGAAGCAATGCTGATAGACTCGTGTGTCCGCACAGCCAGAGAAGCTGAGTCGGCGGCAAGGATGGAAGTCCCGCGGGCTGAAAGCATTACGCAGAGGACAGTAAAAGTTGCGAAGACAGCCTTAGAGGTTGAGGCTGGTGCAAAGAAGACTATAGACCTGGCGATTAAGAGATTGAAAGCTCTCATGGCTTATGAAGCAAGAAGTGCTCAGGCAGCAGAGACCACCAGGGTGCGAACCAAGCTTCAAGAAGCTGAAAAAATCAAAGAAGGGATGACTAACGAAGTCGAAAGAACCAGCAAAGCAATAGACACTGCTGAACCGAGTTCAGACATCTACAGCGGGATTGTAAAACTCCTGATCGCCAGTCCCGTGGACAATACCATGGTACAGAGATTCCAGAAGCGGCTGGGGCAAGTCGAGGGCTTTCAAGTGAAGTCAGTTTGCGGTTCCGGTGGCGAAGGAGTAGACATTACAGTACTGGCTGAACAGCCTATCCCGTTGATTGGGCGGCTTAGTGAGCTGGAGCTCGTCGAGAGGGTTTCAAGAATCAGTAGAAAAGAGATTGAGGTTGCTTTAAAGCCTGCGCATTGAAATATTTCGAGGATAAGGCAACAAGACTAAAAAACAGGAATTATCCGGCTAATTATTCTTGATTCCAACGTCGTTCAATGCTTGGAAACTATCTCAATTGACTCATACTTTGGAATTTGCACGTAAGGGGTCACCTCGATTTAAATCAGGATACTACCCACCATTGCCCTCACATCACTTTTCCCCTTTCATTCCTTTTACTCAAGTCCCACCACATGATGTCGCTCTCGTAGAAAATTTTCAGTTTGTGTTAAAGCTTTATTCTGATAATTTAAGAACAATTCATTGCTACCTAACCTCCACTCCCCTTTCTCTGAGATGAGGGATGGAGACATTAAGCGACTCTTCATTCAGCGGATTTCCCTCAAGAATCCAGAGGGTACGTAGTTTAGTCAAAGAAATCAACGGCGAGATGTCACTTATCTGGTTATTGAAGAGCCTTAACGTGGTTAAGCTATTTAATGAACCCAGTGCTTGAATGTCTGTTATCTGGTTGGTTTCAGGACTGCCCATGAGTTCAAGAGTGGTTAAGTTGGTCAATGAACCCAAGGGTGATACATCGGTTACTCGGTTGAAATTAAGGGAAAGATACTGAAGATTGGTTAGCGAGGCTAGGGGTGACAAGTCACTAACCTTGTTTGCCATGAGGATGATTGACGTTAGGTTAACAAGCGAAGCCAGTGATGAGATGTCGCTGATTTCATTTATACCAAGACCGAGGGATGTCAGGTTAGTGAGTGAAGCTAATGGTGAAATGTCCTTTATCTTATTACCTGTAAGTTCAAGGTCTTGCAGTTTCGTCAAGTTAGCGAGTGGTGAAAGGTCACTTATCTGATTACCACCAAGAGAAAGCTCAGTCAGGTTAGAACATTTTTCCAGACCTTTGAGGTTGGTAATCTCTCTTTCATTTGCAGTAAGTTGGTTAAGTCTCTCCAGGTCTGAATGAAGTATTGAACCTTCGGGCTTGTTGATCGCTTCTCTAACAGCTGATTCAAGATTCGGGTCAGGGAACTTGACTGTAGTTGAACCACAGCCATAAACAGTCGCCATAACAGCAATTAAGAGAATGCCTATTATTACCTTCATTTCTGCCTCCTATTTGAAGGTGCTTGGATTCTGTTCCAGATTTTACCACCATAATCAGTTTAAGGCAAGTTCATACAGGACGATATTAAGTATAGTCTACTTTGGTTCCGCTAATCCTCACCAAACAACTAATATATGCTAAAATAATTTCAGTGAAACTTAAAACAATCGCTATCATTTTCACATTGATAATCCTGCTCTGCCTTGCACCATTCGGTGCCTGTAAATCCGCTAACATTCAAGGTCTTGTGCCTATTTCCAAGTTGGGCACAGTTGACTATGACATTACCTACGCTACTATTAACGACACGGCATTGCTGATGGATATCCACTATCCCAGAACTGCCACGGGCATGGTACCTGCAATAATCTATGTTCATGGCGGTGGATGGACTTCCGGTGATAAAGGGTCGGGTGCTGGAGTCCAGTTTATTCCCGAGCTCGCATCCAGAGGTTACCTGGTCGCGTCTATCAACTACCGCCTTGCCCCAGAGTTCAAAGTCATCGACCAGATAGGCGACGTGAAATGCGCCGTCAGATATCTTCGGGCTAAAGCGGCAGACTACGGCATCGATACCCACCGTATCGGTGTCATCGGAGGGAGCGCCGGCGGGCATCTCGTCACCCTGCTTGGCACCAGTGATGAAAGCTCCAATCTGGAAGGCAACGGCGGTTATTCTGACCAGTCCAGCCGGGTACAAGCGGTGGTCGACCTTTTTGGACCTGCAGACCTTGTGACAATGTTTGAATCAACGGCTGCCCAGTGGCTACACAACATCTTTGGCACTTATAATTTTAATTCGGATGACATTAAGAGAGTTAGCCCGGTCACCTACATCACAAGTGACGACCCACCTTTTTTGATTCTCCATGGCGACCAGGATACAGTTGTTCCCCAGGAACAATCAGAAATCCTTTTCCGGAAACTAAAGGAGGCAAATGTGCCGGCTTCCCTGGTGATTGTAAAGAACGCTGGACACGGTTTTCATCCCGTGCCCATCACCGCCATCATCTCTCCCAGCGAGCAAGAAATGACCTTGATGATAGCTGATTTCTTTGACCGTTACTTGAAAGAGTAATGGTGTATGAGCTTGCTAGGTATTAAATGCTTTAAGAAAAAAGACTATTACGCCAAAAGGCTTATTCCGGTGCCTGCAACTTGACTGGCAAGCTTGCCTCAATTTAAAGTAATATAGGAGCGAGGGGGAGAGTATAGGAAGGGGTAGATTTTCACCCGTTTGCGGTTTGAGTAATATTATGCGGGAAGCTAATGGTATTTAAAGCTAAACGGGCAGTGATAAGCTGGTACATCAAGGTATTTTCTATCTTCAATAGTCTACCTACATTCTATTATTCACCCTGTTTCTTCCTTTATCCACTAAACATTGCATACAGGACAAATTTCAGCTACAATACTGCCGATGTTTGCTGTTTGTAGCACCGCGAGGAGGTCCCACCGTGGCTAAGAAATCTGTACCTCAAGAAGTGTTGAATAAACCCGCAGTGCTGATAGTAGGTGCCGGGATAGCCGGGATGCAAGCCGCCCTGGAAGTCGCTGACTCAGAGCACCACGTCTATCTAGTTGAAACACTCCCCACAGTGGGTGGGCGTATGATGCAGTTGGATAAGACTTTCCCCACTATGGACTGCGCTTCCTGCATCGGAACGCCCAAGATGAGCCAGGTGGGTTCCCATAAGAACATCGAACTGATAACCTGTGCCGAAGTCACTAAAATAACCGGTTATGCGGGTAATTTTCAAGCCACTATCCATAAGAAGTCGAAATATATTGATTCTGACAATTGTACTGCCTGCGGTGAGTGCGACAAGGTCTGTCCCGTCACCGTTCCGAGTGAATGGCAACTGGGGATGGCACCAAGAAAAGCGGCTTACCGACCTTTCCCTCAGGCAGTCCCCAATGTTTTTACCATCGATAAGCGTGGTTTACCTCCATGTCGCGCCACCTGTCCGGCGGGTGTGAACGCCTGCGGCTATGTAACCATGATAGGTCAGGGTAAATTCAAGGAAGCCCTGGAAGTGCTGAGACGCACGATGCCGTTTGCCGGTGTCTGTGGACGGGTTTGTACCCATCCCTGTGAGGCTGAATGCGAACGTGGTAAAGTTGATGAAGCAATCTCTATCCGTTTTCTGAAGCGCTTCATGGCTGATTGGGAGCTGAAAAATGGTCGACCAAAGGCACAACCACTACCTATTACCAAAGAACAGAAAGTGGCTGTTATAGGTTCCGGACCATCAGGTATCGCGTGCGCCTACGACCTCATTCGACTCGGTTATCCGGTGACAGTCTTTGAAGCCGCACCCGCAGTAGGCGGTTTGCTACGCTACGGCATTCCTGAATACCGCCTGCCCAAGAAAATTGTCGATAGCGAAATTGGTTATGTACAGGAACTAGGTGTAGAGATTAAGCTCAATACACCGGTTAATAAATTAGATGACCTTTTTAATCAAGGATATCAGGCTGTCTACCTCGCTACAGGTGCCGGCGCTGGCACTAAGATGAATATTCCCGGCGAGGAAAATGAAGGGGTACTGGACGCCCTATCCTTCTTGAGACGCGCCAACGGCGGCGAAAAAGTCGCTATCGGACAGAGAATCGCCGTGATTGGCGGCGGTAACTCGGCAATGGATGCCGCACGTGTCGCCCTCCGCCTCGGCGCTAAAGAAGTGTCCATTGTCTACCGCCGTTCCCGCGCGGAAATGCCCGCCGCTGTAGAAGAGGTTGAAGAAGTCGAGCACGAAGGTATTAAATTAATTCCGTTAGCGGCGCCTACCAAGATTATCGTTGAAAATGGCCGCATCACCGGCATTCAAAATATTAAAATGCAGCTCGGCGAACCGGATGCCAGCGGACGACGACGCCCCATCCCGATTGAAGGCAGTGAATATATCATGGGCGTGGACAATGTCATCATGGCAATCGGGCAGGCAGTAGATAAGAGCAAACTGCCGGATAAGCTAGAATACACCCGAGGCGGTACACTCCAGGTAGATGGAGTGACTTTCCAGACAAATATCAAGGGGGTTTTCGCCGGTGGTGATGTAACAACCGGACCCGCTGATGTAATTCATGTAGTTGCCCAGGGTAAAGAAGCCGCGACATCCATTGACCGCTATCTCCGCGGTGTCGACCTTAAAGAAGGACGCCCTGAACCCAGAGAGCGGGTTAAGGATATCAATAAACAAGGCGTACAAAAGAAACCCCGGGCAAAGATGCCCGCTCTTCCACCCGCTGAGCGCAAAGGCTTTACCGAAGTAGAACTTGGCTTCGATGAGCAAGTTGCCGTGGAAGAAGCCAAGCGCTGTCTCAACTGCAGTGTCTGTTCGGACTGTTGGGCTTGCGTAGCAGTCTGTGAACGCAAAGCAGTCCACCACGAAATGAAAGATGAGGACATGGTGGTCGATGTAGCCTCGATAATCGTCACCACCGGTTATGACTTGCTCGACCCCACTCCTATGACACAGTTCGGGTACGGGCGCTTCCCCAATGTTTATACCAGCCTTGAATTCGAGCGTATGGTCAGCTCCACCGGTCCCACGGAAGGTCATATTCAACTGAGGGACGGCACTACCCCGAAGAGCGCGGCAATTCTCCATTGCATCGGCAGCCGCGACGAGAACTACCATGAGTACTGCTCGCGGATATGCTGCATGTATGGCTTGAAGCACGCTCATCTTATCCGTGAAAAGACCGGCGCTGCCGTTTACCAGATGTACATCGATATGCGCTGTTTCGGCAAGGGTTATGAGGAGTTCTACAAACGTATCTCCGATGAAGGTGTTAACTTTGTCCGGGGTAAAGCAGTGCAAATTACCGATATTGCCCGAACAGAAGAGGAGAAGGGTAAGCTGGTCGTAAGTGTCGAAGATACGCTCCTCGGACAGATGGCACGCATTCCCGTAGATATGGTTATTCTGAGTGTCGCGGTTGAACCGCGCAAGGATGCACAGGGGGTCGCCGGTATTTTCGGTCTGCAGCAGGATAAAGACGGTTTCTTCAAGGAAAAGCATTATAAGCTGGATATCATGGGCACCTTTACAGACGGTATTTATATGGCAGGGTGCTGTCAGGGACCCAAAGATATACCGGATACGGTTTCCCAGTCGATTGGTGCGGCGGCGAAAGCCATCGCTCTGGTTACACAGATTGAGAAGTCCCACCAAAAAGAAAAGACGGGCGTTAAAGTGGGCAAAGATGTTAGTTAGGGCAGGGATACTATGAAAAGGAAAATAGGCGTCTATATCTGCCATTGCGGGTCGAACATTGCCGGTTACCTGGATGTAAAGAAGGCAGCCGCATATGCAGCCACACTGCCAAATGTGATCGTGTCACGGGAATACCAGTTTATGTGCTCCGACCCGGGACAGGATATGATTAAAAACGACATTAAGGAACTCGGAGTGAATGGTGTGCTCGTTTGTTCCTGTTCCCCCACACTCCACCTGCGCACTTTCCGTGAAGCCTGTGCCGAAGCCGGCCTGAATCCTCATCTCTGTGAAATGGCAACCATCCGCGAGCTTTGTTCCTGGGTGCATAGTCACGAACGAGAGAATGCTACCGAGAAAGCGATGGCGCTCATTGCCGCCGGGGTGCGCCGCGTCCTCTACCGCAATCCGCTGGAGACCAAATGGGCGCCCGTTACTCCCAACACGCTTATCGTCGGTGCGGGAATTGCCGGTATCCAGACCGCGCTCGAGATTGCCGGAGCGGGCAATAAAGTCTATCTGGTCGAGAAAGAGCCAAGCATCGGCGGGCGGATGGCACAACTGGGTAAGACCTTCCCCACCCTTGACCCCACCAGTGATTTGTTGATTCCGCAAATGGAAGCAATACAGGCAAACAAGAATATCGAACTTTATACGAATAGTGAGATTACCGAAGTTTCCGGCTACATTGGCAATTTCAAAGTCAATATCAAGAAAAATCCTCGTTCGGTGGACGAATCGAAATGCAACGGTTGTGGCGAATGTTGGGCAAAATGCCCTGTAGAAGTCCCCAGCGAGTTCGAACGTGGAATGAGCAAACGGAAGGCAATTTATATCCCCTTCGCTAAAGCCATTCCCAAAATCCCGGTTATCGACCGTAAGACCTGTAAATTCTTCCTCGACGGTACTTGTCATGTTTGCGCGGATGTCTGCCCCACCAAAGCCATTGATTTCAACCAGAAAGAGGAAAACGTTAGTCCGCTAATCGGCGCCTGTATTGTCTCCACCGGCTATGACACGTTTGACCCTACCCCTATCACTCAGCTGAGCTATGGGAAACTGGAAAATGTCATCACCAGCCCCGAATTCGAACGGATGCTCAGTCCTGATGGGCCTACGGGTGGCAAGGTCGTATTAAAGAACGGGACAGCTCCGAAAGCCGTAGCGATTGCCCATTGCGTGGGAAGCCGCGACCAGAATTATTATCAGTATTGCAGTCGCGTTTGCTGCATGTACAGCTTGAAATACAGTCGTCTATTGAAAAAGCTACTGGGACCTGATACGAATGTTTACCAGATGTATATCGATATGCGCTGTTTCGGCAAAGGTCATGAAGAGTTTTACAAATCCGCTTCAGATGAAGGTGTGAATTTTATCCGGGGTAAAATCGGACAGGTTACCAACATCCCCCAGTCGGATGAAGAGAAGGGCAAATTAATAGTAGTCTGTGAAGATACCCTGCTGGGCACAATGATACGAGTTCCGGTTGACATGGTCGTTCTGAGTGTCGCTATGAAACCACAGAAAGATATGGAAGAAATAGCGCGTACTTTCCTACTGGGGCGGAGCGCCGATGGTTTCTTCCTGGAGCGTCATCCCAAACTCGACCCTGTCGGCACGATGCTGGATGGTGTCTTTGCTGTCGGGTGCTGTCAGGGTCCCAAGGATATTTCGGACACGGTAGCTCAGGCAACTGGTGCCGCTGCCCGCGCGCTGGCGCTTATCAGTAAAGGTAAAGTGGAGATGGAAGCCGCTACCGCCCAAGTGGACGAAGAGGTCTGCGCGGGTTGCGGATACTGCCAGTCCATCTGCCAGTACAGCGCCGTGGAAATTGACCCGAAACGGAAGGTGGCTGTAGTAAACGAGGCTATCTGTAAAGGATGCGGTGCCTGCGCAGCGACCTGCCCTTCAAAAGCAATGCAACTCAAGAATTTCGGACAAAAACAACTGATTGATGTGATTGATGAGGCAACCAAGGAGTATGCCGGTCTGGCCAGATAGGAGCCTGTGATGCAAGAGAAAAATGGTGCAGTTTTAGTCATCGGTGCCGGGGTGGGTGGCATCAGGTCAGCCCTTGACCTCGCTGAGTCCGGGTACAAGGTCTATCTCACCGACCGCAATCCGGCTATCGGCGGCGCCCTCCTCCAACTTGAAACATGGTTCCCTGATAATCAGTGCGAACTATGCAAACTTCTGCCTGTGTTTTCCCGCGATGAATGTTCGCAGGTTTGCCTGCGCCGCGACCTGATGCATCCCAATATTGAGCTTATTCCCAACTCACGGGTCAGCAAGCTGTCCGGGAAAGAGGGCGATTTTAAAGCGACTCTCAACATCAAATCACGCTGGGTGATCGAAGAGCGGTGCACCGCTTGCGACCTCTGTGCCCAGGTTTGCCCGGTGGAGTTTGGCGATGAATTTAATCGTGGTTTGCAGAAACGGAAAGCCATTTATGTCCGCAACCCGCAGGCAATCCCAAATGTTTACACCATCGACCAGGAGCATTGCACCAAATGCGGCAAGTGCGTGGAAATCTGCCCTACGAAAGCAGTTGTTCTCAATAAAAAGGATGAAACAAAGGAATTGTCAGTTGGGGCGGTAATACTGTCTGCCGGCGCCACCGAACTGCCAGCCAACCAGATGGGGCAGTACGGCTATGGCTATTATGCTAATGTACTAACGAATATTCAGTTGGAGCGATTACTCGCCGACGCGGGACCAACACACGGCGAGCTTCTTCGCCCATCTGATAATAAACCCCCGAAGAAAATTGCCATCCTTCAGTGCGTCGGTTCAAGAGATATGGACCGGAATTATTGCTCGGAAGCCTGCTGTATGTATGCACTGAAGGAAAGCATTTTACTCCGAGAGCGATATCCCGATGCAGAGGTCACCATTTACTACATGGATATCCGTGCCTTCGGGAAGGATTATTACCGTTACCATCTGCAGGCAAAAGAAAAGGGCGTTAAATTTGCACGCAGTCGCGTTTCCCGCATCAGAGAGAACCCGAAGACAAAGAACCTGTTCCTGCTCGCCCGTGATGAGGCTGGTAAATCTATCAGCGCCGAATATGACATGGCAGTGCTTTCCGTTGCTCAGTGCCCTTCTCCCGAACTCACGGAACTGAGCAAGATTATGAACGTCAATACCAACAAGTGGGGCTTTATTGATACACCGGGATTTTACATCTCCCGCACCAGCAAGCCCGGCATTTTCGTGGGCGGTTCTGCCTCAGGACCATCCGATATTGCAGAAACAGTTATCAAATCCAGCGCCGCCGCCAGTGAAGCTGCCGGCATTCTCGCCAAATTGCAGAAACCAGCCGGGGAAAAGAAAGTAACTCACAAGCATGAGGCTGTTAAGGACGAGAATGTAAAAATCGCGGTCTATATCTGTCAATGTGGTAAGGAAGTTAGTTCAATCGTTGATATAGAAAAGACGAAAGAATTTGTTAAGAAGCTACCGAACGTCACCTCGGTTGAGGATGTCGGTTTCCTCTGCCTTCCCGAAACACTGGATAAGGTCAAGAAAGCAGTCGCTAGCTCAGGTGCTAACCGGATTATCTTCGCGGCTTGTGCTCCATATCGCTATCAGCGACTATTCTCAAATGCGCTGGCAGAAGTCGGTATCGATGCCTCACAATGGCAACTGGTCAACTTCCGGGAACAGCTTGCCTGGGTGCACAAGGATAATCCAACCCTCGCGACACGGAAAGCCCAGAACCTGCTGGCAATGGCAGCGGAGCGGTTAAGTACACAGGCGCCGTTAGAGGTACCGATTGCAGACATGACCCACAATTGTCTGGTTGTGGGAGGCGGCATCTCCGGTATGACTGCCGCACTTAGCCTCGCCGACCAAGGGTTCGATATCACACTTGTAGAAAAGACGGGTGAACTCGGGGGACACACTCGCAATCTTTATTATGACCTTAACCCTGACGACCCGCAGAAATTAGCTAAGAGTATTATTGATAAAGTAAAGAGCAATCCTAAAATTAAAGCCCTGCTCAATGGCGAACTGACTGGTATCAGTGGACATATCGGGCATTTCAAGTCACAGATAAAGTCAGGCGATAAAGTCGAGCAGATTCAGCACGGCGCCGTTATCATCGCCACCGGTGCATCCGACTATCAGCCAGCAGAATATTCGTATGGCAAGGATGTACGTGTTATCACCCAGCATGAATTGCAGAAGCGGCTGGGAGAAGGTAAGCTGGGCAAACCCACCACTGTCGTAATGATTCAGTGTGTCGGTTCGCGTAACGATACCCACCCGTACTGCAATCGCACCTGCTGTTCCGAAGCTATCAGCAACGCTCTACAAATTAAAAAACAAAGTCCAGAGACACAGGTTTTCGTACTGAACCGGGATATTATAGCATACGGTTTCAAAGAGCAATACTACACCCAAGCCAGAGAGGCGGGCGTTCTTTTTCACCGCTATGAGCCTGAATCAGAGCCGAAGGTTACTATTGGTGAAAAAACACTTACCGTTGAATGGCCTGACCCCGGCCTCCCCGGCAAATTAGCAATCGATACCGACCTGCTCGTACTCAGTACAGGTTATATCGCCAACGAAAGCAATGCCGCCATCGCCAAAATGCTGGCGATACCACTGACCGAGGATGGCTTCTTCAAAGAGATTGACACCAAATTCCGCCCCGTGGATGTTATTCTGGATGGCGTGTTTATTACCGGACTGGCAAACGCTCCCCGAAGCCTCTCAGAGAAAATTATAGAGGCTCAAGCCGCCGCACAGCGCGCCGCCAATGTTCTCTCCCGCGAACAGTTGACATCGGGCAGAATTATCTCCGAGGTTGATAAGCGGCGGTGCAGTTGCTGTGGGCTATGCGTGGAAGCGTGTCCCTTCGATGCCCGCAGTCTGAATGAAGAAGAGCATTATGCGGTTGTCGAAGAAACGCTCTGTCAAGGTTGTGGTATGTGCGTTTCCGTCTGCCCGAACGATGCCGCCAAATTACGAGGGCAGAAAGAAAAACAGGTCTTCTCCATGATTGAGATTGGTTTATAGTTACCGCTTGAAACAAAGGAGTATCAGGTATGGCTGAAAAGAAGGAACAGTTCGAACCCAAGATTATCGGTTTCCTGTGCAACTGGTGCACGGCATCCGCCGCCGACCTTGCGGGGACGACGCGCGCACAATACCCACCTAATATGCATCCTATTCGTGTCATGTGCAGTGGCACCGTCGACCCTATGTATGTACTTAAGGCACTTCTCTCCGGCGCAGATGCAGTCATGGTAGGAGGCTGTCATCCGGGAGACTGCCACTACGTTTCTGGTAACTATAAAGCCCGCCGCAAGATTGCTATGCTGAAACAAATCTTTAAATCGCTAGGACTGGATGAAAACCGCATCTGGTTACGCTGGATTAGCGCCAGTGAAGGTCCGGAGTTTGCCAGATTTATCCGGCAAATTACCGAGGAAACTCGCAAGCAGGGACCCAGTCCGATGGCAAGCGATTGGACGGTATAGGAGACGACAATGACAAAGAGTGCAACACTGGAAGTCAAGGACGGTAAACTGCGGCAAGCCATCAATGGCTTTCTGAAGGAACTTTTCGCCAAGAAAGTGGTTGAGGCAATGCTGGTGCCACTGGCACACCCAGCAGGTACTAATGTAGTGCAGGCGCTCATCAGCGATCCTACCAATTTGGATAAGGCTGATGTTTATGCGCCGGTGATGCCTGTGAACTCGGCGAAAATCCTCCAGGCAATGACCCGCCTGACACCATCCGACCGCAAGACAGCAGTCGTCATCCGCCCGTGTGAGATGAGAGCCGTGGTAGAACTGATTAAGCTGAAGCAGGTGCAACCGGACAACCTCATCTTCATCGGGATTGACTGTCCCGGCGCATATTCCGTAGCAAATTATCCTAAATTCGTCTCTGAGAAGAAGACTTCAGATGATTTTGTAAAAGCGGGCTTTAAGTGGGCGGATGATGCTATGCTCAGAGCCGGCTGTCAGATTTGCGAATATCCTTACCCGCTGACTGCCGATATTACTATCGGCATGATTGGGCTTGAGCCGGGTAAAGTAATCCTCCAGGCAGATACGGCACAAGGTGAAGGCGCCCTAAAGACCCTTGGCTTTAGCATCGATACAGATAGTGACATCGCAAAGAAACGCCAGGCGGCGCTTACTAAACTAGCGGCAGACGTAAAAGAGCGACGGAAAAAGTTCTTTGCTAAGACGAAAGAGGAAATTGGCGGCATTGAAAAACTCACCAAGGCATTTGCTTCATGCATCAAATGCCAGAACTGCCGACAGGCTTGCCCCGTCTGCTACTGTCGCGAATGCGTCTTCATCTCCCCAACCTTCGAACTAGAATCGGATAAATACCTACGACAGGCAGAGAAGAAGGGCGGCATCCGCATGCCTGCCGATACCCTCCTTTTCCACCTGACGAGAATGAATCACATGGGCAACTCATGCGTGGGCTGCGGTGCCTGCGAAGAAGCCTGCCCTAATGATATTCCCCTGCTCAAGCTCTTCCAACTCATCGGCTCGGAAGCCCAGGAAATCTTCGGCTATGTGCCGGGACGCAATGTGGAAGAACCACTCCCCGCCTCTGCCTTCCGCGAGAAAGAATTCGAGTGGATTGGTGAGAAATGACGGTACAACTTGTAACGGAAAAAGGGAAAGAGAAGTGCGACCCCGCCTTCACTAAAGAAGTGATGGAAAGGAGCCATTCCCACCTGGAGCGGTGTTACCAGTGCATCGCCTGTAGCTCCGGGTGCCCGGGCGCCTATCAGATGGACTATCCGCCTCATCAACTCCTGCGGATGGTGCAACTTGGGTTGAAAGACCGGGTGCTGGATAGTAACACCTTCTGGATTTGCCTCAGTTGCGAGACCTGCGCCACTCGTTGTCCCAATGAAATCGAGATTGTGCTGGTCATGGATGTCCTGCGAGAGATTGCTCTGAAAGAAGGCAGGAAAGGCACCACCAAATTGCCGCTGTTCCATGCGACCTTCCTCAACATGGTGAAGATGTTCGGTAAGGTATATGAGCTGGGATTGATTCTCGTATACACGATTTTCAGCGGTAACATCTTAAGGTTGAAGGGTCTGATGAGAGATGCAGTGCTGGGCGTTAAAATGTTTATGCGCGGCAAGCTGGCGATACTACCACCTAAAGTCAAGGGGAAAGCACAAATCAAACGCATCTTTCAATTATCCAGTAAGACAGGATAGACTATGGCAAAAATAAAGTACGGCTACTATCCCGGGTGTTCGCTGGAGTCCACAGCGAAGGAATACGATTTATCGATGCACGTCACCGCTAAAAAGCTGGACGTAGAACTGGTGGAACTGCACGATTGGAACTGCTGTGGCGCCTCCTCCGGGCACTGCACCAACTACGAGCTTTCGCTGGCACTGCCGGCACGGAACCTGGCGATTGCGGAGAAAGCAGGCTTAAATGTTGCAGTCGCCTGCGCCGCCTGCTACCTTCGCTTCAAGCAGACCAACCATGACCTCAAAAAGAATGACGTTCTCCGGCAGAAGATTGAGGAGCTTATCGAGATGCCGTACAAAGGCGATGTCGAGGTCAAGCACCTGCTGGAAGTTTTCGCTAGGGAAGTGGGACTGGAGGAAGTCAAGAAACGTGTAAAGAAACCACTTAAGGGATTAAAGCTCGCTGCATATTACGGTTGTTATCTGGTGCGCCCACCCGATGTTACACAGTTCGATAATCCAGAACAACCGATGCTGATGGATAATTTACTCGCCGCACTTGGCGCGGAACCGGTAGAATACACCCACAAAGTCGAGTGTTGTGGCGGCAGTCTGTTACTCGGGCGCGTTGATATCGTACAAAAGCTGGTGGATGACATCTGTCAGGCGGCTCTGGATGCAGGAGCACAGGCAATTGTCACAGCTTGTCCACTCTGCATGGCGAACTTGGATACACGCCAGCCGAAGACGAAAGTGCCCATCATCCATTTCAGTGAATTAACGGGACTGGCACTCGGTGCAGAACCGAAACAATACAATGTCTGGCTAAAAAAGCACATCAATAGCCCTGTACCCATTTTAAAGGCAAAGGGATTGATCTAGAGGGCGGGATTAGAATAGCAAAGAGAGGGAAGTCACGATGGCACAAGCAGCAGTAGCACCATATCAGGATGCAATCGATATTATTAAAGAAGAGGGCGGCGAAATCTGCAAGCTCTGCTACCAGTGTGGCACCTGCACGGCAACCTGTCCGTGGAACCTAGTAAGGAGCTTCATGGTGCGGAAATCAATGCACCAGGCACAGCTCGGTCTCATCGATTTTGAGAGCGAGGATATGTGGCTTTGTGTCACCTGCAAATGGTGTGTCGAGCGCTGCCCGCGTGGTGTCGAAATCATCGATGTCTGGCGTTCATACCGACGGGCAATCGTTGAAATGGGCATCGCCGGTGTTCCCGACTCTATCCGTTTCACGCAGAAGAACATCTCCGGCGTGGGCAATCCCCAGGGCGAAGACCGTAACAAGAGGACCGACTGGGCGAGCAGTGCCGGCGTTAAACCATTTACCAAGGGCATGGAAGTGCTCTACTTCGCCTGTTGTTATAATGCCTACGACCCCAAACTTATCCGTGTGGCGAAGGCGACTGCCAAGATAATGGAGAAGGCTGGCATCACCTTCGGTATTCTGGGGAATGAGCAGAACTGCTGCGGTGAGAGCATCCGCAAGGCAGGCGCTGAAGAAACATTTAAGAGCTTGGTCAAGGCTAATATAGATAGCTTCAATAAGGCGGGTGTGCAGAAAATCGTCGTGTCATCACCGCATTGCTACCATACCCTGAAGAACGAGTACAAAGAACTCGGCGGTCAGTTCGAGGTCCTGCATTCGGCACAGTTCCTTGCTCAGCTTATCAAGGACGGTAAGATTAAACCGACGAAGGAAATCAAGAAGGTCGTCACGCTTCACGACTCCTGCTATCTGGGACGTCATAACAAAATCTACGATGAGCCTCGCTTCGTTCTGAAGAGCATCCCCGGCATTCAGCTGGTGGAGATGTACAACAACCGCGAGAATGGTTTATGCTGTGGTGGTGGCGGCGGTAGAATCTGGGCGGAAACCAAGAAGGGCGAACGCTTCTCCGATATGCGTATCGACCAGGCAATTGAAGCGAAGGCGAATATCCTGGCGGCGGCTTGCCCTTACTGCATGGCAAACTTCGAGGATAGCGTCACGACGATGGACAAGGGAAGCGTCCTAGAAGTAAAAGAAATCGTGGAACTGGTAGCGGAGTCGTTATAATCGGAAATTCATTTCAGTACACGACGTATTGACTGTCTATGGAACTACCATGGCTTATTGTCCTTATCGTTTTCGCCATTAGCCTTATTGTCCTGCTTATTGTCACCAGGAGAGCAATTCAGGCGCGTAAAAGAGGTAAGCCAGTCAATCCAAATCTGTTTATTGCTCTCGTCACGTTTGTGATGGTATTGTTCATATTGCTCTTTACCCGGTTCTACAGGCCTTAGAAAAGATTATCAGGACGATCGGTCGAAATACACCGACCGTTTTCATTAATGTGATATTATTCTCACATGACAACCGTATTTATTCAAGGCAATTCTCTAATACTACGAACTGTTACGGCAAACGATAAGGAAGCTATACTCTGGGTATACCTTCGGTGTGAAGATTTCCTGGCTTTGGGTTCTGAGCCGAAGGCATCTCTGGAGATGGTGATGAAGGACATGGAGACCTCTCAACACGAGGGCGGCTGTTTCTGCGGTATTTATCATACCGATGGACATTTGTTGGGAGTGGTTGATTTCATCCCCCTTGGTTTTGAAGGAAAACCGGACATAGCGTTCCTAAGCCTGATAATGATTGCTACTCCCTTTCGCAAGCAGGGGATTGGAACAGAGACCATTCAATTTATTGAGAGGGAAATTAAAAATGATGCCCGCGTAACCAAGATTTGCTCCGCCGTACAGGAAAACAACCCCAAGGCTATAAAATTTTGGCAGAAGAACGGTTATAGAATCGTTGGTAAGCCTGAGCTTCGTCCCGACAACACAACGGTTTTCCAGTTATGTAAAAACCTCAGTTAGCAACTCATCGGTCCATTCGTCTTTGCGAGGAGCCGCTGCGACGAAGCAATCTCAGGGAGGGACTATTTTCACTGTCATTCTGAACGAAGTGAATGAATCTAGCCGTTTGGAATTTGTTTGGTATTTGATTATTGTGATTTGGGATTTCACCTGATAAGGTGTGTTATCATTTAACTGCGATGCCTATTAAAGTTGTTGTCACCAATAGAAAAGCCTACCACGAATACCACGTCATTCAGACCGTGGAAGCTGGCATTGCGCTCACTGGCTCGGAGATTAAGTCGGTACGGGCAGGCAAGGTCAGTATGGGTGATGCTTATATTAAGCCGGAAAGCAAACAGATGTGGCTATACAATGCGCATATCGCGCGCTACGATTCAGCCAGCTATATGGGGCATGACCCCATCCGACCTCGCAAGTTACTCCTCCACCGCAAGGAAATCGCCGAATTTACCTCTCAGTCCGTGCAGAAGGGCTTTACACTTATCCCCCTGCGATTGTATATTAAAGGTAGCTACGCCAAACTTGAAATTGCCCTCGCCCGCGGCAAGAAGCTCTACGATAAGCGGGAAGCCATCACCACTCGTGAGACCCGGCGCAAGCTGGATAGGGTCGTCAAGACGAGAAACATCAAAGTCAAATGAAGGCAATCTTCTCTCCCCTCAAGGGAGAGGGATAAATAAACATGGGGACGCGTGGTTCGACAGGGGAGGTTGGCTACAGAGTTGCAAGCTGAGGTGCCATCGCCCTCGTAAAACTGGTGGCAAAACACAAATGCTGAAGAACCAGTATTAGTTGCCGCTTAATTAACTAAGCGACACGTCCACCCCACCCCCTCCCCGACGGGATGGGAGTGGGCGAAGAAAAGTTGGGGTGCCACCACCCTGACGCCGGTATGGGTGGTGTAAGCAAAACCCGGCTGACCTGACGGAACTCGGTCGGCAGAGGTCTGGCAGGCGAAACAAAGAGCCGACTAAGCTTGTAGTAGACTCTGAGCGGTTTCTTCTGGACGGGGAGTTCAACTCTCCCCCGTCTCCACCATTTCAACCCTGGCTTCCAGAACCGTGTTGACTGGTTCCTGAGGCTAAGCTGGTAACTCTAACTTAGAACTTTGTATCCTTTGTGGGGGCAGGTCAAGAGCTTCCGATCTCTTTTTAAGCTCTTACTTTTCATGACTCTCTTTAAATTCATTTTATCAATCGATTCAGTATATTACTCATTATCAGTGAACTCCTTATGCGACTGATCACAAACAGAATGATCGCCCGCAGGTATTCACGTTTGATTCGTAGTATTGTTGTTGGATGGGAGTTACACTGTCACGCATATCAGGGTTATTGTAGTACTAGAACCGATGGCGTTAGGGAAATGATAATATGCCATTTAGTGCTATTTGAAATACATCGAAACCAATGATAGAATTCAATCACCGCTTTTATGACAGAATGCTATAATCAATGCAGAAATAAGTTAAGACCTTCAGAGGAGGGCTTAGAGAATGGCAATTATCCAGAGTTATTATAGTGAAGCACGATTTGCCAAAATACCTGCTTTCATCCACCGGGAGCGGTGTTGGCCTCAAGTAGACAAGTACTCACCGTGTGAAGCCTCCTGTCCCCTCCATATGGATGTCCCCAACTATGTCATTGCCATTGCCCAGGGAAATCCACGTAAATCTCTGGAAATCATCGGAGAAACCAATCCTTTGCCATCGGTCTGCGGTCGTGTCTGTCACCACCCCTGTGAGGTAGATTGCAATCGCAAGGTAGTAGACATGCCCATTGCTATCGCGGCGTTAAAACAGTTTGCCGCTGATCATGGATATGTAGAGAAACCGGAAGCAGTGCCTGTGACTAAGGCTGAGAAGGTCGCGGTTATCGGGTCTGGTCCTGCCGGTTTAACAGCAGCTCATGACCTGGTAAGGAAAGGCTATGGTATTACCATTTTTGAAGCGGCACCTGTCGCTGGGGGTATTTTAACTTCTGCTATTCCCGATTTTATCCTTTCAAAAGATGCCGTCCAGAAAGATATTGATTATATCAAAGCGCTTGGAGTCCAGATTCATACTGGAATAAGTGTGGGTAGGGATGTCAGCTTTGAAGCAATCCAGAGGCGAGGATATGGAGCCATTTTGTTTGCAATTGGAAATCAGAAAAGTGTCAATCTGAAAATTCCAGGTGCCGATCTGGCTGGAGTTACCACTGCTCTTGATTATCTTAAAGAGGCAAAACGTGGTTTCCTGCGGCCGTTTACAGGCAAGGTCTGGGTGATTGGGGGTGGTGCGGTGGCAATGGATTGTGCCCGTACAGCTTTACGTCATGGTGCACAAGAAGTCCACACTGCCTGTCTGGAGTCTCGAGAGCAAATGCCAGCGTTTACCTGGGAGATTGAAGCCGCAGAGGGTGAGGGTGTCCGTATTCATGCTGCCCTGTCGCCGCAGGAGTTTATCACCAAAGGTAGTTCGTGGGTTCGCGGCATTAAATTTAAGAGGGTGACGTCGACCGCTCTGGATAGTGACGGTCGCATTTCCTGGGCACTTGCCGAAGGAACCGGAAGTGAATTTGAAGTAGACACGGATGCCGTTATCGTTGCTATCGGGCAGGCGATGGACCGGGAAGTTCTACCTGATATTAATATCAATCGCCGAGGGGAAATTAATATCAATGCGGAAACAGGAGAGACAGGGATTACAAGTATTTTTGCCGCTGGTGATGCGGCAGGAAACGGACGTACTGTAACCGATTCCATGGCGGCGGGACGAAAAGCAGCGATTGCCATCGATCAGTATCTCAGCGGTAAACCTGTTACAGCTCAGAAAGATAATCATGGTGTGATACATATCAAATCGGAACAGGTGCCGAGCTATTTCGTGCGCCGCGACCGCTGGGACATGCCGAAACTATCTGCCCGGCAGGCGATAAAAACAAATAAGGAGGTGAATCTGGGATATGCGTACTGGCAGGCGGTTGAAGAGGCTAACCGCTGTCTTAACTGCCGCATGTGCGCTAATTGCGTTTTTGAACGCGGACAGTTGTGCTATGAAACAGCCATCAGACTGTTATAATCTCGGAATCAGGAGGAAAAGAAGATGTGTAATTTATGCGAACAATTCGGTGACCCTAAACATGGTAATGGTTTATGGTATCTGAACCCAACCAACTATGCCAGGAATATGTACAAACTCCGGGCTCCTGGCGAGGGGTTTCAAGGTGCTGAGGCAGGTCTGGAAACGGGCGCTCGCAGAGGTCCGTCACAAATGGACCTTCTGAATGCAATCGAAAATGATGATTATACCGAGTACGATAGAATTCGGAAAATATTGCTCGCCGGTGGACAGGGTAGTCAGGTAGTCCCTTTGAAAGATGCAGACGAAGTACTCGAGTTGTGTTCCCCCATTGGATTGATTGCCTGCATTTGTCGCAAGGACCTCCGGGCAATAGATGAACGTAATGAGCTTGAATATACCTGTATGGGCATGGGTGTCGGCATGCTCAAATGGGAACGCTGGCCGGAACGCTACAAGGGGGGCGTCAAATTCGTCAATGTCGATGAAGCTAAGGAATGGAACCATGAGATGGACCGGCGTGGTTTCGTCCACATTTTGATGCTTTTTGGAGCTCCATATATTGGCGGATTCTGTCAGTGTGATTACCCGGACTGTGGTGCTATAAGAAGCGCTGTCGATTTCGGTCTTGGTCCAATTAAGGGTCACTATGTCGCCATGGTCGATTACGAAAAATGTAATGGGTGTGGTATCTGTGCCCAGAGATGTCAGTGGGGCGCTTTGAAATTTGAGGTTACAAACGAAAAAGCCAATATTGACTTGTTCAAATGCTATGGTTGTGGACTCTGTCAGACCGGTTGTCCCAGGGGTGCTATTAATCTGCTGGAACGTTCCAGTGTTCCAGCCGTTGCGGAGGTATGGAGATGACATATTCACTACCGATGGGAAGAAAATTTCCTAAAATAACTATTGATCTGACCAAATGCAAAGTTCCATTTCTGTGTAAGAAATGTTTGCAGGCTTGTCCAATGGCAGTTTTCAATGTTACACGTGTGATGTCCAAAGAGAAGCGGCTTGAAGAAATGGACCCGCGTATTGATGGCAACTATGTTCTTCGCGCACCGCGCCGGGACAAGTGTACGGTCTGTAACCTGTGCCTCGATGTCTGCCCAGTAGATGCTATAAAAATTGATATACCGAAGCAGGGTCGTCAAAAGGTCGAAACCGAAAGCGTTAAGAAAAGCAAGCAGGAAAAGCCAGGCGCAGTAGCTCAGGACTATTTTGCAGAATTGAAAAAGCAACCATATCCGCTATTTATTGCACCGAAGCCTTATTCATTCGATTTGAATGAAGATATGGTACAGATGGTACGTAAAGACTTCGACCCGGATAAGGTCACGAATGCCCTGTCGACAGCAGTCAAAGGTAAAAACAAAGCGGAAACACAGAAAGCCGGGGAAGCATTTTTTAAAGATATGGGTGAGAAGTGGATGCGAAGGACTATACAACTGGGAGACGAATATTATGACCGCACCATCGAAATGATACTAGAAGCGGTTGACCGACAGGGAAAGCAATTTCTCGTTTTCCCGCATGTACTTCAGCGATATGTTGAGATTGCTTATCTGGCGACACAGGACTTTCTTAAAGTGCCTGTCACTCTGAATAATGCAAACGAGCTCGCATATCGTATTCCTAAGTGTGCTCTCTACGGGAGGATTCAAGAGAAGGTCGGCGAAGACTTTGCTAAGCTAATGACCTGCAAGGACTACTGTCGGTCTGCTTTGGCTGTCGCTCAGAAGCAAATAAATATGGATTTGCTCATCGACCAGCCAGCGACCACAGCGAAAGAAGGATTCTGCGAATTCACCATGCACAAACTATAAAACTTCAGGGTGAATGGGGAAATCTGGTGAAGCTGGAAAATAAAGTGGCTGTTGTTACCGGTGCCGGTCGTGGCATTGGGAAGGCGATTGCGGTCCGTCTCGCTGATGAAGGTGCTAAGGTAGTCATCAGTGATGTGGAGATTGCCTATGCGGAACACCTAGCGGAAAAACTGAGAAAAACCCGTCACGAAGCACTGGCATTTAAAGCGGATGTGAGTAACTCGTCTGATGTCGACCAGATGTTCACTGAAGTAGAACGTCAGTGGGGTGCCGTGCATATTCTTGTCAATAATGCTGGTATCCGACAGGATATGCCTTTGCATAAAATGAGTGACAAAGACTGGGATTCTGCGATTTCTGTACAGGTCAATGGGTGTTTTAACTGCTCCCGCTCTGCTCAGAAATACATGGTAGCGCAGAAATACGGAAGAATTATTAATATTTCATCGCCGGTGCCTGCCAGCCTGGGAGAAAAGAAACAAACGGCTTATGCTGCGGCTAACGCTGCCATTGATGGCTTTACGAAAGCTCTAGCGCTAGAGCTCGGCCCTTTCAATATCACGGTCAATGCCTTAGCTCCTGACTATATCGATACAGAATTGCTGCGTAACATTGCCAAAGAGGAAGGGATGTACATTGATGATTTCCGACGGTTTGCTACGGCGCAGATTGCATTAAGGCGGATGGGTACACCTGAAGAAGTGGCAGGCGTTGTACAGTTTCTGGCAAGCGATGATGCCGCCTTTGTCACAGGACAGGTTATCCATGTCAAGGGAAGCCCATAATATCCCGATGTCATTCCCGCGAAGGTAGGAATCCAGTTTATTGATTTGGCTATTGTTTAGTTTTTGATATTCGGATTTGGGGAAGGGATTGTGGAGAGGAAGAACTATGCATTTCATGCCTGATACTGAAGACGCAGACTCTGCCACTGAAACTTTCTGGCCTGAAGGTTATAAGCAGATTATCCGTGAAGATGTACCACTATTGGTCAGGGAAGAACTACTCAAAGAGAAACCATTTTCAAGTGTCTACGAGCAGGGTTACAGGGCGAAGTTTCTCGACCATACTCAATTTCTTGAAAAGATTGCGGATATGGTGGCGGTAGGCGCGGAAAATGGCGCCGATGACGCCTTTGATACTATCATCGATGCGTTTCTGACAGAGGCACCTTTACCTCAATTCAGGGTTTATGCGCGCTATACCCAAACGTCAACATTTTCTGAAGAATTGAAGCGGAAACTGAAACAGAACATCATAGAAGATTACAGCAAGGACAATGTTTACGTTCATGCTTATAAGGTGGGATACACAAAACGTTATCCTTCCTTTAACGAATATATAAACCGGATTGCTGACCTGGTGGTTACAGGCACGATGAATGGCGCCAATGATATACTGGAAAATATATACCATTCCTTTATGAAGTTGGCTCCTATTATTCCTGTGCGGAGGCATCCGAGAAGGTTGAAGATGTGGTAGGAATGAAGCGTGAATAAAATCGCTGTCTGTGGTAAGGGTGGTAGTGGTAAGAGTGTACTTGTCAGACTGCTTGCCGATGGCTTGAGACGGCGCGGTCGTAGAGTGCTAGTGGTTGATTCAGATGAGTCCAATACAGGTTTGTTCCGCATGCTCGGCTTTGAGAAACCGCCAGAACCATTGATTGGATTACTGGGTGGGAAGAAGAAACTTGAGGAGGCGCTGGAAGAAGCCATCCGTTCCGGAACTCCGGAAATGCAGGTCGACCTCATCCGTAAGGAGCTTCAGCTTACCGATATCCCGCCACAGTATATGCTTGAGAAGGATGGTATCCGTTTCATCAATATCGGCAAGATTCTCATGGCATTAGAAGGCTGTGCTTGTCCGATGGGTATTGTCAGCCGGTCATTTTTGAAACGACTCCGTTTAGCACCGGACGAGGTTGCGTTGGTAGATATGGAAGCCGGGGTGGAACACTTCGGGCGAGGAGTTGAGACAAGTATCGACTGCGTATTAGTAGTCGTCGAGCCGTCTCTGGACTCGCTGGAAGTCGCTGAGAAAATCCATGAACTTGCCGGACAAATTGATATTGCTGATGTCTGGGTGGTGCTCAATAAGATTACTTCAAAAAAAATTGCCGCCCGCTTGACCAACTACCTTGATAAGCGTGATATTCGGGTTATCGGGATGATACATCAGGATGCTGATATTTTTGAGTCAAGCCTAGAAGGAACTCCTGTTCAAAGTGGGACGGCTTCAAACGACGTTGGCAAAATCCTCGATTTTTTGTTTCCGTAGTTAAGAAAACTTAAGAATGAGATCTTAAGTCCATAGTGAATAAACATTTGAATATTTCACAATGGGATGGAATAGCTAATATGGCTTTGATTAAAACCTGCCCGGTATACCGCTGGTAATACTTCCGCTGGTTTTTCCTTCAAGCTGGATAATGTGCGCGTCCACCCTACCGTTTTTTATGGAAAGAAGAGCAACTGTACCTAAAGCGTGCTCGTACTTGGGAAAGTTACAACTTCCTGGGTTGAGAAAAAGCGAACCGTCATGGCGTTCCAGAGCGCTCCGGTGAGTATGCCCGTAGATAACAATGTCTGGTAGTTCCTTCGTTGTTTGTTCCGCCAAAAGGCCATAGTGAGACAACCACAGAGTTTTGCCATCGATTTTTAAAACTTGTTCGTGCTTAACACGAGGATCGTTGACTATCTCAAAGGGGTCGTCATCACCTTCACTAGCGAGGACCGGTGCTACCTCTTCTAGGCGGTCAAGTACAGGCAAAGTGTAAATATCACCAGCGTGTAGAATCAGGTCGACACCCTTGAATGCGACAAGCACTTGGGGAGGCAATTTTTCTGCAGTGAGAGTACTCAAGCCAACGCGTGTACCAGGTACACGGATATGTGAATCAGAGAGAATGCCAATTAACACTGTGCCTTCATTGTATGTGAACGAGATTGAGGTGTCAAATGACATACCGATAGTTATTGGTTATTAGAGATCAGGATTTCCTTTTAAACAGGATACAGTAAACAAAGTATTTAGCTTCACAAACATAAAACAACAGATTAGGAAACCGCTGCTCTTATTGTCGATTGAACATTTCATCAACCGGTCATGTCTTACGGACTATTATTAGTATCCTGGATAGTATGCTTAATTTGTTCTGCAGTTTCTCCCATAGCTACAATTTGATCCAATAGTTTGAGAACGAGCCAAACCGGGCTTTTTACGCTCAGGGAGTTCAACTCTCCCCCGTCTCCACCATACCGAAATTTTCAGACTCCATTGTCAAGATGGAGTCTTCTGTTTCCTGCTTACTTCCGGGATTGAATAGTGTTACCTTCGCTCCGGGCCTTTGTTTCAAAGCTTCGAATAGAGGATAGAATGGCGGTTTGGGCTGGATACCGACTATCGAACGACTGGCCGCGAGGTCTACATAAACAGCTTCGAGCATCTCTCCGGCATTCAAAGCTGCGTCTGCTTCTGGTATTACCAAGGAATCCAGATTGTCCTGTAGCAGCTTACGTTGGACATTGTACTCCCCGTCTTCAATCACTCCATCTAGATATGTCTTCCCCAGCCTGCGCAGCTTTTCCTGTATCAGTCTTCTTCGCTTGATGACACGCTCATGCCTGGATAGGGTAGTTATCTTTAAAATGATCCTCTCACGCCATGAAGGCTCAAGAACCAGCGATTGCATAATCTTATCAATCTGCTCGTCTATAACATCGATTCCAAAGGTTATCGGAGCTGAATAATCCGGGTAAATCCCAAATCCATCATTAGTTATTGACTAAATACTTTGAAAATCCTTTTACGATTGCTTCTGCTTCACGCATAATACTGTCTACCAGTTTCTGAACGGTCGGCAGGTCTTGTATCCGTTGTGCACATTCACCGCCAGCCATAAGGCCCTTGTCAACTTCACCCCTGCAAATCGCTTCGATCGCCTCTCTTTCCGTCCTGATGAACTCTGCCGGAACCGTGCTAGCATCATCCGGTGTGTCCAGATAGACACCAGGTGATTTAACCAAAGTGTTCTTCTGGTGTTTTATGCTATTTTCAGTTTTCAACCACCTTGCAGGCCCCACGATACCTCTGGCTACCAAAGTTCCCCTGTCTTCGGTTTTCACCACCTGTTCCTTCCACACCGGGTGAAAATCGCTTTCCTGGGTGGCTAAAAATCGGGTACCCATCTGGGCGCCATCAGCCCCAAGAACCAGCGCTGCCGCTAGCGTTTTTCCATCGCAGAATCCACCAGCACCCACAATGGGAATACCAGACCCTGCCAGTGCATCTACAACAGCCGGCAGCAAAACCATAGAATGGACCGGCTCCCAGGCAATATGAAATCCACCTTCATGACCGGAAGCAACGATAAGATCCACACCGGCCTTTCTGCATCGTAATGCACCTTTGACAGAAGGAACTACATGTAACCAGGTAAATCCCGCCCCCTTGATTTTCTCTTTCCAAGGTACCGGATCACCCGCAGATGTAAAAATAACCTTGAAATACTTTTTCATATCAGGGTATTCTTTAACGACTTTGATCGCTGTATCGATAACAACGGTTGCCCGATCCAGCAGCTCAGCGGACACCATCACGTTAATACCGAAAATACCACCCTTATCCCTTGTCAATCGATAAGTGCGCTTTAGCACCGTTTCCAGAACCGTTGGAATGTCATCATCCATGGATGCTTCACCGCTTTTAACAAAAGCCTCATAAACAAGGGGT
>DASWLM010000022.1:0-3768 GCA_036396095.1 Dehalococcoidales bacterium | reverse complement strand
TGTAAACAACATGGTGCCCCTGCCTCCTGGCCAAACCCGCATGAGGTATGATGGGACCCCCGATTGAATCGAGGTGAACCCGAATCTAACAGCTAAGTTGGGAACCAGGTGAAAAGCAGGCTGGGGTCTGCCCGCCGGTGTGAGAGAACGATAAAAATAATTCGGCTGGAGGCGTTGACTTATTCAATATAGTATGTTGTTAAGTGGTCACCCAAACTTTATCTGTAACCCGGTTTTATAGCAGAAAGCGGTATAAGTATTCCATTCGACCCTTTTTATAAACCGATCTCCACTTCCGGCACTTTCTGGTTGATAAATCCATAACTGAAAGAATATAATCAAGTCCGACCACACAATGCCAAGCATGACTATACACCGACCACCATAAGCTATTTTTGTCGGGATAACGAGGTAAGAACTGGGACTGCTATTAGGGGCAAGTCAAATCAATAAAAACTAAAAAAGAGGGGTTTATTCAATGGACAAGATGAGCACGATGGGTTTTCCTGCCGGATCAAGGGATCCGCTGTACACCACGCCATTTGTTGACATCGACGAATGGCATGACAAACCAATCCGCTATCGCTATGTCCATGGCGGATTCAAAGGCACTGATTGCCGGTTTTCCTTCTACTTCCCGCCCCCGGAACACTACGAAGGTCGGTTCTTCCAACCACTCATGGCGGTTGCGGGCATAGAGAATGCTGCACTTTTGCCAGCGATGCAAGGCATGATGATACCTGATACGCTTCCATCCGCCTTAGATAGCGGCGCCTACATAGTAGAGTCGAACCAGGGTCTGACGGTTATGTTTCAAGGTGAAGACTCCAGCATACCTATGTATAGAGCCAGCGCCGCGGCGGCCAGGTATTCGCGGGTGCTGGCTGCCGAGATGTACGGTCCACACCGCCCTTACGGCTATGTTTACGGCGGTAGCGGTGGAGCTTACAAGACTATGTCTTGTTTTGAGAAAGCCCCCGGCGTCTGGGACGGTGCGTTGCCATTCGTTCAAGGCTCACCACTGGTTGGTCCCAACGTGTTCACGGTACAGGCTCACGCTTTGAGAATACTGCTTGACAAGTTCCCGGCTGTCGTTGACGCACTAGAGCCCGGCGGCAGCGGTGACATGTTCGCTGGATTGAACATCGAGGAACGTGAAGCGCTCACCGAGATTACCCGGATGGGGTTCCCACCGAGGGCATGGTTCAACTACGAAAGGATAGCGCGTGGCTACACGGGAGTCTTCTCCATGTTCTTTGATGTCCTGCTCAAGATGGATCCCGAGTACTTCAAGGACTTCTGGGCGGTCCCGGGCTACCTCGGCCAAAATCCTACAGAATCCCTTTTACACGCTCGGATTCAGCACAAGACGACCATGAGTAAAGTGATCATGGGCAACGAAGCCTCCGCATCGGGCTTGCAGGTCTCCATGCCGGCGAGGCTCGCTGATAGCCATATAGAGATGCCGGCAGCGATCCAGATCAAAAGTATGCCGGAAGGGAATCTTCAGGGGGCTACCATATCCTTAATGAGCGGTGCATCCGCCGGGCATGTGTTCTATGTCTCCGGAGTGGCGGGCGACATACTGACGATTGGTTTCGGCGAAGAGCACTTCAGGGCTATGCCCGGCATTAAGGCCGGCGATGAAGTACTCATCGACAACTCGGTGTATCTCGCCGCCCAGACCTATCACCGCCATCAGGCTCCTTCACCTGATTACTATGCCTGGGACCAGTTCAAGGTTGCCGGTAAACCGATATACCCGCAGCGACCCAAGCGGCTAGGCTCGAGCGGCTCCATCTATACCGGTCGATTCGCCGGAAAAATGATTGAGGTCCAGGCGTTGATGGACGAAGCCGCTTTCCCCTGGAATGCCGACGCATACCGCACAATAGTGCAAAAAGCGCTGGGACCACGCTTCGAAGATAACTATAGACTATATTTCATCGATCATGCTATGCATACAGGGCCGTGGGTTGGACCGAATGATCCCCGACCTGTAATTACAACCCGCATCATCAACTATATGGGTGTCCTGCAACAAGCGCTGCGCGACCTGAGTGACTGGGTCGAGAAGGGTATAACACCACCCGAAAGCACCACGTACAAGGTAGTGGACAGTCAGGTGATAGTGCCTCCAACTGCTGCGGAGCGTAAGGGCATCCAGCCTGTTATCGATGTAAAAGCAAACGGCGGTGAGCGTGCCGATGTCGCGGTCGGTGATACCGTCGAGTTCTCTGCTGTCATCGAGGTACCGCCCGGTACAGGCTCAGTGGTATCAGCAGAATGGGATTTCGAAGGCGATGGCAAATATCCGGTCAAAGAGAAGTTCGATGATACCAACTCGTCGTTTTCTCGTGTGACCCTGAAGACCACCTATGCATTCTTCAAGCCCGGCACTTACTTCCCGGCTCTCCGAGCCGCCTCACAACGGCAAGGCGATTACAGGACCCGATTTGCACGGGTTCAGAACCTCGGCAGGGTGCGGGTTGTCGTAAAGTAGAAAACAATTGAATCGGTACGTAGGCGCTAGTTTTGAGTAGGCAAGACAGATTCCTGCGTTACCGATTATTTAATAGCCCCGACGAAAAGGTAGGAATTGTGCTGTTCGGCAATGCTTCCTAGTCACACTTTAGCGTGATA
This sequence comes from Dehalococcoidales bacterium, assembly GCA_036396095.1. Classification (GTDB taxonomy): domain Bacteria; phylum Chloroflexota; class Dehalococcoidia; order Dehalococcoidales; family Fen-1064; genus JAURWL01. The sequence continues at coordinate 1,125 of DASWLM010000022.1, read as the reverse complement.
TTAAAGAGTTAGCTCTTTAAGTAGCGCATATAAAGCTATTGAGAAAAGGAGTTAATCTGTCAAAAATCTCAAGCTTACTCGACCCGGTGGAATCGGCAAGACTTTTGGGTCAACCATGCCAGTCGGCAGCCCTGAGGCGGGGTATATCTATGAATAGACCAGCAGGTTAAAAGAGCCACGCTGAAATAAAAATCACATTTAAACTAGACGATTCGAATTCAATTTGTAGTAAGAGGGCAAAATGAGAAATCTATATGTTGTTAGACATACCGAATCATTGCACCATGTACAAGGTCTATATGGGGGATGGTATGATACGTCCCTTACCGAAAAGGGTAGAGTTCAAGCTACTAAAGTAGCGACGGGTCTTTACAATCATATAAATATTTCCAACATACCTATATATTCCTCAGACTTGAAGAGATGTTCCGAAATGGCATATATCTTTGCCAGAGTATTCAATAGCCCAGTTATTCTAGATAAGAATTTAAGGGAAATGAGCGGTGGGGATAACGATGGCAAGACTCAGGAATGGCAAAAGCAAAATATTATTCCACCAATTGACGGCAATAGATTAGACCATAGAGTTTTCAATAACGCTGAGTCCAGGAGAGAGGTCGGAACACGTGTATATGACTTTCTGAATCAAATAGCAGGTAAGTCCGATAATAATGTCATCATTATCACTCATAGATTTGTTATGACTTTTTTAATAATGGCTTGGTTACGTGTACCGATAGAAAACATGGACTATTGTGAATTCAAATCGAATCCTGGAAGCGTAACATTGTTGAATGAGGATGACTACTTAAGAAATAGAAACGTAGTTTACGTTAACAGATTGGATTTCTTAACAAAGTAGGGAGATAAGTAGTGGGAACACAAACAAGGTTACTCTTTCTAATTTATCTATAATTACCATGTATTACCAACGCACAAATATCGGGATAACGGCGTGAGCGTCATTGCACAAAAAGCCATAAAGAGACTGCCGAAAAAAGCCTATACAAACAATACTGGGTTCTTCCGGCAGTGCCGGATTTTCTTAAAAATCCATCTTTTCTTTTTCTTTCGCTTTATCAGGTCATATTTACCTCGTTTTTCAAGGTAGTTTTACCGCTTTTT
>DASWLM010000021.1:0-209689 GCA_036396095.1 Dehalococcoidales bacterium | reverse complement strand
TGTTCGAGATATCTGTCGGGCAATAGACACTTTTACTCAAGTTCGTAATGAAAACGCTGTTCCTTTCGAATGGACTAAACAGGTAGTTCATCCCGGTAATATTAAACATACGTATAGTCAACTATGCAATTAAGTACTAGTGATGAATACACTTTACGTCTTGATTTCTATTTTATTACACAAAAGGGGATAGACTTTCGTTACTAAGCATCATGATAGGTAAACTAATGAGTTCTAATATTTGGATTCTCTTTAAATTTACAAGGAAGGTGAAAGTATGTGCGGGGTAATTGGAATTGTAGGCGATGACTCTGCCGCATCCCGAATTACGCTTGGTTTATACGATCTTCAACATCGGGGAGAACAGGCATTCGGCATCGCAACTTCAGACGGCAAAGATATATACCATTACGTTAGGCGTGGTTTAGTAACCGAAGCTTTCTCTGAAGATGAACAATCTCCGATTGCAATATTACCGGGGAACATGGGGATAGGGCATACTTTATATTCAACCATCGGATCGAGCGGCGAGGGAAAGCAGACAAAAACCTTCCAGCCTCTTTTAGCCGATTTCCACGGGGAAAAGTTCGCTCTTGCGCACAATGGCAATCTCATCAATTTGGAACCTTTAAGGAAGGAGGCCGAAGATTCAGGCTATCATTTCAACTCCAGAGTCTCAGATACCGAAGTCATCGTTGCACTTTTATCGGCTTCAAAAAAGACTGATTTTTTGGAAGCGCTCATCACTATCCTGCCAAGACTCCAGGGAGCTTTCTCGCTAGTAATACTTCATAAAGACAAAGTTATTGGGGTCAGAGACAAAAACGGTATCAGACCTCTCTGCTTAGGGAGGATTAGCAATTCACATTATGTTATTGCGTCCGAAGACTGTGCCTTACATACGTTAGGCGGCAGCTTTATCCGTGAACTAAGGCCAGGAGAACTAATCGTCTTGAGCCAGCATGGAATAGAGAGGGCTCTCATTTGGGCCAAATCACCACAACTCAAACTTTGCATTTTCGAGTTGGTTTATTTCGCCCGTCCAGACAGTTCCGTAGGCGGTCAGCGGGTTTATTGGTATCGTGAAAACGCCGGACACGCAGTTGCGCTAGAACATCCTGTTAAAGGCGCTGACCTCGTTTCTTCAATCCCGGAATCTGGGACGATATACAATTATGGAGTCTCTCAAGCTCTCGGCGTTCCGATTCGGAGAGCGATATCACGGAACAGATATTATGCAAGAAGAACGTTCTTGATGCCTCGCGAAACCAACAGGAAATCTCTCCAAGAATCAAAGTTCTATATCTTGAGAGAGCTAGTTGCAAACAAAGTCATAATCATAACCGAGGATTCGGTAATCCGCGGAAACGTTGGCCCGGGAGTTGTGGGAATGTTGAGAAAAATGGGAGCAAATGAGGTTCATTTACTAGTGGGTTCTGCTCCAATTAAGTATCCCTGTTTTTTGGGCATCGATATTCCCAATCAATCGGAGCTTATTGCAGCAGAAAACACCTTGGATGAAATAAAAGAACAACTTTGCCTTGATTCACTTGGATACCTTAGTATCGACGGTATGGTAAAATCCTCAGGTTTACCTAGTTCTAGCCTCTGCATGGGTTGCTTCAATGGAGTGTATCCAGTAAATCCTCCGCAAAATCTAAAAAACGCGAATGTACTGTGAAATCAGAAGGAAGCTGTTTTTTAACGATTGAACATTTCATCGGAACGTTCAATTTACGTCCATGTATTCATCCCGATGTTCGTTCAATGGTAACTGCACAATAGCTTGTTTTGGTTAACATCGTATTGTTAGCTGTAAAATTGCACAATTATGAATTTAACTTGAAAGAAAGTGCAAAGGTTCTGTCTATTGGACACGGTTGCCCACCAAAAGGGATGATACTTAGAGCTGCCCGATTTTTACCTGTTAAGCCGTTCCAAACTATTTAACCATAAGTAAGTGGTACCAAAGGATTACCGACGGTCTTGACAGACTTGAATAAAGCTGGTATTATTAATATTTGCAGAATACCTCACTATGTTTATTTTCTTGCTAATTGTTTCCCCGCTTATACACTTTTCCGCATTGGCGTGCGTCCACGCTAGGTAAACTATTCTCCGTGCAAATCTAAGACAAAGGCTTGAGGTGTTTTTATGGCTTTAGCACAAAGTGTGTCAACTCAGTCGCTTGTTACCAGAAAATCTTATGCCCGATTACCCCAGATTCTTGAAGTACCCAACCTCATTGAAATCCAACTTGATTCGTTCCGCTGGTTCCATGAGGAGGGACTGAAATCTGTACTGGAAGAGGTCTCGCCGATTGATGACTTCACTGGCAATCGTCTCCAGCTTACTTTCGTTGCCTATGAATTCCGTGAGCCGCGTCATTCCGAACGGGAGTGCCGCCAGCGCGATTTCACTTACTCGGCGCCCCTCTATGTTCGCGCCAGATTGCTGATTAAGCAGACTGGTGAAATCAAGGAGCAAGACCTGTTCCTCGGCGATGTCCCGATGATGACTGCCAAGGGCACTTTTATCACCAGTGGTGCGGAACGTGTCGTCGTCAGCCAGTTGCTTCGTTCTCCCGGTGTTTACTTTAGCGCCGAGGAAGACCCGACTACCGGTGCCACACTCTGTCATGCCAAGCTCATTTCTAATCGCGGTGCATGGTTGGAGTTTGATACCGCCACTTCCAATGTCATGTCCGTAAAAATCAACGGAAAGCGCAAAATCCCCGTGACCACACTGCTTCGTGCTATCGGCTACGGCGATGACCAGGAATTACTTGGTCTTTTCTCCGGGGAAGACAATGCCAATAACCGCCACTTCATCAAGTCGACTTTAGACCGCGATCCCAATATCCATGATAAATCGGAGGCGTTGCTGGATATCTACCGTAAACTGCGACCTGGCGACCCGCCGAGCCTTGATAACGCTAAGAAACTGATTGAAAATCAGCTCTTCAATGCCCAGCACTATGACCTGGGTGTGGTCGGACGCTACAAGCTTAACAAACGTCTCGGATTGGAAGTACCGGAGGAACAGCGTGCTCTGACCAGAGAAGACATCGTCGAAATTATCCGCCACATGATAATGATTAATAACGGTGAGGATAAGGGTGATGATATCGACCATCTCGGCAACCGTCGTATCCGTACTGTTGGCGAACTGATTCAGAACCAGTTCCGTATTGGGCTACTGCGTCTGGAGAGAGTTGCCAGGGAACGTATGAGCACCATCCCCATTGAAGCCGCCACACCGACTGCCCTAGTGAATACCCGACCGGTTGTTGCTGCTATCAGAGAATTCTTTAGCAGTTCACAGCTTTCGCAGTTTATGGACCAACCTAATCCGCTCGCCGAGCTTACCCACAAACGGCGTCTTTCCGCTATGGGTCCCGGTGGGCTGTCCCGTGAACGTGCTGGTTTTGAGGCACGTGATGTCCACTACTCGCATTACGGACGTATCTGCCCCATTGAAACGCCGGAAGGCCCTAACGTTGGTTTGATAGGTTCGCTGGCAATTTACGGCAAGGTCAATCGCTATGGTTTCATTGAGACCCCTTATCGTAGGGTGGTTAAAGAACTTGAAAGTAAAAATCAGGAACTTATCGGAAAGACTATTCGAGAACCGGTAAAAGACGGTAAGGGCAATACCATCATTGATGCCGATGAGACCGTTACCGAGGAGATTGCCAAAAGACTGGGTAAATTGAAGCGGATGATAAAAGTAGTCCCCTTCGTCTCCGATGAGATTGTTTATATGTCGGCAGATATGGATGAAAAACACGTTATCGCTCAGGCAACCGTTCGCCTTGACGGAAAAAATCAGTTTGCCGAGGAAAGGGTTGAAGCGAGAGTCGGCGGTAGTTACATTCATGAAGCGAGCGAGAAGATCGACTACATGGATGTTTCTCCGAAACAAATCTTCAGCGTCGCCGCAGCGCTTATCCCCTTCTTGGAACATGACGATGCCAACCGTGCCTTGATGGGTTCTAATATGCAGCGTCAAGCAGTGCCTCTCCTCCGCCCTTCTGCCCCGATTGTCGCCACCGGTATGGAGTCAGAGGCGGCGCGACACAGTGGCCAGGTACTTATTGCGGATAACCCTGGCGTGGTAAACTCGGTAACAAGCGCCGAAATCGCCGTCACTCGCGATGATGGCGAGATTGACCTTTACCCCCTGCTCAAATTTGTCCGCACAAACCAGGGAACGTGCATTAACCAACGTCCTATCGTGAACAAGGGTGATCGTGTCGAACAGGGACAGGTGCTTGTAGACAGCTCTTCCACGGAACAGGGTGAGCTTGCGCTCGGACAGAACTTGGTGTGCGCTTTTATGAGCTGGCGTGGTTACAATTATGAAGATGCGATTATCATTAATAGCCGACTGGTGGAGGATGATGCCTTCACATCTGTCCATATTGAAAAGTACGGGGTAGAAGCGCGTGATACCAAGTTAGGCCCGGAAGAAATCACCCGCGATATTCCGAATGTTGGCGAAGAAAGTCTGCGCGAACTTGACGAAGAAGGTATTATCCGCATCGGCGCTAAGGTCGGACCCGATGATATCCTGGTCGGTAAGATTACTCCAAAAGGTGAAACCGAGCTCTCCGCTGAGGAAAAGCTTCTTCGTGCTATCTTTGGTGAGAAAGCGAGAGAGGTCAAAGATACCTCGCTCCGTGTTCCGCATGGCGAATGGGGTAAAGTGGTCAATGTCAAGGTTTTCACTGGCGACGAGTTACCTGCCGGTGTTAACAAATGGGTACAGGTCTGGATAGCACAGAGGCGACCCATCTCCGTCGGCGATAAAATGGCGGGACGACATGGCAACAAGGGCGTTGTCTCTATCATTGCCCCCAAAGAAGATATGCCCTTCCTCCCCGATGGCACACCGGTTGATATCGTCCTCAATCCCATCGGCGTTCCGTCACGTATGAACATCGGGCAGGTGCTGGAAACCCACCTTGGCTGGGTAGCCCAACTACTTGGTTTCAAAGTGCTCACCCCCGTCTTTGATGGAGCTGATGATATTGATATTGAAGACGGCCTTGCCAGGGTGTGGGTAGCACAGAAAGCCGGCGCAGTGGACTTCAACCCTGATAATCACCAATCCGAACCGGACTGGGAAATTGCGCGTAACTGGGTGGAAAAGCACGGGTATGATAGCAAGAAGGTGCTGGATGAAAAATACCGCGGACATGCTACGGATATCTGCCAGCGGCTCTGGCTGGAGACCGAATTTGGCATTCCCGCTAAAAAGCTTAATGCGCAGGAACTGGTTGAAGCCATTCGTAAAGTGAAGGCTGATAAAAACCTGGTGCCGCCCACCACTGGCAAGTACGTCCTCAGGGATGGTCGGACTGGCCAGCCTTTTGACCAGCCGGTGACCGTGGGTAATATCTATGTGATGAAACTCAATCACCTGGTGGAAGACAAGGTGCATGCCCGTTCCACCGGTCCCTATTCTCTCATCAGCCAGCAACCGCTCGGTGGTAAGGCGCAGTTCGGTGGTCAGCGTTTCGGTGAAATGGAGGTCTGGACGCTGGAAGCTTACGGTGTCGCTCACATTCTCCAGGAGATGCTAACCATTAAATCCGATGACGTCACCGGACGCACGAAGGCTTACGAAGCAATTCTCAAGAACGAAGATATCCTCCAGCCCAGCGTCCCGGAATCTTTTAAGGTGCTGGTCAAGGAACTTCAGAGCTTGGGACTGGCAATCGAAGTCATAAATGAGGGTCAGGAGGAGAGAGCGCTCCTAGCCCGGGAGGCAGAGGAACCACCCAAATTGGAAGCTGGTGCGGAGACCCCGGCTGAAGTCACAGCACCGACTGCAACAGCGACACCGGAAACATCAACAGAAGAGGTAAGAGGTGTAGAGAATGCTGGAAGTTAATGATTTTGATGCGATACGGATTTCACTGGCATCGCCGGAACAAATCCGAAGCTGGTCTTACGGCGAGGTTACTAAACCGGAGACCATTAACTATCGCACCCTGAAACCGGAGAGAGATGGGCTTTTCTGCGAACGTATTTTTGGGCCAACGAAAGATTACGAATGTTTCTGCGGCAAATACAAAAAAGTTCGCTTTAAGGGTATTATCTGCGATAAGTGTGGTGTGGAAGTCGCACGTGCTAAAGTGCGCCGGGAACGCATGGGGCACATCGAACTTGCTTCTCCGGTAAGCCATATCTGGTTTTCCAAGGGCATTCCCAGCCGTCTCGGGCTTCTCCTTGACCTTTCGCCACGTAATTTAGAGCGTGTGCTCTATTTCTCTCACTTCATAATTACTTCAATCGATGAGAAACTGCGGCAGGAAGCTATCGAGAAACTGCAGAAAGACACAACGCAGGAATCAGCGGACCATCAGTCCGATGTCGAAGCCAGAATTAATGCCGATAAAGAAACGACGGTCGAAGAAGCCAATCAACTCCGCCGTACTGCAGTGGAAGAGGACGAGGAAGCGGGGGAGGTTACCACCTCTGAAGTTGAACGGTTGAAGAACCTTAGAGTACGTAACCTCCTTACTGAAAATGAATACCGCGATTTAAGCCAGAAGTATGGCGCTATGTTTGAAGCGGGTATGGGGGCTGATGCGATTCTGAAAATTATCCAGAATGTCAACCTTGACGAACTGCGGAAAGAGATGATTGAGGAAGGTCATTCTCCCTCGGGTCAGCGTCGGCGCAAGGCGGGCAAACGCCTCCAGGTTGTAGAAGCGTTTCGCCGCAGTGGCAACAAGCCCGAATGGATGATTCTCACTGTTTTACCAGTGCTCCCGCCCGACCTCAGACCTACTGTACAACTGGACGGCGGCAGATTTGCCATTTCTGATATTAACGACCTCTACCGCAGGGTTATCAATCGCAATAACCGACTGCATCATCTGGTGGAAATCGGCGCACCGGAAATCATCATCCGCAACGAAAAACGTATGCTTCAGGAGGCGGTTGATTCTCTGGTTGATAACGGCAAGCGTGGTCAGCCGGTATCGGTGAGCGGTAACCATAAACTGAAGTCGCTTTCCGATATGTTGCGTGGTAAACAAGGACGCTTCCGCCAAAACTTGCTCGGCAAACGCGTCGATTATAGCGGTCGTTCTGTAATTGTGATTGGTCCTGAATTAAAACTGCACCAGTGCGGTCTTCCGCGCCGCATGGCGTTGGAACTATTCAAACCGTTTGTCATGCGCCGCCTTATTGAGCAGGGATTAGCGCACAATATTAAAAGCGCCCGCCGGCAGGTAGAAAAAGCCAAACCGGAGGTTTTTGACATCCTGGAAGAAGTTGTTAAAGAACGACCTGTGTTGCTTAACCGCGCCCCGACACTTCACCGTTTGAGTATTCAGGCGTTCGAACCGGTGCTCATTGACGGTAGCGCCATTCAGATTCACCCGCTCGTTTGTTCCGCTTTCAATGCGGACTTTGATGGCGACCAAATGGCTGTGCATGTGCCTCTATCAAGAGCGGCGGTAAAAGGCGCCCGCGAACAGATGCTCAGCATCCATAATATGCTCCTGCCGTCATCGGGTGACCCCGTGGTCAGCCCCACACTGGATATGGTGCTCGGGTGCTATTATCTGACGACCATTCGTCCCAATGCCCCCGGCGCCGGCAAGGTATTCGGGAGCTTCGAAGAAGCTAAACTCGCCTTTGAACTTGAAGTGGTAGACCTGAAAGCAGAGATTGAAGTAAGAGACATGGAAGATGGCGGTCAGCATGTTAGAACGAGTGTTGGACGTATCATTTTCAATGAATGTTTCCCGCGCACCATCGGTTTCCGGAACGTCGTCGTCGATAAATCGACGCTTAAAAAAATAATTGCAGAATGTGCCAAGGTTCTGAGCGACGAAGAGATGGCCGCGGTAATGGATAAGGTCAAGGAGACCGGTTTCCTGTATGCCACCCGCTCCGGTACCACCATTGCGATGGGTGATATCGAAGTGCCCAAAGCCAAAGCGAAGCTCATTGCCGAGGCGGAAGCCAAGACGATTGAAATTGAGAAACAATACGAAATGGGTGTCATCACCGACGATGAACGCTACGGCGAAGTCGTCAAGGTTTGGAATGAGACCACGGACAAGGTCACAGACGCCACACAAAAAAGCCTCGACCCCTTTAGTGGTATCTACATGATGATGACCTCCGGGGCAAAGGGTAACCTCATTCAGATACGTCAGATGGCAGGCATGCGCGGCTTGATGACCAGTCCCTCTGGAAAAATTATTGACTTCCCCATTAAAGCCAGTTTCAGTGAAGGGCTAAGCGTGCTGGAATACTTTATTTCCACACACGGCGCGCGTAAAGGCTTGGCAGACACCGCCTTGAGGACTTCTGAAAGCGGGTACCTGACTCGCCGACTTGTAGATGTAGCACACGACGTCATCATCCGTGAAATCGATTGTGGCACTACAGACGGGCTCTGGCTTGAGGAGACCAAAGAAAGAGATTTACTCCCCTCTCTTAGCGAGCGTATCATAGGACGACTCGCCGCCAACAGTGTAGTCAACCCGAAAACCGGCGAAATTATTGTTGCCCGTGATGAAGAGATTGACGATAAGAAAGCAGCGAAGATAGTTGCCGCCGGTATCAAGCGAGTCTATGTCCGTACGCCAATGACCTGTCAGGCAAAGCAGGGCATCTGTCAGAAATGCTACGGACGTGACCTCGCCCGTGGAAATATAATTGCGCATAATACGGCGGTCGGCATTATTGCCGCGCAAAGTATCGGAGAACCCGGCACCCAACTGACTCTGAGAACCTTCCATACTGGTGGTGTGGTCGGTCTAGATATTACCACCGGTCTGCCCAGAGTCGAGGAACTGTTTGAAGCGCGGACGCCGAAGAATCAGGCAGTTATTTCGGAAATTAGCGGCACTGCGGAAATCACACAAACGGATGAAAGACAGACCATTAAGGTCACCAGCTCGGAAATCTTCCGTGATGAACATCAACTTCCACGCGGTTGGCGACCCAGTGTGCAAAATGGGCAGTGGGTGGAGATAGGAACGGTCATCGCCAGTCCTGCTCCGCAAAAACCAACCAAGAAAGGGAAAGCCGCTAAACAGGAAATGCAGGCGGTTGTTTCTGAAGAAAGTCATGCCTTGATGGCGCCGGTTGCCGGGAATGTGGTTATTGGGGCTGGGAAGATTGCCATCGTCTACGAAGAAAAAGAGGAGCGTATCTATCACGTTTCCCCGTCCACTCGCCTTCGCATCCAGCACAAAGAAGAAGTCAAAGCCGGGCAACAGCTTACTGAAGGACAGCTTAATCCTCAAGACATTCTCAATATCTCTGGTAAAGAAGCGGCACAGAGGTACCTGGTCAATGAAGTCCAGAAAGTCTACCGCTCCCAGGGTGTGAATATTAACGATAAGCACATTGAAATTATCGTCCGTCAGATGCTTGCCAAGGTGCGCACCGATTCCTCGGGTGATACTGAATTGGTGCCGGGAGAACTAACGAACCGTTTCAAGTTTGAAGAGATCAATGCCAAGGTACTTGCCGAAGGCGGTGAAGCGGCTGTGGCACATCCGGTCCTGCTGGGTATTACAAGAGCCGCTCTCAGCACCGAAAGCTGGCTTGCCGCCGCCTCTTTCCAGGAGACAACCAAAATACTCACCGAAGCCTCTATCAAGCGCGCCACCGACCGTCTTGTCGGATTAAAGGAAAATGTCATCATCGGGCGGCTTATTCCAGCCCGCTATAAGACCGATGCGGAGATGATTCCAGTACCCCCGGAAATTAAAGCCAGATTTGAGGAAGAGACAGATGCAGACACCGACCTCGACTTGCTAGCAGGTGACGCATCCGACCTGTTACCATAAGGGTTTATGCTACCGTAAAACAGGCGCTCCGCGAGAAACCAGCACTCATGGGGCGCCTTTCTTTTCAAACTGTATGTAGCTTTGTTAGTTCACCAGCCCCACCAACTTCTTCTTGATAATCCCCTCTGCCCCGTGAACAATTCTATCAATGACTTCTTTCACTGTGGGCACATCATGGATTAATCCCACGACCTGTCCGCACTCTGCCAATCCTGCTTCCAAATCCCCCTCGAAGTAGACCTTTTGCGAGTTCTGCCCGCTGGTGTATTTGAGTAGTTCTTCCAGTGTAGCGCCTTTACTTTCCATTTCCAGCACTTTCTCGGCAGGTCCATTTCTCAGGTTGCGTGCCGGCGCCCGGATAGAGCGCTGGGTTACTATCACATCAGTTTCGGTGGCTTTAACCAGCCATTCCTTAAACTTGGGATGAGCCGGACATTCTCTGGTTGCCATGAATCTCGTGCCCATGAGCACACCGTCCGCGCCTAACGCCAGCGCGGCTACAAAACCGGCGGCATCGGCAAAGCCACCACCGGCAATCACTGGTATTTTTATTTTCTCAACAGCCGCACGTATTAGCACAATCGAGCCGGTATCGGAAGGTCCCGGGTGTCCGCCGCATTCCATGCCGATGACCGATACTGCATCACATCCGATTTGCTCCGCCGTCTGCGCAAAACGTACCCCGCCTGGCGCTTTATGGATGACCTTCACCCCACCCTGCTTCAGTTGTTTCATCAATGCCTCAGGACTCCGCCCCGATGTTTCGACAATGCGCACGCCTTCCTCGATGAGAATGTTAATATAGGTCGTATTATCCACAGGGCGTTGGGCAGGCGCCAGATTGATATTAACCCCGAAGGGCTTATCCGTCAGGCTCTTGACCTTACGGAGTTCATCACGGAAAGCCTCCTTCGTATTGATATTTGCTGAGGTAAGAATACCCAGCCCACCCGCATTAGAAACCGCTGCTACCAGTCCCGCTTGTGATAGATACACCATACCGCCTTGAATGATGGGATATTTTATACCGAGTAACCTAGTTATCCTGGTCTCGAACATAGCGTCTCCTTTCTCTTATACGCAGGTAGTATAACAAGGCAAAGTGGAAATGGCAAACACCCCGGGAAAGGTGAAGTGTCGTATGCTGGGCCTCTGGTTTAGCTTTGACAGCCTCACGTGTGGATGGTATCATTGCAGTGGAAATCTTATTAACCTAATCTCATATTTCAAGGAGTTGATAAACTGATTTACTATATTGTTTTACTCGCAATCTGTCTGTTGCTTTCAGCGTTCTTCTCCAGCGCGGAGACGGCTTTCATCTCATTACAGAAAACCAGACTTCAGCACGAAGTAAACACGAAAGTAAAAGGGGCGGAGCGGGTACTGAAAATCATACGGCGACCAGACAAGCTTCTCTCCACCGTTTTACTGGGCAATAATCTGGTCAATACGGCTTTTACCGCTATGGCTACCTCACTCACTATCATTCTCATTGGTGACCGAGAAGAAGCCATAGTGGTTGCTACCATTGGTGTTACCATCGTGCTTCTGATATTTGGAGAATCCATCCCCAAAACCATTGGTGCTCATCATGCCGAACGTCTCTCCAAATTCTATGCCCGTCTCATTGAATGGCTCTCCTGGATATTGACCCCATTCGTGTGGGTGCTTAGCTGGATTGCGTCAGCATTCGCCAGGATAGCGGGTGGAAAACTAATTCCACGCTCTCTTGCCACAGAAGAAGAAATACGGACAATGATAACCGTGGGAGAAAGCGAAGGGGCGGTGGAGGAAGCAGAAGCCGAGATGCTCCACAATATTTTTGAGTTTACCGACCGGCTGGTGCGCGAAGTTATGGTGCCCCGGATGGATGTCGTTTTTGTTGAAGCAGGCTCCAAAATTTGTGATTTCTTGGCAATATTCGCGCAATCGACACTGTCTCGCTACCCTGTGTATAAAGGGAGACGCGATAATGTCATCGGTTTCCTGGCAATAAAGGATGTGCTCATGGCGTTCTCGAAGGGAACCGCCAATATGGTAGCTCCTATCGATGAATTTGTCAGGCCTGCCTATTTTGCACCGATGACCAAGCATATCGGCGAGCTTTTCCAAGAAATGCGCGAGAAGAATTATCACCTGTGCGTGGTCGTTGATGAGTTTGGCGGTACCGCTGGCATTGTTACTCTCAACCGTCTTGTCGAGGAGATTGTCGGTCCTGTAGGTGATGAACTCGCGCCTTCAGAGAAAGACTTCGAGGTCATTGATACCCATACCTTTGAAATCGATGGTGGTATGCGCATCGAGGAAGTCAATGAACAAATGTCGCTGGATTTACCGGAAGGCGACTATGAGACTGTCGCCGGTTTTATTTTGAGTCTACTAGGACGTATTCCGAAAGAAAATGAGCATTTGCGTTATAGAGACCTGAAGCTGGTGATAAAAGAGATGGATGGCGTGAAAATTGAAAAAGTTCTCTTGACCAAGGAAGACCATGCAACGACTACGCATTAAATTCCGTCGCGGTTTAGAACTGAAATTCATTTCCCATCTGGACGTGATGCGACTCTGGATACGCGCTCTCCGTCGTGCCAGGATTCCTGTAGTTTATTCGGAAGGATTTAGCCCTCACCCCAGGATTTCACTTGCCGTACCCCTTTCAGTTGGCATGACCGGTGAGAGCGAATTTATGGACATAAGCGTCAATAAAGCCGTTTCTCCCCACTGGTTTATAAATGCAATCAACCGTCAGTTGCCGCACGGTATCGAAGTGCTGGAGGTATATCCCATCGCGCTTTCCGTCCCCTCGCTCCAGTCGCAGGTGCGGTTTGCGCATTACCGCGTAGAGGTTACCACCGGTAAATCGGAAGAGGAAATCAAAGCGGACATCCGCCGCCTGCTCTCACTGGAACATCTGCCTTGGCATCATGAAAGGGATACAGGCAGACGTAACTATGACCTGCGCGCCCTCATCGATGATATCCGTGTGGAAGGATGTAGGAATGGAATCTGTACGCTAGAAATGAAGCTCAGATGTGATGAAGTCGGCTCAGGACGTCCCGAGCAGGTGGTTTATGCCCTTGGTTTCAACGAGTACCCTAAAACTGTCCAGCGCACGAGATTGGACCTTGTTGCTCGAAAATAGATAGTGACTATCTCCATAATGGATTAGCAATGGCACGACTTCAGAAAAAGCCAACCATAGAGCAAAGGGTAGAGGATTTTTTACGGGAGCACCATCTAACCAATCCCCGGAAGCCTCTGCTGGTAGCAGTCTCCGGTGGTCCTGATTCTGTCTGTTTGCTACGTGTCCTGAACACGCTAAAGAAGGATTCAGGATTCAAACTCCATGTGGCACACCTTGACCACAAGCTCCGTGGTAATGACTCTGTGGCGGACGCTCAGTATGTTTTAGGCCTGTGTCACAAGCTTGGAATTCCGATCACCATCGAACAGCGTAATGTTCGTACTTATCAAAAAGGGCATAAATTATCGCTTGAAGAAGCTGCCCGTGAGGTGCGCTATGGCTTTTTCGCGGAGGTTGCTGAGTCCATCGGGGCAGAGCGGGTAGTAGTTGGCCATACCCTCGACGACCACGTAGAGACCTTGCTTCTCAATCTGCTCAGGGGTACAGGGACACGTGGTCTGCGGGGTCTGCAGCCGGTTCGCCACTGGCAAACATCCGGTAAGCGATTGACTATTATTAGACCCCTCATGGAGGTGAGTCGTAAAGAAACCGCCGCCTACTGTCGCCGTCATCGTCTCCAACCGCGAACTGACGCTACCAATCGCTCTCTGACGCCGACAAGAAATCGCGTCCGCTTGAAACTCCTACCACTCTTAAAAAGCTACAATCCGGATATTATTGAAGCATTGTTACGCACGGCTCGCATTGCCGGCGATGATATTGCTTTTCTGGAACAGACTGCCGCCCGCTATTATCGCAAGATTGCCAACAGACAAGGTGAGATTGTGGTTCTTGACAAAACGGCGCTATTAAAACTTCCTCCTTCTATCCAGCGCTTGGTGTTGAGACGGGCGATTGAAAACATCCTGGGAACATTGAAAGATATTGAGGCGCGGCATATTGAGGAAATGATGGTGCTTCTGAAAAAGCCCGCGGGAAAACGAATCAATCTCCCTTACGGTCTCTCCTTCGCTGTGGAATACGATCGGTTCCTGCTGGGAAGAGAACTAGATAAAGTTCCCGCCTTACCTCTTTTAGATGGACAGTGTTGTCTGAATGTGCCCGGTGCCACCGAAGTCCCGGGGTGGCGTATTCACACTGATGTCATTGAGAAAATGGAGTCGGTTGGCGATGATAACCTTACCGCATGCTTTGACCATGACCAGGTGATAGGAAAGCTTGTGGTGCGACCCCGCCGCCCGGGCGACCGCTTCCAGCCCTTGGGAATGGATGAAGAAAAAAAGGTGGGGCGGTTTATGATTGATGCCCGCGTGCCACGACTCTGGCGGACACGAATACCAATCGTCTGCGATGAGGAAAAACTGCTATGGGTGGTGGGGTACAGAATCGACGAACGAGTGAAGGTTACGGAGAAAACAAAGAGGGTGCTGAGAATCAGGTTCGAACGGATTAGACATTAGATATTGTTTCGGCTTGTCCTGAGCCTGTCGAAGGGATTTCGTGTTTCGATATTTGAGCTTGGGTGATGGGGTGGGGGTGGGGGAAAGTTGCTTTGATTTTGCAAGTGATGGTAAGATTTGTTAAACTAGGTCTTTAGTGAATGCATTAGTGGAGGATATTCTGAATGGCTGATAACATAATTGAGACGGCGCGCAAAGATGGCAGAAACATGCTCACTGAAATAGAAGCCAAACAGCTTCTGAAAAGTGCTGGAATTAGTGTTGTGGACACACGGTTAGCGACTTCCAAAGAGCAGGCGGTTGCTATTGCCAAAGAGCTTGGCTTCCCGGTGGTGATGAAAATTGCCTCGGCGGATGTAGTGCACAAGAGCGATGCCGGGGGTGTGAAGCTTGGTCTGAAGACGGCGACACAGGTCGGCAAAGCCTACGATGACATTATGAAGTCTATCAAAGCCGCTTTCCCCAACGCTAAAATTGAAGGTGTCTCTGTCCAAGCAATGGCGCGCTCCGGCGTTGAAGTTATTATCGGTATGTCAAAGGATGCCCAGTTTGGGCCCGTATTAATGTTCGGTCTCGGCGGCGTCCTGGTTGAGATTCTCAAAGATGTTGCCTTCCGCATCGTCCCCTTGGTCAAGCGGGATGCTAAAGAAATGATTCGCGAAATCAAGGGCTTCCCTCTGCTCCAGGGCTATCGTGGTTCCGAGCCGGTGGATGTGGAAAATCTGGAGAGCATGTTGCTCAAGGTATCCGAATTCGTTGATAAAACACCGGCTATCAAAGAGATTGACCTGAATCCTATCTTTGCCTATAAGGATGGCGCTGTCGCGGTAGATGCCCGCGTTATTCTTGAAAAAGCCTAGTCCGTCGTAATGGAAGGGCAGAGATGAAAATTCTGGGTATCTCCTGCAGCCCCCGCAAGGGCGGCAATACAGAAACACTGGTTCGTACCGCGCTCGAAGCAGCGCAAACAGCCGATGCTGAAGTGGAGTTTTTCAGTATTTCTGGCAAGACCATTTATCCATGCGATGGCTGTTTAGCCTGCCGTACTAAAGCTGAATGCCACATTAAGGATGATATGCAGGAACTGACTGAAAAGATGTGGCAGGCGGATGGTATTATTTTCGGCTCACCTGTTTACTTCTGGAATGTCACCGCTCAGGCAAAAGCAGTAATCGACCGCACCTACTCTTTCGTATATTCACCCCAGCGTCCTCTGCGGAATAAAGCCGCCGGTGCGGTTGTTGCCCTCGGCAGAAATGGAAGCTCTGAAGCAATTGCCACTCTTAATAGCTTCTTCACCGGACACCGGATGGTAATCGTGGGCAATGCTATCGGATTCGGTGGTGAAAAAGGCACCGTAAAAAATGATGAGCGAGGTATGTCCAGTGCTGCCGGTCTTGGACGGGCTATGGTCAGGTATCTCAAAACCGGCAAAATGTAGTTATCAAACATATCAACAATTAATCGGAGGGGACTCGTTTTTGAGTCCCACTTTTCTTTTTGACAATTCCACAGCAGACAAGTAAAGTAATTGGCGAGAAGTAACTTTGACTTAGAAGATGTAAGGAAATTCAGGAAGGTTAAGCATGGAAAAAATCAGACTGGGCAGAACAAATTTAATGGTTTCCCGCATAGGTTTCGGCGGTATCCCCATTCAGCGTCTGACGGAAGATGAAGCAGTTGCTGTCGTCAAAAAATGTCTGGAACTGGGTATTACTTACATCGATACCGCCAATGCTTATACAACCAGTGAAAGACGAATCGGCAAAGCGATTTCCGGTAGAGACCGTAAAAATCTGATTATCGCTACCAAATCAGGAGCGCGCACCAAAGAAGGTGTAGAACAGCACCTTGCCAATAGTCTGAAACAACTGGGTACGGATTACATCGACCTCTATCAGTTCCACGGGGTGAATGATACAAAAAATCTGGAGATGGTGCTCACACTTGGCGGTCCAATGGCGGTGGTGCAAAAAGCCATGAAAGGTGGTCTCATCAAGCATGTCGGTATTACTTCTCACTCTATGGATGCGGCAAAAGAGGCGGTGAAGACCGACCGTTTTGAAACCATAATGTTCCCTTTCAATTTCATCACCAGCGAGCCTGCCACTGACCTTCTACCTCTATGTCGCGAGCGTGATATTGCTTTGATTGCGATGAAACCGCTCGCCGGCGGCATGCTGGACAATGTGCCGGTGGCTTTTAAATATCTGCTCCAGTTCCCGGATGTCGTTCCTCTCGTTGGTATTGAGAAAACCTGGGAAATCGAGGAAATCGTTGGCTTGCTGGATAAGCCGTGGAAACTGACCAAACGGGAACAAAGTCAGATGCAGAAAATGAGAGATGAACTGGGCAGCAAATTCTGCCGTCGGTGTGATTATTGTCAGCCCTGCACGGCAAATATCGTCATTTCCACCGTGATGAATATGCCCAGTTTCGCTAAACGCATGCCTCCGGAGCGCATTTTCTCCGGCATGCTGGCGGACGCCATGCAAAAAGCCTATGATTGCACCGACTGCGGCGATTGCGAGGAGAGGTGCCCCTTCAAACTGCCCATCCGCGAAATCATCAAGGAACGCTTGGACTGGTTCAGTAAGGAGAAAGCAGAGTTCGAGAAGCAGAAGACGTGATTTCTGGTGAGGTGTTATACTAATATCAGAGTAACAAAAACATGCCGAAAAAAGACTATTACGAAATTCTCGGGGTGCCGCGCGGCGCTTCCGATGACGATATCAAGAAAGCCTACCGTAAGCTCGCCATGCAGTTCCACCCCGACCGCAATCCCGGCAAGGAAAAGTGGGCGAACGAAAAATTCAAGGAAATAAACGAAGCTTACGGCGTACTCGGTAACCCGGACAAGCGCAAGCAGTACGACCAGTTCGGCACTACGGGTGACGTCGGCGATATCTTCGGCAGTCATGCCACCAGCGCTACTTTTGAAGACCTGATGCGGGAGTTCGGCGGGCAGGGGCTTCGTTATGACTTCCTGGACAATATCTTCGGGGATTTTCTGAGGGGCAGGGGCTTTTCTTTCAGTCAGTTCGGCCACAATGGCGGCGCGCAACGCATTATCTTCAATGTTCCTGAAGATGAAAATATTCAGGATTACTTCACGCAAGGACAGCGCAACCGCACCCGTACACGCGCTCAACCTGCAACTGTCAACTATGAAATCACCATCACTGCAGAACAGGCGGCGAAAGGAATGGAGAAAGACCTGGTACGGAAAGGTAAACGGCTCAGGGTCAAGATTCCCGCCGGCATCAAGTCAGGTACGAGAATCCGTTTACAAAATGCTCGTATGACCACAGATGGCATACCCGGTGATATTTATATAAGAATTCTCGTAAAAAATTATGTCTGATGCCGTGTTTAAGACAATGGATAATGGATTGCGGTACACTGTCTTTAATACCAGTCAGGGCTGGATGGGTTGTCTGAGTTCTACGGTGGGTCTGCAAAGAATTACCCTTCCTCAATCTACTCCCCAGCATGCCATTGAAATGATGGGCGGAACAGCGGAGCAGGCAGTCTGGTCGCCGGATTCTTTCATAGACATCATTCACTCGCTAACAGAGTATTTCAGCGGTAAACGGTCGCAATTTTCCGGTGAGCTTGATTACGGGCAGGCAACCCCGTTTCAGAAGCAGGTCTGGGAAGCAACTCGAGCAATCCCCTATGGAGAAACGCGGAGCTACAGCTGGGTGGCAAACCGGATTGGAAAACCCGCGGCTGTCCGCGCTGTGGGTCAAGCCCTCGGCAAGAATCCGTTGCCAATTATTGTGCCGTGCCACCGTGTCATTGCCAGCAATGGCACTCTTTGTGGGTTTGGTGGTGGACTGGAGATGAAACGAAACCTTCTGCGATTGGAAGGGGCATCAGGTAGCCGGTAACAACCGATATGGCTACTTGACTTTATTCTTCAACTCAGTTCGGGTGAAAACCACAAAAATTACTTCGTTCCCTATATTACTTAACTCGTTAAGATGCAAATTCATGTTTTTAAAAATTGATTATTCTTAGTAGGGCGAGTATTCCGATGATAATTAACAATATCCCACCCAACAAACGAGAAAAACGAATAAATTTCTCACTGGCATGAGGCCATCTAAGAGAGTCATAAGATTTCACTGCATACCTGGCAAATTTCTTATAAAAAATTAAAAAACAAAAGCCTATTATTATTAAAACGATACCCAGAATTGTCTGAGACATATATTTCACCTTATACTGTTGCTATTAACATTAAGGAAATGGTATTTCCCAAACATAAAAGATAGTAAACGCATCACTTGGAGGTAAACCAACTCCATATTCGATATACCCATCGCCGCCATCACCAAAACTATACCCACCTTGCACCGAGACAACTCCCGATAGCTGATACGCTACGTTCAACCCAGGGGTAGGTTCGTCTATAGGATTAACTGTTACCGAGACTCCAGAAGCAGGAATGACTCCCGCCCCCAAATAAGGATAAATTCTTTCATTTTGAAAAATCTGATGCGATAATAGCATCAAAGTTGATTAAATTCAATGATATTCTCGTATCCTCGTTTAACTCAGACTAAATGCCCTAGTGGATTTGTCTCAGGGTCACAGCACCGTAAAAAATAGCCAGTAGACCAGGATATTTACTGCTGTCAGAGGGATGCCAATCTTCACGAATTCGAAGAAGGTCAACGTTTGCCCTGATTTCTGTTCGGCGTTCTGGATGATGATGACATTGCTGGCCGCGCCGAGGATAGAGAGATTGCCGGCAATCGTACTGCCCGCCGCCAGTGCCATTAGCTCCTCGGTAGAAACACCCAGCTGCATTAACATTGGCAGGTAGAGCGCTACCAGCGGCACATTCGAAATGAACTGGCTGAGCAGGACGCTGATTGCCATCACCATAATGGTTGAGGTCAGGTTGAGGTTTGTGCCGTTGATGAGTCGTTGAAACACGCCGGAATCCCAGACACTCTCCATCAGGATAAACATCGCTGCAAAAAAGATGAGAGTAAACCAGTCGATTTTCCGCAGAATGTTGAATCGCTTCGGGCTGAAAGCAATGAGCGGGAAGGCGGCGGCAAGTGCGATGTATGTCAACCGGAAATCGATTTCAACTTGCATGAAAACGAGCGCGATTTTTACTACTACCAGCGCCACCAGCAAAATCAGAGAAATGCGGGATAGGTGCGCCAGTTTCGGGTCCGTAATTGGCTCCGGTTCCTGGTATACCGGCTGGTGGTTAAAATGCCGACGGTAGAAAAGTCGCAGAAGTACATAGGCGAGGAAGAGGTTTATCACGGTAGGCAGGAGTAAATAACGGAAGAAGGTGATGAAAGGATTTTTCACACCGCCGTTGATAGCGATGAGCAGGTTTTGCGGATTGCCGATAGGACTCATCACACTGCCGATGGTGATAGCAAAAGCGAGTGCGAGCATCAGGATTTTAGGGGTGGTATTGGCTTTCTGTGCGAGCAGAAGCACCACGGGCGTGCCGATAATTGCCAGGGTATCGTTCATCAGGAATGCAGACATCAATCCCATGACGAAGAGGATAGCGAGGACGAGTGTATCCAGGGAGTGGGCTCTGCGGAAGATGTGGTAAGACAGGTAAGAGAGATAGCCGCTTGATTCCAGCGCTTCCCCGACCACAAACATGCCGAATAGGAAGAGCATCACGTCTATGTTAATTGCTTTAAAAGCTTCGAGTGGGGCAATCTGTCCCGTGACCAGCACGGCAATGGCACCAAGGGACATGATTTGCCATATCTGGAATTTGAGATTGCCGATTCGCCTGACCGCAATCAGGAAGAAGACGATACCAAGTATTATTATCGAAACCATAACGGATTATTAACCGCCGAGCGCCAGCAAGACAATAAAGACTAAATGCTATTATCGCACATTCTAGAAGTTTTTGAGATTGGAATTGAAGAACCTTACTCTTAAATTCTGTATTGGACTCTTTCAAGGCATGGTTATGTTTAATAACAGATGTACGCATGTGAATTGTGTTATACTACGGCTATGAGTTTCTATTCTAAGCCTTGGCAACTTATAGCACAGATATTAACCGCTGTCCCATTACTAGGCTCAGTAGGTTATATCCTAGCATTTCTTCATGAAATTGGTTATACGTCCTATTTTAGTATGCCTAACGAATTCATCAAATTGGATACAACGACCATACTAGAAGGCGTCGGGGCAGCACTACTACTCTTACTCGTATTTGGATTGACCTTCATCCTATGGGCAGTGGGCAACTTGAGTGAGCCCCGCCGACGCTCGTTATCTACCTTAGCTATGATAAATGTGATTTTAACTACTCCTTTTCTTTACGCCTCTATGAGAAATTACCTTGGAGACATCTCAGCTTATATTACAATAGGTCTTCTCTTGTTACAGCTTCTGATATTGTCCATCGTGACTCGAAATAAGGCTTCTAGAGGGAAAGTCAGACTCAACTTGAGCGGTAGACCAGTTTTATCATTAGCACTGTGGGGATTATTTGCAGTGTGCTTACTTGCATGGGTAGGAGGCTCAACAGATGTCCTTTTTCAACGTGAATATCTTATACCATCGACAAATCCCAACTCTGTGGTTCTTAGAATATACGGCGACAATATAATTTGTGCCCCTCTCACTGATGACTCAATAATAGAAAGATCCTTTTTCGTGTTGAAGTTAGATGAGCCAAACCTTACGCTACATCTTCGTGAATTTCCAGGTCGCCTCAGAGTAGCATCCAAATAAATAACCGAAATTGACATAGTGTTACATCGACTGAGGCAACCGTTGGTGAGGTCGAATTTTCAGGAATTGAGTTGGTTGATAGGACTAGACCTGCTTTATCTTTAGGCCTAGAAAATCGAGTTCGTAATGGACAATCTTACCCTCGCCAGCAAAGCTGTAATACTTGTCGTTCCCGATAATAATGTGGTCGAGTACCTTAATGCCCAGGACGCCGCCGGCAAAGACCAGGTCGCGGGTTAGTTCATTGTCGCTTTTACTCGGGGTACAATCGCCGGAAGGATGATTGTGGACAAAGATGAGGGATGCCGCATGTTTCTCCAGAGCGCTCTCCATTGTCTGTCGTGGTGAGATAGCGGTGCCTGCCACCGTGCCTTCGAATAAATCGATGGTGTCAATAATCTGATTGCGGCTGGTCAGGTAGATAACTTTGAAGATTTCTTTCTTGAGGTCGCGCATGGAGTGGTAGAGGTAGTCGAAGATTTCCTGAGCTGACTGATAGACATGCTTATCCAGGATTTTTTCTTTGAGAAACTCACGGGCAACCGCCTGCACCAGCAATATGCCAAAGACTGAGTGCGGTCCAATACCGGTTATCTGCTGAAGTTCCTCCGGTGATGCAGAAAGTACACCACGCAGGGTTTTAAATCGCTTCACGGCTTCTTTTGCCTGGGCTTTAACGTCTTTACGCGGCGTCCCCAGACTCAGGAGCAATTCTACAATCTCGTAGTCGGCGAAACCCGCCAAGCCTCCCTTGAGAAATCTCTCCCGAAGTCGTTTCCTGTGTCCTGAAGTTGAATCTATTTCTACCATCACGTTGTGACCAATTTATTCCGTTTCTTCGTTAAACATCGAGTTTTATTTGTATTCCCCGCTCCCGTATCAGAGTACTGGACAAGCTTCGCGGGGACAAGCTTGTATCTTGGTTATTATTTTGCCGGCTTCTTCTTTTTTAACTTCTTTTTATCCTCCACCATCCACCAATCGCCCCGCCAGTAGTTTTTCTCGTCGTAGCCTTTGGGTATCAGTTCCGTCTTCACTTCGTACCAGGGAGGTAGGAGGCGGTTCCTCATAATGGGGGTTAATATGAACGGTAATACCAGCCAGAAACCTATTATCGCCACCCCGGCAAGGATTAGTCCAAGCTGATCAAATCTTAAGAGGAGCATAGCCCCGCCTGCAAGGAGCAGTAATACCCAGAGTACCTCCAGTACCCACCTGAACCGCGATTTCAGGATGCCCGGTTTCACATCGGGACGCGCCTGTCTGCCAAACTCACAGTATGTTTCAAGAACCGATGCTAGCAGCACCAGTATAAAACCGAAAATTACTAACAACATCGGGTCCATTGTATCGCTCCTTCAGGATGGATCCTTCAAAAAGCTTTCAGGACAAGCCTTCAGGATGAATCCTTTAACCATGACTAGACCTCTTCGGCGAGTGTCTCTACCAGCAGCCCGCCCTCGCCAACCAGCCCGATTAGTTGTTCACGAAGTTCCTGACAATAGCCTGTGTAGATGTTCGGTAGTTTCAAATTTACGGTCTTGCCGTTATTGATGATGCGCAGGCTCACTTCATCCCGTCCGGGATATTCCTTAATTGTATAGATAACGCGGCGCAGGCGGTTCAAATCCTCCTGTTCATCCTGAGTTCCTTTAATACTGATAACGAGGCGGTGCCGTTTCAGCGTTTCAATCTTAACTGGAGCAGGCTTCCCGTTATTAACCGGTTTGCCATTGGTAATTGGTTTGCTATTATAGGTTGCCTTACCATTCGATACCGCCAGCGGCCTGATTTCGGAGACCGGTGGCTTTTTCGGGGCAACCTGTCCAGGCTGATAGCGGCTGGCTTTCTTACAGCTAATCTGAACCGTGTCTTCTCTTGTTGAGACGCGTCCTTCAATCAGTACAATTGTCCCTTCTTCCCATAAATCTACGGTTTCCGTATAAACGTCCGACCACACCATGACTTCAATACTGCCCTCGAGGTCTTCCAGTATAGCCTTAACAAAAGGTTTCTGTGATTTGGTGATGAGATGACTCACCGAAGCAATCATCCCGGCGACGAGCACCGTCTGTCCCGTCATTTCGCTTTCAATTTGGCCACAGAGTGTGATGTTATCTTCCGCAACTTTGCTGGCATAGGGAGTAAAAGGGTGTTCGGAGAGATAAACGCCCATCAACTCTTTTTCCCAGGCGAGTTTTTCCTTGACAGGGACCTCCACTTCCTGAAGATTCAGTTTTGCGAGGGGTACCGGCACCTCTGCACCCCACAGATTAAACATGGTGGTCTGTCCGGAGTCGCGATTGCGCTGTTCCCTCTGCGCCAGCGAGAGAATCTCGGCAACGTTATTCAATAATGTGCCGCGGTCGCCCAGGCTGTCGAATGCTCCCGCTTTTATAAGGCTTTCCATCACCCGCCGGTTCAAGTTGCTGAAATCGACACGTCGGCAGAGGTCTTCTATAAATTTAAATGTTCCATTCTTTTCCCGTTCGGCAATGACCGATTCCATAGCACCAACGCCCACATTTTTAATTGAAGTTAAGCCGAAACGAATAGAAGGAATACCGCGCTCATCGCGTTCAATGGAAAAGTGTGGCTTACTGCGGTTGATGTCTGGTGGGAGTACCTTGATACCTAAACGCCGGCATTCCCCTATGGCATCGGCAATCTTCTCCATTACCCCGGCGTGAACCGTCAGGAGCGCCGTCATATATTCCACCGGGTAGTTGGCTTTAAGATAGGCGGTCTGGTAGGCAATCAGTGCGTAGCTGGCGGCGTGTGCTTTATTAAAGGCGTAACCCGCAAACGGCTCAATCAGTGCGAATACCTGCTCGGCGAGTTCTGCAGAGAAACCCCGTTTCTTTGCACCTTCTACAAAACTCTGCTTCTCTTTTTGCAGGACCTCTAGGTTTTTCTTACCCATCGCTTTACGGAAAATGTCCGCCTTACCGAGGCTGTAGCCGGCGAACTCACGCACGATAAAGAGCACCTGCTCCTGGTAAACAATCACTCCGTAGGTTTCTTCAAGAAATGGAGCGAGTGCAGGATGAAGGTAGCGGATAGATTCCAGACCGTGCTTGGCTTTAATAAAGGTGGGGATATGCTCCATAGGACCGGGACGGTATAAAGCTACCATAGCCGTAATATCGCTGAAGACGGTGGGTTTTAGCTCCTTGATATAGCGGCGCATTCCCGACCCTTCTAACTGGAAGACACCCGCTGTCTCCCCCGAGGAGAGCAGATTGTAAGTCTTTTTATCATCCAGTGGAATGCGGTACAGGTCGATATCGAGACCACGGTAATCTTTGATGAGTTCGCGGGCTTTACCGAGGATGGTCAGGTTCGCCAATCCAAGGAAATCCATTTTCAGCAGACCGATACGGGCAACATCGTCCATCGCAAACTGAACCATGACCGCGTGCTCATTATTCCCTTTTGAGACTTTCTGTAACGGCACATGTCTGGTGAGCGGTTCCTTGGAGATAACAACTCCCGCGGCGTGCGTGCTGGCGTGGCGGGAGATGCCCTCCACCTTCTTTGCTGAATCGATCAGGTTGCGAATGGTGGGGTCTTCGTGGTAGATACTGGCAAGCTCTTCATTCTGTTTCAGAGCATCGTCAATGGTTACTTTAGGACTGAAAGGCACAAGCCGGGCAACACGGTCGACATCGCCATAGTTCATGCCCAGCGCCCTTCCTACATCTCGGATTGCCGCCCGCGCGCCCAGCGTCCCGAATGTGATAATCTGGGCAACGTGGTCATGTCCGAACTTATTAGAAACGTAAGCAATGACCTCATCACGACGGTCGTCCTGGAAGTCGAGGTCGACATCCGGCATTTCCTTGCGCTCGAAGTTGAGGAAACGCTCAAAGACCAGCTTATGGGCAATGGGATCAATCTCCGTGATGCCGAGGCAGTGCAGGATGATGCTGGAGGCGGCGCTTCCCCTCACACCGAAGAGGATGCCCCGCTTTTTTGTAAAAGTAATAATATCCCAGACCACAAGAATGTAGTTGGCAAACTGTGTCTGCTCGATGACGTCCAGTTCGTATTCTAGTCGCTGTGTGATTTCTGTGGAGGGATTGGGATAGAAACGGGGCAAGCCGTTATAACACAACTCTCTGAGATAATCATCCGGGGTCTTACCGGGAGGCAGTTCGATTTCTGGCAGGTGCAATCGCCCGAAATCCAGTTTGAGGTCGCACATCTGCGCGATACGCCCGGTATTCTCAAGCGCTTCCGGCAGGTCCCGGTACTGTTCTGCCATCTCTTCCGGACTGCGGAGGTAAAAGAAATCCCCCGCCATTTTTATCCGTTTTTCATCTTTGACGGTGGTGTTGGTGCCGACGCAGAGAAGTAAATCGTGAGTGGCGGCATCTTCACGGTTTATATAATGCACATCATTGCTGGCAACGAGGGGAATACCGAGCTCTTTGCTCATCGTAATCAACTCAGTATTCACCCGCTCCAGTTCAGGGATGGGATGCCGCTGTATCTCCAGATAGAAATCGCCAAAGACTTCTTTATACCAGAGTGCAGCTTTTCTGGCTTCATCGAGCCGTCCACTATTGATGTGCTGGGGGATTTCACCTGCCATACACGATGATAGCGCCACCAGCCCGGAACTGTATTCCTTCAACAGACCTTTATCAATACGTGGTTTGTAATAGAATCCCTCGAGGTGCGCTTTCGTAACCAGTTGAAGCAGGTTACGGTAGCCGGTCTGGTTTTTTGCCAGCAGGACAAGGTGATAGTTATTCTTTTCACCGGGGGTGCGGTTGAGTCGGCTCTCTGGGGAGATGTAAACCTCGCAACCGATGATAGGGCGTAGCCCTGCTTCTTTCGCTTTTACATAGAAATCAATGGCGCCGTACATGACGCCGTGGTCGGTAAGAGCCAGGCTTTCCATACCTAATGCCTTTGCTCTTGCTACCAGCTTATCAATACGGCACATGCCATCGAGTAAACTGAATTCACTATGAACGTGGAGGTGCGTGAACATGACTTTCCTTTGAATCTGTGGTTGTTAAAGCTAAAACATTATAACACAGAAGGTTGGAAATTTTGGCGGGAAAGCAAATTATTACTGGAAATTCTAAGCACTAAATTCTAAGCTCTAAATAATTTCGAATAACAAATTTACTAAACCCGGATTACATTGCATTTAATAAAAAATGTTCTATTGTTAGAAATGGTTTCATTCCCAAGCTTTGAGCCAATCTTGCTGAGTTGATATTATGGGCATCAGTTTCATATCGCGGTACAAAATTTCTCTCAAGTAAGTATTTGAGAGCGGAATTAACAACAATTCGTGCATAACCGTGATTTCTATCAGTCTCGATTGTATGTACTCCAGCGATTTCCCATATGTCACCATAATTCTGATAGATAAAACAGGCACTCTTAATTTCATTCTTTAAGGTGAGACCAAACCAAAAGGCGCCATTATCAAAGTATTTCTTTATCTCATTTTTGGTATAACCGTTCCTAGCGATAATCCTAGCAGCTTCGTTCGGAATTTTGGCTTTTGGAGAAATGTTTGATTTAATCGAATTATTAAAAGTTGAGCACGAGTACGATATAAATGAATTTCCTTTCAAGATTTCAAATTGACTCTCAATGCAAGACAAATCCAGACTTTCATTTAACCTTAATATATAATTGCTATTTGGAAGAGTATGCAATAATCTACATTTTAATTCGTTAGACGAACCATTAATAAAAATAGCTTTTTCTGCTTTTGGATAAGTCTCTGTATCATAAGAAAGGATATTTGTTGGGACTGTAACTAATACAGCCCATTCGGGAACATCCTCAATTAGTTCAATGTCCGCATGGTCACGATATAGAGACATATATTTGAGTGTCGAAAGGTGCTTAGACGTATCTTTTTCCAGGTATGAAATTGATTTATTGTAAATTAAGTCATCCATTATATAATTAATCCCTTGATTTCTGCCCCTCGCATCACTTGGAAAAGAGGGTTTTTTCTTTAGAGTAACATCCCCTCTAATTATCCGGCATCAAACAGCTTTTTAAGAGCCTCTTTCTTCTCTTTGTTTTCCGGTTGGGAAAGAGGCAAACACTGTTCTAGCATGCATTTCCCAATTCGCAGTTCCGAAGCAAAAACCAGACAGGTGGCATAGCTGCATTGCCGGCAGTTCGTTTTCGGGAGATATCTGTAGATATCGATGGTGGTGGGCAATTTCCTTTCAGTGTAACTGGGTTTGATGGTCGTTCGCTCATGCCATACCCGGTTTACCAGTATCACTGCCTTGCGTGCGATTTCTGGCGCTTCGGTAACTTCGTTTACACCAGCCACACGAATATCCATATCCCGGAAGGCATACTGTCGTTGTTCATCCCTTCCAATGAGAACTTTATTCTCGTGGTCGTAGTAAGTATCTTCGAGCACGGTATTGAGGTATGGGAATACCGGACTGATATCTTCAGATAGAATAATCCGCACGCCGTATCGTCCCGACCCCGGCGCGCAGGGCGGCTCGGCAAGTTCGTATTCGTATCGGGCAAGCATTTCTTCAGACATCGGACGCCGTACTTTATATGTCTAAACTAATCTTGTTTACTAAAAGATAGCACAGCCAGGACAAGGAGTATAATCCCCAGTCCCATAACAATCAGAGTATCTTCCAGCACACTCATCGTATGCCCGAACACGGTGACTCCGATTGCCTGTGCGGGTGTTACGGTCATACCGGCGGGTAATTCTATCGCCGTTGTCGATACACTGAGGAATATCTGGCGAACGGCATCCACACCATAAGTGAGGGGATTAAGCTTCGAGATGACTGACAGCCAGACCGCCACATTATTGACCGGGAAAAATACCCCGGAGAGGAAGGTCATCGGCATGATTACAATCTGCACTAACAACTGGAATGTTTGCTGACTGCGCATTCGTGAGGCAATGAGAATACCCAGCCCCGAAATGGCGATGGAGATGATTATCAGTATGGGGATGAGTTTTAATATCATCATGAGACCCAGTTCGACCTTCAGGAAGGGCGCTAGCACAAGCATGATGACTGCCTGCCCCAGTGAGACAATCGCCGAACCGAGGACTTTACCAAGCACAATACTGCCCCGGCTCAATGGCGCTACCAGTACTTCTCTGAGAAAACCGAACTCCCGGTCCCAGACGATGGATATACCGGACATCAGCGAACTCATTAATACGGTCATCGCGATGATGCCGGGATAAATAAACTGCACAAAATCGATACCGGGCGCCATGGGACCAATGACGTTTTTAAATCCGGCGCCGAATATTATAAGGAAGAGAATAGGCATGGCGAAGGTCGATAAAAGTCGCGCGCGCTCCTGCAGGAAACGTAACAGATCCCGGTAAGCAATTACCCAGATACCGCGAAATTGCTCCGCTATGTTCATCCGTGCATGCCTCCTCCCATCATTCTTCTCATCTGTTGCCATGCGCTCGCTTCTTGGTCGCGTATTGCCCTCCCGGTCAGCTTCAGGAAAACATCGTCAAGCGTCGGGCGGCGTACGCTGATGGAGCGGAGCCCGCTACGGAAATTGCGCATGAATTCCGGCAGAAATGTATCACTTTTTTTCACGCTGAAATTTATCATCCCGTCCTGGACAATGGGCGCCAGCTGAAAACTCTCTGTTAGTTCTTTGAGTGCCTGTTCCTGGTTGTCAGCCTGAATGGACACGACATCGCCGCCCATCAAGTCTTTCAATTTTGCCGGTGTATCCAGCGCCACGATTTTCCCTTGGTCAATGATAGCAATACGGTCACAGTACTCTGCTTCATCCATATAATGCGTGGTCATGAAGATGGTCAGGTTTTCTTGTTTGCGCAGGGTATTGATATGATCCCAGATAAGCCGTCGTGTCTGCGGATCAAGACCCAGTGTCGGTTCATCAAGAAATAGGATTTCCGGATGATGGAGTAACCCCCGGACAAGCTCCAGCCGCCGTTTCATACCACCGGAATAGGTCGCGACCCGGTTCTTGCGGCGGTCGGATAGTTGTACTAGCTCCAGAAGTTCTTTCATGCGTTTTTCGCGCACATCCCGCGGTACGCCGTAAGCGTAAGCGTGAAAGAGCAGATTTTGCTCTGCAGTCAGATAGTCGTCGAGCGTGGGGTCCTGAAACACCAGTCCGATAGACCGCTGTACTTTCCGCCGCTCCTTTACGACATCGTAGCCGTTGACAGAGGCTTTGCCACCGGTGGGCAATAATAGTGTGCACAGAATATTGATGGTGGTGGTTTTCCCGGCGCCGTTCGGACCCAGAAAGCCGAAGATTTCTCCCTTCTGCACGTTGAAAGAAATCTCGTCTACCGCCACCAGTTTCCCGAATTTTCTGACAATATTGTCAATCTCGATTGCGTTCACACTTCTTGCTCCTCACTTCAGCCATTCCAGACGGCTTCCCAAATTTCATTCTAGCATTGTTGGAGTGTGGACGCTATTAGTGTACAATCTGGATAGTATATGAGAATTATCAGCCGGTTTGCACAATGGCTCTTTATCCTCTGTCTGCCCCTGCTGACAATGACAGCAAGTATCGCGTGGGCAGTGAACAGCAGTCAGTTTTACACTTACAGATTCGAAAAGTATGATGTGGAACAGAGCCTGGCAGAAGAAGGGCTGACGCTCACCGACAGTCAGCTTAAAGACATCGCTAACGGTTTCATCCGCTATTTCAATTCGAATGAAGAGCTAATTCACCTCACAGTCATGCAGGATAACCAATCCGTTGAGTTGTTTAACCGCGAGGAAATACTGCACTTCAAGGATGTAAAGGGTTTGTTCCATCTTGACTACTATGTCCTGCTGGGAACATTCGCCTATTGTCTGATTTATGCCCTTGTGAGCGTCTTCTGGCGGCAAGGTAAGCACCGACCTAGACTCGCCCGGAGTATGGTGACGGGCAGTGCCCTTACTCTGGGGCTAATGTTGTTATTGGCTGTCGGTATCCTGCTGGATTTTGACTCGCTTTTCTATGGATTTCATCTCATCTCCTTCAGTAATGAGTTCTGGTCGGCGGCGGGCAATATGCTGTTGCTTTTCCCGGAGGGTTTCTGGTTTGATGCCGTCATCTACTGCGCTATCTTCACGGCGGTGGTGGCATTAGTACTGGGTATAATCGGTGGTCTCTACATAATAAAGGTCAGGAGGGACAGGCGTGATGAACATCCGCAAAGCGACCCTTAGTGATGAAACAGAAGTTTTCGATTTGCTCAGAAAGCTCCTCTCCCCACAAGCCACCGATAGCAGTCGCATTCATACGCCAGTCTCATCCAGGATTTTCCATGAGATAATCACTGATGAAAGCAAGGGCACGGTCATTGTCGCTGAAGAAGACGGCAAGCTGGTCGGCGTCATCACGCTTTCCTATCCCATCGCCATCCGCTGTGTGGGCAAGTACACTTGCATCGAGGAGTTTATCGTCAGCGAAACGATGCGCGGTCGCGGTGTGGGTTCACAATTACTTGAAGCGGCTCTGAATGAGGCAAAAAAACAGGATTGTTTTGAGATTCAGGTAAATAACCCGAGCGAACTGGGTTATCCTTTATACATCCGGCAGGATATCAAAGATGCTGGCAAACACCTTAAAAAGAGACTGCGGGATAATAGTCAGTAATCAGCTATCAACTGTCAAACAATATTAAAAACTCATAACTCAAAAGTTGTAAATCAGAGTTTGACGTACAAGTTGAATCTCAGCCCCTTAGGTTGTCATTCTCGCGAACGCGGGAATCCATCTTCCACCGCGCCTTACCATTTTCACGCCAAACCGTAAATGTCACCTTCCTGCCTTCTAATAAAATCGGCTCCGATCCCGCGCGTAGTTTCTTGAAGTCTGCCTGCTCCAGAAAAAGCCGGAGCGTTTCCAGTTGCTCTTGAAGTTGGAGGTCATCAAGGGTTTTCAGAAGTGCAGAAGTGGTCTGGCTATGGAGACGTTTTGCCTGAGTTTCTACGCAGGCATCCAGTTGCGGCTCAAGCTCAATATAGACCTGCTTAGCTATTTACCCCATCTCCCTTATCCCCCTTTCCGTGGGGAAGGGGGAAAGAATAAAAGAGAGGCGGAGCCTCTCTTAGACTCTCCTAAGAACAGCCAACCGAGCTATTTTCTTACAGAGTGCTAATTCGTCTACAGTGGGTAGTCCTTCTGTTACAAGATGTGCTTCACTCTTATTGTGTCGCCACCTATTAATATCTTTTGCGTTTTGCTTTTCATGCGCTGTCAAATCAGTATTGAGTTCATGAATAATAGCCTCAAGGGTATTAGTGGTCAGAGTCCCTCTTTTAGGACCGCTGTGTTCCTTCTTACCTATACGTTCCAGAACCTTATAAAAATATAGCATGGACAAAGACGGTTCTTTGAACTCATTATCAAGACCAGCCAAATAGTCTTTCACAAGAGCTTGTTGGTACTGGCTGTGACCCGCAAAAGCTTGATTCAATTTTTCAAGTATAGCATCCGAGTCTGTCCTGCCTGCTTCAAGAGACGCTGCGTAATTTGACGTAAAGGGTGATCTGACCCTGTTTTTGGGGTCTTTATAGTGATCAACGGGCTGCCACCCTCGTGAGCATTGGGGGAAATCTCTAGCATACAGAAATCCGATTCCCTTCGGCCATTTTTCGGGTCTATCAGTCATCTCTAAAAAATTCCTAGCAGTGATAGGTGCTTGTTTTTCTATAGCAAGAGCCCTGAGAAATGCTTCCATCTCTTGATAGGCAACGCACAATGGATCGGTATTAGTGGGAATCTCTAAGCCTAAGTAGAGAACTTCGGCAGGCCACTTTTGTTCTATCATGGCATAATAAGTTAAAGCGGTCGTAGCAAGTATCTCTGGAAGGCTAGTGTTTCCCCTCTTGCGTATATACAACGGGCCTTCAATTTCGGCGGTAACTACCCAGCGTTTCGTGTCCCCCATAGCTAAAATCTCTCCACCTCCTCCATCAGCACCCTGACAATACCTTTCTCTGCAAACATACCCACCTGCTTGCCTTTTTTAAAGAGAATAGCTCTGCCTTTGCTACAGTTGTAATAAAATACCAGCTAAGACGTTTTCACTGAACGGTAAAGTATATTTCTTGGTCGACCATCTGGTCTCCTATTTTTGCTGTCACTACTATTCTCCATGAACCAGGAGTAGTTTTACTTCCGACTTTCCATGTCCATGATACGTAACCATCTGCATCTGCTGTCTTTGTATACAAACCAGATGCTGTGCTGGGTCCGCTTTTGTAGTATACGGTAATTGAGCATTCTGCATTAGGCAATGTCTTTGCTGTCAGAGTAGCATTGTCGCCAGGGCTGATGGGTGATGTTATGAAAATGATTTGAAGCGATAATTCGTTGGCATCAGTAGTTTGGGATGGAGGAATAGTTGTCACAGCTTTTGAAGCCCACATCCCACGTTTTTCTCTTTGAGCCTCTTCTTGTGCGGAGAGGAAAAGGCTTTCATATTTTGTATCAGGCGGATAGGTAATTACTTGGGCATAACCAAGTCTCACCATTTCGGCGTTCACAAATAAACTTCCCACGTAAACATACCGTAAGAGCCTGCCATATTTATCTGTCTCAGATACGTCTTTCTCCAAACGGACTACTTTACCTTCTACTAAATCCCTATTCTTCTGAGTTGCAGCACCAACCAGAGTATTATTGGGGTCATTGGTATCTTCGGGTGCGTCTATTCCAATGTAACGTATCGTATATACAAATCCCACCATCTGGACTTCAATAGTATCACCGTCAATTACTTTGGTTACCATTGCTTCGTCTTGTTTTAGCGTCGGCGGGGTGGTCTGGGATGGAGGTGGCTGTGTTTTCACGGTCCCCGAGGCAGTGTTAGTGGCTGTTGTTGGATTTGTAGGTGACGTATTTGTTTCTGGTGGTGATGTGGTTGTGACAGAGGAAGCCTCTTTTATTGTGCCTTTTACCAATACAGGCGATTTTTGTGTATTTGATTGGTCAGGTTTTGTAGCACATGCAGAAACCATGCTTATAACTATGGCGATGCTCAATACGATTGCGCACAGTTTATTCCACATACTGCTTTACCTCCTCCATCAGCACCCTGACAATATCCTGCTCCGCAATCACGCCCATCTGCTTGCCTTTTTTAAAGAGGATAGCTCTGCCCTTACCGCAGGCAACTCCTATATCTGCGTCCTTTGCTTCACCGGGACCGTTAACGGCACAGCCCATTACTGCCACCCGGATGGGTTTCTTTATCTTCGATAGTTTTGCCTCTACCTGCTGAGCTATTTTGACGATGTCTACTTCGGCACGACCGCAGGTGGGACAGCTGACCAGTACGGGTCCGTGCTGTCGTAAGTCAAGGCTTTTCAGAATTTCCCAGCCGGCGATGACCTCTTCTCTTGGGTGGGCGGTCAACGAAACACGGATGGTATCGCCGATGCCCAGATAGAGTAGCGAACCGATACCAACACTGCTACGGATGACGCCGGTGCGGGGTGTGCCCGCCTCGGTGATACCGATATGGAGTGGGTAGGGGATTTTATCAGCAATTGCCTTATACGCGGCGATGGTGGTCGGCACGTCAAAGGCTTTCAGTGACACTTTAATAAGGTCAAAATCTAGGCTCTCCAGCAGTTTGACCTGTTCCATGGCGGCAGTGACCATGCGCTCGGGGATGGATTTCTTTACACTCGCCTTAGGCAGACTGCCCGCGTTCACACCAATGCGGATGGGTACGCTTCTTTCTTTCGCCGCGAGCACTACTTTCTTGATTCTCTCAGGTTCACCGATATTGCCGGGATTGAGACGCAAACCATCGGCACCGGATTCCAGTGCGGCAAGCGCCAGGCGGTAATCGAAGTGGATATCGGCAATGAGCGGGATGGAGATTTGCTTCTTTATCTTCTTGATGGCGCGCGCCGATTCCATATCAGGCACAGCCACGCGGATGATTTCGCAGTCGTATTCTTCCAGTTCTTCTATCTGGCGGATGGTCGAAACAATATCGTGGGTGAAGGTGTTGGTCATCGATTGGACGACAATGGGCGCGCCGCCCCCGATTTTCACCCCCCCCACTTGTATTTGCTTGCTTTTCCGTCGTGGGGTAAGATGCTTGTTTCTGATTATCCTCATATCCATCACTTTTACTTATACTGCAGACCATCCCCTCCCCGATATTCGTTCGTTTCACTCAGAATGACGAGGGGGTACACTTATTATAATTTATTG
This sequence comes from Dehalococcoidales bacterium, assembly GCA_036396095.1. Lineage (GTDB taxonomy): Bacteria > Chloroflexota > Dehalococcoidia > Dehalococcoidales > Fen-1064 > JAURWL01. The sequence continues at coordinate 175,299 of DASWLM010000021.1, read as the reverse complement.
CGTGCACTCTTTATTCTGTCACCCTGAGCGGAGCGAAGGGTATCGGGGTCGGGTAGTATCCATTCAAGGCTCAAGTCATTCCAACTCGGATTAATAGAGTGAATGAGAGCGGTCTTCTTTCTTCTGACCCAACTCTTGATTTGCTTTTCTCTGGAAATTGCTGCCAGTATATCATCGGTGGTTTCGTAATAGACTAACCTTGTTAAGTTGAAGCGTTTGGTGAAACCGGCTGAGAGTTTGCTTTTGTGCTCGGCTACTCGTCGTATCAGGTTATTTGTAACACCTGTATACAGCATCCGTGACTTGTTAGCCATGATGTACACATAATAATCCGGCATGTTCTTTGTTAGTGTCCCTCCCCACCCCGATATTCGTTCGTTGCACTCAGAATGACGTCTATCAGATAATCTCCTTATCTCTCAGCTTGCCGATTGCCTCCCAACTGTAACCGCAGATTTCATTCAGGATTGCTTCAGTATCCTGACCTAGCTCGGGAGCTTCCGGCTTGATTTTCGCGGGGGTTTTACTCATCTCAATCGGGCAGTTACGCACCTTCACCTTACCCAGTGTCTCATGCTCTAGCTCAATAATATAATTATTGGCAAGCACCTGCGGGTCTTTGCGTAAATCTAGGAGTGTCTGGATGGGTGTGCAAATGATATCACCCGTATCTTTTAGATGTTTCATCCATTCGTCAGCGGTTTTGGTGATAAAGATTTCGTCCATAATAGCGATGAGACTGGCGCAGTTTTCACGCCGCACATCCTGATTGAGATAGCGCGGGTCGTTTTCCAGATGCTCAAGTCCGAGCGCCTTGCAGACCACCGACCATTTCACATCTGGCTGGAGCATACCCAGACAGAGCCAGCGGCCATCTTTGCACTTGTAGTAGTTCCAGAGGGGATTGGGGGTGTTTTTCCTGCTGACTCTTACTGCTGTTACGGTAGGTGGTACCTCGGGCATAGAAAGTAAACCCATGCCGATATTTAATCCCAGCAAAGCCATCATACTTCCCAGATGCGATACATCCACCTTCTGACCGATACCAAAGCGTTCCCGTGCCAGGAGGGCTGCCAGGACGCCGTAAGCGACCATAAGAGCACCCGCCTGGTCAGCGATACCGCCGTGGAATGGCAGGTTGGGATTATCTTCATTGCTGATAAAACTGGAAATACCAGACCGAGCAAGCCCAATCATATCAAAGGCAGGCTCTTTGGCTTCTGGACCCCTAGGACCGTATCCAGAGGCGGCAATATAGACAATCTTCGGGTTATATTTTACTAAGGTCTCGTAGTCCATCTGAAGCTTTTCGGGCACACCCTGACGGAAGTTATGGACGAAGACATCAGATTTCCCCACGAGATTGTAAATGATTGACTTACCTTCGGGTTTAGCGAGGTCGAGAGCGAGGCTCTTCTTACCTCGGTTATTGGTCTCAAAATAGGAATTCTTGCCGCCAGGGAGGTCTGGGGTACCAACAACTTTCAGGTAGCGTCCGTTATCGCCAGTGAGACGCGATTCTACGTGGATAACCTCGGCACCCAGTTCCGCCATCATTGCCGTGGCGGCTGTGCCCATCTGCCACTGTGTCCAATCGATAATACGGATACCGTCAAGCACTCCAGCCATTTGCTTATGCCTCCGTTCAGGATACCGAACTTAAAATAGCACGTCTTGAGGGGTGCGTCAATTGACCGCATATCAGGTTCGGGAGTTGAATGTCGAAGATTGAGATTTTACCCTAAGACGTTAAGCTTCCACCGCTGATAATACGGGTAATATCACGATAGGTCACCAGCAGAATCAAAGCCAGCAATAGTATAAATCCAATGGTGTGGACGAGTTGTTCCGTCTTCGGAGAAACACGTTTGCCGTGCCGCACCCACTCCAGTAGTACAAAGACGATTCTACCTCCGTCAAGAGCGGGGAGAGGGAAAATATTGACGATACCGAGGTTAATGCTGATAAGAGATGTCAGTACCAGCAGGTTGGAAATGCCAGTTCTGGCAACCTCGCCGACCACCTGGGCAATACCCACTGGTCCTGATACTTCGAATGGGATGACTCCTTTTATACTCTGCACGATGTTATCCTTTATTGCGACCAGAATATCCCAATAATAAACTGCACCACGAGGAATTGCCTGCCAGAAGGGGTAACTTTTCGTAATTACGGTGGTAATGGAAACCCCGGTAGGACCTTCACCTTCGGGTACTTGTGCACGTGGTGTGAGGACAACTTCTGACGTTGTGTCGTCGCTATGTTTGATAACAATCGTAATTTCTTTACCCAGATTCTCTTCTACTGGCTGACTATAATCTTCGACACTCGAGATTGGCTGTCCGTTCACGCTAACAATAGTATCACCGACTTGAATTCCAGCTCCCGCTGCCGGAGAATTCGGGATAACTTCCTGTACTATCAATTGTTTGCTATCTTCGAGGTGTGGGAGTATCATAGCCAGCGAAAGCAGAACGAACGGTAGAAGCAGGTTCATCAAACTGCCAGCGCCCAGCGTTATCAATCTCACAGGGATGCTCTTACCTGCCAGACTGCCGGGGGCTTTCGGGTCTTCCTCCCCGGACAACTTCACAAAACCCCCGAGAGGTAATGCATTTATAGAATAGATGGTCTCGCCATGTTTGAACCCGGCAATCCTCGGAGGTATAAAAATACCGAACTCTTCCACTTTGATTTTAAAAATCTTGGCGGAAATAAAGTGCCCGAACTCATGCACGAGAATCAGCACGAGTAAGATAACAAAAAATGAGACGATGGTAGTCAGCACTATTTTTTCTTCCCTGCAAGTTCCAGAGTATAGTTACAGGTCAATTCGTATGCGGCAAGGATATTGTCAATGCCTGGCTCCATTAGTGACTCATGCCGTTCCAGAGTCTCAGCGATCAGGCGGGCAATATCTGTGAAAGCTATCTTTTTATCGAGGAAAAGTTGAACTGCCACGTCATCAGCGGCACACAAGGCAGTGGGGTAAGTGCCTCCGGCTTTCCCGGCGTCGATTGCCAGCTTCAGGCATGGGAATCTATCGTAGTCAGGCTTTTCAAATGTCAGCTCTTTGAGTTTCTCCCAATCCATGAGAGGCAGGTCGGGATTGGGTATGCGGTACGGTTGGAGTAAAGCGTACTGGATGGGGAGGCGCATATCCGGATACGACATCTGTGCTTTCACTGAGCCATCATAGAATTCGAGCATCGAATGAATAATGCTCTGCGGGTGTATAACAACCCTGATATTTTCAATAGGTATACCAAAGAGCCAGTATGCTTCAATGATTTCCAGCCCTTTGTTCATCAGCGTTGCCGAGTCGATGGTTATTTTTCTCCCCATCTGCCATGAGGGATGACGGAGAGCCTGCTGCGGGGTGACTTTCTGCAATCGCTCTGCGGAATACTTCCGGAAGGGACCACCTGAAGCTGTCAGTATAATATACTTCGCGGCTCTCGGTTCGCCAATCATGCACTGAAAGAGAGCGCTGTGTTCGCTATCGACAGGAACAATACTGGCATCGTTCATTTCTGCTACGTCCGTTATTATATGCCCGGCCATGACCAGAGGCTCTTTATTGGCGAGGGCGATGGTTTTACCCTCCTTTACTGCGGAGAGTGTAGCAAAGAGTCCGTTAATGCCTGAAGTAGCGATGACGACCGTATCCACGTTCGGATAACTTGCCATACCTTCCATAGACATAAACTGAGCGTCGCACTCTAATTGTCTGGATACGGAATCTGTCTGATAATAGACTAACTGTGGCTTGAATTCCTCAACCTGTTTGGCGAGCAAGTCGATATTCCGTCCCGCCGCCAGTGCCACTACTGTAAACCGGTCGGGAAGACTACGGACAACCTGAAGCGTCTGCTGTCCGATTGAGCCCGTAGAACCCAGAATAGCCAAACGGATTTTTATTGGAGCGTACATACAAACACCACCCAATAATAGACTACCACAACAGCAAATACGATGCTATCCATGCGGTCAAGGATACCGCCATGACCCGGGAAGAGTGTACCAGAGTCTTTAGCGTCGACGTTCCGTTTGAAGAGCGACTCTACGAGGTCACCAACCTGCCCGAAGACGCTTACCAGCAAGCCGAGTACCACCGCCTGCCACCAGTCCAGTTGGGAGGCGAGAGTAAGAGGAGTAGAGAGGAGGAAGAGGAAACTCACCGCGACTGCACCCAGCAAGCCACCAAAAGCGCCTTCCCATGTCTTGCCCGGGCTGATGGATGGGGCGAGTTTGTGTCTGCCAATTGCCCTGCCGATGAAGAAGGCAGCGGTATCTGAGCCGAAGGTGCAGAGGAGGGCGTAGAAAACCCAGTTGCGTCCATCTTCAAGACCACGTAAAGCTACAATGTAGCCCAATAGCCAGCCTACGTAGAGGATGCCGGCAAACGTCCATGCCCAGGCGGGAAAGGCATTGAACTTCTCCTTCCGTGCTAGTAGAACGGCAAGAGAGATAATGATTCCGGAGCTGAAGAGAATTGGTACCACCAGATTGAAGTCGAAGTATGGTTCTATCAGGTCGGGCACGAGAGGATTGCGTACAATAATAAAGAGAAGCGTCCAGAGAATACCGAAAGTATAAATCGGCGATATTTTTAGTTTGCTGACCAGACGGAAAAACTCAATGACTGCCAGCAGTCCCCAGATAGACACGAAGGTGGTGAATAGCCAGGGCTCACCAAACCAGACGATAACAACGATGAGTGGAATGCCCCAAAGTGCTGTAACAATCCGTTTTTTGAGCATCCGCGTTACTTATAGTCCACCGAAACGGCGGTTTCTCTTGCTGTAGGCAGTGAGCGCGAGGTCAATATCTTTCTTACTGAAATCGGGCCAGAGGACTTTCGTGAAGTAATATTCACTATAAGCTGTCTGCCAGATAAGGAAGTTGCTGAGGCGGGTTTCATCCCCCGTGCGGATGAGTAAATCGACGTCCGGCATGCCGGTGGTGTAGAGATAGTCGGCGAAAGTCTTTTCATCCAGGTTTTCTGGTTTCATTCCGTTGGCGATGAGACGCTTCGTAGCCTCTACAATCTCGGCGCGCCCCCCATAGTTCCAGCAAACAGACAGCTTCATGCCAGTATTATTCTTCGTACGGGCAACCGATTTATTGATGGCTGACCGTAAGACCTCCGGGAGATTTTCCAATCTACCAACGTGCCTGATTTTTATGTTCTTTTCGTGGATTTCTTCGAGGTGTTCTTTTACAAAGGTTTCAACTAGATTAAAAAGTCCGCTTATTTCCGTCTCTGGACGGGTCCAGTTTTCCGTAGAGAAACCATAGAAGGTCACGTATGGGATAGGGTACTCGTTGATGTAACTAATCAGTTTCAGCATGTTCAAAATGCCTGCCCGGTGTCCCATCATGCGGGGCAGACCGCGTTGCTGTGCCCAGCGTCCGTTACCATCGGGCACAATGGCAACATGGGTGGGCAACGTCTTGAACTTCTGAGTGGCAGATTTCATCTTGTCACAAGTAATAGTCTGGAGGTGCTATACCTCCATGACCTCTTTTCCCTTGTCTTTTCCGGCTTGTTCAATCCGGGTAGTAAAGGCATCGGTCAGTTTTTGGAGCTGGTTCTGAAGTTGTTTGAACTCGTCCTGAGAGATTTCCTTGTCCTTTTCCTGAGTTTTCAGCTCCTCTAGAGCATCACGCCGGACATTACGGACCGCAATTTTGCCTTCTTCAATACGGCGCCTCACGACCTTGAGCAATTCCTGACGGCGCTCCTCACTGAGCGGTGGAATATTGATGCGAATCATGCGTCCATCATTTATCGGTGTTAGTCCGAGGTCGGATTTCAGTATGGCTTTCTCGATGATGTTCATGCTCGTTTTGTCCCAGGGCTGGACGATAAGCATACTGGCATTCGGTGTAGTAATACTGGCAAGCTGGTTGAGCGGCAGGACGGAGCCAGCATAGTCAACCTTCACATGTTCGATAAGAGCTGGGGAAGCCCGTCCCGTGCGTATGGTAACAAGCTCCCGCTGAACTGCCTCTAGCGATTTTCGCATTTTCTGGTCGGCGCTGGTCAACGATTGATTATCTGCCATACGTTCTAACCCCCGGTGACAATAGTGCCGATGGCTTCACCCATTACGGCGCGCTCAATGTTCTGCTTCGTCATAAAATCGAAGACAACGATGGGGAGTTTATTCTCAAGACAGAGCGAAAGTGCGGTAGAGTCCATGACTTCCAGTCGCAGGTTGATTGCCTGGAGATAGGTCAGCTTATCAAACCGCTTGGCTTTAGGGTCTTTCTGGGGGTCGGCGGAATAAATACCGTCGACGTTATTCTTAGCGATGAGAAGCGCTTCGGCACCGATTTCAATGGCACGCAGAGCGGCGGCGGTATCCGTGGTCATATAGGGATTACCGGTACCAGCGGCAAAGATGACAACTCTGCCTTTTTCCAGATGGCGGATAGCGCGACGCTGGATATACGGCTCGGCAACTTTCTGAACATCGATAGCGGTTTGGGTTCGGGTAACGACACCAATCTTTTCCAGCGCATCCTGAAGAACAAGGGCATTGATGATGGTAGCCAGCATCCCGGCATAGTCGGCAGTAACTCTATCCATGCCCATTTTTTCAGCTTCAGCGCCTCGCAGGATATTTCCACTGCCGACAACGATAGCAACCTCAACCCCCATCTCATGGATACGTTTAATCTGGCGGGAAATCTGGCGGGCGATTTTGGGGTCAATACCGTATGCAGATTTGCCCTTGAAAGCTTCTCCGCTTAGCTTAAGCATGATGCGCTTGTATTTGGGTGTTTTTGTCATCGGGCGCCCCCCTCAACACGGTTTGCTATTCAGACACCGGGTAGAGGAAGCTAGACTCCGGCGACTCTGGCTTCCACCTGTCCCAGTTCAAACCTGGCGAAGCGATTTATCTTGATGTTTTCGCCGGTTTTGGCAATAGCCTGATTAATCAGGTCCTGAATGGTCATTTCCGGAGACTTGATGAATGGTTGCAGCAAGAGGCAAGCGACTTCAGGTGGGACGTCACTATCTGCCGGCATCTTGTCCTGGGAGATACAGAATGGTTCCTGTGCCGCGACCTGCATGGCGATATTGTGCATGAGCTCTTTAAAAACATCGGTGCGGGCAACGAAGTCGGACTCGCAGTTAAGCTCAACCATAGCGCCGATGCGCCCACCAGTGTGAATATAGGTTTCGATGGCGCCCTGCTTGACGATACGCTCACTTTTCTTCTGCGCCTTAAACAGGGATTGTTTTTTCAGAAACTCGATGGCTTTGTCTATGTCACCACCAGTTTCGATGAGGGCATGCCGGCAATCCATGACACCGGCTTGTGATTTTTCTCTGAGTTCCTTGATTTGTGTGGCTGTGACTTCCATTATTTACTTATCGTCAGGGGTGAAAACCACCGGTTCCATACCCTTGGCTTCCGCCGCGGGAGGTGCAGATGGAGCGACCCCTTCTCCTTCATCTTCTGATTTTATGGGTATGTGAAGCGCTTTACCGTCGATCACTGCGTCCGCCATTCTATGGCAGATGAGCTTGATGGCGCGGATTGCATCGTCATTGGCGGGGATAAGGTAATCGATGTCGATGGGATTAGAATTGGTATCGACCACCGCCACGATGGGGATATCAACCCGTTTCGCTTCCGCAATAGCAATGCCCTCTTTAACCGTATCCACGATGAACAGGGCAGAGGGCAGGCGGGTCATTTCTTTAATGCCACCCAATTGTTTGTTCATGCGGGCAATTTCCTCTTCGATTCCCAGCGCCTCTTTCTTCGGCAGGCGTGAGAATTCACCTTTCTCCCGCTGGTCTTCCAGCCGGACGAGGTAGTCGATGCGTGATTGTATGGTGGTGAAGTTGGTAAGAGTGCCGCCAATCCAGCGGTTGTTGACATAGAACATACCGCACCGTTTAGCTTCTTCTTCAATGGCATCATGTGCCTGCTTCTTGGTGCCAACAAAGAGGATAGTGCCACCTTCGGCGGCTAGCTCTTTGACAAAGGTACAAGCTTTATCCAGCAGTCCGGCGGTAAGTTCCAGATTGATAATGTGAATGCCATCACGTTTTGTGAAGATATAGTTCTTCATACGCGGGTGCCAGTGGCTGGTCTGGTGCCCGAAGTGAGCGCCCGCTTCAAGTAGTTCTTTTATTGTGGTGCTGGTTGTGCTTTCTGGCAAAAAATACCTCCCCTTTAAACTACAACGAATTATATCATACAGTGAACATAAGGATAAATGCAAGCTGGGGTAGTAGGAAGATGTATCTGTGTATATGTTGTGTAAGCAACTCCCTGTCGCAAGAATGGGATTAAACTATGAACTACAGACAAAAGTGGTATCGCCTCAGATTTTGTGTTTTGGTATTTCTTTTTACGTAGTGCTATAATGTGCACTTAACTAAGCATAAACGAGACGGCTGATAAAGAATTAAACAGGCAAGCGCCTTTTTTACTTACAGCTCCCTCAGTGAAAGGAAATGGTTGCGGTGAAACAAAGAGGAGAACCTCCCGGAGGAAGACCTGCACTTCGCCAGGATTTAACACAGGGTAGTATTGTCAATAACCTCTGGCTTCTATCCTGGCCTATTATCATAGGCAGTGCTCTGAGTACGCTGGGTCCTACTATCGACATGATATGGGTAGGCAAACTGGGCTCAGCTTCTGTTGCCGGCGTTGGTCTTGCCGGCTTATCAGTGCAACTGGTGAACTCGCTTCTCATGGGCTTATTTGCCGGCTTGAGGGCAATGGTCGCCCGCTTCATCGGGGCGGGTGATAACGAAGGTGCCACGCAGGTCACCATGCAAGCTATTACCGTCAATACCGGTTTTTCTATCTTGATGGCGCTATTGGGCATCTTTTTTGCCGAGCAAATCATGAGCATATTCGGGGTAAATCCTGATGTCGTTACCGAGGGAGCAGATTACCTACGTATCCAGTTCATCGGTATGGTAGCTATGGGTCTTGTCATGATGACCAGCAGTACAATGCAGGCTACGGGTGATACCATGAATCCAATGAGAATATCCATTTTTTATCGTATACTTCATGTCGTACTCTGCCCCTTCATGATATTTGGCGCGGATTTTGCATCAACTGTCTTCCCGCATCTGAGCAATTTCTCAGGGTGGTGGCCTTTCCCTGCACTGGGTGTTAGCGGCGCGGCTATGACCGGTGTTATTTCTCAGACACTGGGAGGCGCTATTGGATTATGGTTTCTTTTTAGTGGGCGCACTCGCCTGCGGCTGACCTTCAGGAATTTCCGTTTTAATGCTAATCTAATCTGGCGCTTGATTAAAATCGGATTGCCTGCCGCAGTTAATGGGATGGAAAGAAGTGTGGTGGGGCTTGTGATGATGAAGTTCATTGCGCCCTTCGGTACCCCGGCGATAGCGGCTCATACCATCATGACGAGAGTCGAGATGCTTGTCATGATGCCTGGTATGGGTTTCGGTATGGCGGCGGGGGTGATGGCAGGTCAGAATATGGGGGCAAACCAACCTGCGCGTGCGGAGAAGAGCGGTTGGTTGGGAGTAGTCTTGACGGAAGGTATGATGCTTATTTGCTCCGCGGCTATGGCAATCTGGGCTCCCCAGCTAGTAAGACTCTTCAATTCCGAGCCCGGTGTCGTGGAGATAGGCAGTACTTTCTTGAGAATAGCGGCGGTAGGTTTTATATTTATGGGCTTTGCCGCAGTACTGGCAGATTGTCTCAATGGTGTTGGTGATACCATGATTCCAATGATAGCAGGATTAGTATCAATGTGGTTGGTGCAGGTCCCGCTGGCATATTTCCTACCGAAGTGGGAGTTGACTAAGGACCTTGGTGTTTTCGGGGTGCGTTGGGCAATGGTGGCTGCGCTCGCGGCGAGGGCTATAGCATATGTAATCTATTTCAAAGCCGGCAGGTGGAAGCGCAAGAAGATATAGAGCGAATATCGGGATGTCTGATTAGGATAGACTATGACCAGATTTCCAATAAGGAGTCATTGAGTATTTTACCATGTAATTGATATTAAGTATAAGCGAGTATTTCATAGCACCTTTCGGGTTTGCCCGTTTGTATATAAATAAAATGCGAAAGGTCTATCTTCTGTTCCATCAACTATTTCCATCCAATCCTATTTGCGCAAAATTAACGATAATTTTTCCTTTGGATGCAGTTCTCCCGAAGTAATAAAAACTATCCCTACTTTATTTTGTATTATTGTATCGCGTTCTTCAGGTACGTCTAAAATGTTTTTATTGCAACTTATACCTAACCACCCTTTTTTCCCTATTCTCTCCAACCACTGAATATCTGGTTCACTTACCGCCCCTTTGCTAACAGCCGATATAACCTTAAGACCTACTAACTTCAGCGCTCTCGGGACTCTAGTTCCAACATCTTCATCAGAATATAGAATCAAATCGCGTAACTCTCAGCATATTGTAGAGCAGTTTCCACCAGTTTTGGTGGCAATCTCATAGAAAAGACGAGATTTCGGTCGTTTCACTCCCTCGCAATGACATTGTAAAGCAGTTTCCCAGGCGAGAGGGAGATAATCGGGCTATTTTCTAAGTAATCAATTTTACAAACGAGAAAAATATCCTGGAAACTTAAAGCCCAATTATGGATGAATAGAATATTCGAATATTTTTGATCACTGATTATCTGCCGTTGGCGATGGAACTCATATTTTTCATTCATTCGTCTTCTTGCGTTCTTCTACTCGTAATTCCATAACGATATGACCCCATCCACCACATTGTACTCCTACATCAAAACACCCTACCCGCTTAAACCTCATTTCATTAGCATCAACACCTGCATAGAATAACTCATTCGATGTGAAGATTAACATTGCAATTGAGCTCAAGGCGAAAACGCAAATTCTCTTCGGACAGAGTTTGGTTAGAAGATTGCCAGATCCATCAAAATAGAATTTATCGCCAATTTTGTGCTGACTATTACACCCATGTGATTCCACTACTTCTGTGATGATTGTCTTATTCAGCAAAACAACCATCTTTGATAAGACATCCTCATTCCTTGGATTCTCCATAAACTTTTTCATTTCTTCGTCGGTGTAACCAAAATGGTTCTGGATAAACTTCCTTACTTCTTCGCTAATTTCCATTTTGTCTCCTCCTTAAGGTTTTGTCTTAAAGCCAATGGCAGATAACATAGCTGCATTTGAATGCTCTAAATATCGTTGAGTGGACAGGCTTTGAGACACTCAAAGCAGACGTAGCTGGAGTGGTCGTCAACGCCAATGACGTTATGTATCGTCTCAAACGAATACTTCTCCTTTGTTGATAAGTCACTAAGCAAGTGTTCGATGAGTGGATTGGTATTCGCATACCGCATGAGGAGTGGTGATTGACCTTGCCTGTCTTGGCAATGGCATCGATTGGACAAACATTTAGGCAGTCAGAACATTCTGGCGGACATACCTCATGCTTCATCTTTTCAAAATCACTGAAAACGTGAATGCCATCTGTCTTTAAATTTAACCATGCAAAGGGATAATCTAAACCCAATTGTTGACATGCATATTCGTGAGCCTGTCTAAGTGTGTCAAGCTTTACTTTTCTCTGTCGGAATCTGCTTACAACCACTATTTCTGCCAATTGCAGAAAGGATACTTCAGCTGTATCTTCTTTATATGTGCCTTTCTTGGAAAATACAGGACGCATTTTTGTACTCGCTGTAAAAGATCCGTAAAGCCATCTTCTAACTGTAATTGGGTGCACCCCCGCCAATTTAGCAGTCTGAGAGATGGTATAAACTGGTCTTGTTCTCCATCTATTCGATGTTTCGACGACACCAATCATGTTTTCCTCACCGTGTATCACCAAGCTTTTTGTTTACCAACATATTAATATTAGGTAATTATCCCTTGACAACACGTAAGAAATCCTTTATAATGGTAGTGTAAGTAAGAGAACGGAGACGAAAATGAAAACCTACACTATCAAAGACTTTGATAAACAGTTCCCAACCGATGACGCTTGCCTTGAGTTCCTGAAAAACGCTCGCTATCCTCAAGGGGTTTTCTGTGAGAAATGTAATAAAGTTACTTCTCATTATCGTATTCCAAGCCGTAAAGTTTACTCTTGCCAATTCTGCGGTACTCACATATCCCCGACTGCGGGTACTATCTTTCATAAATCGGATACTCCGCTCCGTTCTTGGTTTCACGCAATCTTCTTGATGGCTTCTACCAAAACTGGTATCTCCGCTAAACAACTTCAAAGGGAACTTGGAGTTACTTACAAAACGGCGTGGCGTATGTTTAACGAAGTTCGTAAACTTATGTCCGAAAGCGTCAATCCGCTTACGGGGAATGTTGAAGTTGACGAAACGTACATCGGCGGCAAACGGCAAGGAAAGCGTGGTCGTGGTGCTTCTGGAAAATCGGTCGTTATGGGAATGGTTGAACGTGACGGTAAAGCTATCGCAAGGGTAGTTCCCGATGTCAAAGCTAGGACTTTGCTTCCGATGATTGAGAGAAACGTTGATAGAGAAAACAAAACGGTTGTCTTTACCGACGAGCTTCCTAGTTACAACCGTATTGAACGGCTTGGTTACTCTCACGAAATTGTCCAGCACTCTGCCAAACAGTATGTTCGTGGTATTGCCCACGTCAACACTGTAGAATCGCTTTGGAGCACAATCAAACGTGGTATTGACGGCGTTAATCACTCGGTAAGTCCTCTTTATCTTCAGTCTTATCTTGATTCGTATGTGTTTCGGTACAACCATCGGAAGGACGAACAGCCAATGTTTCTTTCACTTTTGAATCAGGTTTCAAAGGTTGTGCCGCTTTCGTAAGTAGTGCCTCAAATCGCTTCTTTGTCAACGGCGGTTGCGGTGGTATTTTAGAACTATATTTAGATATTTCGTTTACTTTTATATCACTCCTAACTTTTCTGCTTGATGTATGCCTTATTGGTTCATCCATATTTATCTCCTGTTCAATCATCATGGGAATGTGAAAAATAATCAGTTAAGTCTTGGCTTAGATTAGGTTTGCGGTTAGGACAGTACGGATTTATACATTCAAACTTTTTAGCTACTTCGTTATACATTAGAGTCGGTAAACCACAACGTGGACACGTTTCTGATTTACTTCCCTTCTTTGGTGCTACTGGTTTTTCTATTTTCTTTGTTGTATATAAACCATCAGCTAATTTGAATATGTCTGCTTCAGCTAAATTTTTTCGTGGTGTTGAGTTCTTGTCATAATCTGGACAATATCGGCACATAGCAACTGATTTATTTCTATCTTTATAATAGACACACCAAGAGCCACAACCCATTTTAAAGCCTCCTATATTGTTAAGAGGATTATATACCCAACTATTTCTTTTTGGTAGTATCAACATCCTTTTGTGGTAAGTGCTCAAAAAAGTCGTTCAAATCGGTTTGTAATTTCTTTAATTCGTCTATTTGTGTAGTGATGCTTTTTAGGTCTGGAATATTGGTTAAATCCTTACTTGGTTTTAAATCTTTAACAACTTGAATCAACTCGTTTAGTCTATTATCTTTGGGAGTTGTTATCATCTTTATACCATTATATATTGCGAGAATGGCAAATATTCCCGATATTATGATTCCTATCCAAACTAAGGGAGGCAATGGCTGAGTCATAGCTTCACCTCCGCCTGAGACGTAGATAGCATAGACGGCAAGAGATATACTAAATATCGCAAAGAATCCAGTAACAAAGAAACTGTAATGCTCACGGTACAAACTACGCTTATCATCCATAATTTTCTCCTACCTAATTTGGTAAGAGGATTATACAACTTTTGCATTGTTATTGACATTAAGCACCTTCCTAACGTAAGATTCTGCTAGTTTCTATGGGGCAAGCTATGGAACGTAAGATATACGAATGTGTCTGTGGCAAGCGTTTGTCGTATGATGAAGTTCGGGCGCATTTGAGGGTATGCCCTAAAATACACTTACAGGAACAACCGCAAAACTTCTCCTCACTTCCAGTTGAGGAACAATTACTGAAACTTGGTATTAAACCAGTTCCTAGACGGAAGTCAAATCCACTCCGCAGTAGTATTGTATTCGGGGCTTTGTTTGTATCGCTCGGTATCTCTTTCTTGCTTGGCATATCCAAATACTATCCTGTAATCATTATTGCGACATTTTTAGCTTTTTTAATACCTCTACCACAAAAGAAGTAATTGTAAGTTATGATAAATTTGATAAAATCGGAAATTAAATTACCTTTACGTGCAGTATTTTTTATCGGTATTGCTATCCCTCTATTTTTTATAGATAAATTAGGCATTTTAACGGCGTTATGTTTTGCGTTAGCATCACTTATCCTATTTTGTGTTTTTGTAATAATCCCCCATAATTTAGAACAGGAATATACTAAACTGAAGGCGAAGCATTCTCCTCTTCGGATTTATCAGATGAACTATGACGATGATAAGAACAAGGTTGACGTTGAATATGCAAAGCAGGTGAATTCTTGGCTTGAAGTCGCTGTATTTCTTCTTGTGCTTGGGATAGTTGTTTATATAGTTGTTCGTTGATTTTGTTTAATTTGATGTCCCAAATAATAAATCGCATCCAGAGTATGAATAAGATTACCCAAAATATAGATAACAATATTAAAGTTATAAGGCTAGGAGGCATTTAAGCACCTCCTAGAAAAAGTTGAATTTGTGCGTAAACGTGCTGTGAGGGTATAGTTGCGTAATATTATAAAAATCTTGTGTCAAATAACATCACTAGCTTCTATCTGCTATGATACTTTGTATTTTTTACCGCTTCCACGCGCACAGAACCGTAGGGAGGGTGCAAACCCATCACTAATTCATTGAGAGAATGTGGGTTTCGTCTCGATTTAAGCTCGACTGCATCTAACCTACCAGCCCTACCTATTATTTTACTCCTTCGAACAGGTCTTTTTCCCGATGTTTGGTTGGTGGTGGGTAGTTCGGGGGATAGCCCCCATTTCCACCTACAGCCTGAAGAGTATGCTTACTTATCCATGCCGCGCTGGAGACCACGCAAATAAGACATCTCGCCAATATGTCCCGACGCATGTGAAATAATAAATGGGAAAAGGCTGGCGATAGCCACCTCACCGCCGCGAGGCATAGTGATTTTCCGGCTAAACGCTTCAGCTGTCAGACTGTTCAAACACTCCTTGGTCTGAGCGTGCACTGCGCTGTAAAACGCCAGTAAACCTTCCTTGTCCGGCACAGGAAAGGCGTTGACCTGTTCTACCGTGTAGTGGGCTCCTTCCTCATTTTCCGCCAGATTGAGTTTCTCGTACCATTTCTCAGTCTTCCAAAGGATTGGTTTACTCTGAATCGTTGTCTTTATGAACGAGTCTTCCAACCTTGCTACATGAAAAAGAATGAGACCTATGGAGTTGCATCCGGAAGACGGTCGCCACATCAACTCCTGCTGCGTCAAGCTGTCTGTTACCCTTTTTACGGCTCTCTCTATTCCGGTTAATTCAATGTTGATATAATCTTTAAGCTCCATTTTTTCCTCCGTTTATCTCCTGGCTGATTCGCAGTGATGGAATGCAATGTCCGCCACTTGGCACAGAATTTATTTATGAATTATAGTACCGAACGCTCAGTATAAACAAATGCCGTGATACTGGTTTATCTGGAGAATGTGCTTTATCTCACTCCTTCGAACAGGTCTTTCTCCCGGTGCTTGGTTGGCGGTGGGTACTCCCGCATGAAATAGTCCCGCTGTCCACGTCCACGGAGTCTCTCAATAATTCTAAGAATTCTGAATGCACCGATGCGCGGTCGGCCACCGCCTCCCTGGCTGGCGTGACAGGCGGCTGCCTGATTACGAATCCTGACCGATTGTTTCTTGAGACGAATCACAGCATGGAAGGGATATTCTACACCGAACCCCCTCGTTAAGTCGATGTCGCGGTTACGTCCGGCATGGTGCGGGTCTTGACCGAAGAGCGGCATTAATTTGAGCATCAGCTTCATCGATCCACGGGGACGGACTCCGAAGTAGAGTTTGGTAGGCTGAAACGCCGGGCCTGCTTCCGGATATTGTTTAGCGTCATTGGCGGCATGAAACGCAGCAACCACGCCATTATGGGTGGCAATGTGGTCGGGGTGTCCGTAACCGCCGCCGGCATCATGGGTAACTATGACATCAGGTTTGAGTTCACGGACAATTTTAACCATCCTTGCCGTTACATCTTCAAGGGGAGCCATTGCTAGAGCATCCGGGTGTTTGTTGTCGCTGGTGCCGCGCATACCGGAATCGCGGTAACCGAGCCACCTGACATCAGCCAGACCCAGTACCTGCGCGGCGGCTTTCATTTCTGCCCAGCGCCTATCTCCAATACTGGCATATCCCTTCATCAGTTCGGGGTCGACTGTTCCCACCTCACCGCGTGTACTGCAGACGCAATAGACTTTGACTCCAGCTACAGCATATTGCGCCAGGGTAGAGCCTATACCGAAAGTCTCATCATCAGGGTGCGCTCCGAAGAATATCAATGTTTTCTGTTTTCTCATAATTTACCCACCGTTCACCAATTACCATTCAGAGTATGATACTACTGACGAGCTAAGTTTTCAAAAATATGTGTAAAACGTGAGTTTTATTATCGCTCAAGGTTTAGCTACTACCGATAATTATTGCCCGTGGCATATTATCGAGCTATAATAAAGTCATGCTTTGCCCGAATGATAACGGTGAAATGCACCAGGTAAAAATCGAATCGCATTACGGTCAACCAATCTTCCTCGAACAGTGTGAAAAATGTGGAGGTATCTGGTTCGACCAGTCGGAGTTATACCGGGCGAAACAGGGAGAAGCTGAGAAAATCGAATTGCTGGATGCTGAAAGCCTTCGTTCTCCTGCCCTGATTGAAAACTCCAAGCTGGTATGTCCCCGAGACAAAACAGAACTCGTGCGATTCAATGATAAGAATTTCCCTCAGGGTATTATTCTCGAGCGGTGTCCGAAATGTGATGGTTTCTGGCTCAACCGGGGAGAGTTCACTAAATATCAGAAAACTCGCGAGCGCATGTTGCATCCGGAAGTGGTTATCATCGATGATACACAGATGGATAACAACATCAGAGAACTGGTTAGGTTGCACGGGAGCGGGAATCGTAATGATACACTGAAGAGGCTGGCGAATTTCCTATCGACGCCGGTAGATGACGTATTTTCGAGTGAATCGGGTAAGAGGTCGCCGATAGAAGACAAGACTGCAACAATCTTAAATGTTATAACAACGATATTCAGACTATTTTTGTTTAGATAGTTTACCTGGCAGAAAGTCTCTGGATGCTACGGCTTCTGTGCCAGGGTGACGGAGTAGTTGAAATCTTTATCCCCGGTCGTCTTTAAAATCCGGAATCCCGCTGCTTCCGCCCATCCGTTCAATTTTGCGGCAGGGCGCATCGTCATCCGTAACGGCTGTCCGCGAAGGTCCATGAACACACCCTGCGTAAATTCCTGGTTCACGTGCCTGGCCTGGTTGGTAAACAGGAAACACCCGCCCGAAGGCAGGATATCGTACAGCAGGGATATGCTTTTTTGCACGAGTCCATCTTCATTGAACCAGTCATAGAAGCCGGATGAAACTGCGATATTCGCTTTGGGTTGAATTTCCGCGAGCGATTCAGCTTTCAGTGCATCTCCTGTGGTGAACTGAATACCGGTCAGTCCCAGTGTCCTTGCATTAAGCTTACCTTGCTCTAGGGCTTCTGTATCGAGGTCGCGGCAGATAATTGATACATCTTCCATTCCGGATTTAGATTTCACGTCGAGTATATAACGGGCTGAACCTGCGGCAACATCGACGATAACTGGTTTGCGGTTTAGTGACCGTTGCACTGCAACGGCATCTACTAAGAACGCAACAAGGTTGGTTTTTCTTATCCGCACATCCTCCCATGCGCGGTGAGACAGATATATCCTGTCTATCCAGCGCCCGATGATGAACCGACCATGCGGCTGGTTTTGATAGATGTAATCGAGCATGACTCCGGATGTCAGCCCTTTTGTTGTCACCAGCCTGATTCCATCGCTTGTCTGTCCCAGCGTCCGCACGGCTAATCTGCCGAGCAATATCCGTGTATTTAACCATATATTCATTTAACCCAACCCTCGTCAAGTTTTTGCTTAAGTGCTTTAACACATTGCTCGAGGTAGCTGGCTGCATCCTGGTTATTAAGGTTTTCGAGCGGGGTTTCCCAGAACCGTAGAGGCTCGCCATATACAATGCCGATTTTCTCCGGACGGGGGAATTTAACGGATTTCGGCATGCTCTTTAAAGTGCCTGAAATGTAAGTGGGGATGATAGGAAGCCGTGCCTCTCTACTTAAAATGATGGCGCCCTTTTTGAACTGTCCCATGTCGCCGGTTACGGAACGAGTCCCCTCGGGAAATATGAGAATACTACATTTATCCTTCAGTTTGAACAACGCGAGCCGGAGTCCTTCTTTTTCAACTCCAGTTCTATCAAGGGGAATTACATTGGCAATAAGACGTGAACTGAAAGCGACAAAACTATTGCGGTAAAAATAGTCCATCGCTGCCACCGCAAAAACGCGGTTCACCAGCTTTATAGGCATCGATGAGAATATAGCCATTGTATCCATATGACTGGAGTGATTAGGTGTAATGATACATGGCCATTGTTTTAGCACGGTCTTCTGGTTGATAACCGTGAGCTTGTTATAGGAATGTATAAACGGGTGAAGGACAGAGTGGAGCGTGACCCTTCCCAATCTAGTCAGGATATTATCACGCACGAGGTCGTAGGGGGTTGGTGGTGGGGCATAATTCCACTCGAATCCTTCAAGTCCGTTTTGGGCAGTTTGGACGTTGTGAGAGTCCATCTGACTATCTGCTGTACATGGAAATATTGGTAATGAAGAAGGCATTCATGAAGTGGAAAAAGACAGGTGTTGCAAAAAGAATGCTGTCCAGCCGGTCCAACAGACCTCCATGCCCGGGAATCAGGTGCCCGGTATCTTTTATATGGACATCCCGCTTGACCAGGGATATAGATAGGTCGCCGCATGTCCCAGCAAAGGCTAACAGCACTCCCAAAATTATAGATATCCATAATGCCATGTCATAAAGGGCAAAACGCATTGCGATGGTCACTCCTAGGGTAACGATACCAGCACCGATAGCTCCCTCCCATGTCTTATTTGGGCTAAGGTTGGGTACCATCTGATGCTTCCCCACGTTAGAGCCAATAATATAGGCGCTAGCGTCGTTCGTAATGATTATCAGCAGGAAAGCGATAATCAATTGAGGACCGGTTTCGATATTCATCAGGAATGCCATGTATCCGAGAAACCATCCGAAGTAGATTACCCCAAAAATTGTGAGAACTGTTCGTTGAATCATACCTGCATATCTGTCTTTAAGAATGGGAAGAAGAAAAGTAATGATAATAATGTAAGCAGGCATAGACATGAATGTCCCGAAAGACTCGAGGAAAACCGTGGAATAGATGAGCAGAATACAAACCCGTCCCACCCACATGTGCGCCTGCTCTTTCCAGAGTCCAACCGTGCGAGAAAATTCTTCAAAGGCATACAAAGATAAAAGCAAGAATAAAGCTTGCGTGAACCACCTACCCAGTAAAAGAGGCACCGTGAGTATGGGAACCATAATGAACCAAGAACCATACTTGACCCAGATTGGTTTGACTTCCTTACCGCGGCTCTTGCGGATGATGGAGATAATTAGGAGTGGGAAACTCCATGCTATAAGTATTCCCCATACCAGGAGCAACATACGCTGCCAGAGCTCAGTCGGTAGATTCATCCTGCATCCTTTATTGAATAATGTCGCAATTTACCTGCGAGCTTGAGCCCGAAACGATAAGCTCTATCCAGGTCTTTTCTATTCGGGCGTCCTTTGTAGGTCTTGTATTTGCGATGGAATCCAGGACAGGAAAACCGCGCCACGGGTTTCATATTCCATGTTCTTGCCATAAAACGCAGGCACATCGGGGCGGTCAGATGGCCCCACACAGGTAACCCGAATGTATTGAACACTACTAGTAGAGGTGGGCGGGATTTAATCTTTTCCTGGAACTTCTGCATAGTCGGTGTGGGACGTTTCCTGATATTCGGGCTCCCCAGCGCAACAAGCATGAACGCATTGATATCAGCCACATCCGATACTTTTAATGCTTTACATCCTATCCCCCTGGCTATTTCCATGGCAATCTGGCGTGTATTATCGGTCATTGAATCAAACACGACGATTGCTTTCATTTCATTTGACGGCTTCGGTTCGGCTACTTCCCTGTCATGAATTTCCTTTAGTTGCCCCAACAACCTGCGGAGGACGGTGTATTGTCCGAGGACAACAAATAGCCCCATTCCCATTTCCATCGGCGAAATACTGATACTCCCGAGTGTAATTGACTGGCGTTCTGGCAGGAGGAAGAATTGAAAAAGCGCGAAGACCATCATAGTAATCATTCGCTCCACTTTACCCATAGGTCCCTGATGCTGCCAAGAGACGCCGATAACCTTGCCCAGCATGCCCGTGTAGCTGACCAGAAACATGGTAGCAAGAGCCGCCAACCCTAGCCAGTCGCGGCAAAGCGGAGATAAAGCGATTCCACCGACGACAAAGATGTCCGAATACCGGTCGGGTAGAGCATTTACTATTTCACCCTCTAACGAATGCTTGCCGCGCTGAATTGCCATGACTCCATCAATAGTGTTGAGGCTCATCCTGACTAGAGTGAGAGCGATGGCGATGAGCAACAGGAAACGTGAATCGGTGGCTTTGTAGAAGCACCACCCGGTACCCGCTGCAACGATAACTGCTGTGTAGCTAACAATATCGGGATTGAGCCATTGCAGTTTTTTAGCTAGGGGTGTCAGAATTTTACGGTAGGGGAACTTGAGCAGATAGAGGTCCATCTCATATGCTCCAGAAAGTTGTCATGACTACTTATGAGTGGCGGTATGTTAACATAAAAATTCGTGACTGTCAAATGAATAAATTTTACATCCGGTCTTTCAACATCTCTCTAACATACCGTGCTATTGCCGGAGAGGCAGTTAATCCCGGAGACTCAATCCCTGTCAGATTTATCAAGCCGGGTAAACCCCTTCCCGACTCCTCCTGAATCACAAAGTCGCGGAAGCCTTCACCAGGACCTTGCAGTTTGGGTCGGATGCCGGCAAAATCGGGAGAAAGGTCGTCAAGTCGAATTGCAGGTAGATATCTGTGCGCCGCATTGTAGAAATCGGTTTTACTACTTTCATCCACACTGTAATCAATGGTATCTAAATATAGGGCGCTGGGTCCTAGCTTGATATTGCCTTCAAGATTGAGGGTGATATGAATGCCTGTGCCGGCCTTCTCCGGAACGGGATAAATGAGCCTGCCGACCACATGCCTCAGGCGGGGGGCAACACTAAAATATTCGCCTTTACAGTAATGAATCCGGTAGTTTGCTTTATTGATATCGATACCAGCGAGTGCGGCAACTTTGTCGGAGTAAAGTCCGGCAGCATTAATGACAAAGGTCGTGTTAAGTGAAGATATGCTCTCTGCCTGTTTAATACTGACCTTGAAACCGCCGGCAGTCTTCTCTATACCGATAACTTCCGCATTGAAAACAAAATCGGTGCCGTTTTCCCGCGCCCGTCCGCAGAACGACCACATCAAACCGTGCGTGTCAATAATACCTGCTGACGGCGAAAGAAATCCCGCGACTGCCTCGACATTAGGTTCGAGTCGCTTGATTTGCGCACGGGTGAGAAAGGTGAGGTCGTCAACGCCGTTTTCCGTGCCCTGCCGGTAAAGGTGTTCAATCTCTTTTGTCTCTTCAGCATCCGCCGCCAAGACTATCTTACCCAGGCGTTTGTGTCCGATGTGGTACTTCTCGCACAACTCATAGAGCAAAAATCTGCCTTCCAAACAGAGATGGGTTTTCAGCGAACTAGCGGGATTATTAAAACCGTCGTGGATAACCTCACTGTTGTGACTGCTGGTTTCCAGCCCGAAGGTGCGGTTACGCTCAATAACAAAGACTCGTCTGCCGGGTTTAGCAAGCTCCACGGCAATCGCCAGCCCCACCACTCCCGCCCCGATAATGCATACGTCAACTTGGTCTAGCATATTAATGAGTGTTCATAAGAGCGATGCGATTTCCAGAATTGTCAGAAAAACGTGTTACGCCACCGGGATTATCAAACTTTCTTAACCTAGCCAGCGGTTTACTTGACCTTCGGCTACTGCTCTGAATATCATAGACACCTCTTGAACAACAGCTGCCCATAGTCTAGCTCCTAGCTCTGAACTGGAATGTGTTGGGTCCCCAATAACGCCACTTGAAGAATAGCTACTGAAATCCAATTCGGGGTCAGCCCAATCGACTTCTTTATTATAGGGATTGAAAAGCTTTTCGCGACGAACCGTATCTGGTCTTAAGAATAAGGCTATGGAAGTAGTGAAACTATCAGCATGACCACCAGGAACGGATGGATCGGCTATGCGGCACCAGATGTCATGATAAGGTAGTGTAGGTAAATATACTTTCGTTTTATTTTTACTATTAGAATTAAACCGATTAACAGTATCACGGAAATCGTGCTGCCCACACCCTCGCCAGATTATAATACGGCGGAAACCCTGATCTGCTAGCGAGTTGAGGATAGAAGCTATTAATAATTCGTGTAATTCTTTGTTGATGTCGATATAACCACTACCGTAGTTACGGTGTTCCGGAGTCGGACCAAAGGGCATTGGAGGTATTACTAGAGAATGGATGTTACAATCAATCGCCACTTTTTGGGCAGCTGCTAAACAGACCTGCTCGGAAAACCAAGTATCAAAATCTACCGGAAGATGCGGGCCTTGCTGTTCCGTACATCCTGTTGGAACTATAGCTAACCAACCATTAAAGGCTCTTTCCTGAATCTCTTGATAAGTTAAATCTCCATATCTCATTGGTGATATTATAACAAACCTGATTGACAAGAGGTAAGGTCAAGAGTATTGTACTAGTCCTTTAATTTTCCTGTATTCTTGAGCATCAGTGCGCCCACTGGGCACCTAGCCACGCACTTAAGACAGGACTTGCACTTCTTTTCATCACCATAGAAAGCAACTTTTGTCTCATGCCCGCGCCCGATGTAATAAAGCAGACTGGTATTGTGAATATCCTCGCAAGTATGGATGCAAACACCACACAAAACACAGTGGTTCGGGTCATAATTGAAGCTGGGGCTCATCTTATCTAGAGGTTTTTTCGCCGGCGGCGGGTGTAACCGACGCACCCGCTTGCGGTCGATTTTAAGGTGACTCATCACGGTCTGCAATTCGCATTTGCCGATGGCAGAACAGCCGCGACACGTATCGTGGTGGTAGGCAATGAGTAATTCCACCGTGGGGCGAATGGCTTTATCCACCTTCTCTGTTTTTGTTTTGACTACCATACCGGCGAAAACCGGCATACGGCAGGCGGTGATAAGTTCACCCCCCGATGTCTCCACCAGGCAGAGACGGCACACACCTCTTGGTGTCAGTTCGGGGTGATGGCAGAGGTGGGGAATATAGATACCGTTTGCGAGTGCGACTTCCAGCACCGTTTGACTGCTCTCAGCCGGTACCTCTTTGTCATTAATAGTGATGGTTATTTTGCTCATTTTCATCCCTGGTTAGAGACAATGGGTGCAAACGCCCGCCGGGCAATGTCCTTCGTAGATGTGGGCTTCGTACTCATCACGAAAATAGCGAATGGTGCTGAGCACCGGGTTCGGGGCACTCTGTCCGAGAGCGCAAAGGGAAGCATTTTTAATCGAATTGCCCAGCTCCAGTAGAATATCAATGTCCTCCGGCTTACCTCTCCCCTTTGTGATGTCGTCCAGAATATCGAACATCTGTTTGGTGCCGATGCGACAGGGGATGCATTGACCACAGGACTCGCGCTGGGTGAAATCAAGGAAATAACGGGCAATATCTACCATACAGGTGTCCTGGTCCATCACCACCATGCCGCCGGAACCCATCATCGACCCTGCCGCTGTAAGGGAATCGAAGTCGATGGGCATATTCAGAAGTTCCGGAGGTAGACAGCCACCGGAGGGACCGCCAGTCTGAACAGCTTTAAAGGCACGTCCGCCGGGAATACCGCCACCGATGTCATAGATAATCTCTCGCAGGCGTGTGCCCATGTTTACTTCGATGAGACCACTGTTCACCACTTTACCCGTAAGTGAGAAAATGGCGGTGCCTTTACTCTTCTCCGAGCCTCGTGATGCAAACCATTGCGCGCCGTGGTTGATAATCAAAGGGATATTAGCGTAAGTCTTGACGTTATTGAGCAGGGTGGGTTTATCCCATAATCCGACCTCGGTAGTGCGGGGGCGGGGTAGGGGACGCGGCATACCGCGCTTGCCTTCTATGGAAAGCACGAGTGCTGTGGACTCGCCGCAAACAAAGGCGCCGGCGCCTTTGAAAATCTCCACGTCGAAGCCGAATTTACTCCCCAGGATGTTCTTGCCGAGAAATCCGCGTTCCCGTGCCTGTTTGATGGCAATGCCGAGGCGATGGACAGCGAATGGGTATTCATTACGCACATAGGCATACCCGTGCTGAGCCCCGATGGCAAAACCAGCGATAATCATACCCTCAAGCACAGAATGGGGGTCACCCTCCAGAACGGAACGGTCCTGGAAAGCGCCCGGGTCGCCTTCATCACCGTTGCAGATGATGTACTTAACCTTGCCGGGTGCCTGAAGTGCCGCTTCCCACTTACGACCCGTAGGAAAGCCAGCGCCACCCAGTCCACGCAGCCCCGATTTTTTGATTTCCTCAATTATTTCTGTGGGTTTCATAGTAAGGGCTTTACGCAATGCCTGATAACCACCGGCGGCAAGGGAATCGTCAATGTTTTCCGGGTTGATGTGTCCACAGTTGCGCAGGACAAGACGCTGTTGTTTATAGTAGAAAGGAATGTCACGGTAGCTTTTAATACAGCGGTTTATAGTCGTGTCGTAGTAGAGAAGGCGCTCGACCGGAACTGCATCAGGTTGAAGAGAGTGGACGATATCCGGGATGTCATTGGGGGTGATTTTGGTATAGAAAATTCCTTCCGGCTCGATGACTACGAGCGGTCCGCGCTGACAGAAGCCGTGACAACCGGTGTGCTTGACCTGTACTATACCTTTTGGTTTCTGCCTCCTAATCTCGGTTTCCAGGGTGTTTTTAATCTGCTCGGCGCCACCGGAGATACAACCGGTACCCTGACAGACAAGGATGGTGCGGTTTTCTTCAGGCATCTTTACCTCCGGACATGTCGGTAAAAAGAGATCCGGCTTTTCTGGGTGTCATGGCACCATAGACAACTTCATTGACTTTCAGGCAGGGTGCGAGCGCACAGCATCCAATACAGGCGACCGTCTCCAGCGTGTACTCTAAATCTGCAGAGGTTTCTCCCTCTTTGATATCGATAGCGCGTTCAATTTCGGTGACAATCTGAGGTGCACCACGGATATGGCAGGCAGTACCGCGGCAAACGGTAATGCGCTGTTTCCCGACGGGTGTCAGTTGAAAGCGTTTGTAGAAAGAGGCGACGGAGTAGATTTGCCCAGGGTTGACGGACAGGAACTCCCCGATGCTCTGGATAACATTTTCCGGCAGATAGCCAAAGGCATCCTGAACAGCGAGCAGGATGGGCACCAGTTTATTGGCGCCTTTTCCATAGCAGGAAAGGATTTCTTCAACCCGTGTGTCAATTAGATTAGTGTCCATTGCACGTCCACTGCTAAATGCTTTCCGCTGTAAACTTCATCATACACATTGAACAGGGAGAAGTGCAACCTATCTACAATGATAAATTTCAAATGGTAGATAAAAAGACCCCCTCCCTCGTAATAGAGGGAGGGGATACTTTATGAATTCGTTGGTCTCTGCTGGTTAGCTATCCAGAACTGCCAGTGCCTCTTCTTTATAGGCATCCATGACGTAGGGAATTCCGGTAACTTTGGCGCATTCCTCAGTCAGCGACATCAGTTCTTTGCGGGAAATTGCAGGGACACTGAAGCACCGTGAGCCAGCCATCAACTGCTGGAGGCCGACCTTTATCTTCTGGCTGTAGCTATAGATACCCACCGCTCCGAGCGGGATATTCTTCATCTCGTTAGCACCCACCAGATTCTTGACCTCTTCGTAGCAGACGAAGATTTCTTCCGGTGTGGAACCGAACTGACCAACCGTGTTTGGTAGTTTGCCATCGGCAAGCCACAGGGCGATATTCTTGCCGACCATGCCCGGAATCATCAGAGCGCGGCCCATGCATATTGCTTTGACGAAGGGCGCGCCGAGTGCCAGCGCTTTGTAGACGCCGTCCTCGCTGGAAAAACCGCCGGCAAATGCCAAGTCGGGTGGTCTCTCACCCTTGTCTGCCAGCCTGCGGGCAAAGTCGTAAGCAGAGGCGTGCAGGTATAAGGATGGAACGCCCCACTCTTCCATCATGCGCCAGGGACTCATGCCCGTGCCGCCGGGAGCGCCGTCAACAGTGAGGAGGTCAATCTTGGCTTTGGAGCCCCATTTAATTGCCATTGCCAGCTCGCGGAGGCTGTAGGCGCCGGTCTTCAGAGTGATGCGCTTGAAACCCATATTTCTCAGCTCTTTGCACCGTGCGTAGAAGCCTTCTTCATCAATGAAGCCGAGACGACTATGGCGTTCGAATTCTTTAATAGCGCCGGCTTTGAAGGCGGCTTGGTTAATGGGATTGGATGGGTCTGGTGTTACAATGTAACCGCGTTTTTTAAGTTCCAGTGCGCGGTCCAGACTGGCAACCTTAATTTCGCCGCCGATGCTCTTGGCGCCCTGCCCCCACTTCAGTTCAATAGTATCCAGTTTGTGCTTTTTACAAACATATTCGGCAACACCCAAGCGTGAATCCTCGACATTACACTGTACCAGGATTTCACCCAAACCACGATGGTAACGCCTATAAATTTCAATTCTACGGTCCATATCGGGCGACAAGGTTACTTTACCTTTGGAGTCGCGCTCCAGCTTAGGGTCGATACCGCAGACATTTTCACCGCAGACCAGGGTGACACCGCTAATAGCTGCACCAACGGCGAAATGCTCCCAGTTCTTGCGGGCGATTTCCGTAGAACCGAGCGCGCCGGTGAAAATAGGCATGCTCATCTTTACTTTTTTAGTCCAACCGTACTCGGTTTCGGTGCTGACGCCGGGGAACGTAGCGGTGTCTGGGTCACCGACTACACCGGCTGGCAAACCACGGGCGCCCAAGGCATAGCCTTGGATATTCATGTGGGAGTAATCGACCGGATAGTCTTTGTCTGCACCGGCGGTCACTTCACCAAATGGTCCCGGATAGATGAGTTCGCGGCCACGGAAGGTTGCTTTGAACACTTCACAGTTGCCGGTACAGCCGTCAATACAACGACTGCACAGACCGCTCATCGGCACAACGCTCCGGGAGCGATTCGCCGTTCTGGTCGCATCATTAGAGTTTGGTCTTTGCAGATTCATACGTTAATACTCCTCTCAATCGGTTTGTTTGATATTTCCAGGGATGCGATTTTCCCTTATATCCGAACGGAGATTCCTTTTGATTTCAGGTACTTTTTAACTTCAGGGATGGTGATTTCACCGAAGTGGAAAACGGAGGCACAAAGAACGGCAGACGCTTTGGCGATGGCGACTGCCTCATAGAGATGCTCCAGTTTGCCGGCACCGCCAGAAGCTGTGACAGGGATGTTTACTGCCTCAGCAACAGCTTTGGTCATCTCCAAGTCATAACCTTCTTTGGTGCCATCGGTGTCTTTACTGGTGAGCAGAATTTCCCCAGCGCCCAGGGTTTCTACTTTCTTTGACCAGCTGACGATATCCATACCGGTTGATTCCTCACCGCTCTTGACAACGACTTCAAGTCGGGGTAAACGGCTTCCTATGGGGTTCTTTTTGCCATCGATTGCCACTACGAGATGATCACGCCCGAACTTTTTAACTGCCTGTGCTATAAGGTCGGGATTTCTGACAGCTGCCGTGTTAATGGAGACCTTGTCCACACCAATGTTCAGCAGTGCCTTCATATCTTCCAGACTGCCGATGCCCCCGCCGACAGCGAAGGGGACAGTGGTAACGGCGCGGACTTTCTTCACCCACTCCAATTGTGTTTTCCGATTCTGGACAGTTGCAAAAATGTCAAGGAAAACGAGTTCATCGGCGCCCTGTTTGCAGTATGCCTGTGCCGCTTCGACCGGGTCGCGAGCGTCCTTCAGGTTAACGAACTTGACGCCCTTGACCACTCTGCCTTCCTTGATATCCAGGCAGGGGATAACCTTGATAACCTTCATTTGTCTCCTTGCTTATTAAATCAGGTCGCTGATTTTAATGAGACTCTGGTAATCCATGATAGTGCTCATGGCGTGGCTGTCAGCCTCGATACCGGCTTCCTCAGCGGCGGCGACGGGATTTAGACCACCGATGAGAACAACACCCATACGGTTAAGCTCAACAGGGATTTCACAGACCGGTTCGCTAGCATTACCCATAGTGAGCATGCCATCCATCCCGGCTCGCTTCAGTTTTGTGATGACATTCTCAACAATAGGACGGCAGAGAGCGGGAATCTCGCGGTAGTTTGCAAGAATTTTACCCTCGCCTTTTCTGGCAACCTCGCCAACGGAGGTCATCCGGGCACGGATAAAGACTTCAGAGGGGTCCAATGAAGAACCGGCATAGTGAATCAGTTCCACAAAGCGAACGGGTTTATTTTCTCGAATCTCTAGAATGCCGCCGAAACGGGAATCAGTGGGGACACCTGCTTTCAATAGACTGCCGTTGATAACAATACTGCAAACGGTTGCTAATGCCACTTTCCCCTTAGGGACAATGGCATCGCCAAAACGTTCTCCCTCTCTAGCGGTAGCCACCAAGTCGCTGACACACCACCCCTTTTCAAAGGCTGGTTTCATGTGACGGAGCGCCTCGCCGAATTTGTCTTTGGGGAAATATGAGATATTGACGGGTATCATACCGGTATGTTTTTCTAGGTCGAAGTTGGTGCGGAAGGCGAGCAATTCGATACGGGAGATAGCGAACCCGACCTTGTCCCGGACGAGGGCATCTTTTAGTTCCTCAATACCCGCTTCGGTGATGAGCCGACCATCTCTGCCGATAAGTCGCGTCAAGCCGCGCTCATCCATAAGTTTGAGGTGGTAGCGGACAGCGCGCTCACCCAGTTCTACACCCAGGGTTTTTATTTGCTGGGCGATAACACGTGCACCGAGGGGCACTTTAGAATCGCGGAGGATTTTAAGGATGGCAATGACTTTACGCTTAACTTCTTGAGTATCTGAACCAATCATTCTACTTTCTACCTAAACGGTAACCGTTTGCCGATTACCAGCTATAAATCATAAACAAAAAACACCTATTTGTCAATAGTTTGTGCTTAAATATTTTTTCTACTACGGTGTCCGTAGACAAATGGAAGGAATATATTTTCCAATGCAGCAACTGATAATAATATCGTGCCGATTAGTTAGGTTGATTGCGGTGGTGGCTGGCTTGTTTCTACAATTGGTTCTACAGGTTCCCGCTTTGGATACACGAAAGAAACCACCAGCAATGCTACGCCGATAATAGTACAAGCGAGTGTAAAGATAAAGAGCGGTTGCGTTAATCTCTGGATAACAGGCGATATAGTATTCCATACATAATCGGGGATGTCACCTTCCACAAATCGCCTGATGAATGCCGGTCTACCTATGGTATTCCTCAGGATGAGCATAACACCAAGTCCGAATGCGCCATAAACCAGGAAATTAATACTCAGGTCGCGGGTAGCGCCTTTCACTGAGCGGTGGATAAGGATAATGCCGCCAATGGTTAGGAGAATCAGTAAAATCAATCCCCAGTAAGCCAACTGGAATATCCTTATGTAAGGACGCGCTTTATCAAGGCCCTCTGCCATTTCGGTGGTAGCTTCGTCAATTCCATCACGCGCTTCTGCCAGCCCATCCTGTGCTGAAGTTAATGCCTCTTCGATAGATTGAGATAAATCATCACCTAGCATACTGGAGTCGATATCAAAGTTGGTTGGGATGGAGCTTTGTGCTGACGCCCAGTAGATTTCATATGCCTGGTCAATCTGAGCCGGCGTGGCTTTAGCCAGTTCCGGTGGAAGCTGGCGCAGATAGGCTTGCTTGACAATCGATTTCGCCGAAGCTGAGGCTGCGTCCCATGAAATTGTGATACTGAAACTCGGGCGGATGCCGAGCAGATAATCAGCGATTGGGTCGACGGCGGATATCAAGCCCGTTTTTATTGCTGGTTCAGCCACCGCAATAATCTGGTCAATCTCACTGCTATTAAGCTCAATGCCCTGCGGAAGTACCATATCCAGCTGGTCACTTACCGTATCTTTTGCAATAGATTTGATATCTAGGGCGTTTATTAATTCTGTCGTAAATTCTTTATCGAGTATATTTTGCCGTAAGACGTTTTTCAGATTGATGGTCTGTGTCTGGCTGAGTAAATACTTAAAAATAGGGTCGCAGGCGGCAGCGACATGTTTTGCTATCGTTGGTTCAAGTTTATCAATTGCCGCCAGTAATGATTCCTGCAGGACCTCTTCCGTTTCATTGCCTGAGGATACTTGCTCTTGTGTTGCTTCATCTACAATCCGGGAAATGTCAATTTTTTCAAGCACGGATTCGACGAACTGAGCATTCATAAAAGAATCGCCGAGTATTTCCTTGAGACCGGGCGCATTTGCTTTACCGAGCAGGTAATCATATGTATCTCTGACGGCGATATTGACTTTCTCTTTAAGTACAGGCTCAATTTCATCCAGTGTGTCAATGATGGCGTCGACCAGTTCTTGAGAGATGTCTTCATCTATTGTAAGGTCTTCTTGTTCCAGAGCATCGCGGGCGGCATCGGAGAAGTCAATATCGTTGATGACACCGGTGATAAAGCCGGGACTGAGGGCAATTTGTTGCACAGAGAAAACAAACCCGAAGATGGTGAGCAGGATAAACAACAGGAAGCTGAGTATAACTATTCCGAATATTTTCATTATTGACTGTGATTATAGGTAAGTCGAGAGGAAAAGTCAACATCGTAAGCGTGATATAATGGATTAAGTAATGAAAGACTACTACCAGATTCTCGGCGTTCCTGAAAACGCCAGCCAGGATGACATCAAAGCCGCCTTCCGCAAACTGGCTTTCCAGTACCATCCAGATGTAAATCCCGGTAAGGAAAAAGAAGCGGGGGAGCGTTTCAAAGAAATCAACGAAGCCTATGGTGTGCTCGGTGATGCCGGCAAGCGTCAGCAGTATGATTTTGCACGGCGGTCGGGTTTTGTGGGCGCGGGCGCTCAAGGATTCAACTATAACCAATCAGATATCTTCCGGGATATTTTCTCGAACCCCGCGTTCGTTGAAGAACTGAACCGGATGTTTCAGCAAGCAGGATTACGCTTCGGACGGGACTTTTTCAACCAGATGTTTTTCAGCGGGCAGGGTACTGTCTATTCCTTCTCCTTCGGAACAGGCGGATTCCGGCGTGCTACTTATAATTTCGGAAATTCACAAGCTGGTGATAGAGAACCGCTAAACCAGGTCGCGCCGGCGCATAAACCCGGACTGATGGACAGACTGCTTTTAAAAACTATCTCAGGGCTAACACGATTTTCACTTCGCACATTTTTTGGTATTGAACTCCCCAAGTCGTCTAAAGCCAGGTTGGATGAGTGGCATGTACTAGAACTAACGGCATCCGAGGCAAAAACCGGTGGGGAAAAGTCTGTAAAGGTCAAGCGTGGCTGGAGAAACAAGACGCTCATGGTCAAGGTGCCGGCAGGGGTAAAAACAGGCACGGCTATACGACTCAAAGAGATGGGAAACAAGGAAGGCAAAGAAATCGGCGACCTTTACCTTCGGGTTAAGGTCAGGGGTGAGCCTTTAATCAATGCGTAGCACGGCTTTTGCCAGGTCCCAGCAGTATTCGTAAAGGTGCATTCCCTTGCTCATCGCCAGCAGTTCGCCGTCAGCCACGCCAATTTCAGACGCCATATATTCTTTAAGCAGTTGGATGGCAGCTAGATTTGAAGGGAATCCTGCCCACAGATCCCACGAACGGAAATAGACGTAGAAGATGAGCCGTTTGTCACGGATGCGAGTATCTATGCCTCTCAAGCAAGGTGGGTCGGTAAGGTAGATTGACTGGGCATCGCCGACCGCCATATATGCCTGGTTGGTATTGAATCCACCCTCTTTGTACATCCGGATGACTTCTGCGATTTGTTTTTCCAGATATTGCCCGTACGTGTACTGCTCGCTTTCTGCCTTATGCGCCGTCATCAGGTATGGCAGGTAATTATCGATGTATTCATTAGTGGTGGGAGCCGGCACGCCCTGAGGTACATCGGGGATGAGGGGACGAGTGCCCGGATATTTTATTTGAACTACAGCGAGGTCAAGCTCTTTACGACGCTGACCGGCATAGCTGCCGCGGTCGATTTTGTACTCGTAGCCTGTCTTCAAGGTTTTCTGCAGGCAGAGAAACCAGGCTTCGGAAAGGTCTCTGGCTTCAATTACGGAAATCTGCACGATGTGCTCCTTTAAGATTGTTTGCGGAACAATGAAAGAAACCGGTCTTCGTACTCTTCAAATAAGCCCCAGCGGTCAAGCTCTTCCTTGAGTTCACGAGGGTCGCGTTCGCCTCTGGTCACCTGCCGGAAAAGGTCATCGATTCGGTATCTGACTTCACCGGGGATGCCTTTTTTGTCCACGTCGAGCAGTCCCCGTGCTCTCATCTGGCTGACGTTATCGCTGAGGGAGCGGCTGGTCATCTCGAGCGCAAATTTGATAAGCGCCACATCCCACAGTTCATCGATGCCTTTAATCAGGGCGGTCAGCGGGTCGCCGCGTTGGTTGATGTCTGCCTTGAGTTTTTCTACCACCGAGGGCAGGTTATTGGAGACGATATTCAATTCCTTCGGCTCGTTCCGGTAGGAGTAGAAAAGACCGGGAGCATTGCTTCCATGTGTCTTCATCAGGTAGTCGAAGTAGCGGCGGGCGTTGGCGCTAAACCCTTCTAGTGATGAGAGATAGTAGGGTGTGACGATACGCGGTCTTTCCGCAATTACCTTGCCCTCTCG
The DNA here is from genome assembly GCA_036396095.1 of Dehalococcoidales bacterium. Lineage (GTDB taxonomy): Bacteria > Chloroflexota > Dehalococcoidia > Dehalococcoidales > Fen-1064 > JAURWL01. The sequence goes on along the minus strand of DASWLM010000021.1, from coordinate 142,131 downwards.
GATAACCGTCTCTGATGTCTCCCGGGTCAGTTCGGTATAAACCGGTTCGGTAACGAGGAAGTAGTGGATATTCGTCACCCCGAAGGTATACAGGTTTTGCCTTGGCGCCAGGATGACTTCCGTACGCGCCACCGCTTCCATGATTCGCTCGTCGTTTATTTCCACTTTCCCGTTTCCCCGTACATGTCCTATCAGGCGATCTCGATGAGTTCCTTGCGGTTTTCATTGAGGTGACCGAGATACTGCTGTTCGAGCTGTGCCAAAACGCGGCGCCATTCTTCCTGGAACTGGGGGTGTTGTTCGATATTAAGGTTTGGGTCTATTCTAGCATTCGTGCCGTACTGCTGTTGCATCGCCTGCTGGAGCTTGGCGACAAACTGGATTTTGACCTGCTCGTATGCCTGCTTCCTCTGTTGTCCACCCTGCTCGTTATAGTGGTTGAAGACATAGCGGATTTTGCTATAGATGTTCTCCACACCCGACTTGTCTTTTTTCACCAGCTTCAGACCGTCCATTGCCTTGCGGTTGGTTTTCTTAACATTGTCATTCCGCGGCAGGTCGATACTCCGGGCGAGTACCTCGACGGCGCCTTGTGTCACATACTTGCGCTCATTGTCCTTGTACTTATTCAGTTCGGAAAGAATATTGACATCTTCCTTGAGAAATTTCGCGCCTAATTGTTCGCCCACCGGAAAAAATTTCCACTTGACGCGCTCTTCTGCGGTGGCATCTTCGATTTTGGAAATCTTCTCCATAGCAATTTCAAAAGCGCTCTTGATGTCTCCCATAACACTCCTCCGGGTGAAATACAACGAATGTACTGTACTTGAATTATACAGGATATATGAAGGGGCATAAAGGGTTTTAAGTGATTTATCAGAATGCTAATTATTGTATAGAGCAGTTGAGTTTATTCTCCCGAATGCTATAATCTATCTGTGACAGCGGACTTCGAGATTCTGAATCATACGGCTGATATCGGCATCATTGCGCGTGGGCAAGATGTGCGTGAAACATTTATCAATGCAGCGAGAGGACTTTTCAGTCTCGTTATCGACCCGGAAGAGGTGAGCGTAAAAAAGCATCGGGAGATTTCAATCACCGCTCCTGACAGGGAAGCCTTGCTGGTCAACTGGCTGAATGAATTGATTTACCTGCTGGATGCTGAGGAAGTGTTGTTCAAGGATTTCAAAATCATAGAGATAACAGGTACCAGGCTTAAAGTAAAAGCCGGTGGTGAAAGAATTAATACTAAAAAACATCATCTTCGGCGTGAAGTAAAGGCGGCAACCTACCACCAACTGAAAATAGAGCAAACGGCAGAAGGATGGCGGGCGCAGGTTATCTTCGATATTTAGGAGAATTAGGTATGGCGACACCGTGGCAGGGCGTACTGAATAGAATAGACGATTATCGCTGGGAAATCCCCACCAGCTATAAAAACGGCATGAGGGTTCCCGGGCTGGTCTATGCCAGCGAAGCGATGCTCAGCCACATCTGGGAAGAGAATGTTTTTGACCAGGTGGCGAATGTGGCTTTCCTGCCGGGAATTGTCGGGAAGTCGCTGGCGATGCCGGACATTCACTGGGGATATGGTTTCGCTATCGGGGGTGTGGCAGCGACGCGTGTTGAAGACGGCGTTATTTCGCCGGGTGGGGTAGGCTTCGATATCAATTGCGGCGTCCGTCTGCTCCGCACGAATTTAATGGAAGCGGAAGTTCGACCTAAAATCGAGCGTCTTGCCGATGAAATATACCATAACGTGCCATCGGGCGTGGGTTCAAAAGGCAAACTGCGGGTCAATGAAAAAGAACTGAATGATGTCATGGCGAAGGGCAGTCGCTGGGCGGTGGAGCATGGCTATGGAGAACCCGCCGATGTCGTGACGACTGAGGAATCCGGCTGCATCAAATCCGCCGACCCCGATACAGTCAGCAAACGGGCACGGGAGCGCGGCACACCGCAGTTGGGTACCCTCGGTTCCGGCAATCATTTCCTCGAAATACAGAAGGTGGACGAAATCTACGACCGTGAAGCCGCGACGGCGATGGGAATTCACGAGAGGGGACAGGTGCTGGTACTGGTGCACAGCGGCTCGCGTGGGCTGGGTCATCAGGTCTGCACCGATTACGTTGCCTCACTGGGACAGGCTGTGAGAAAATATGGAATTAACTTGCCCGACCGTCAACTTGCCTGCGCGCCAGTAAAATCGCCGGAAGGTCAAGCTTATCTGGGAGCGATGGCGTGCGCGGCAAACTACGCCTGGACAAACCGCCAATGCATTGCATACTGGGTGCGGGAAGCAATGATGAAGGTGTTGCAGAAGGGACCACGTGACCTGGGACTGGAGCAAATCTGGGACGTAGCGCATAACATTGCTAAAATAGAAGAGCATACAGTTGACGGCAAGAGAATGACGGTCTGCGTTCACCGTAAAGGCGCTACCAGGGCATTCCCGGCGAATCATCCGGCTCTTCCTGAGATTTATAGTAAAATCGGGCAACCGGTGCTGATACCCGGCGATATGGGACGCTATTCATTCATTGCAGTGGGCACAGATATCGCCATGAAAGAAACTTTTGGTAGTACCTGTCATGGTGCAGGGCGTGTGATGAGCCGGACCGCTGCTAAGAAAGGCGTGAAAGGCTGGGATGTAGTTCAAGCGCTGGCTAAAAAAGGCATCACGGTACGGGCGGCGAGTATGAGCGAACTACCGGAAGAAGCTTCGGAAGCTTATAAGGATGTGAGTGAGGTCATTGAGGTTGCCCATAAAGCGGGAATTTCACGGAAGGTCGTGAAAACATCACCGATTGGTGTGATTAAAGGATAGAAGAATGAAAAAAGATGCCGTCAAGGATGTCTGGAACGCAAATGCTGAATTCTGGGACAGTCGGATGGGTGAAGGTAATAGGTTCCATAAAACACTTATCGAACCTGTTCAATTAAAAATGCTCGATATCAAACCGGGAATGAAAATATTGGATGTCGCTTGTGGCAATGGACAATTCGCGCGGAAGATGGCAGAGATGGGAGCGAAGGTAACCGCCATCGATTTTTCCGAGAAATTAATTGAAATTGCCAGGGCAAAAAGCGGTAAGAATATTAATTATCAGGTGATAGATGTTACGAAAACCGCTGATTTACGGAAGCTATCAGGTACTAAGCACGATGCAATCGTATGCACTATGGCGTTCATGGACATGAAAGATATTAAGACATTAATAAAATTCCCCCCAAAACTACTCAAGAAATATGGGAGTTTTGTTTTTTCTTTATGCCATCCTTGTTTCAATTCGGGAGAGTTTCTTCTTGTTCATGAGCGGGATGATGCTAATGGTGAGGTGACCAGCAATTATTTCGTGAAAGTTAAAAACTACTTGGTGGAGAGAAGCTATCAGGGCGTAGCTATAGTGGGGCAACCGAAACTGCAACACTATTTTCACCGTCCGGTTTCCACCATTTTAAGTTATTTCTTTCAAAACGGCTTCGTATTGGATTCATATCAAGAACCCTCTTATAAAGAAGTTCAGGGCGCAGTAAGTATTTTCCAAAAAGTTTATCAAAATATACCACCGGCACTGGTTTGCAGGCTGAAACTACTGGCATAAAGGATAATAGGACGATTATACTATAATTTGAAGCGATTGTATTTGAACTGCGAACTTAAGGAGCAAATGGACATGTACAACGACATACTCCAAACCATCGGCAATACGCCTCTTGTTAAGATAAATAAGCTCAATCCCAATAAGAAGACCAATATCTATGCAAAGGTTGAAGGCTTTAATCCCAGCGGAAGCATTAAGGACAGAATTGCCTTAAGTATGATTCAACAAGCTGAAATTGAGGGCAAATTAACAAAGGGGAAAACGATTATCGAGCCGACATCCGGAAACACCGGAGTAGCCCTGGCAATGATTGGCGTACTAAAAGGATACGAAGTTGAAATTGTGATGAGTGATGCCGTATCGGTTGAGAGAAGGAAAATGATTAGAGCATTTGGCGGTAAAGTAACGCTCACAGCAGGTAAACTGGGCACAGATGGCGCCATCAGGAAGGCACGGGAACTGGTCAAAGAAAATCCGAAGAAATATTTTATGCCAGACCAGTTTTCCAACGAATTCAATAAAATCACTCATTACCAGACAACTGGAGAAGAAATCTGGAAACAGACAAAAGGTAAAGTAGACTATTTCGTTTCATCCCTGGGCACATCCGGCACAATTATGGGCGTTGGCAAAGTTTTGAAAGAACATAATCCTCAAATCAAGATAGTCTGCGCACACCCTGTTAAAGGGCATTACATCCAGGGACTGAAGAATATGGAAGAAGCAATCGTACCATCGATATACGACCCTTCGCAGATTGATATCACCATTATGGTCGAGACAGAAGTAGCCTATGAAATGACCAGACAAATTGTATCCAAAGAAGGAATTTTCGTTGGCATGAGCAGTGGTGCTGCCATGTATGCCGCCGTTCAAACTGCTAAGAAAATAGATTCTGGAACAATCGTAGTAATATTCCCGGATAGGGGAGAGAAATATTTAAGTACGGAGTTGTTCCAGGAATGAAGGCGTTGTGCTTATGTACCCAGATGTATTTTATAAGACAATTAAACCATAGACTGAACTTGACAATGTTGCATTTGGGTTTATAATAGAGTCCTGAATATTAAGGAGGTGAATGTGAAAAGGTACATAAAACGCGGTTTCCGAACTGCAGTAGTAACTATGTTATTAATCCTAACAGTAATGCTGATATTCCCATTAGGTGTAGAAGCTATCCAGAATGGCCAACCAGATGGTAATAACCATCCTTATGTGTGTCTCGTTGTGTTTTACAATGAATCTGATGTCCCGATGTGGCGAACAACGGGCGTATTGATTTCTCCTACAGTCGTGCTTACTGCGGGGCATGGCACAGATGGTGCTTATGGCGCAAGAGTTTGGTTTTGGGACGTCATTCCCCCAAGTTCTTCAACAGGATATCCTTATGGAGGTCCTGGCTCCTATCATGGTACACCTCATACAAATCCCGATTATCGGAGTGTCAATCCTAAAGGTAATGGTTTGCCTGGTTTCGACTACCATGATGTGGGAGTTGTGGTTCTTGACAGTCCAGCTCCAGTAACCCAGTATGCTCAATTACCATCAGTCGATTTTGTTGATACGCTGCCGATGATGAATAGTGTTGACCTCGTTGGTTATGGCGTCAACTATCAAGAAAGAGGCGGCGGTGTCTCTCCCCGTGATGCCTGGAGATGGTCTCGCATGCGCTATTATGCCCCGTCTAATCTAATACAGAGTGAAGGTATTCTTGATAGTGAGTTCCTTAAGCTTACAGCAAACCCGGGACAAGGTAAGGGTGGGACAACATTTGGTGATTCGGGTGGTCCTATCTTGAATGGAGGCACCAATGTAATCCTGGGATTGAACTCATTTGTCACAAATGCAAACTGCGATGGGGTAACTTATGCTCAACGTATCGATATTCCCGACATCCTCGCATGGATAGCTACTTTCTTGCCATAGTCAGACACGACAAGGTTTTTAACAAAGAGGGCGGCTTTAAAGCCGCCCTCTCTAGTTTGTTGAATTAATTCTTATTTTGTTTATGAATTCTACTGGTAATGCTCCATGCCCAAAACTCATCTTTCTTTTCTTGCTAAAAAGCTCCACTCCTGTTTATAATAAGCAAACATTTATAAGCGGAGAAAGAAATAATGAGACACTCGACAATCATCGGCACGGGTTTTTATGTCCCACCTCATGTAGTTACCAATGATGACCTTTCCAAACTGATGGACACTTCAGATGCCTGGATTCAAGAGCGCACGGGTATTAAAGAACGTCGGATGGCTGATGATGGCATCGGAGTAGCGGACCTTGGTAAAATTGCCGCCGAGCGTGCTCTCGCGGACGCAGGCTTGACCACCGGTGATATCGACCTCATTATTTTCGCGACACTGATTCCCGATTTCTTCTGTCCGGGTTCCGCCTGTATCCTCCAGAAGAAGATGACGGGTTTCGGCACAATTCCCGCCCTCGATATCCGACAGCAATGTACCGGTTTTGTCTATGCAGTGGCAATCGCCGATAGTTTTATCCGCGTGGGCGCTTTTAACAAGGTTCTGGTTATCGGGGCGGAGGTACACTCCGTCGGACTTGACTACTCGACGCGGGGACGTGATGTGGCAGTGCTTTTTGGTGACGGCGCCGGAGCGGTTATCATGGCTCCCACGGAAAATGAGCAAGAGGGGGTTCTCGGTTTCGTTCTTCATGCCGAGGGAGAAAACTATGATAAGCTTTGGATACCCGCGCCTTACGGTAACATCCGGGGTCGGGTTACCCATGAAATGATTGAGCGTGGCGGCCTCTACCCTAAGATGGATGGTCGCGCGGTTTTCAGACACGCCGTACCCCGCTTCTGCGAATGCATTAATGAAGTGCTAGGAAAGACCGGGCATAAAATCGAGGAAGTGGACCTGTTCATTCCCCACCAGGCAAACGACCGCATTACCTATGCCGTCGCGGAAAGAATGAAACTACCCAATGAGAAGGTCGTTTCGAATATCGCACGCTATGCTAACACCACTGCCGCCACGATTCCCATTTGCATACACGAGAGCCGACAGGACGGACGATTGAAGAAAGGCTCGCTCCTGCTCTGTGCCGCTTTCGGTTCAGGGTTCACCTGGGCATCGGTGCTCATGCGCTGGATGGTCTAACGGGACTTTTTATTTGCCCGGTGCTTTAAAAGCCAGTATTCCACGCCATCTGCTAATGCCAGCCAGCTTGCCTCGATAATATTCGCGGAACTACCTACCGTTCGCCACTCTTCTGTGCCGTCGCTGGATTCAATCAAGACGCGCACCAGTGATTCCGTACCGGTGCTCTCCTCCAGAATGCGTACCTTGTAATCGATGAGTTTGACGCATTCCAGTGCCGGGTAAAACTGAAGAAGGGCTTTGCGGAGCGCCTGGTCGAGGGCATTAACAGGACCATTGCCTTCGGCAGCAGTGTGCATTACCTGACCTTTAACCTTCACCTTGAGCATCGCCTCGGCGAGCATCTCAGAGTCGTTGTTGGTGGTAGCCTGACGCCGCCGTTTCTCTACGACGACCATAAAGTCTACAAGCTCAAAAGGTGGTTTGTAACTAGGCTTAGCGCGGTGCACGAGCAGGTCAAAGGAAGCCTCGGCGTTTTCATACTGGAACCCGAGACTCTCCAGGTGCTTGATTTGTGCTACGAGCTTCCGGGCTTCCTGACCACGTGCCGGCAATTTCAGTCCGCGTTCTTTAGCTTTGTAGATAATGTTGCTTTTTCCGGAAAGGTCGGAGACAACGGCGCGGGTTTTATTACCCACTTTTGCCGGGTCGATGTGCTGGTAAGCGTCTTTCCATTTGCTGATACCGGAAACATGATAGCCAGCTTTGTGGGCGAAGGCGCTCGCCCCGATGAAAGGCAGGGAGGTATCGGGTGAAAGATTCGCCGCTTCGCTGACAAAATGTGATACCTCGGCAAGTTTGACCATTTGCTTATCTGAAATACAATCGATACCCATCTTGAGTTTGAGATTGGGGATAATAGAGCAAAGGTTGGCATTGCCACAGCGTTCGCCATAGCCGTTGATGGTGCCCTGCACCTGTGTTACGCCAGCTTTTACTGCGATAAGAGTGTTAGCGATAGCGAGGTCACCATCATTATGAACATGAATACCCAGTGGAACGCGGGTCGCTTTCTTCGCAAGTTTGACTGCCTGCGTAACTTCATCTGGTAGAGCGCCGCCATTAGTATCGCAAAGCACGAGGCAATCCGCACCGGCTTCGGCGGCGGCTTTCAGGCACCGGAGACTGTATTCAACATTGCTCTTCATGCCGTCGAAGAAGTGTTCAGCGTCGAAAAATACCTTCATGCCCTTACTTCTAAGATAGCGGATGGAAGCAGTAATCATCGCCAGGTTCTCCTCCAGCGTGGTTTCTAGCACCTGCTTGACCTGCTTGTCCGATGATTTGCACACGAGGGTAGCGATTTTAGCGCCGGAATCGAGGATGGCTTTTAGATTGGCATCATCTTCCACGCGTACATTCTTATGGGGTGTACTTCCGAAGACCGTGATTTGTGCATTCCTGAGCTTCAGTGAACGGGCACGCTGGAAGAAGTCGAAATCACGGGGGTTTGAACCAGGCCAGCCGCCTTCAATGAAATGAATGCCTAACTCATCCAGCTTGCGGGCAATCTCCAGCCGGTCTGCCACCGAAAAGGAAATACCTTCCTTCTGAGCACCGTCTCTTAATGTTGTATCGTAGAGATATATTTTAGGCATAGTTCTTTCCCCCATATCCCCTTTGTCTTTGCGAGCCATCGATTAAATCGAGGCGTGGCAATCTAAAACCTGTCGTTTTAGTCATTGCATTAGTAATACAAATACTTTGCCGCCATAATTCTTTCCTGAACCCCTTATCTTTATTTTCACCATCCATTTAAGATTGCTTCGTCGCTATGGCTCCTCGCAAAGACAATCGTGTTGGTTTTACACTTTCCCTGCAATCAAATCTCCCATTTCTTTCGTGCCGACCTTTTTCATACCTTCCGACATAATATCATAGGTGCGGTAGCCATCCTTTAATACGGCCATGACTGCATCCTCAATTGCCTTTGCCTCTTTAGATAGGGCAAGAGAATGGCGCAGTAGCATCGCGGCGCTGAGAATGGTAGCGATGGGGTTCGCCAGGTTCTGATTGGCGCGCCGTGGAGCGCTCCCGTGAATCGGCTCGTACATACCGCGAATTCTCGTGCCTTCTTTGGGCGTGCCCGCAAGGCTGGCAGAAGGCAGCATACCCATTGAGCCGGCGAGCATTGAAGCCTCGTCGGTGAGAATGTCGCCGAATGTGTTTTCCGTAACGATGACGTCAATGGATTTGGGATTCTGGATGAGGCGCATCGCACAGGAATCGACCAACTGATGCTCCAGTTCTATGTCCGGGTAGTCCTTTGCCACTTCCACAACAACCTCGCGCCAGAGCCGAGATGTCTGCAGTACGTTCTGCTTATCAACCGACATTAGCTTCTTACGGCGGGTGCGTGCCAGCTCAAAACCGACTTTCGCGATGCGCACGATTTCCTGCTCGCTGTATGCCATCGTGTCCACGCCGCGGCGACCGCGACTGGTTGTATAGCGCCGCTTGGGCTTGCCGAAGTAAAGACCGCCGGTCAGTTCCCGCACCACCATGAGGTCGACACCGCGGATGACTTCCGGTTTGAGATTAGTCTGGTCGGCGAGCATGGGCAGGACTTTGACAGGGCGCAGGTTGGCATAAAGCTTCATTCCTTTACGCAGAGCCAGCAAGCCATCCTCCGGCCTCACCTGGGCAGTTGGGACATCGAATTTAGGGTCGCCCACCGCACCGAGCAGAACGGCGTCGGCTTTATTACACCGTTTCAGAACATCTTTTGTTAAAGCCTCACCGGTCTTGTCAATTGACACACCACCCATCAGCTGATGGTCCATATCGAATATGTGCCCATATTTGTTACTAATGGCTTTTAATACCTTGACGGCTTCATTGATGACTTCCGGCCCGATGCCGTCGCCAGCGAGAACCACGATTTTGAACTGTGCCACTTGCTTATCTCCTATCGTTTCTTGTCATTCCCGATTAAGTCGGGAATCCACTCCACATCCCTACCCCATCTGGATTCCGTATCATCCCGTATCAAGTACGGGACAAGCATACGGAATGACAAGGAGGGTGCTTAGGGTGACAATTAATGGCTCATCGCTAACCTCTTCCTTGTGTATTCAATCAGTCCGCCGGCTTTCACCAGTGCGCTCATAAACTCGGGGTAGGGTTTGGACTGGAACTGTTTACCGGTGGACATATTTTTTATTGTACCTTTTTCGAGGTCGACTTCTATAGTATCCCCTTTATTAATACTGTCTGGGGCGTCATCACTTTCGAGCAGAGGTAGACCGATGTCTATGGAGTTGCGGAAAAAAATGCGTGCAAAACTCTTGGCGATGACACAGGTGATTCCCGATGCTTTTATGGCTAACGGCGCATGTTCCCGTGAAGACCCACACCCGAAATTAGTCGTAGCCACAATTATATCACCCTTCTTCACTCTTTTAACGAAGTCTATATCGATGTCTTCCATGCAGTGTTCTGCCAGCAGTGCTGGCTCCGAGATATTCAGGTAGCGGGCGGGGATGATGGCATCCGTATCTACATTTGCGCCGTATTTATGTGCTTTGCCTTTGAACATATATGATACGCTCCTTAGTTAGCTTCGCTTTCTAGTTTATACTGCACTGCTTATTTTGGCAGACTCATTCGAAATATTTACTAATCCTCGTGTGGCCTGTTATTCGATACTTTCCACTCAACGTATCCTCATCTGTTTTATAGGGTATTCGATTGGTTATACCCAACTTTCTAAGCTCTGCTCGAATTCTTCTCACATCCTCCTCGTCGGCGTGGTCATAAGTGTATACACAGATAACCTTCGTGCTTGCATCGGTAGCGTGCGGATTTGACTTTGCTGTTGCTACTTTTGCGTCACTACCCAGCATTCCTTCCTCCACAGTCTTTTTGATTTTAGACCAAACCATGTCAACGTCTTCTTTATCGACGAATACAAGCCACTTACCGCTACGAACTGTCGGTTTAGGATACTTTCCAGATTTTCGATGTGCATGAAGCCAATAACGGTTAGTTACTTCAGAAGGATTTGCCTTATCGATATGCAAATCTGCATCCCACTCTATCCCTTCCACATTACTTATGGGTTTAATATTGGTTTTTCTTTTCATTTATATATCCTAATTGGTTGCAATAGGTTCGAACAGATTTTGGTACTCACCCAAATCTATCTGCCATTTATGACTTGACCGCTCTCGCCATTGCTCAAATGATTCCCTGCGATGTTTGTTGAAGACACTTATACTACAATTGTTGACATTCATAAAATACTGGATTACTTGGTCTAAATCTAATTTACCTTCATTTGCTAGGATTTGGGCTAATCCAAAATGTTTTACATGATGGCACATGTCACAAAGAGCGATAAATCCTTTCAGTTTTTGAATATTATTTTGGTCGTCGTATTCCCAAATTTCATGACAGTTCAATCTTCCGCTAGCATCACAAATGCCACACCTATTAATATATTTAGTGTAAACCTCGTGTCGTAAATTGTCCCAGTCCTTCTTTCGCATCTTTTTTCTCAGGTTTTCATACCAAGAAGTTTCTGGAACCAACTCAATCTTCAATTTCAATTCAGGCACTTTTTTAAGAGCCATCTGAACCTACACTTCCACCAGTTTTTTCTCATAGTCCTTGACGGTGGGAGGGTTTTTACCTTTGCCCGGCATAATGATATGTCCTTCGGCGCGGAGTCGCTTCGACTGGTCATCTAAACCGCCCGGGTATTTTTCGTTGATTTCCCCTTTAGACTTCAGCGTCCGCCAGTAGGGGGTAATGTCGGTTCTGCCCTCGGCGATTGCTTCGGCGGCGGCACGCGCCGCTATCCCGGCAAAAATGCCGGTGGTGATGGGTCAGCCGATACTGGCTTTATGCCTCTTTGCCAGCACTTCCCGAATCTGGTTGATGGTGATGAGTTTGCCTTTCGGCACAAGTCGCATAATCTCGTTGACTTCACGTGGTGCGGGAATAACACAGGTGCCCGTGCCCCAGCGTTTACTCATTCTCTCATTGATTTCGATGACTCTGGGTAAATCCTTGTCATCATTCAGTTTCTCTGTCCAGGTTTTCTTCAGTTTTGCCATTTGAGTCACCTCCGCGCTATTTAATTGTCATTGCGAGGGAGTCCCGACAAAGTCGGGGCGAACCGTGGCAATCTCTGGGTGGGGACAGTCCTTCCTCCCTGAGATTACTTCGCCTTCGCTCATAATGACAATCTTATTAAATCTTCTCCGGGCTGGTTATCTTCCCCTTAATGGCGCTGGCGGCAGCGACGGCTGGTCCTGCAAGGTAGACCTCTGATTTGGGACTACCCATCCTGCCCACGAAGTTGCGGTTGGTGGTGGAGATGCATCGCTCTCCGCCTGCCAGTATGCCCATGTACCCGCCCAGACAGGGACCGCAGGTCGGCGTGCTCACCACCGCGCCCGCCTTAATAAATATTTCCAGTAAGCCTTCTTTCATAGCGTCCAGATATATCTGCTGGGTGCCCGGAATAACGATACAGCGCACCTTCGGGTGGACTTTTCTGCCCTTCAAGATTTCCGCGGCAGTGCGGAGGTCGCTGAGCCGCCCATTGGTGCAACTCCCAATTACCGCCTGGTCAATTATAATATTCCCCACCTTGCTGACCGGCTTAGCGTTGGAAGGGAGGTGGGGTAGAGATACCTGCGGCTCCATCTTCGATACATCCCATTCGTAGACCTGCGCGTATTCAGCGTTTTTATCAGGTTCATAGACCTTATGCGGTCGGGTGGCATGTTCCTTCACATAGTCGAACGTCTTTTTATCGACATGGAAGAGTCCTGCCTTACTGCCGGCTTCGATTGCCATGTTCGCCATCGTGAACCGTCCGTCCATAGGAAGCTGGTCGATTGCCTCGCCGGTAAATTCCATCGCCGCATAGAGCGCTCCGTCCACGCCAATCTGCCCGATAGTATACAAAATTAAATCTTTGCCGCCGACCCATTTCGGTAGTTTGCCGTGATAAACGAACTTGATGGTCTGAGGCACCTTCATCCAGATATCGCCGGTTGCCATGGCGGCGGCAATATCCGTCGAGCCCATACCCGTAGCAAACGCGCCGAGTGCGCCATAGGTGCAGGTGTGGGAATCAGCGCCGATGACGACATCGCCGGGTACCACCAGTCCTTTTTCTGGCAGGAGACAGTGCTCGATGCCCATCTGCCCGACATCGTAATAGATGATGCCATACTCGTAGGCAAAGTCGCGCATTATTTTCGTCTGTTCCGCAGAGGTGATGTCTTTGTTCGGGACAAAGTGGTCGGCGACCATGACGATCTTTTTCGGGTCGAAAACCTTTTTCACCCCGATACGCTTGAACTCGCGGATAGCGATGGGCGCGGTGATGTCATTGGAAAGAATGAGGTCAACCCGCACGTTGATAAATTCACCCGGCGTGACTTTTCTCTTTCCACAGTGCGCGGCGAGTATTTTCTCAGCGAAATTCATTTGAGTTCCTCGCTTTTTGAAAGTAGCCTATTTATTGTTCTTTGGGGGTGGAAGGTGTGGAATGGAAAGAATCCCCAGGGTGATGACAGTCGCAACCACTGCAATCAAATAGAGTCCTGCCCCGACCGCCAGGCCGATACCTGCCGATGCCCAGATAGCGGTAGCAGTGGTCAGTCCTTCAACCCCACCGTGACGGTGCAATATTGCGCCGGCGCCCAGGAAACCGATACCGGTAACGATACCAGCGGCAATTCTCGAGGGGTCACCGCCAATGAAGCCCAGTTCGGATATTATAGAAAACATGGCTGACCCCATGGAAATAAGAGCCAATGTCCTGACACCTGCCGGTTTTCCCTTCCATTCTCTCTGTAGACCAATTATCAGACCCAGTACGGCGGCAAGGAGGAGTCGAAGTATCATTTCCAGTTCTTGAGGCATTTACCTTCCCCTGATGTTACTTTTTCGCCTGTGTCTTGCGCGCGGCGACAACCCGGTTCAATGCGTTCACATAGGCTTTGGCGCTGGCAACAATAATGTCGGTGTCCGCGCCACGGCCGGTGTAAGTGATCCCGTTGCTCTCCACCCGGATGAGCACCTCACCGATGGCATCGATGCCTTCGGTCACGGACTTGACAGTGAATTCAGTAAGCTTGATGCCCGGAATTTTGATGATTTTGTCAATGGCTTTGCAGGTAGCATCTACCGGACCTGTGCCGATGGCCGCGTCCGACTTTACCTTATCATCCGGCGCTATCAGGGTTATTGCGGCGGTGGGAATGCCACGGTCGCCGCAGGTCACCTGAATTCTGTCCAGCCGGTAGGTCTCGGCGGTGAGACGTTTATCTTCTGCCACCAGCGACTCGATATCTCTATCGGTAACATCCTTTTTCTTGTCAGCCAGTTCCTTAAAGGCGGCGAAGGCGCGGCTGAGACCCTCGTCACTCAAGCTGTAACCCAGCTCTGCCAGACGCTCTACAAATGCATGCCGCCCGCTGGTCTTACCCAGAACCAAACTGCTGGCGGGTACGCCGACTGTCTTCGGGTCCATTATTTCAAATGTTTTCGACTGCTTAATCATGCCATCTATATGCAAACCCGAAGAATGGCGGAAGGCGTTGGCGCCGACAATCGCCTTGTTCGGCTGGACAGGAAAACCGGTTAGCTCGCTGACCAGACGACTGGTTTTATAAATCTGGGTGGTGTCGATGCCGGTGGTCAGGTGGAAAAAGTCCTGGCGGGTCTTAATCGCCATGATAATTTCTTCCAGAGAGGCATTTCCCGCTCTTTCTCCAATGCCGTTGATGGTTCCTTCGACCTGTCTCGCTCCGCGTTTTAACGCTTCCAGACTATTAGCGACTGCCAGACCCAGGTCGTTGTGGCAATGAACGCTAACAATAGCTCGGTCGATATTGGGCACATTCTTGAACACGCCCTTAATCAGAGCGCCGAACTGGTTGGGCATGGCATAGCCAACGGTATCAGGAATATTGACGGTAGTGGCGCCGGCGTCAATCACCGCTTTTAAGAGGCGATAGATAAATTCAGGCTCGGTACGGCTGGCATCCATTGCTGAAAACTCGACATCACTACAGTATTTTCTTGCCCGGGCGACAGAATCGCAGGACATTTTCACAATTTCATCGCGGTTCTTTCTGAGTTGATAGAAAAGATGAATGTCAGAAGATGAGAGGACGACATGAATACGCGGGTTTTCAGCTCCTTTAACCGCTTTCCAGCTCTGGTCGATAGCCTCCAGTACTGCATGAGTCAGAACGCAAATGACTGAACTGCGGATTTCTTTCGCAATCAGAGTGACCGCTTCAAAATCACCGGGTGAGGTTACAGGAAACCCAGCCTCGATGACATCCACGCCGAGCTTTTGCAGTTGCCGGGCGATTTCCAGTTTCTCCTGCACATTGAGGCTCCCACCTGCCGCCTGTTCCCCGTCTCGCAATGTGGTGTCAAAAATGATAACTCTATCCTTATCCATCTCCTCTATATCCTAACTAAACGGATTTTTCCGTTTTTCCTAATTATTTGCTGGCTTTCGGTTTCCGTCCCGCTTTTTTCGGTGCCTGCGCTTGGAGCCAAGACATCATCTGGCGGAGTTCTGCGCCCACCTCTTCAATCGGGTGCTCTGCTTCCATCCGCATCAGCGCGTTGAAGACCGGCCGTCCCGCCTGGTTTTCCAAAATCCATTCCTTGGCGAAAGTACCATCCTGAATTTCGGAGAGGATGACTTCCATTTCTTCGCGAACCATATCATCGATAATGCGTGGTCCACGGGTGATATCGCCGTAGCGCGCGGTCTCACTGACACTGCGGCGCATGTGGGCGATGCCACCCTGATAAATAAGGTCGACGATTAGTTTAAGCTCATGAAGGACTTCAAAATAGGCAATCTCCGGCTGGTAACCAGCTTCTATCAGCGTCTCCCATCCTGTTTTGATAAGGGATGTCACACCACCGCAGAGCACTGCCTGCTCCCCGAAGAGGTCGGTCTCGGTTTC
Source organism: Dehalococcoidales bacterium (assembly GCA_036396095.1). GTDB lineage: Bacteria > Chloroflexota > Dehalococcoidia > Dehalococcoidales > Fen-1064 > JAURWL01. Next base: position 126,444 of record DASWLM010000021.1, on the reverse strand, counting down.
CTCGGCGAAGGTCGTCTCGATAATACCGGCGCGGCTGACGCCAAGAGCTTTTGCATAGGCAAGGGCATTCGGTTTCGCCTTGCCGCTGGCGTCCTGATGCACGGCGATGAGGGCTGGAGTTCCTCTGCCCTCGGTATAGAGTTGCCGTACCATCGCACCCGGTGCCTTCGGTGCAATCATACTGACATCAATATCCGCCGGCGGCACAATCTGCCCGTAATGAATATTAAAGCCATGTGCGAACATCAAGGTTTTGCCCTTTTTCATACTGGGTGCAATTGCCTGCTGATAGACGGCTTTCTGCACGGGGTCAGGGATAAGCACCATAATAATATCGGCGGCTTTTGCCACTTCCGCCGCCTCCATCACTTTGAAGCCGGCTGCTTGGGCACTTTTCCACGCTGGTGAGCCTTTGAGCTCGGCGACGATGACATTACATCTGCTGTCTCGCAAGTTCTGGGAATGGGCATGCCCTTGATTACCGCCGCCACCCAGGATTCCGATTACCTTGCCATCGAGCAGTTTCAGATTGCAATCTTTGTCGTAATAAACCTTCGCCACGTTTTCCTCCTCAAATATATTTTATTGTGGTCGTATCAAAACCATAGGATTGGTTATGCCATAGAGAACACTCTGAGCGACACTCCCGTAAACCAGTCGGCTCAACCTGGTACGCCCGTGCGTTGCCATGATAACCACGGTAAAAGGATTCTTGGCGGCATAACTGACAATCTCTTCAGCTGGTTTTCCTGTCAGAATTATTGACCTAACATTGATGCCGTCGTCACGGAATTGTTTTTCCACACTCGTCAGGTATTCCTGTGCCGCCTTTTTGCTCCGCGCTATTTCTTGTTCCACGAACTGTCCCCAGTTCAGTGGCATGCCGGTCATTTCGGGAGAATAGTAAGTGGGGGTGATAGGTGGCTCCACAACCTCCATCAGGACAACGTCCATTGGTGCCCCTGTCTGTTTTGCCAAGGTTTTTGCGTGCGGGATGACAATTGCCGACACATCAGAACCACTGAGCGCAACGAGTAAGGTGCGGCTGGGCCACTGGTCATACGGTACTTTTTCTGCATCGGCGTGTACCAACCAGACCGGCACTCTGGCGGCGCGCAGGATTTTATCTGCCACGCTACCAATACTCCAGCGCTGGGCACCGGAGCGGCCATGACTCGCCATCATAATCAGGTCGACGGCATTCTCTTCAGCAAAGCGGAGGATTTCATCAGCGTGATAACCCATAGCAAGCTCACCACGCACTTCTACCGGTTTGGCGTTTTTTGAGCCGAGGCTTTGCTGTATCTGCTGTGCTTGCATTCCGATTTTTTTAGCGGCGCCTTCAATATAAGCTTTATACATCGGTGCATAATCGCGCATAACTTGCGAATAGACGTGGAGCAATATCACATCGATATCAAGCCTACCAGCCAGTTCTTTGGCGTAAGGGAAGACGATTTCTGCCAACTGGGAGCCATCCAGAACAACAAGCATTTTCTTATACATCGTAGCCTCCTTTCTATCCCGATACTCAATTACAGCGCGATGGTGTGGCTAAATCCATCACCGGATGTCTATTCCTCCGTGCTAACAGGCTTACGTCCCGGCTCGCTGGTAGTTGTGCTACCACGTGTCATGGCAATCCGACCGGTGCGTACCACCTCTTTAATCTCAAAAGTATGTAAAAGGTTCAGGAGCGAATCCAGTTTTTCCTCATCACCCGTGACCTCAATGATAAGCGATTCCATAGATACATCGACGATATTGGCGCGGAAGATATCCACAATCTGCATGATTTCACTACGGGTGGCAGAGGTTGCTTTGACTTTAATTAACGCCATCTCGCGCACAACAATACTTTCGCTCGTAATGTCCTGAACTTTCACGGTTTCAATAAGCTTATCAAGCTGTTTACGGACCTGCTCTACAGAAGCGCCCGACCCATCCACCACAATTGTCATGCGGGAGATGTCAGGCTTTTCGCTGTGTCCAACAGTGATGCTTTCAATGTTAAATCCGCGTCGTCTGAAGAGATTTGCCACCCGGTTCAGGACTCCGGGTTTATCTTCGACCAGAGCAACCAGTGTATGTTTCATCGGGGCCATACTACTTCCTCCTTCTTGGGAGCTTCCAGAAGTTCAACCAGTGAGGCTCCCGGCGGCACCATCGGATACACATTTTCTTCCGGCTCAACACCGAAATCGACCAGGAAGGGACCATCATGTGCCATCGCCTTTTGGATGGACGGAACCACCTCGTCCTTGTGTCTGACTTTAATTCCGGGAATTCCATAAGCTTCTGCCAGCTTGACGAAATCCGGTCCCCAAAGTGGTGTAGCGACATAGCGTTTGTCATGAAAAAGCTCCTGCCACTGGCGCACCATCCCGAGGAACCCATTGTTCATAATAGCGATTTTCACTGCCAGCCGTTCTTGCTGAATGGTGGCAAGCTCATGCAGTGTCATCTGAAAACTGCCGTCGCCGTCAATACACCAGACAGTCGCGTCCGGACGACCCATTTTCACGCCGACCGATGCCGGCAAGCCAAATCCCATTGTGCCCAGACCGCCTGAAGAGATAAAGGTGTTGGGCTTATTGTAGATATAGTGCTGTGCCGCCCACATCTGGTTCTGTCCCACCCCGGTAACAATCGTGGCATCACCACCAGTTGCTTCATAGATACTCCTGACTACATACTGGGGCAGGATAGAGGAGGCATCGCGGATATCCGTCGAGGGATGCTCGCGGCGCCATATATCCAGTTGTTTCAGCCAGTCTCCATGCTGAGTTGGGGTGATGAGTTTCAGGAGTGGAGTCAGCACTGCCTTGACATCACCGACGATAGGCACGTCAACGCGAACGTTTTTCCCGATTTCCGCAGGGTCGATATCGATATGAATAATTTTCGCCTGGGGTGCAAAGGAGGCTACCTCAGCCGTGGCGCGGTCATCGAACCGCATGCCGATTGCAATAAGGACATCGGCGCCATTAATCGCCATATTGGCATAGGCCATACCGTGCATTCCCAGCCAGCGGTAGCTCAGGGCATGCGATTCCGGGAAACTGCCGATACCCAGCAGAGTGGTTACCACGGGTGTCTGAGCCGTTTCCGCCAGTGTTTTCAGTTCCTCGCTGGCGCCGGAGATAATGACGCCCCTGCCTGCCAGGATAACCGGTTTCTGTGCCTGATTGATGAGATTGGCGGCTTTCCGAATCTGAGACATATTCCCTTCTCGCCTTGGTTTGTAACTACGCAGGTCTACCTTCCCGGGGGCATGGTATTCCACCTGCTCCTGGAAGACATCTTTCGGGACATCGATGAGCACGGGACCGGGACGTCCGGTGCGGGCAATATAGAAAGCTTCCTTGACTACTTTGCCCAGCTGAGAAGTATCACGGACAAGATAGTTATGCTTGGTAATGGGTAAAGTGATACCCGTAATATCAACCTCCTGGAAAGCATCCTTGCCGATAAAACGACGAGCAACCTGTCCGGTGATGGCTACCACCGGCGATGAATCGAGGTGGGCATTGGCGATGCCCGTAACCAGATTGGTAGCACCGGGTCCCGAAGTGGCAAAGCAGACGCCGACCCTGCCCGTGGCGCGTGCGTACCCTTCGGCGGCATGAGCGGCGCATTGTTCGTGACGCACCAGAACATGATGCAGTTGGGGGAACTGAGGCAGGGTATCATAGAGAGGCAGAATAGCGCCCCCCAGAATACCGAAAATAACCTCCACCCCTTCTTTCACCAGACAATCGCAGACAATTTGACCACCCGTCATCTTCATGTTCGTGACACCTTCCTTAAATAAGAAGTTAATAAGTTAAAAGTCAAACCTCAAAATCATAACTAAAAAGTAAAATCCTTTCATGCCCTATTTTTCAAATATAGCCCCGGTGCTGGCGGAACTGACCTTTTCCGCATAGCGCGCCAGATAGCCTGTTTTGAAGCGCGGCTCGAATTTCTTCAACCTCGCCAGCCGTTCGGAAATTTCCTTCTTGCTTAATTGTACGTCTAATTTATTCTTTGGAATATCGATGCTGATGATGTCGCCATTCTTGAGCGCGGCAATGGGACCACCGCTGGCAGCTTCAGGAGAAACGTGCCCGATAGCAGCGCCACGCGACCCGCCGGAGAAGCGACCGTCCGTAATCAGGAATACCTTGTCTTCCATACCCATTCCGGTGATAAGAGAGGTGGGCGTCAGCATTTCTCTCATGCCCGGACCGCCTTTCGGACCTTCATAACGGACGACAATAACGTCGCCGGCTTTGAATTTTTCCTTCATGATTGCCTGTGTAGCGTCATCTTCCGAATCGAAAACACGGGCAGGTCCCTTGAAGGTCATCATATTGGCAGGCACAGCTCCTTTTTTAACAACCGCACCGTCCGGCGCCAGGTTGCCGAACAGGACCGCAAGCCCGCCGGTCTGTGAATAAGCCTTCGCTCGGGTGCGGATGACATCACGGTCGTAGACACGCGCCCCGATGAGATTCTTCGCCACGGATTTCCCGGTCACAGTAAGAGCGTCCAGATTCAACAGGTTCTTAACTTCTTTCATGATGGCAGGAATGCCGCCGGCACGGTCGAGGTCTTCGATGTGGTGCTCACCGGCCGGGCTTAATTTAGAGAGATATGGTGTTTTATCACTGATTTCATTGATTTTCTGCAAGGAGAGTGGCACACCGGCTTCGTTGGCGACTGCCATTAAGTGAAGTACCGAGTTCGTGCTACCGCCCAGCGCCATATCCACGGTGAAAGCATTATGCAGTGATTTTTCATTGATGATGTCACGCGGCCGGATGTTCTTCGACCAGCAATAGACCGCCTGTGCGCCCGCCTGTCGTGCCAGATGAATACGCCGTGTGTCCACCGCGGGGATAGTGCCATTGCCCGGCAATCCCATACCCAGCGCTTCGGTGAGGCAGTTCATCGTGTTGGCGGTAAACATGCCCGCGCAGCTACCATAGCCGGGACAGGCAAGCTCTTCCATCTGTGCCAGTTCCACCTCGGTGATTTCCTTTCGCACGACTTTCCCGACAGCTTGCATGACTGTAATCAGGTCGATGTGCTGCGTCTTGCCATCTATAGTCAATATCCCGCTCATCATGGGACCGCCGCTGACAAAAACCGCCGGTAAATTTAATCTCACTGCCGCCATCAGCATCCCGGGGATAATTTTATCGCAGTTGGGGATAAAAACGAGGGCATCGAACTGATGGGCTTGCGCCACGATTTCTACGGAGTCGGCGATTAGCTCGCGGCTGGGCAGACTGTATTTCATACCCTCATGGTTCATCGCGATGCCGTCGCAGACCGCGATGGTATTGAATTCAAAGGGGATACCGCCGCCCTGGTAGACGCCTTCTTTTACGGCTTGAGCAATTTCGTTCAGGTGCATGTGACCGGGGACGATTTCGCTGTAGCTGTTGACGATGCCAATGAAGGGCTTGTCCATATCGGAGCGCCGCACCCCGACGGCGTGCAAGAGCGAACGGTGTCCGGCACGCTCGATGCCTTTTTTGATTGCGTCACTTCTCATTTATAGTTTCCCCCGTATATTTCTGGATACAAAAAAGCCGTCCCAGTGGGACGGCTCACGAGTCTGACTTTATATCCCACTCACTGACTTGTGTATGTAACGATAAGTACCAGGGAGACCAGTTGCACATTCATAATAAGCTAAAATAACATAATTATCTAGGCGTTGTCAAATTTTATGGAATAGGGTAGTGTGGTAAATACTTAAAGTGGCGGAATAATTTAATAAAGTGTCAAGTATAAAAGGCAACAACCAAGAATGATTTAAGCCACTCTTACGATGACGTATCATTGCTCAAGAGAATCCGATGGTGGTTCTGTTTGATGAAGTGTGGGAATTCCACTAGGCTTCGGAGGCCTATTACTAACAGTGGCATCATTTTCTGTGACGTTTACCCATAATTCTTTTGTACCACCTAGACAATCTACCCCCGGGAACCAAAAAGCCTTAGCCTCTACGCTCCAAAGGCCAATCTTTACCGTTTTAACAATTACTTTAATTTCATATGTTTGTCCAAGAAGAAAATCCCCCTGGAATTGTAAATCACCATCGACTTTCTCTATGCCTTCGGGTAACACTATTTCTGCCTTCACATCTGAAGCCTTTTGGTAAACAGTACCGTTAAGGGTAAAGGTAGCCGTTAATTCTACTTCTTTGCCTAGAATCGGTAGTTCGGAAAATTCTAGAGTCGCTCTAATATTTGGCGATGGTGAGCATCCACATCCCGGTAGTAAAAGCGTAAACACCATCAGGATAGAGAGCCAGACCGTTAAAAATTTCTTTATTTTACTTTTCATCACAAACCTTCTTTTAGCTGGATGTAAAGCCTTGTTTTGTAAATTAATTAATTGCACTTTGTGAATAAGATGATATTCAGATGTGATACGATGGTTGGAGTTATTATAACATGTCCTGTCAATACTTTTTAAAAATATTGTTAGCTGTGATTTATTTAGAGTGAAGGGTTGAAAATAGAACACGATAAAGATACTGATAATGGATTCCCGTTTTCACGGGAACAAGATTTATTCTTCCATTTCCTTTATCATCTGCAGTCTTTGTATGTGTTGACCGCCTTCAAATTTTGTGGTCAGGAAGGCGTTTATCATTTCGGGGAGTTGTGACTGGTCGTTTTCACCACCCAGACAGAGGATATTAGCGTCATTATGCTGGCGGGCGCGAGAGGCGCTGAAGGTATTGAATGCCATCGCCGCGCGGATACCTTTGACCTTGTTCGCCGCCATGCACATCCCGATGCCCGTGCCGCAGACCAGAATCCCGCGCTCGAATTTGCCACCTGCGACCGCTTGCCCAACTTTTTTAGCGATTTGCGGGTAATCGGCGCGCTCTTCAGTAAACACGCCGAAGTCTTCATAGGTATGCCCGGCTTTCTTCAGCATTTCCGCCGCTCTATTTTTTAATGCTAGACCCCTGTGGTCGCTACCGATTGCGAGACGCATTTTTAATCTCCTTCGCCAGTTGAATGTCGGGGACGGTCTGCCGTAGTTGTTTCAGTGTGATAGCACCCAGACGCCGTACCAGCGGTTTACTATTGCTCAGGTCGACGACAGTTGACTCAACACCGCCGGGACACTGACCACCATCGATAATCATATCTACTTTATCACCAATCTGCATTCTGACTTCTTCGGCGGTGAGCGGGCTGGGCTGACCACTGAGGTTGGCGCTCGTGCCGACGATTGGCTGACCCAGTCCTTTAATCAGGGCGAGAGGGATGGGATGGTCGGGAATACGGATAGCGATTGTTTTGCCGCCGCCGGTGATAATATCAAGCACGCTGTCTGATTTGTTTAGAACGATGGTCAGCGCACCGGGGAGGAAGTTATAGATGAGCAACCAGGCGGCGGGCGGGATTATTTTAGCGATTTGTTTGATTTGCTCCCGGTTAGCGACGAGCAGGGGCAATGCCATTCCCTTCGGGCGACCTTTCACATCGAAGATGCGCTCTACGGCGGCGATGTTGGTCATACTGGCGCCCAGTCCGTAGACGGTATCCGTCGGGTAAGCCACGATGCCACCTTTTTTCAGGATGGCAATTCCTTCTTCTACTTGATTCTCAACTGTGCGTGTGGATACGGATTTCATACTGACAATAGTATAGCATTAAACAGATAATCGGCAATCAGCCATCAGGCTTCGGCAAATAGTTGACCGTGCAATGAGTGGCAGTCTAAAATGCGGCATAGCTTTTATTAAGGAGATGAGAATGCCTGAATACTGGTACGACCACGTGCACCTGGTGAGCCCGGATGTGGCAAAAACCACCGAATTCTACGAAAAGAACTTTAATGCCCGCAGGGTATACTTGAGAGAGCTTCCGGGAGGACGCATGAGCGCAGAGCTTAACCTTAATGGTTCCAGAATACTGATAGGGCAATCATCAGGAGCGGCGCCGGCGGCAGGTCCGGTGGGCGGACTGGAACATTTTGGTATCAGGACGGATAATCTGGAGTCGGCCGTGGTTAACTTGAAAGCAAATGGCGTGAAATTCCGCAACGAAATTATGGAACTGAGACCCGGCGTCAAAATAGCCTTCATGTGGGGTCCCGATAATGTGTTGATTGAGTTACTTGAGATAAATCCTCGTTGATAGTTGATTATTGACAGTTGTTTTTTGTTAGCTAGTGCCAGTTCGTCAAAATTCGGTTATAATAGGGTACATAAATAAACTACGCATACACAGGGGGGGAATGACGGCGATAGCTGGAGGCAGGTAAGACAGAGCAAATTATGGCTACAGAACAGGAAAATCCCAAGCAGAACCTTACAGGCAGAGTCGCTACCAGCGGTGACATCGAGGTCACCACCTACCTTGAGATTGCCAAGGAGAAGGCGGGTGTCAAACCGGCGCGTGTCGAGCAACCCCTGCCGACTACCGACCGAGAGTCAATCGTAGTGCTGGATTTCGGTTCGCAATACAACCTCCTCATCGCCCGGCGTATCCGCGAATGCAATGTCTACAGTGAACTGGTGCCTTTCGATGCGCCCTGGGAGAAAATTGCCCATCTTAACCCGAAGGGAGTTATCCTCTCCGGCGGTCCGGCGAGTGTCTATGAACAGAATGCGCCATTAGCACCAGCTTGGGTTTACGAAGGGCGCGTGCCGGTGCTGGGTATCTGCTACGGATTGCAAGCAATCACCCACCAGCTCGGGGGCAGGGTCACTCCGTCGACCAAGCGCGAATACGGGCATACCGTGCTTCATATCAGCGACCGCGATTCTCCGCTCTTCGCCGGTCTGAACGAGGCGATTACCGTCTGGATGAGCCATGGCGATAGTATCGAGCAGATGCCGCCCGGATTCAAAGCGATTGCCCACACGGAGAACACGCCGCTGGCGGCAATTACCAATGGCAAGAACCTCTACGGTATCCAGTTCCATCCTGAGGTTGTCCACACGCCGCAAGGTAAAGAAATCATCCGCAATTTCGCGCTGAATGTCTGTAAGTGTAAGGGTAATTGGACAATCGGGAACTATATTGAGGAAAGCATTGCATCCATAAAAACTCAGGTAGGCGGCGGCAAGGTCATCGCCGCTCTATCCGGTGGTGTGGATTCGGCGGTGGTTGCTACGCTTATTCATAAGGCTATCGGAAATCAACTGACTTGTATTTTTGTCAATAACGGCTTGCTCCGCCGTGAGGAAGTAGAGCGTACTTTCACCGCTTTCCGTCTGAATCTGGGGATGAACATTATCTTCGTTGATGGCACAGAGCGCTTCCTCGATAGATTGAAAGGGGTCATTGACCCGGAGCAGAAGCGCAAAGCTATCGGGGAGGAATTCATCCGTGTGTTTGAGGAAGAAGCCACTAAACTTGGCAAGGTGGATTTCCTGGCGCAGGGCACGCTTTATCCCGATGTGATTGAAAGCGCCTCCTCCGGGAGCACTGCCTCCGCCAAGATTAAGACGCACCACAATGTCGGCGGGTTACCGTCGCGGATGCGTTTGAAGTTAATTGAACCATTGCGTTATCTCTTTAAGGATGAAGTGCGGCAGGTGGGCTTAGAGCTGGGATTATCTGAGGAAATGGTCTGGCGACAGCCTTTCCCGGGACCCGGTCTGGCAATCCGCATTATCGGCGAAGTAACCAAAGAGAAGTTGGAAATTTTGCGGTCGGCGGACTTCGTCTTGATGAACGAAATTAAGAAAGCGCAGTTGTACCGGCAATTGTGGCAGAGCTTTGCCGTGCTCACCGATGTCAAGAGCGTGGGGGTGATGGGCGACCACCGCACCTACGGCTATCTGGTGGGCATCCGTGCCGTGACCAGTGAGGACGCCATGACGGCAGATTGGGCGCGCCTGCCTTATGATGTTTTATCACGGATTTCTAACCGTATTGTAAATGAAGTCCCGGAAGTCAACCGCGTGGTGTACGATATTACCTCCAAACCCCCATCGACAATTGAATGGGAGTAATCAACCGATTTGTCATCGCGAGCGTAGCGTGGCGAACTCAGGGTCGGGTGGTTCCCCACCTCCCAGAGATTGCTTCACATGCATTCGCAATGACGGATAATTAAGCAGGAGGAGGTTCAAACTGAAAATCCTCGTTGTTGGTAGTGGCGCCAGAGAACACACCTTGGTCTGGAAAATCGCCCAGAGTCCTAAAGTCAAAGAACTCTTCGCCGCGCCGGGAAATGCCGGGACGGCACGTATCGCACAGAATATCGACGTCAACGCTTCGGATATTAAGGCGCTGGCGAAAGTAGCCCAGCAAAAAAAGATTGAACTGGTCGTCGTTGGTCCGGAAGTGCCGCTGGCGGACGGCATCGTCGACCACTTTGAGAGTATCGGTATTCCCATCTTCGGGCCGAGCAAGCTCGCCGCCGAAATCGAATCGAGCAAAGTCTTCGCCAAGTTCCTTCTCAAGAAATATAATATCCCCGCCGGGAAAAGTGTTACATTTTCTGATTACCAGCAGGCTTGCGACTATGTCCGGAAACAGAAACCGCCCATCGTTGTAAAGGCAGACGGGCTGGCAGCGGGAAAAGGTGTCGTAGTTGCGGCGTCTACTGAAGAAGCGCTGGCGGCGCTGGCAGACTTCATGCAGGCAAAGAAATTGGGCACGGCGGCGGATAAGGTCTTGATTGAAGAGTACCTTACCGGACGGGAAATGAGCAGTTTTGTATTCACCGACGGTAGAACGGTACTGCCGTTCGTCTCAGCCTGCGATTACAAAAGAATCTATGATGGTGACAAAGGTCCGAACACCGGGGGTATGGGCAGTTACAGTCCGCCCGTGTTCGATAGCCCCACCTTGCAGAAAAAGGTGATTGAGACGGTGATGGAACCTGCCGTCGAGGCGATGGCGCAAGAGGGCAGACCGTATCGCGGTGTGCTCTATGGCGGCTTGATGGTCAACAATGGCGATGTCAAAGTATTCGAGTTTAATGCCCGTCTCGGCGACCCGGAGACACAGGTCATCCTGCCCCGGCTGAAGACTGACCTTGTTGATATTATCATGGCGGTTATCAAGGGTAAGCTGAGTCAAATTAAAGTGGAATGCTCCGATGATGCCTGCGTGGGCGTGGTGATGGCTTCCGGTGGGTATCCGGGAAGTTATAAGACAGGGTTCCCCGTAAACGGATTGCATGATGTTGACAAGGATATCTTCGTTTTCCACGCGGGTACGAAGGTTGGCTCTATGCCTTGGGAAGTGCTGACCAACGGTGGGCGCGTGCTTACAGTGGTAGCCATGGGTAAAACAATTGCTAAGGCACGGGAAAAGGTCTACGCTAATATATCGCGCATCAGCTTTGACGACGCTCATTACCGAAAAGATATTGCATTGTTTAAAACCTAAATTCCAATATCGAAGGAGTAGGGTGGGTGAGCGAAGCGTAACCCACCGTAATAGTGAGATGTCTAATTACCGTAGAGCTTTCTTAAAGGGAGGCACGTTTTTCTTCACAGTTGTAACTTACATGAGATATCCGATATTTGATGAAGAAACATCTGTGCGTCTATTGGGAAATTGCTTTAAAAGTATTATGAAGACGCATCCTTTTAGGATAGATGCTATTGTGATTATGCCAGACCACTTGCATACAATCTGGACTCTTCCAGATGAGGATTCCGATTTTTCAACACGCTGGAAACAAATTAAAGGGACTTTTAGCCGGCATTATTCTGGAAATAAGTCCAGAGATATAACGGGATCAATTATCAGTAAGAGTGAAAAAGGCATTTGGCAGAGAAGGTTTTGGGAACACGTAATTCGTAATCAAGAAGATTTCAACAAACATTGTGATTATATTCACTATAATCCGGTCAAGCATGGACTGGTGAATTCACCCCTGGAATGGAAGTTGAGTAGCTTCAGGAAATTTGTTGAGAAGCGGCTATATCAAAGTGATTGGGGAAAGGAAGTGGGGAAAGATCTGATAGAGATGGATTTAGAGTAGGTGGGTGAAACCCACCCTATTTGATACTTTAAACAATAATTGGTCGGGGGGGGTTAATATGCCTTTAGTCGGTGTAGTTATGGGTTCAAAATCAGATATGGAGGCAATGCAGCCAGGACTAGACATACTTAAAGAACTCGGGATTGATTATGAAGTAAATGTCATTTCCGCCCACCGCACGCCGGAAAAAGCCAGTTCATATGGGAAAACAGCGCGGGAGCGAGGCATCGAAGTGATTATCGCGGCAGCAGGTTATGCCGCTCATCTGCCGGGTGTTTTGGCAAGCTGGACGACCATCCCGGTAATTGGTATCCCGCTACCCGGAGGAGAACTAAAGGGTATCGATGCGCTCTATTCTATTGTCCAGATGCCGAGTGGGATTCCGGTGGCATGCGTAGCTATCGGCAGCGCCGGTGTAAAAAATGCCGCCTATCTCGCTGGCGAAATTCTCGGTCTGAAATATGAAAATATCAGAAAAGCCTATGACAAATATCGGAAGAAATTGCAAGGAGACGGCAAATGATTGAGCGCTATTCACGTCCTGAGATGAGTCGTGTCTGGTCGGAAGAAAACAAATTCCGTAAGTGGCTTGATGTTGAAATTGCCGCCTGCGAAGCCTGGGCGCAACTGGGAGTCATTCCACGTAATGCTATCCCTAAAATCAAAATGGCGCGTATCAATCTCAAGCGTATGAACGAAATACTGAAAGAGACCCATCACGACGTCACAGCTTTTCTCAATACGGTGGCGGAGAGCCTTGGGGATGAGTCACGCTTTATTCATATGGGTATGACTTCTTCCGATGTTATGGATACAGCGCTCAGTCTGCAAATGGTAGAAGCCTCGGACATTCTGCTGGAGGACATGCGAGAACTGAGTCTTGTTCTCGGGGAGAAAGCCATCCAGTATAAATATACACCGCAGACGGGGCGCACTCACGGCGTCCATGCAGAACCAATCACCTTCGGATTAAAATTAGCGCTCTGGTTCGAAGAGATGAATCGCAATCGCCAGCGGCTCCAGGAAGCCAGGAAAGTCATCGCCGTCGGGAAAATTTCCGGCGCGGTGGGGACTTACGCGACGTTACGTCCAGAGCTTGAAGAGAAGGCTTGCGCTAAATTAGGTCTGGCGTCAGCCCCTATCTCCAATCAGATAATCCAGAGAGACCGCCATGCCCAGTATGTCACCACGCTTGCTATCATTGCCGGTTCACTTGAAAAATTCGCTACCGAAATCCGGCATCTCCAGCGCACGGAAGTCCGCGAGGCGGAAGAGCCCTTCAGCCCGGGCCAGACCGGTTCATCTGCTATGCCGCACAAGCGTAACCCGGAGTTGTGTGAACGGGTATGCGGACTGGCGCGGCTGGTGCGCGGTTATGCTGTGACCTCGTTGGAAAATATCGCATTGTGGCATGAGCGAGATATCAGCCACTCCTCAACCGAGCGGATTATTTTACCTGATGCCTGTCTGGTGCTGGATTATACGCTATCGATTTTCACCGGGGTGATGAAAGGCTTGCTTGTCTACCCTAAGAAGATGCGGCAGAACATGGATATCACCCGTGGTTTGCTTTTCTCCCAGCGTGTTTTGCTTGCTCTTATTGACACAGGGATGAGCCGTCAGGATGCTTACGAGATAGTCCAGCGCAATGCAATGAAAACGTGGATGGAGAACAAAAAATTCCTCACATTATTGAAAGCAGATGCCGTTGTCACTAAAGCACTTCCTGCCAAAGAGCTTGAGGCGCTCTTCGATTACAGTTATTACGTGCGCTATGTCGATGATATTTTTGCGAGACTCGGATTGACGGGCATGCAATGGACGGAGAGACTGGAGAAGACAAATTCTAAATTCTAGTCGGTTCGATTCCTATCCATGCGTGCTTGCTCCGACAAGCCGAACCCTTTTCGGTTCACCGGCTTCCATCTCCCGATAGGATGGTAAAATATAATTTGAACTTTGAATTTTGAGCTTTGAGATTGTATTGACGTGTCTACACTGGAAATTATACCTAACCTGTACCAGATAACTGTCCGTTACGCCAACATGTTCCTCATTGTCGAAAACAGTCTGACGCTCATCGACACCGGCTTTCGTGGCAGTACACCCTGCGTTATTGAGTTCATTCACAAACTGGGGAGAAAATCTGAGGAAATCGGACTGATTATTCTCACACACAATCATCTCGACCACACAGGTGGGCTGGAAGAACTGCGGAAGCAGACTACAGCAAAGGTGGCGGCGCATAAAGTCGATGTGCATGTTCCGGAAGATACCATACCGTACCCTGCTGGCAATATCGTCGGGGTATTATTACGTGTGCCCGGGCTTTCCGTCTTCCGTCGGCAATTCGTGCTGGAGGCTGACCGTGTGGACAGGGTGCTGGAGGGTGGGGAGACATTCGATGTTCTGGGTGGCTTGCAGGTTGTCCCCACACCCGGTCACACGGCGGGGAGTATCAGCCTCTATGCGCCAAAGCATAAATTGCTCATTGTAGGTGATACCCTGAATAAGCGTGGTGATATTCTACGTATGCCATTGCGAATGGTAAGCACTAATCTTCAGGAAGCCAAGTCGTCAATCCGGCGGATGGCGGAACTGGATGTTGAAGTACTCTGCGTGGGGCACGGTCGCCCGATTATGCAGAATGCGAAGGCAAGTTTGCAGACGCTGGTAGCGAGATTGAAATTATAGCTTATGAATTCCAAACTTCGTACGTGAAAATTAGATACGTTTGACACTCACACATCAAGTTCGCTAGTATTAACATAATGTTACGTGTGATTACTGGCACCGCTAAAGGCACTCTCCTCAAAGTCCCGGATGTGGTTGGCGTAAGACCTGCTACCGACCTCGTCCGTGGCGCCATTTTTTCTATTCTTGAGAACATTACGGACGACTGGTCGCGGGTGCTGGATCTTTTTTCAGGTAGTGGGGCGCTGGGTATCGAAGCATTGAGTCGGGGTGCGGAGTGGGTCGATTTTGTTGACCGTGAGCGTAGGTGTTGTGATATAATCAAACAGAACCTTGTAAAAACAAAGCTGGCGGAGAAGGCTCACGTCTACTGTAGTAGTGTCGCGAAAGTCTTCACCTTTCTGGATAAGCCATACAGTATTATCCTGATTGACCCGCCATATAAGGACAGAACAATCGGAGAGCTGGTGAAACAACTGGCAGATTCTAAACTGGTCGGTGAGCATACCATTATCGTGATGACGCATTCTTCACGCTTTCCTTTGCAGTCGAACTATGGAACCATGCAATTGTTCAAAGAGCACCGTCATGGTGATAGCACCATTTCAGTATACCGGAAGGAGAATTAATGACGATTGCGTTGTATGCGGGAACTTTCGACCCCATTACCAATGGGCATCTGGACGTTGCGACGAGAGCGGCGAAGCTTTTTGACAAGGTCTACATTGGTGTGTATGACAGCCCGGCGGCTACACGCTCAGCTTCCTCAGGCGGTGCCATCGCTGGTCATGGCTTACTTTTTACTACCGAGGAACGGGTAAAGCTGGCAAAGGAAGCCACCAAACATATCCCGAACATTGAGGTAGTTTCGTTCACGGGGCTGATAGTTGATTTTGCGAAGAAGATGGGTGCGCAGACGATTGTCCGCGGCTTGCGAGCTGTCACTGATTTCGAGCGTGAGTTCGAGACGGCGCTGATGAACAAGAAGCTCTGCCCGGACCTGGAAGTGGTCTGCCTGATGGCCAGTTTGCAATACCAGTTCCTGTCCGCAAGTCTATTGAAAGAGGTAGCCAGCCTGGGTGGAGATATAAATGGCATGGTGCCAAACCATGTCGGTAAGGCATTAAAAGCTCGCTTAAGCGGCAAGAAGCTCGCTCTATAATATATACCCGGAATTGGAATAAGGAGGCAATTATCAATGGCGTACAAGATTACCGACGAATGCATCAGTTGTGGAGCCTGTGAGGCTGAATGCCCCAATCAGGCAATCAGCGAGGGCGACTCAATCTATAAGATTGACCCCGACAAATGCACCGAATGCGTGGGTGCACATGATTCCTCGAAGTGTGCTGAGGTCTGTCCGGTAGATTGCTGTAAACCTGATGAAGCGCACAAAGAGACCAAAGAACAGCTTCAGGCGAAGTATAACAAACTGCACGGCTAATAAGCGCCTCAAAAAATCAAACACGTTAAAAGCTCATCTGAAAAATCGACTTTGGATTTGTTCGGGTGGGCTTTTTGTTTTCTCTTTCACCAGAGAATCTAACGCTGGCTGTTACCAAGCTTCTGCGCTTTCTCGTAGGCGGCTCTGATTGCCCTCGCTACCAACTCGGCGAATTTACCCTCATCAAAGGCGCGGATTGCTTCTGCTGTGGTGCCGCCGGGTGAGGTGACCATGCGGCGCAAGTCGGCAGGTTCTCTATCCGATTTCTTAATCAGGTGAACCGCGCCAAGCACCGTGCCCAGTACCAATTCCTTTGCCGTTTCTCGTGACCAGCCAATGGCAACCGCGGCGTTTATAAAAGACTCGACGAAATAAAAGAGATAGGCAGGACCACTACCACTCACGGCAGTTGCCATATCCAGGAGACTCTCATCACTGACATAGAACTCTTTTCCCATTGCGCCCAGGATGCTGGCGGCTCGTTTCTTTTGAAGGGCGGTGACTTCTTTAGTGGCAGTCCAGACCGTAATACCTTCACCAATCTGTGCCGGAGTGTTGGGCATAGACCGCACAATGGTTTTGTGATTGAGTCCATCACGCAGTGTGTCAATCCGGGCGCCCGCGATGATGGAAATCACCAGTTGCGCAGGTTTGAAGCGACCGGTTAATTCATTCATCACAGTGGTCAGGTTCTGTGGTTTGACGGCAAGCACGACCATATTTGCGCCGGTAATTGCCAGCCTGTTATCCGCAGTGGTTAAAATTGTATACCTCTGCGCAAGGAAATGACGTCGTGGTTTGCTAACATCGCTGACGGTGATAGATTTATGTTCGGCAACGCATTTATCAAGTAGTGCCGAGAGCATCGCCTCGCCCATATTCCCGCCGCCGATAAATGCGATTTTCATTTGACTCACCTTACCTAATTGTAAGCACAACATTTAATTTGGGTATTTAACAAGAAAGCAGATATGCTTATTTCTTAAAGGCTTTTATCCACCGTTTATTTTCATAAAGAGTTGAATAATTAATTTTAGGGAGATGTTTGACTTGGTTGTGTAGTAAATCTAATACTGTATTTCTCATTTCAGGTGACATTTTTTGAGAGAATGTAATTTTATTAATAGAATTCAAGTTTATTTTTACTTTGAAATTGCTCTGGTCAGTTGAACCTTCCCATATTATTCTGAATTCATTTTCAAATCGATATGGTTTGCGTTTAACAAAAGGGAAGTCTTCAAGCTTAACTAATCCTTTTTCTACTTCGTTAACTTTTTTGTATATCACATCTTTATATCGGATGCCTTTAATATTTCTAAACGAGGCTAATAATTTCTCCTCATCAAATTCTATGCAACATCCCCATTCGCCGTCAGCGTAAGTTCTCCAATGATGGATTGTTTCGTCACCAATGCAAAAACACAAAACGAATACTTGTTTGTTTTTTCTTGTTTTATATTCATGAATTACCTTTACATCGTTTTTATCAGCCCAGCTTAAGGTATCTAGCAAAACAAGTCTTTGATTCCTCAGTAGATCAAACAGAAAAGGTAATGATGTATACCTGCTAAGTTTTCTTGATTTTTGTTTGGTTGTCATGATTATGCTCAGCGTAGTTATTTTTTTCCATGTAGGAAGCTGTCTACTATTTTCTCATCTTACCACAATATTTACGAGTTTCCCGGGCACATAAATTACCTTGACCACCTGCTTGCCTTCCAGATGCGTTTTTACCTTTTCACTGTCACGGGCAAGCTGTTTGGCGTCATCTTCAGTGATTGAGACTGGCACGCTGATACGGTCGCGCAATTTCCCGTTCACCTGCACCACCAGTGTGATTTCTTCTTCTTTTGCCAGCGCTTCATCCCATTTGGGCCAGTGTTGGTTGTGAATACTCTGGTTGTGTCCCAATCGGTGCCATAGTTCTTCGGTCATGTGCGGGGCGGTTGGAGCTAATAGCACCAGTAGAGTCTCAATGGATGACCGCCAGTTTGTGGCAGAAACAGCGCCCGATTCTTTGAGTCGGGACAGGTAGTTGGTCAACTCCATCAGTGCCGCGACCATTGTATTAAAGCGCAGGCGGTCCATATCACCGGTCACCTTTTTTATGGTCTGGTGGGTAATGCGCTCTAGTTCACGTCGCGCGTTTTCATCTGCAGATTGAGGCTGGTAGTCTTCAAGTACCAGATTCCAGACTCGATTTAACCATCGGCTGACGCCACTGATGCCGGTATCGAACCATTCGCCGCCCTGCTCCCACGGTCCGATGAACATCATATAAGCGCGCACGGTATCCGCGCCCAATTCGTTGACGTATTCGTCAGGATTGACCACATTGCCCTTCGATTTGCTCATCTTCTCGTGCTCAGCGATGATAGTCCCTTGATTAAAGAGCTTGGTAAATGGCTCGCCGAAGTTGATTAGTCCCATATCGTGGAGCGCTTTGGTGAAGAAACGTGCATAGAGCAGGTGCATCACGGCATGTTCCGCGCCGCCTGTGTAAATGTCTACCGGCATCCAATACTTTATTTTTTCCGGGTCAAATGCGGCTCTGGCATAATCCGGGCTACAATAACGCAGGAAATACCAGGACGAACACATAAAACCGTCGATGGTATCCGTCTCACGCTTGCCGGGACCGCCGCATTTCGGGCACTTGGTATTTACCCATTTCTCGTTGTACTTCAAAGGTGATTCACCCTTGTGGCTGAAATCGGCTTCTTCTGGCAGGCGAACGGGTAAGTCTTTCTCCGGCGCCGGGACGATGCCGCATTTATTGCAGTAAATCATCGGGATAGGAGCGCCCCAGTAGCGCTGGCGGGAAATCAACCAGTCGCGCATGCGGTAGCTGATTGTGCCCTTGCCCCAGCCTTTCTGCTCAAGATAAGCGGTAACGGCTTTAACACCATCCGTGTTCCTGTTGAGCTGACCAGAATGAATCATAGCGCCGTATTCGGTGTGGAATAGCCTGTCGCGGTAGAATTCACAGTTATTCAACATCTCGACCACTGTCCGGCAGTTGCGCACGTTCGGCTCTATCTTTTTACAGCGTTTTAGTATTTCACGTTCTGCCACTATTGAGTCCAAGGCTATCGTTTCTATTTTGTTGTCCTTGCCTGAGAAGAAAAAGAGCCAGGGAGAGCCGATGATATCGTTCCAGTTATCTGGTCTGAGATAGACCTTCATCAGCCTGATATATTTTTCTATCTGCGCTTCGCCATGTAAAGTGACATACCAGCCACCGATTTTTGCTGGGGTATATTCAAAGCCACCTTTCTTCAGCTCTTCTTCGAATCCTTCCCTCATCGTGTCCGGAAAGGCAAAGCTCTTGGCGATTCCGTCCGTAGGTTCTATCACTGGGATAATGGGAATCCCGTATTTCAATGCAAAAGCGAAATCACGCTCATCATGTGCCGGTACTGCCATCACCGCGCCGGTGCCGTAACTCTGCAGGACATAATCGGCAATCCAGACAGGTACCTTTTCACCGTTGAGCCTATTGGTGGCATACGCACCGATGAAGACGCCATCCTTCTCCTTCTCCGTGGAAAGGCGTTCGATTTCAGTGAAACGACGCGTCCTGGCAACGTATGTCTCGACCTCCGCCTTTTTATCAGGCGTGGTCAGTTTGGCAACCAGCGGATTCTCCGGTGCCAGCACCATAAAGGTGACACCAAAGATAGTGTCTGGACGGGTGGTGAAGACCCGTATCTCTTTTTCAGCGACGCCGAGATGTTCCAGCGCAAAGGAAATTTCCGTGCCGTAACTCTTGCCCACCCAGTTCCTCTGCATGATTTTAATGCGTTCGGGCCAAGCGATATCATTGTGTTCCATCAACTCATCGGCGTATTTCGTGATGCGGAAGAGCCACTGTTCCAGGTCGCGCTTGATTACCTCGGAGTCACACCGCCAGCACTTGCCGGCAATAACCTGCTCGTTGGCGAGCACCACCTGACACTGAGGGCACCAGTTGACCGGCGCCTTGCCGCGGTAGGCTAAATCATGCTGAAACAGCTTGATGAAAAACCATTGCGTCCATTTGTAATATTCCGGGTCACAGGTGATGACCTCGCGGTCCCAGTCGTAAATCGTGCCCATGCTTTTCAACTGGCGGCGCATGTTTTCAATGTTCGCCATCGTCCATTTATAGGGATGGATGCCCCGTTTGATGGCGGCATTTTCCGCGGGCAATCCGAAAGCATCAAAACCCATTGGGTGGAGAACATTGTAGCCTTGCAGGCGCTTATAGCGGGCGTAGACATCGGAAGGCGCCATTGCGTACCAGTGCCCGATGTGCAGGTCGCCGGAGGTATAGGGGAACATAGTGAGGGCGTACCATTTAGGTTTGGCTTGGTCCTCAGTGACCATGTAGAGCTTATCGTCAGCCCACTTCTGTTGCCACTTTTTATCCATTTCAGAGGGATTGTATTTATCTACCATAGTTCTTTCCTGTTCGCTTCGTTGTTTTTTTGGTAACAAAAAAGCCGTCCCCGTGGGACGGCTCCAAACTTCGGGAGACGAACCCCGGTGGTATCCGGCTATGTAACGGTAAGGGCGAGTACCAAATTATAGCTATCCATTACATCGTAAGATAACATAACTGGTAGTTATTGTCAACGGAAGGAATATGGCGAAAGCTTGATTGACGCATCTACAGGGGCGTAGTAGAGATATTGGTAAAGGAGAGATTATAACTATCTGAGCGGGGAATACCGGATATTAAACTGGCGCACAAAGAATCCGGCTACTCACTGAGGTAGTCTAGCGGTGTCATCGTCATCAGTTCTTTGGCAATATCGGGGTACTTTGCGATGAAAAGTAGCTCATCTTCGACGAGGGGTTTCTGTGCGGCGACATTGGCATACCGCACCAGTTCCAGAACTTTCTGCGCCTCTTCATCATCCCGGAAGCTAATAGCTACTTGTCCGTTGATTTCGTTCATAATATGACGGAAGCCGGAAATGCCGCCATACTGCCCCGAACAGATTTGTCTGCCGGTTTCAACCAGTTCTGGTTCACCACGACCTAGTTCCTCAAACCCGTACAGTTCGTAGTTGGCAGGGTCTTTAAGGACGCCATCAGCATGAATGCCCGAGGCATGGGCGAAGGCATTAGCACCAACTCCCGGCTGGTTGATGGGGATAGGTACATC
Source organism: Dehalococcoidales bacterium (assembly GCA_036396095.1). Classification (GTDB taxonomy): domain Bacteria; phylum Chloroflexota; class Dehalococcoidia; order Dehalococcoidales; family Fen-1064; genus JAURWL01. The sequence continues at coordinate 105,184 of DASWLM010000021.1, read as the reverse complement.
GAATGCATAGCTGGCGAATTTAGCTATTTTCCACGATTTAGACAGGTCTAATGGAATTCCGAGCTCGTATTTACTCGAAAAACCTTTTGACTTAGCAAGAGCTAGTAGCACTGCCACGAGGTCGGCGTTACCTGCTCGTTCACCTATACCGTTAATAGTGGTATTAATATAGGCATCTTGCCCGCCATCGATAACACCTTTCGCACCAGCGATAGAATTGGCGACAGCCATACCCAGGTCGCCATGGCAATGAAGTTCAATCGGCAGTTTTACTTTTTCAGCGAGTGCTTTTGAGGTCTCGTAGATAGAAAATGGGTTATCATAACCGAGCGTGTCGCAGTAGCGGATACGGGTGGCACCATGTTCTTTTGCGGCTAGACTGAATTCAAGGAGGTAAGGAAGGTCGGTACGGGAGCCGTCTTCGGCGTTCACCCCAATGCTTTCACAACCGTAAGATTTGGCGGCATCAACTGCTTCTATCATCATCTTGATGATGTCCCGTTTACCCTTCTTGCCCAGGTATTTGCCCTCAATCATCTGGGTAGAGGTGGATGTGGAAAGATTCAGGTGCTTGATTTCCGGAACAAGCTTGAAGGTAATCTCGACGTCCTCCGCCATAGCGCGTATCCAGCCAGCTAGTCGGATAGGTTTGAGTACTCCCATCTGTGCCAGTTTCAGGTTGGCGCGCAGGTAGTAGGTTTCGTGGTGTGTAGTGGGAAAACCGAACTCCGATTGAAATACCCCCATCTCATTTAGATAGAGGTTGATCATTGTCTTTTCCAGTTTGGATAATCCTAACTTAGCAGTCTGAACCCCATCCCGATTAGTAACATCAATGATGAAGATTTTACCCATAATTGCCTCCATTAATATAAGATGCTTAATAGTTAACAGTAGACAGTTTAAGATTAACAATACTCAGTAATTGGCATTCTACCTTTTTAATGAGAGCTTTCAACATCTGTTTATAACTACCCCATCTCTCGAATTACTGCATCAGCGACCTGCGATGTGCCCACTGCCTTCTCCGGTGCCTCCGGCTTGAGGTCATAGGTAACATCTTTGCCCCGGGCAATTACATTGGCGATGGCTTTCTCCACTCTATCTGCTGTTTTTTTCTCCCCGAGGTGGCGGAGCATCAGCACACCAGAGAGCATCATTGCCATCGGATTAACCTTGTTCATGCCGGTATACTTAGGGGCACTGCCGTGAGTCGGCTCAAAGACCGCCAGGTCATCGCTGAGATTGGCACCCGGAGCGACTCCCAGCCCGCCTACGAGCCCGGCACAGAGGTCGGAGAGGATATCACCGTAGAGATTGGGTGCGACGATAACATCGAACTGGCCGGGTTTCTGTACCAATTGCATAGTCATGTTATCCACGATACGGTCTTCAAACTCAATGTTCGGATAATCTTTAGCTACCTCTCGGGCGCAAGCGAGGAACAAGCCATCAGAAAACTTCATGATATTTGCCTTGTGTACGGCAGTGACCTTTTTCCTGCGGTAGGTGCGCGCATAATCGAAAGCGAATTTCACGATACGTCGACTGCGGAATTCAGAGATTGCCTTAATACTGATGCCGGAATCAGGTCTAATAACACCTCGTTTCGTATCCGCTGTATATTTAATCAGTCCTGCCGCTTCCGGTGTGCCCCGTTCAAATTCAACGCCGGCGTAAAGGTCTTCCAGGTTTTCACGGACAACGACAATATCTACACCCTGATAGCGGGAAGGAACGCCGGGATATAGCTTGCAGGGGCGTAGGCAAACATAAAGCTCCAATTCTTTGCGTAAGGCGACATTAACACTGCGGAACCCGGAGCCGACGGGGGTAGTAACCGGACCTTTCAGGGCAACCCTATTCTTTTTCACAGACGCGATGACAGAATCGGGTAGGGGAGTACCATATTTTTTCATAGCAGACTCGCCCACCTCGGCGAGGTCCCACTGGAATTTGATGCCGGTGGCTTCCAGCACGCGCCGTGTGGCTTCAGTCACTTCAGGTCCGACACCGTCGCCGGGAATGAGAGTGATGTGATAGGTCTTTGCCATTATTTCTCCAGTTTTACAGTAGAATAATAGAAAATAGGTCTTCCCAGTCTTTGGGAGAATATTTGAGTTTGTTACACTCTAAGAGATGTTTATCTTCGTGTACTTCTCCCAAGTATGACAATTCCTCGCCTTTGTGTTTAAGAGTAGCAGGGGAAGCTTCGAAAAAGCCACAAACGTAAGCTTTTATAGTCATCTCTTTCCCGTAGGCGGTCTCTTCAACGAACTTCAACAAATCATTGACGCTATCATCTTTTTCTAGATGTTCTTCAACGAAGCGGAGAAGCTTTCTCAAACTACTAACGTGAGCAAGAATCTTCATGAAGAAATCCTTAGGCAGAGCAACCTTGATGAAAATTCCGTAATCCGCCGGTTGTGGGGCTTCAGCCCAAATACTTTCAAGAGTATCGGTAGATTTAATGCTGACTGTTTTTACTGAGCCGGTTATATCTGACTGAAAGGTACTAATATCTCTACCGATAGCCCAATCAGGTTCAATTTCTACGCCCAACTTTTGTTCAGCATATTTTTTAAATGCTATCTCACCAATTTTTCCTATAAAAGTATCGGAGAAGACCCTGTTGAAGTATTTATTAGCGATTCTGTCGGTTGACTTAATCTCACCTTTGGATATTTTATAAGGCATAGCTAATGAAAAAACCAAGAGCTTCAGAAGGTCGGGGTCATCAGTATTTATTAGGACTGTGTTTGGTACGACTTTTTTCTCCAGCCAGTTCTCTATCTTAGGAATATCAAGAAAATACGTGGGCTTGCGATCCATCTTCTTCTTGGTAATAATATCATCTTCCTCTGTTCTAATCGCCGATAATATGAGGCGGGAAATCTCATCCTCGTTATAACCTGATATTTTGCTTAACATCGGAAGAAATTGCTCAAACTGGCGCCAGATTCTCGCTCTATTGCCTTGAAAAACCTTCATATCAGTTACCATATTTTCATCCTTAGTAAAAATAAAAATCCAGTAAGTACTTTTATGTCTGTTCGACGATAATTTTATCCATCAATACTGAATGTTTTACTGCGGCTTCGTATAATGAAAATATTTCTTCAAATGAGCGGAAGAAAAACCTGTTGCTAATCTCATTGTATGGGTCAGTATTTACTTTCTTTTCAAATTGACTGTTTTTCTCTGTGGGGCTAACCAAATAGAAAGATGTCTTAAAGTCTCTCAATCGATAAGCTCTGTGCAAGGCTTTAGAAAAATCGGTTGTCAATTCAACATCAAACGTGTGCTTTGGAATGGTGACCAATGCGCGTTTTTTAAACCAAACCACGTCAATTTTGCTGATAATATTAAGTAACCCTGGGGAGGTAAAAACGGGAACATTGTCTAAACTGGTAAATTTATCTAGAGCTTTACCATTGAAAAGGACGGAGGGGTCAGCTGTATATGTCAGATAACCGTAAATGTTTCCAAGTTCAAGGAGCATGCCTTCAATATGAGAATGGAGATATGGCTTATTAACCACCTTGGTGGTATCGGTGGTTTTTAATTCCTCTTTTATTTCTTCGGACCCCTTAATTTCAAAGTTCGGAAAAGCATACGTGCCGATTCCTATTTTCTTCAGCTTGTGCGAAATACGAGTCATTCGTCTCAGGTATGCCCTAATAATATGGTTAGGGTCAGTTTGTGAAGAGATGCCCTTGAGTTTAGGGACACCTTGATACAATTCTTTCAACGTTGCTGAGCCACCCAGATTTTGGATCACTTCGAGGATCGCGGTTTCCCATCCAATACCATTGACCGGTTTCACCATAATGGGCACCTCATTGATAACTTTTTACATTTATATCTTTATATCCCCGTGCTTTTCAATATAAGGCAACAGGCCGCCTTCATCGAGGATGCGTAACATCACTTCCGGAATCTTACCGAAGGTCAGGTGTTTGTGGTTTGTTTTGTTCGTAATGACACCTGCTTTCAGGTCTATCTCCAGTATGTCGCCTTCGGCAATATCATCCGTGTTGCAGATAAGCACCGGCAAGCCGAGATTGATGGCGTTGCGGAAGAAAATGCGGGCAACCGATTTTGCGAGGATAGCCGTGACTCCAGCCATTTTGATAACCAGCGGAGCGTGCTCACGGCTGGAGCCCAGCCCGAAGTTATTCCCGCCCACGATGAAATCGCCGGGTTTTACACGTGCCGCAAAGGTGGGGTCGGCGTCCTCCATGATATGTTTTGCCAGTTCTGGAAGATTGCTCCGAAGATAGGCATACTTGCCCGGGATGATGTGGTCGGTGGAGATACCGTCACCAAACTTAAATGCTCTGCCGGTCAGCATTAGAGTAACTCCCTCGGGTCAGTGATTTCGCCCTTAATAGCAGAGGCGGCCGCAGTTGCCGGGCTGGAGAGGTAGACAAAGCCCTCGGCGCTTCCCATCCGACCCTTGAAATTACGGTTTGCGGTAGAAAGACAGCTTTCGCCATCGCCAATGACACCCTGGTGCAGACCAAGGCAGGCGCCGCATCCCGGTGGCATAATCACCGCACCTGCTTCAATCAGTGTTTCAATGTAACCGGCTTTGATTGCATCCAGTAAAATTTTACGCGATGCTGGTGTGATAACCAGTCGGGTTTGCGGATGACGTTTTTTACCTTTTAGAATTTGCGCGGCGATTTTCAGGTCTTCGAGCCTTCCATTTGTGCATGTGCCAATCAATACCTGCTGGACTCTGGTACCCGCAAGTTCCTTTGCGGGGATAGTATTATCTACCGTGTGCGGTTGGGAAACCATCGGTTCCAGTTTACTCAGGTCGATGGAAATCGTGCGTTCATAGGTGGCATCGGCATCAGCCGTGATTGGCTGGTAATCCTTAGCTCTACCCTGTTCTTTAAGATAGGCTCGTGTAATTTCGTCTGATGGGAAAATTCCCACCTTGGCGCCAGCTTCGACTGCCATGTTGGCAATAGTCAGGCGGTCGGAGATAGTCAGTTGACTGATACTGTCGCCACCGAACTCCAGCGCTTTGTAGGTGGCTCCATCGGCGCTAATCTGTCCGATGAGTGTCAGAACGAGGTCTTTTGCCATGACACCTTTGCTGAATTTACCGGATACAACGATGTGGAAGCTTTCGGGGACGCGAAACCAGGTTCTGCCGAGACCGAAGACAACCGCCACATCTGAGGAACCCATACCGCAGGCGAAAGCCCCGAGCGCCCCGGCAGTCACGGTATGCGAATCCGAGCCGATGATGAGGTCGCCCGGTTTTGCCAGCGATTCCGCCACAATCTGATGACAGACGCCATCACCGACATCACTGAGAATGGCACCGGTCTCGCGAGCGAAGTCCCGTAGCAGGGTATGGTCGTTGGACATTTCCCGACTCTGGCTCGGGGCGGCGTGGTCGAGGAATACCGCCGCTTTCAAAGAAGGCGCTATTGTTTTGTATCCAGCCGCGTGGAATTGGCGCACTGTTAGCGGTCCGGTGGTATCCTGTATAAAAGCCAAGTCGACTCGAGCGACGATGATATCACCGGCACGGGCATCTCCTCCGGCTTTAGAATTCATTATTTTTTCTGTAATAGTTTTACCCATGATAATGTTCGTAGGCGTGGGCTGAATGCGGCGATAATTGGTTTAATGAGGTTTGCGAAGGTATTTTACGAGAGCCCAGATGCCGAGTACGATGATGCCGATGGCTACTACGGCAATAGCCCCGTAAAGAAAAGCCTCGCTGTTACCGTTGGACTTAAACACAAAAACCACCACCTTCACAAAGTATAACATCTTCACCAGGAGAACGTTACGCTGCGGTTGATGTGCAAGTGAAGATAGTATTCACGACGCTATTTGACGCATCATCTGTGTGGAAGTAGAATTAATTGGTAGGTATGACCATAAAAGACGGGAACAAGACCAAGAAACAGTTACTTGAAGAGGTACAGGAACTCCAGCGGCGTATTGCCGAACTGGAAGCCTCCCGTAGCCAGTCATCTTCGGACGAAGAAATCGTGCGCATTTTTCGCAGTAGTACACCCATCGGCCTCTTCATTCTCCAGGATGGTAAATTTCAATTCGTCAATGATAACTTCCGCGCTGTTACGGCGGGTGGTCCCGCGGAACTTCTCAATACTGAATCCATGAATCTCGTGCTACCTGAAGACCGGGAAATGGTACGGGAGAATGCCATCAAAATGCTGAAGGGGCAGAGTTTAACTCCGTACAAATATCGAATTATGACCAGGACCGGACAGGTACGCTGGCTTCTGGAAGGCGTGTCGTCCATACAATACAAGGGTAGACGGGCGGTTCTGGGACATTCGATGGATATTACTGAGCGTGAGCTGGCTCAGGAGAAACTTGAGGAAGCTTATGAGAAAGAACGGAAGACCCGTCAGGAACTTGAGGCGGAGGTACAGAGGCGAGTAGAATTTACCCGTGCCCTTGTTCACGAACTGAAAACTCCACTGACGCCGATTATGTCTTCCAGTGAGCTTCTGGTTAGCGGTCTCAAGGAAGAACCTTGGTTAAGTGTTGCCAGGAATATTCTCCGTGGCGCCGGTAATTTGAATCGCCGTATTGATGAACTGCTCGACTTGGCGCGTGGTGAGATTGGTATGCTCCGACTGAGACCATTGCGCGTAAATATTCTTAATTTGCTTCGTAATATTGCAGATGAAATGTCTGTAGTGGCATCCACCAACGGACAGATTTTGAAGGCAGAACTTCCAGATTCACTGCCAACGATTTGGGGAGATGAAGACCGTTTGCGACAGGTAGTACTTAATCTATTAATTAACGCCACTAAATTTACTCCAGAAGGGGGGACCATTACCCTGCGTGCCAAACAGATGAATGGGTCTATTATTGTCGAGGTGCAGGATACCGGTCGTGGCATTCCCGAAGAAGAACAGAGGCGTCTCTTTGTGGCGTACCACAGGCAATTAAGTGACTTGGAGCATTTAAGCGGGTTGGGTTTGGGGTTAGCACTTTCCAAGAACCTCGTGGAATTGCACGGTGGTAAGATATGGGTACAGAGTCATGAAGGGAAAGGTTCCACCTTCTTCTTCTCTGTGCCGATAGCACCACCGGGACAGGAACCGGACTCCGGTCAAATTAGCGTCACCGAGGTGGGAGATAATGAAGGTACTCGTAGTTGAGGATGACAAAGAGATTGTAGACGCCATTTCACTGGCGTTTCAAATCCGCTGGCCTGAGGCGAAGGTTGTTTCTACGAGGCTCGGACAAAAAGGTGTCGAGCTTGTTGAAACGGAATCGCCGGATCTTGTTATCCTTGACCTGGGATTGCCCGATATCAATGGTTTTGAAGTATTACAGCAGATACGCCGCTTTTCCAGCGTGCCTACCATTATTCTTACCGTGCGTTCCGATGAGGTAGATGTGGTAAAGGGGTTGGAGTGGGGAGCCGATGACTACATCACCAAGCCTTTCCGCCAGCTGGAACTTCTTGCGAGGGTGAAATCACTTATCCGCAGACATAGTCCCACCGAGGAAGAATGGCTGACTTATGGGCTGATGAGACTTGACCCGGTGACCGGACAGCTTCATATCGGTGACAAAGAAATTGCTCTTACCGTCACGGAGAATCATATTCTGAGCCACATGATGAGGAACGCCGGACATGTGGTCACTCATTCGAACCTGGCGGAAGCGGTGTGGGGTGACGACTACCCCGGGGCAACCGACAGTCTCAAGGTGCACATCCGCCGTCTCCGTGAGAAGGTTGAAAAGGAACCGGGGAAGCCGGTTATCATTCTCACGAAGACTGGCGTGGGTTATTTCCTGTCCAAACCGGATTAACTCCACTCTATCATCTCTCACCCACATCTCGGTGTCACAACTTCTCAATTAGTGTAGTTTATTAAGAGCGACTACGCCTGTCTCGAATTCCTTAGCTAACTGTAACCTATTTGTTACGCACCTGTTACACCCGTTTTACTTCTTGCCTTGTGTCTTAAAGCATCTGTAACCTTCCGATTGTATAGTGATGATAGATAATGATTCAGGTATTTCAGGAGACACTCAAATGAAGAACATCGTAAAATCAGCCGTAGTAGTTGGGCAGATCATCAACCTGCTCGTAGGCAGTAAATTCATCAGCCCGGTCAGCTATGTTATAGCACTGCACCCGTATATATAAGTGTACCGAAGATAATAAGTACCTTTCTGACCCTGGGTGAGAACAATGGGTAGAGGGGAGGAGGTAGTCAATGAGCAACCTGACCAAATCAGTCTTGATAGTCAACAGACTAGTGGATTTGCTTCTAGGTAATAATTTTAGCACCCCGATAGAGCGAACTCTGCAAGAATATCCACTTCTTTATTTTCTTAAATAATTATCTGAACTCGCATGACCTGTGGGGGAAACACCGCCTCCACAGGTTTCCTCCTCAATCATTCATCATTGACATCCCCGTCAAATGCAGACTAAACTGAATATAATCACGTCATCAATGGCCATTAAAAAGTAGCGAAGGTCGTCTGGATGCAAAATTTCGACGAACTCCGTCGTGAAGCTGAAGAAGCCAAAGAGCGATTGAGGCGGGATGTTTTAGAGCTTCGCGACATATTAAAGAGAATTGCACGTGAGAGCGGAAATGGCCGCTATGTCGTCGAAGAATCGCTCAAACAGTCAGAGAAACGCATAGGTGATGCTGTCGTAGAGGCAGAAAAGCGGTTCGAACGCGCGCTCGCGGCAGTAACTGGTTTTAACCTGAGCTACGATGATTTCATAACTCGCGAACTGGATTACAGGGATTTCACAAATATCGAGGTAGACTGCGCCATTCGGGTTGAAGTCACACAGTCGAATAGCCACCGCATTTCTATTTGGGCAAGCCAGGCTCTACAAGACTATATAAGTGCGATAAAATCCGGACATACCCTTAAACTCTCACTGAAATCACAGAGCTTTAGTGCCCGCCCCATAGTTACGGCGAAAATAACAATGCCACAGATTGATAGATTACGACTGGGAGGGGCAACTAATGCTACAGTGCAAGGATTTAATTCAAAGGAGAGTCTCAGTCTGAATCTGTCAGCTTGCAGTGCTCTGGAGGTTGAAACCGTTGCCAGCACAATCAAGTGTGAAATATCCGGAGCGAGTCGGCTGAGCGGCAAGGTACAGGTTACACGATGCCGATTTTGTCCTTTCGGGAGCGAGCCGTGTTATGCTGAATGGTTCAGCGGAAAATGTGACACTCAGCGCCTGGGGAGCGAGTAAGGCGGAGATGGAAGATTTAAGATTGCGGGATGCCGAAGTCAACCTCAAAGGTGCTAGCGAAGCGACCCTCAATGTACAAGGCAAGCTGAATATAGACCTCAGTAGTGGCTCCAGACTTACTTATACCGGTAACCCGACAATCAATTCTATTTCAGTCACCGGTGCTTCTTCTCTAAATCACAGATAAACGGGATAAAGTTCTAATATCTAAATCCTAAATCCTAACCCCCCGAACTCCCCTTAACGAGCGTGGTACTAGAACCCTAAGACTAATACCCTACTGTCTTTCCCACCTCGAGTGGGAATCCAACTAATCACCAGTGCGGGCACATTGCGCCTGTTCGTGAGTATAGCACCAATATCTGCTATAAGTTCTTATATATCAATTAATTGATGCTCCTCTTGTAAAAGAGAAGGTCGTCGACTTAGACAAGATTGTTGTGGATGGCTTATCAGGTACAAGTGGAGTAGGCGCAGAGCTATCGCGAGCAGCCCATCACCCGGAGATTGGAAATAACTTGGTCCCTTACAATGTTGTCAATCATCGCCATACGTATGAGATGGAGCAAGAACTTTCGCTATTGGCGAGGGAGAGAGTGACGGTCCATTTTACACCGACCTACGTTCCTGTTGTTCGGGGAATTTTAGATATTTGCCACACTCATTACTCAAAGTCGATTACTAGAAAGGAAGTTCTGACAATATATAAGGATTTCTATCATGATGAACCCTTTATTAAGATCTACGATCTTCCAAGAGAAGATAATGCATCATGGCAATATAGACCATATCCGTGGGTGAGTTCCATAGCGGGGACTAATAACTGTTTTATTGGACTTGATATCGATAAGGCTCGCAAACGTATCGTCATTTTCAGTGTTCTCGACAACTTGGGTAAGGGAGGAGCACAAGCTGGTATTGAGAATATGAATGTGATGTATGGACTAGATCGTAAAACAGGGTTATCAAAGTTGGGTTCACATCCATAAGCGCCTAGAGACCAAAAAATAATTTCGCCCATGTAGCTGTACAAAGCAATACAAAATACGTACGATGTTCATTTCGCGGTGTTATAAAGTTCTGCGTTAAATGCTAAACAGTGAACGATATAAAAATATGTGGATGTTTAGTGAAGAGTATTCGTGGAAAAAGTCCGGGAAGGGATGGTGATTCATCCCCTCCCGACCAATTCGGCTATCTGAGTGGAATCGTCGGTTATTTAACTTCGGCAGTAGCGCCAGCGGCTTCCAGTTTCTCTTTAATAGAGGCAGCTTCCTGCTTGTTGACATTCTCTTTTACAGCTTTGGGCGCGCCTTCAACCAGGTCTTTGGATTCCTTCAGACCAAGATTGGTGATTTCGCGCACTACCTTGATGACGGCAATCTTATTCGCGCCGAATGACTTGAGGATAACGCTGAATTCAGACTTTTCCTCGGCTTCAGCGGCAGGTGCAGCGGCCGGTGCGGCGACCGCCATGGCTACGGGTGCAGCGGCGGTGACGCCAAACTCAGTCTCCAGAGCCTTCACCAGTTGGGAAAGTTCCAGAACGTTCAAGGTTTTAACTGCGTCAATAATTCCCTGGACTTTTTCACTTTCTGTCATGTTAGTTAGTACCCTCCAATTGCTTTATTCTTGCCTGTAAGACTCCCTGCAGGTTTCTCATAGGGGCGGCTAGGACGCCCACAAAGGAATACAGGGGGCTCTTCATTCCTCCAATAATTTTAGCGACCAGCACCGGCTTGGGTGGCAAGGTGGCGAGTGTGGTAATGTCATCTTTGGTGAGCATTTTGTCACCCATGAAACCGCCTTTTACGGTAAGGTTTATTTTAGATGTGCGGACGTAGTCAGTGAAGACTTTTGCTGTATCCTGGACTTCGCCTCGTCCTAAAGCGATAGCGATGGGACCGGTGAAGATGGTCTTCATTTCAGGATGGTTGAGTTTTTCAGCCGCTTTAACAGCAAGGGTATTTTTAACGACCTTGTAGTCACCACCGGATTCCTGCAACTTACGGCGCAGACCATTTACCTCCGGCGTTTTCAGACCACGGTAATCCGTCAGGATTCCGATACTGGCTTTAGCAAACTCCTGCTGGAGCTTGTCGATATTCTTTGCTTTTTCCTCTTTTTTCATATTGCACCTCTTAAAAACCGGTCTGCCTAAAAAAGAAGAGTCCCCGCGCACTGACGAGGACTCTTCAAATGACTACCATTTGATTGTCCTGACGTTTTCACATCAGGAGTTTCCTCGGCAGGGCATTTAATCCCACAATAAATCGGGAACCTGCTGTCTCAGGACATATTCTATTGTTGCAGGTCGAGAGTCAGAAGTCAAGTTCCAGATGTGAGCTGGACCGTCAATTTCCCATCCATGTCAAAGTGGCCATTCTCGATATCCTTCTGTACCTTACCCCTCGGGCTGAATCTGAATCGCCCCGATAATGTGCTTACTATCGGGTAAATGATTAGCCTGCAGTGAGTTCGAGGGCTGTCTTCAGGTCCAGCTTGACACTGGGGCCCATGGAGCTGGTGAGATAGGCGGTGCGGACATACTGCCCTTTGGCACCAGCCGGTCTGGCTTTGACAATCGCTTCTATAATAGCGGTGAGATTACCTACAAGTTTCTCTGGTTCAAAGCTGGCTTTACCGACAACGACATGGATGATAGAGGTACGGTCTAATTTAAATTCAACACGACCCTTTCGGGCGTCCTGGAGAACCTTGGGTAAATCACCGGGAGCAACTACTGTCCCGGATTTGGGGTTGGGCATCAAGCCTTTTCTACCGAGAACTCTACCGAGTTTGCCCACTTTGCTCATCATATCCGGCGTGGCTATAGCAACGTCGAATTCCGTCCAGCCTTCTTCTATCTTTTTAACGAGTTCATCTGCACCTACGAAATCAGCGCCGGCGGCTTCTGCAGAACGGGCGGCTTCCCCCTGCGCGAAGACAAGGACGCGAACTTGTTTACCCAGGCCATAAGGGAGTAGAGCCACACCACGCACCTGCTGGGCGGAATTGCGGGGGTCGAGGCCCATACGCAGATGAAGCTCTACTGTCTCATCGAATTTGGCGGTTGCTGTCTTCTTAACCAGAGCAACCGCTTCTTCCGGAGAGTAGACCTTGTTTTTATCCAGTTCTTTGACTGCTGTGACGTAACGTTTACCATGTTCTTTCATTTTTCTATCTCAATTCCCATACTTCGGGCGGTACCCTCAACGATGCGTTCGGCGGCTTCGAGACTGCGTGCGTTCAGGTCTTTCTGCTTGAGTTTGGCGATTTCAGTGAGTTTTGCACGAGGTAGAACACCCACTGTCTGACGGCCAGCGGTACCGGAACCCTTCTCGATACTGAGCGCTTTTTTCAGCAGGTCGGCGGCGGGTGGAGTTTTGGTGACGAAAGTGAAACTGCGGTCGTCGAAGACGGTGATTTCTACGGGGACGATGGAACCCGCCATGGAAGACGTGCGCTCATTGTACTCCTTGCAGAAGCCCATGATATTGATACCGTGCTGACCCAACGCGGGACCCACCGGCGGTGCCGGATTTGCTTTGCCAGCCGGAATCTGCAACTTGATAACTGCAACTACTTTCTTTGCCACACCTCTCTCCTATCCACTGAATTTAGAGCTTTTCAACTTGAAGGAAGTCAAGCTCCACGGGTGTTTCTCTACCAAACAGCGAGAGCAATACCTTAACTTTGCCTTTTTCCACTTCGACTTCATCGACAATACCAACGAAATCTGTAAATGGACCATCCGTGACACGGACGCTTTGCCCTTCTTTGAAACCCACTTTGACCTTGGGTGTTTCGGCGCGCATCTGTTTTAATATCTGGTCGACCTCCTCCTTTTTCAGGGAGACAGGTTTGCCACCACTGCCTACGAAGCCGGTGACGTTAGGTGTATTGCGTACAATTGCCCAGCTCTGGTCGGTCATTTTCATCTCAATCAGCACGTAGCCAGGGAGTATTTTACGCTGGATGGTGCGTTTCTGCCCACCTTTAATCTCCACCTCTTCCTCGGTAGGGATAATAACCTGAAAGATTTCATCCTCGGCACCCATAGATTTAATTCGCTGGTCAAGGTTTTTCTTAACGCGCTCTTCATAGCCTGAATATGTGTGGATGGCGTAGAATTCCTTTTTAATCTCCGCGTTGGGAGCACCCGATTTTACAGGTGTGGATTCACGGTTTACATCTGGCTGTTCTTTGACGTTTTCTACCACGTGGACCTCGTTGTGTATCTACCTCAAAGCTCGACGCGTTTAACCGCCGAGAACGAGCTTATTGATTAATTGGCTGAAGCTCCAATCGAAAAGTCCCAGCACAATACCCGCTGCAACCGCAACGAGGAGAACCAGTCCGGTTAAATAGATAGTCTCTCGCCGGGAAAGCCATGTTACCTTCTTCATCTCAGCGATGGTATCGCTAAAGAAGCGGCTAATGGCATTCTTCGGTTTTGGAGCCGGAACGGCTTGCTTATTCTGGGGCATTCCGTGACCTCTTAAGCGTTACCTGACCTCACGGTGAAGTCTGTGCACATGACAGCGTGGACAATACTTCTTTAATTCCAACCGGTTCGCGTCATTCCGCTTGTTCTTGAATGTCGTATATGTTCGTTCCTTGCACTCAGTACAGGCAAGGGTTACGATTATTCTGTTTTCACTTTTTGCCATATTTACTCGATTATCTTGATGACCGTGCCGGCGCCGACTGTTCTACCGCCCTCACGGATAGAGAATTTCATACCGGGTTCCATTGCCACGGGATAGATAAGTTTGATTTTCATGTTGAGGTTATCGCCGGGCATTACCATTTCGACGCCCTGCGGCAGTTCGATGCCGCCGGTGACATCTGTAGTTCTGATGTAGAACTGTGGTTTGTAGCCGTTGAAGAACGGCGTATGACGCCCGCCTTCTTCTTTGCTCAGAACGTAGATTTGAGCTTCGGCATAGGTGTGCGGTTTGATACTACCGGGGGCGGCAAGCACCTGACCTCTCTCGACATCCTCTCGTTCAACACCGCGCAGTAAAATGCCCACCGCATCACCGGGTTCAGCATAATCCAGAATCTTATGGAACATTTCCAGGCTGGTGGCGACGACTTTCTTTGGTTCATGGTGGAGACCGACGATTTCAACCTCATCGCCGGCTTTGATAACACCACGCTCTACTCTGCCGGTGGGAACCGTGCCACGACCCTTGATACTGAAAACGTCTTCAATCGACATCAGGAACGGCTGGTCCTTAGGGCGAACCGGGGTGGGTATGTAGTCATCCACGGCATCCATCAGTTTGAGGATGCCACTACACCACTGGCAGTCAGGTTTACCACAACCGCACTCAAGGGCTTTGAGAGCACTGACCCTGACAATAGGCACTTTATCGCCAGGGAACTGATATTTAGTAAGCAGGTCTCTTAATTCCATTTCGACCAGCTCAAGCAGTTCCTGGTCTTCCATCATGTCGACCTTGTTCAAAGCGACCACGATGAAAGGCACGTTTACCTGACGTGCCAATAGAACATGTTCCCTAGTTTGTGGCATAGGACCGTCCGGAGCGCTGACCACGAGGATGGCGCCATCCATCTGGGCGGCACCGGTAATCATGTTCTTGATGTAGTCAGCGTGACCTGGACAATCGACATGCGCATAATGGCGCTTCTTTGTTTCGTATTCAATATGTGCAATGGCGATGGTCATGCCACGAGCTTTCTCTTCCGGTGCGTTATCGATTGTGTCAAACGCACGGTACGCTACATTCACACCGGGTTGTTTAGAGAGTACCAGTGTGATTGCCGCAGTTAGCGTTGTCTTACCGTGGTCAACGTGGCCGATTGTACCTACGTTAACATGTGGTTTGGTTCTTTCAAACTTCTGTTTTGCCATATAGTTTCCCCCTTCTTGTTACAAGCCCACAATCAGATTCGAACTGATGACCCCGTTCTTACCAAGAACGTGCTCTACCGACTGAGCTATGTGGGCGTTTTATCCCACTTTGTCTATTATACAGTTTTTTACCTCTATGTCCAATACCGTTCTCTGGAATGGTGGAGGGGACAGGGTTCGAACCTGTGTAGCCCGTCAGGGCGACAGTTTTACAGACTGTTCCGATTAACCACTCCGGCACCCCTCCACGTGAGCGTCTGCCGGCGACTTCAACTCCCAGCCCGAGAGGGGAATCGAACCCACTAACCTACCGATTACAAGTCGGTTGCGCTGCCCTTGCGCCACTCGGGCAGAATGTCGAAAAATTAGAGATGTTAAGCGTGCACAATCAATTATTATATCTAATACTATTACATAAAGTCAATTCGGATGAGAGTGGTTTAGCTTTCCAGCAAGTTACGCGATTGCACTCAGCATCTTTTCCAGCACCAGCGCGACACCCTCTTCGTCGTTGCTGGCGGTCTGGTATTTACAGACAGCTTTGACCTCGGGTAAAGCATTAGCCATTGCCACTGAAATACCACATTCCTTCAACATGTCCACGTCCGGGAAGTCATCTCCTAAAGCAAGTACTTCGTTAAGAGAAATGCCGTATGGACCGAGGAGCTTTCTCAAGGCTTCTGGTTTAGTTGCGTTTTTTGAAGTGATGTTGAGCAGGGGGGTGCCGATGAGTGCAGGGACTACCGACAGCTGGTCGCCAAACTGTTCCTGTAGTCTGGTCGTAAGTGCAGCCAGGTCCGCTGTTACTCTTACCCGACCCATCGCCACCTTGCGTGGCTGGCGTTTTAAAGCTTCCTCAACGGAAAGTACCATGTTCGGTGTGGCCGAGTTCCTTTGCCACAGTGTGGAATAGTCTATTTCCCAGTTAACACCGAACTCATAACCATCAAGTTCCAGAGTGACACGTACGGCTTGATCAAAATGTCTGCCAGTTTCGATTATGCGGCATACCATCTCCTCCGGCAGGCTTTCTTTGAAATATCCAGAGAGAGGTGGATTACCCTTAGCAATTGCCCCGTTCATCACTATGTATGAGCACTTCTGTCTCAGGCCTTGCGGGAAGATGCGGTTGAAGATGCGGATGGGTCGGGATGTGGCGATGATAACCGGGATACCGCGAGCAATGCACCGCTCAAGAGCGCGCTGGTTCCGTTCTGAAAGCTGGGTCTGGCTATTTAGAAGCGTACCGTCCAAGTCAATAGCAATCGCGCGCGGCATTGTTTTGAACTCTGGTATATTCATCTTAGTTTAGACATTCTATCTTTACCCCACGAGGTGTTCCAGCAGAATTCTAATCCCGATGCCAATCAGTATCAAACCACCCAGCACCTCTGCGCGTTTGCCGAAGATTTTGCCGACCTTTGTACCAATCAGGAATCCCAGTGCTGAAATCGCAAACGAAGTAATACCAATAGTCGGACTTGCCAGCCAGATATTAACATCTTCGAAAGCAAAAGCCAGCCCAACGGCTAGAGCATCTAGACTGGTGGCAATCGATAGCGTGAGTAGGAGCAATCCACGACTGATATCAGCCGGTTTCTCATCTTTTTCGTGATGGAAGGCTTCCCAGAGCATTTTACCACCAACGAACACTAGCAGTCCGAAAGCTACCCAGTGGTCGAAGCTGGCAATAAAGTCGACGATTGTCTTGCCTGCAAGCCAGCCAATCACGGGCATGAGCGCTTGGAAGAAGCCAAATGAAAAAGATACCTTGATGACCTGGAGAGGAGAATGGTTTCTATTAGCGATGCTGGCGCTCAGGGCAACCGCGAAGCAATCGGCGGAAAGACCCAGTGCAATGAGAAAAACGGAGAGGAATTCCATAAAAAACCCTACTTCAGTATGGCACAGTCTTTTGATGGCTTCAAATTCTAAAATACTTCTCCAAAGCTTCTGTACCTTGTGAGATGGTTGATGGTAAGATGATGATGAAGCAGGCTGACCATATCACTGCCCTTGCACTCTTCAACCGAGTTTGCCCTGACTGAGACACTATGGAGGGAAAACGTGAAGCGGGTCTATCTTGACTATGCCGCCACGACACCGACACATCCGGAAGTGATTGAGGCAATGTTGCCCTTCTTTTCCGAGGTCTGGGGGAATCCTTCCAGCATTCATGCCTGCGGACAGGAAGCCCGGAGCGCCGTGGAAGAAGCCCGCGAAAAGGTCGCCGGACTCATTGGCGCGCAAAATGATGAAATCTTTTTCACCAGCGGTGGTACAGAGGCGGACAACTGGGCATTGAAAGGCATTACCTCTGCCAACCGCTCGCGTGGGAATCATATCATTACCAGCCGTTCTGAGCACCACGCTATCTTGGAAACCTGCGAGCATCTAGAAAAGCAGGGTTTTTCCGTTACTTTTTTACCGGTGGACCGCTATGGCATGGTCGACCCGGATGACGTGAAAAAAGCCATCACCTCAAAGACCATTCTGATATCTATCATGCACGCCAATAACGAAGTGGGGAGCATCCAGCCCATCGCTGAAATCGGCAAGATAGCGAAGGCGGCGGGTATTTATTTCCATTCAGATGCGGTGCAGACCATCGGACATATTCCCGTTGATGTGAACAAACTTAGGGTAGATATGCTCTCCATCTCTGCTCATAAACTTTACGGACCCAAAGGAATCGGAGCATTATTTATCCGCGCTGGCACCAGAATTGAGTCTCTTCTTCAAGGCGGCGGACAGGAAAAGAAGGCGAGGGCGGGTACGGAAAATGTGCCGGGAATCGTCGGTTTTGCTCGGGCGGTTGAGCTGGCACAGGAGGAGATGGATGAGGAAGCCCGTCGTATTAGCAAGTTGCGCGATACGCTAGTAAAAAATATCCTTGAAAAGATTGACCATACCCGTCTTAACGGTCACCCGACAAAGCGTCTGCCGAACAATGCCAATGTGAGCTTAGAGTTTGTGGAAGGCGAAGCGGTGTGTCTGAATCTGGACCTGGCGGGTATCTGTGCCGCTACCGGTTCTGCCTGCACTTCAGAGAGTATGGAAGCTTCCCATGTGCTCCTGGCGATGGGACTCGGTCCGGAACTGGCGCGCAGTTCTCTGCGTTTCTCCTTTGGTAAATGGTCGACAGAAGAGGATGTCGACTACGTTCTAGAAAAATTACCCGCCATTGTTTCCCGATTGCGTTCCATTTCCCCGCTGGCAAAAAAACATTGACGAGGAGATAAATTGAGCGCACAGTCTGAAATGCCGGAAATCGGGAAAATCTCCCCCGCCATCTTTGCCGAAGTCATCTTCCCCCGTCTGGGAGCGAAGAGCGATAAAATTCTGGTCGGACCACAACACGGCGTGGATGTGGGCATTGTGGAAATCGGCAATAAAGCGGTCTCTTTCACCACCGACCCCGTTTTCATCGTGCCGGAATACGGATGGGAGCGGGCGGCATGGTTTGCTCTCCATATCATTGCCTCCGATTCTGTTACGAGCGGATTGCGTCCTAAATACCTCTCCATCGACCTGAATCTGCCAATGGCGATGACCCGGAAACAGCTTGAAATCACCTGGGACATTATTCACAAAGAGTGCGAGAAACTGGGCATCGCTGTGATTACCGGACATACTGCCCGCTATGAAAACTGTAACTATCCGATGGTCGGGGGCGCTACGATGGTCGGCGTCGGGGAACTCAACGAGTATGTGACACCGCGTTTTGCGAAGACTGGCGATAAAATCATCATCACCAAAGGTCCGGCAATCGAAGCTGCCGGTATTTTTGCCGCCATGTTTCCGCAACTAATTGAGAAACAGTTCGGGCATGCCTTCAGCAAGAAAGCGCAGAAGATTTTTTATATGATGTCCGTGGTTGAAGATGCCCTGACTGCTATTACAGTCGGGGTGAGAGATAAAGGCGTGAGCGCCATGCATGATGCTACCGAGTGTGGCATCTGGGGTGGTCTCTACGAAGTAGCGCAGGCGGCGGGGCTGGGGGTCAGGGTAGAAAAGGAAAAAATTGTCGTGGCAGAAGGCGTCGCCGAGATATGTCAGTGGCTGGGCATCGACCCATACGCTTCTATCAGCGAAGGTACGCTCATTGTTGCCTGCCGTCCGAACAAGGCGGAAGATGTCGTCAAAGTCCTCACACGCAAGGGTATCAAGTCGTCAATCGTGGGTGAGTTGACGGATGAGAAGAAGGGGATGATACTGGTAGAAGGCGGCAAAGAGAAGAAGCTGGAGCATCCCATCGTCGACCCGTTCTGGCGCGCCTTCTATGATGCCTTAGAGAAAAACTCAAAGGGAAACAAAAATTGAACAAGAGGCTTGTCCTGAGCTCGTCGAAGGAAATACCACCGGAAGCTGAAAACCTGCCTGTTGGTGCAGTTGAGAAGGTCGCTATCCACCGTGTAACCACCGATAACCGAGAAAGAGCCGAGGATATTATTGTCAGGGAATTCCCGTTGACCATCATGCTGAATGGTCAGGAACTGGTCACGTTGCTCTGTTCCCCCGCCGACCTCAAATATCTCGCCATCGGCTTCCTTTTCTCGGAAGGTCTGTTAAAGAGTAAGGCAGATATCAAGCGAGTGACCGTCGATGAAGGCAAGGGCATAGTCCGCGTGGAAACAAAGGTAGATGTACTCGCGGATGGCGAAACCGTTTTCAAACGGCTCATCACGCCGGGATGCGGGCGGGGTGCCTCTTTCTACAGTGCGGCGGATACGGGATTGGATAAGGTTGAGTCAAAACTGACGGTTGCGGCGGCGGAAGTTTTTGAACTGATGAAAGCTTTTCAGCACCGGTCGCTGATTTTCCGCACGACGGGTGGCGTCCACAGTGCGGCGTTGTGCGATAACCGCAACATCCTTATCTTTAGTGAGGACATCGGGCGGCACAATGCCATCGATAAAATCTTCGGGCAGTGCCTCGATCGAAATCTATCCACCAACGACCGCATCATTCTCACGAGCGGACGAGTGTCTTCGGAAATTGTTGTCAAGGTCGCCCGACGGCAAGTGCCTTTACTCGTATCCAAATCGGCGCCTACCAGTGCCGGTGTCAAACTTGCCGAGGAACTGGGTATTACACTCATCGGTTTCGTGCGGGGCACGCGGATGAATGTCTATACCCACGACCGCCGTGTGACCATTTAGAATCGGGTGGATGCGAACCAGCTATGACTCTCTTGTGCTAAAACAAGAAAAGCCCCTGGCAATGGGGGCTTTTTAGCTTCAGAAGACACAGGTTAAAGGGTATTTGTTGCGCATACCTGATTCAACTGGTGTTCTCATCTTTACGGGGGCACTTTCAGTCTCATCATCCGTGAAATCCCCGAAAACTCCACTAAAGTACTACGTCAAATAGTCCGAACGGGTAATATACGCACGCGACCACCGGTGATTTAATAGACTCAAGCTGTATCAATATGTCTATTTTTAGGAGATTATACCTATGGCAATAGAAATCGATGGTCGGGTGTACTACAAGACCTCAGAAGCCTGTAAGAAGGCTGGTATCAGCCGTGCAACCCTTTTTCGATGGCTTAAAGTAGGTATTCTTGATAAGTATCATAAGGACCGCAGAGGATGGCGGTTATTTACCGAAGAAGACCTGGATAAAATTCGCGCGGAAGCCAGAAAGATACAGGTTGAGGACTCCTATCAAGGAGGGGAAAATGGTCAGAACAGCTATCGCTAAGCGAGAGAGCACCGCGGAACTCAAGTTTTTAAGACAACGCGTTACCGAACTGGAAGAGCTCGTTGCCAGGCATCAACAGGTTGATAAGAAATCTCATCAGCTTGAAGATGAACAAAAGTATAAGGCAGTTTTCGAATCTGCCACTGACATCATTGTGCTCATGGATAAGAAAGGTAAAATAACTGATGTTAATAATAAGTTTAAAGAGATATTGGGTTATGAGAGGGAAGAACTGCTGGGGAAGAATCTAACGTCGCTAGATATTAAATCGCCAAATGATATCGTCAACAGGAAGGGTCGGGACGTCCTGGTGAGCAACTTCCAGAAACGTGTGGTTGGTTCTCCTGTCTCTCCCTACGAAATCGAGGCAGTCAAGAAAGATGGAGAGTTGATTACTCTCGAAGTAAATGCCTGTGCTTTAAATAAAGATGACAGGATAATCGGAGATTTAGCGGTCCTGAGGGATGTGACTGAGCGCAAGCGGGCAGAGCAAGCCCTTAAGGAGAATGAGGAACGTCTCCATATCATGTTGGAAGCATCCTCCGAAGGATTTGACCTGCACGACGGTAAAAAAATCATTGACATGAATGAAAGCGGCGCCCGTATGCTCGGGTGTACTCGCAATGAGATAATCGGGGAAAACATCAACGATTTTATAGCAGAGGAATCCCTCGACTTCATATCAAAAAATATCGGCGCGCACTATGACCAGCCTTATGAAGCAATGTTCAAGAGGAAAGATGGTTCAAAATTCCCGGTGAAAATCAAAGCGAAAAGCGTTACCTACCAGGGTAGAGATGTCAGGCTGGTATCTTTCCATGACCTGACCGCACAGAAACGGTATGAAGAACTTCTGGAAAACATCGTGGTCAATGCGCCCGTCAGTATGTCTATTATACAGGACGGTAGGTTTAAGTTCGTCAACCGGCAATTATGCCAGGACATGGGTCATACAGAAGCAGAGGTTCTGGCAATGGATGTCATGCAGTATGTCTATCCTGAAGACCGCGAGCTGGTGCGTCAGAATACCCTCCAGATGTTCAGTGGCAGACGGACAGAACCATTTGAGTTCCGGACAGTAAATAAAAATGATGATATGCGGTGGGTATTACAATCCGTTACTCCCATTAACTACAACGGTCGGCGTGCCAATTTGGGGATGTACCTGGATATAACCGAACGCAAGCTGGCGGAGATAGAGTATAAGACCATCATTCAGACCACCATAGATGGCTTCTGGCTCGCAGATATGCAGGGGCGGTTTCTGGATGTCAATGATGCCTACTGTCGGCTCGTGGGTTATAGCCGCGATGAACTACTAAAGATGAGCATTCCCGATATCGAGGCAGTGGAAAGACCCGAAGAAACGGCAGCACGCATCGCCAGAATAATGAAGAACGGCAGTGACCGCTTTGAAACCTATCACAGGTGCAAAGACGGCAGAATTATTAACGTTGAGATTAGTGTTAACTACATTAAGGTCGGCGCAGGCAGCATGATTGTCTTCATACGTGACATCACGGAGCACAAACGAGAGGAAGAGAGGCTAACAGAATCCGAGGAGAATTTCCGCAACTCTATTGATAACTCACCTGTGGGGATTATGGTATTCAAACTGGAAGGGGAAATCATCTATGCCAACCGGGCTTTGCTGGGCATCTACGGCTTTGAAAACACTGAGGAATTGAGAAATACCCCCACAAAAGACCGCTATACGCCGGAATCTTATGCTGAGTACCTGGTGCGTCATGAAAAATTCATGAACGGTCATACGGAATCACTGGACTATGAAGTCGATATTGTACGTAAAGATGGCACGGTACGCCATCTTCATGCTTTCCGTAGGGAAGTGATTTGGGGAAGAGAAAAACAGTACCAGTTGCTCTATTTCGATGCCACAGAACAGAAGCTGGCTGAGGCGGCTTTGAAAATCAGTGAAGAACGCTTCCGCCGTCTGGCAGAAAACGCTCGCGATATTATCTTCCGCTTCCGCAGTCCACCTAAAGTTGGTTTTGACTATATCAGCCCGGCAGTGCTTCGTATCACCGGTTATGCGCCGGATGAATTCTATGCCGACCCATTACTAATATTCAAAATCGCTCATCCCGATAGCCGCTCTTTTCTGGGAGAAATAACATCTCATCCTCAGGACTACTTGGATAAACCGGCTATTTTGCAGTGGGTACACAGGGACGGTGAAATCTTCTGGACAGAACAGCGGACTGTTCCTATCTACGATAAGGATGGTAAAGTCATCGCAATCGAAGGTATTATACGAGACATCACCGACCGTAAAAAATCAGAGGAGGCTTTGAAAGCCTCCGAAGAGAACTTCCGTAACTCGTTGGACAGTTCATCGCTGGGCATCCGCATTGTCAATGAAAACGGGGATACTTTATATGCGAACCGGGCGATGCTGGCTATCTATGGCTATGAGAGCATTGACGAATTGAATGCAACCGGAGTCAGTGAACGTTACACACCCGAAAGCTACGCCGAGCATGTCCTGCGCCAGGAGAAAAGGCGACGTGGTGAACCGGTACCGAACGAATATGAAATCAGTATCGTGCATAAAGACGGCACCATCCGCCATTTACAGGTATTCCGTAAGGAGGTGCTCTGGGATGGCAAGAAACAGTACCAGGTTCTTTATAACGACATGACCGAGCAGAAGCGTATGCAGGAGGCGCTGAAAAACAGCGAAGAACAATTCCGTCGTCTTGCGGAGAATGCACGGGACTTCATCTACCGCTATCGTATTGGCGACAATCCTGGTTACGAATATGTCAGTCGTGCCGCCACCCGGATCAGCGGATTTACGCCGGAAGAATATTACGCTGACCCTCAACTGCTCACCAACCTGATATATCCGGAAGATAGAGAAAAGCTGCGATCCATCATGAATAACTTGCAGGAGTATAGAGATAAGTCATTCGTTGTACGCTATCTACGTAAGGATGGGAAAATCAACTGGATAGAGCAACGCGCTACTTACGTTTTAGATGATAGCGGCAAAGTCGTCGCAATGCAGGGTATTGCCCGGGATGTTACCGAACGTGAAGAGGCAGTACGGGCTTTAAAAGAAAGCGGAGAGAACTACCGGAACTCCATTGACAACTCCCCTATGGGAGTCGTCGTTTTCGACAAAGATGAAAAAATCATATACGCAAACCGGGCGATTCTTGACATCTACGGCTTCGATAATATTGAGGAATTGCGTAGCACTCCTGTCAAGGAACGTTATACTCCCGAGAGTTATGCCGAATATCTCCGCCGAAGTGAAAAATTCAGGAGCGGGGAGACGACTTCGCTCGGCTATGAACTCAGTATCAGGCGTAAAGACGGCGGCATTCGCCACCTCCAGGCTTTCCGCAAGGAAATTGTCTGGGATGGGAAAAAGCAATTCCAACTGCTCTATATCGATATTACAGAGCGTAAAAGGGCTGAGGATGCGATGAGGGAGAGCCGCGCCCGGTTCAGAGACCTTGCCAGAATGCTACCTCTGAGCATCTGGGAAACGGACGAAAACGGTATGATTAACTACACCAACGAAGCCACGATGAAACTATATGGGTATACACGCCAGGATACAGAACCGATTCATCATCTTAAAAACATGGTTCCACAGGATAGAGACCGGGCGGCGAGAAACACTCAAAGACTATTGCAGGGCGAGACTCTGGGCGGCATTGAGTATACAGGTCTCAAAAAGGATGGTAGCACCTTCCCGACGATGGTTTATGGCTCTGCTATTATTAGAAACGGCAAAGGTGTCGGCTTGAGAGGTATCACTGTTGACATCACCGAGCAAAAGATAGCAGAGAAGCGGTTGGAAATGGCAGCCCAGGAATGGAGAACGACCTTTGATTCTCTGACTGATATGGTCTGTATTCTGGATAATAATTTCAGGATTACCAGAGTAAATATGGCTTACGCTAATATGTTCAAGAAGGAACCACAAGAGCTCCTTGGCAAAGCGTGTTACGAATTACTGAATAGAGACTGCCCTCATCAAGATTGCCCTCTCCAAAAGACGTTACAGACTAAAAAGCCGGCAAGGGCTGAATTCCTTGAGCCTGCATTGGGGAGTTTTGTCGAAGTGGCTACATCGCCGATATTTGATGGAAATGGTGATATTAAAGGCGCTGTCCATGTAATGAGAGACATCTCAGAGCGCAAGCAGATGGAACAGCAACTCATGCTTACTGACCGACTGGCTTCTGTTGGTGAGCTTGCCTCCGGTATTGCCCACGAACTGAACAACCCCCTGACCAGCGTTATTGGCTTTTCACAACTACTAATAGAGGGGGGTGTTCCCGATAACATTAAGGAAGACCTGAACCTTATCAATAGTGAGGCACAGAGAGCTGCGAATATTGTGAAAAATCTACTGACTTTCGCGCGGAAGCATGCGGCTGTAAAGCAGTCAACCAGAATAAATAACGTGATTGAGGATGTGTTGAAATTACGCGCTTACGAGCAAAAAGTCAATAACATCCAGGTTATTAAGAAGCTTGCCTCCGACCTTCCGGAAATCATGATAGACTACTTCCAGATACAGCAGGTCTTTCTCAACCTTGTCATCAACGCCGAGTTTTTCATGACTGAGTCGCACCATCGTGGCACACTGACCATTACGACCGAGAGGGTTGATAAAAACGTAAGAATTTCATTTGCCGATGATGGTCCCGGGATTCCTCAAGAGAATTTAAAGCGAATATTCGACCCCTTCTTTACTACCAAGGAGGTAGGCAAGGGAACCGGGCTCGGATTGAGCATCTGCCATGGAATAATAGCTGAGCATGGCGGCAACATATCCGCGGAAAGCGAGGTCGGTAAAGGCGCCGCTTTCATTGTGGAGCTTCCGATTTAATGGTCATTGGGGCAAAAGAGGTGAATTATGGAAAAGGATAACGGCAGTATAAAAAGTGTTCTGGTCGTTGAAGACGAACCGGGCATCGCCAAGATTTGTGAGCGGACGCTCACTGCGGAAGGATTTCAAGTTGACATTGCGGTAAATGGCGAGGTCGGTCTGGATATGTTGAGGAAAAAGAATTATGACCTCTGTATTAGCGATATCAGGACGCCGCATATGAACGGCATGGAGCTCTACCAACAACTGGAGAACGAAAATCCCGGTGCAATTAAAACGTTCATATTCTCTACCGGCGATGTCTTGAGTGGTCATATCAAAGAATTCCTTGAGAAAACCGGACGGCCGTACCTTCCCAAGCCATTCACTCCTGATGAACTCAGGGCTATTGTCCGAAAGGTAATGGTGGTGGTCTAAATTCTCCGGATATATAGCTAATCTGTGAGCGGAGAGGAATAAGCACTGCGGAAAGGAGATAGAGATGGCGAACAATGAGAAAAGAATATTGATTGTTGATGACGAATCCTCGATTCGAAGGCTTCTTCGCCAGAAGCTGTCAAGAGTAGGCTATAACTGTGAAGAGGCAGGCTCTGCGGAGCAGGCGTTAGTCGCGTTGGCAAGCAACCATATTGAACTGGTGATTCTGGATGTAAATATGCCAGGTAAATCCGGAATTGAGGCACTTCCAGAAATCAAGGCTAACTACCCTGACACCATGGTGATTATGGCGACCGCGATTGCCGAAGCCAGTGTCGCTATCGAATGCATGAGGCGTGGCGCCGAAGATTACATCTGTAAGCCTTTTAATCTGGACGAGGTTGTCATGAGTGTTGAAAGGACTCTGGAGAAAAGGGACCTCCAGCTTCAGATACGCGAATACCAGCATTCTCTGGAGGAGAAAGTCGGAGAGCAGACTAATGAAATAAGGAAGCTTTTCCTCGGCGCTATCGAGGCGCTGGTTTATGCCCTGGAAGCTAAAGATAAATATACAGGCGGTCATTCGCGAAGAGTCGCAGAATATTCGGTAACCATCGGTAACAAGCTTGGTCTGTCAGAAGACGATATTGCGGACTTGCGCTGGGCGGGTTTGCTTCATGACGTCGGTAAAATTGCCGTCGACCAGATGATTCAAAATAAACCGGGCAGGCTGACTAATGAGGAGTATGAGCACATCATGATTCATGCCCATGTGGGTGCGGGCATCGTCAAACCGGTCGTCAATGATAAGGTGGTTGAGATGATTGCGCATCACCACGACCATTATGGCGGCGGCGGGCTCCATCAGACCGTTACCCATGAACAAATACCACTGGGAGCCAGGATTCTGGCAGTGGCTGATTCCTATGATGCCATGACGTCAGACCGCCCTTATCGCCCAGCGATGCCTGTGGAAGAAGCCTTGAAGGAAATCGAGCGGTGTGTTGGAATCCAGTTCGACCCCGTTATAGCCAAAGCTTTCCTGGCAGTAAAAGCCGCAGAGAGAGTACCAGTAAAAGGCGGAAGTTAAAAGACAGTACGCAGATATGATTATCGCCTTAGAAAAGGAGATTTAGAATATATGGATGATGTGGACAAAAAAAGGGTGCTCATTGTCGATGATGAACCAGGCGTCAGACAGCTGGTAAGCAAAATACTGAGCCGGGAATATACGGTAATCGAGGCTCGAGACGGGGAGGAAGCAATTAACACGGTTCATAGCCAGAAACCGGAAATTGTTATCATGGATATGATGATGCCTAAGATGGATGGTCTTACTGCCTGCTATGCAATCAAGAAAGACCCGGTTACGAAGAGCATCCCGGTGGTGATGCTCACGGCTATCGACCAGGAGCTTAATAAGAAACTTAGCACCACGGTTATGGGTGCCAATAAATATATGACCAAGCCATTCAGCGCGCAGGAACTCCTGGAAGCAATCAAACAATTGTTAAATGGTTCGGAGCAAGATAATCACAAGTAGTAATGCCTGCCTATGATACACATCCGTTTTGTAAGCAGGTCTATTTCAGTATTGTTGAAGTTACCTGAAAGGCATTACAAAAATGGTGAAGATAAGATAATATTGGTATCTTGACTTTATCTATTAATACGTTAAAATAGAGGTAACAATAGTATAAGATTTTTCTTTACTTTACATAGGGTACTATGAAGTATCACCTGTATCTGGTCACCTGGGTGATAGTGAGTTAGTGGTGAAACCGACCTATAGTAGGTCGGTTTTTTGTTGGAAGGTGGCGACTATGATTGAAGGTAAATGTCCGCAATGCGGCGAACGATATTTTGGTTGGGCATTGCTTCAGCCGCGAAATCAAAGTTGCACTAAGTGTGGAACTGGACTTTTAATTGCAGAAGATGGTGTAAAATCCGTTGCTGGCTATTCACCATTTACTGCTGAAGAATACAAACTCAAGTTGAATCGCAAAACTGAACCTGCCCCCGAAAAAGACGCCGCTCAATAGGGGGAATCTATACAGGACAGTAGTCTGTGATGTGTGTTCCAACTATAAGTGTCCGTTCTTCTATATTACTACCTTAATGCCTTTGTCTCCATCAGCACTGTCCCGTATGACTTACCAAGGATGCTGAATGCCGATTGCACTGTTCCCTCGATGGTTACCGATAGTCCTTTTTGAGGCGATGGTTGGTTGGTGATAACCCAGATGGTCCCAGTGCCGTCACCCAGCTGATAAGTGCCCTTCTCCGCCGCCGCCAGCCAGACGGTTTCTCCCACTGTCCCTTTAATGATTATCGTTTTCCCCTCGTATTGGGAACTATCAGCCAGGATATCGCCGATTTTGGCGCACTGGTACACCCGATGGTTACACATAAGGTCAGCATCACCACCGATAACAAGATGAATCTTATAACTTTCATTGCTTTTATCCTTTCTATGTATGTAAGACTATAGACTTGCGGGTTCTTTACGGTCAAACGACATCCTTCCCCCACTTGTCATACCGACCCCCGACTTGATCGGGGGGATGCATCTAGTCTCCCTCACCTGTCATCCTGCATTAAGATAACAGATATACCGAATCTACAGTTAATATCCATGCCTTATTCGGAAGTTGTATCAACTGTTACGAGCAAAGCTGGCTGGGGTGTCTTGACCAATGGTAAAACGGAGTGACCATCTAGGATCAATTAATTGTCTTGTAGACAGTACCCCGAACTCCTATTTGAGAGAAGAATGAAATAGATAGATAGTTGGGCTGTGTGCTACTTTTATCAGTGCATGGGCATGGTATACTATACAAAAGCGTCTGGCAGAATAATCCCTGCCCAAGATGAATAGCCACTGAGGATAGAATAGAAAAACCACAACATATAAGGAGGAAGGATTATGTTACAGCTATTACCAGGTAGAGTTACTGTTGAAAATGATGTGGTATTTGGAACTACCGGCAATCGAGATTTAAAATGCGATATCTACCGTCCACCAATAGAAGGAGATAATCGTCCCGGTGTGCTAATCATTCACGGCGGTGCCTGGCAATCCGGGGACCGGAGCCAGTTAAGGTATTATGGCATTCAACTTGCCAGGTATGGTTTTGTCGGGGTTGCCTGCGAGTATCGATTGTCAGGAGAGGCACCCTGGCCTGCGCAGATTCATGATGTTAAAGCCGCCATCAGGTGGATGCGTTCAAACGCAAATCAATTGGGTATCGATGAGGGGAAAATATGTGTAACTGGAAATTCAGCAGGTGCGCACTTGGCTCTTATGATGGGTTGTGATATGGACGCGTTTGAGGGAAAAGGCGGTAACATGAACGTAAGCTCGAAATGTGCTGCCATTTCAGCAATCTACCCACCGACAACAGTGCATTACAATAAAAATGATGCGGAAAATAAGCTACTTGGTAAAGCGGGGAATAACGAAGTTGCAGCTAAAGCCAGCCCGATAAATTATGCAAATAAGGGTTTCCCACCAACGATTTTGATTCATGGCAAT
The DNA here is from genome assembly GCA_036396095.1 of Dehalococcoidales bacterium. Classification (GTDB taxonomy): domain Bacteria; phylum Chloroflexota; class Dehalococcoidia; order Dehalococcoidales; family Fen-1064; genus JAURWL01. The sequence continues at coordinate 75,513 of DASWLM010000021.1, read as the reverse complement.
GCTGACCAAGTTGTCCCGAACAGTGAAAGTTTTAACATGTATCATGCTCTAAATAAAGCCGGCGCCGGTGTTGAGTTACATATATTTGACGGCGCACCTCACGCGTTTGATTCATTAGCTGAGTTTGCCAGACAATGTGTGCAGTTGATAATACTATTTTTTGATCGAAAAGTAATAGACCCCAGGCCAGTGATTGTCCCGGTTGGAACACAGCAATAATCGTATCTATAGGGGCATCAGTCGGTATTAACGTCTGTTCATCTAGCTATGCCGATGGTAGTTTAGCGGCAGATAGAATATAATGCCGTTCTACCTTAGAAAACTTGCGGAATTTGCTGTGGAATAGTCCTCTCTGGTAAAGCTAAGGGGACTCGAAGCCTCAGCTAGAGTATGTCACCGCCAATTCGCAAATAGCCCTTATTTTGCAGTGTGGAAAAGTTGGGTCTGGTAGCGCATATGGGATTTAAGAGAAGTTATACCACGGAATCATTTTAGATACAAATTGATAATTTCATATTGGTGAGGGATATTCTGTTTTGAGCGTGCAGTAATTCTATGTGCCAAATGGTTCAGTTTAGTTGGGTAGCAAAATGGTAGCGAGAAACTTTTAAAAATTAAGCCACTTTGACAGTACTTAAATCAATTATACGTAGTTAAGATATGCTTTTAACTTTTTGTTTTATCTCTTTTATAATGGCTTTCCTCCTTTCTTTTAAGAAACCTTGAATAGAGTCTGTAAGCAAAAACGGCAATGCTTCTTTGGGTATGATGTGTGAAGCTAGTATCTCTTTTAATTTAAATTCACCATATTGCTGCAACTTTTGTTTGAAATAAATAGAAGGTGGGGTATTAGACTTTTTAGCGTTTGTCGTCAAAAGAGTCCTATTTAAAATACGATGCTCAGAGTAAATTGATTTTGGGAAAATGTGGTCATCTTGTACATGCTCTTCATCGAGTATAGGAGGTTGACCATTTTGAAAATCAAAAGCTCCTTTTAGGACTATAAGGTTTATTATACCCCTGTAAGTGGCTGAGTTTTGTTTCTCTACGGTGAAATTCACGTCTCTATTTGGGACAAAATCCTTAATAAACTCAGGGATCTCGTCGTCTTTTTTAATCCATTCCTTCAGATCATCATAATCGGTCTCTTGTTTTGAGGAAGCACCTTCATCGTATCTATTTGAGAATACGGAAGTCCAGTACCACCGATCTATTTTGCTGTAATTATTAGGATTGTCGAATTTATTATAGTTGAGAAAACCAAGGATCGCAGCAAGTGGGACTAACATGGTTGTGTAAGGCAACCACTTATGAAAAGTTAGAACACCATATCCTTGCTTAACATTTGTTAATCTTTTATAGGCAAAGTTTAACCATTTGCAGGATTGAGCCCAATCTTCCTTGAAGATATCAGATTTTAAATCAAGCAAATCTCCACGCTTCGTGCCTGAACCTTTAAGCAAAGAAATGACCCTTAAGATGACCTCCGGATCAATATTCCCACCCTTGGCGAAATCATATTTATTTCGTGCTTCTGACCATAACTCTGGCAATTTAATTCCATCTTTTCGCAATCTAGCTGTAAGTAGTTCAAACGTAGTCAAAGGTACGCTAAACCTATTAGCTCTTTCAAAAGTCTCCGCTATTCTATGTATACTGGTACCCTTCGATAAAGAAATTACATTGATTGGACGGGTTCTGAATTGATCGGAAAGCTGGGATATGCTTCTGAAGTTTGGGTTATCATCTTTAATCTTTTTGTATAACTTTTGCGGATCAGCAAAGTCAGTTAATTGAATGTTGTCTGGTGAAGAATCTATTTTGTCGAGTTCCTTTTTATTAGCGGTGTTAATTGCAATTACGGCGTCATCCCATTTTCCATTCAAGGCATTTGGAATATTTATATAAAACTTGTATGGATTTTTTCTGTTTTTTAACTTCAGCTTCGGTTGCGTTAATGCATAAAGTAGTGCTGTCGCTCTTTGTTGACCATCAAGAATAACGTGTACGACAGGTTTAATTTCTGCAAACTTGTTTATATCTTTAACACCATAAATAAGTCTTAAAGCAAAAGGACAGTCGTCTTGCCGGAAATCATCTAGCATCAACATAGATCCAATAAAATAATCACCAAGGACGGAAACAATTAGTTCTCTTACACGGTCAGAATCCCATACAAAATCCCTTTGGAAATCGGGCAAAACAATTTTACCTTCGATTATGCCTTCTATCAGCTTATTGACGTACATATTGTCCATTTTTTGTCTCCATACAAAGCTTTGACTTGCCGACATTTTAACACTAAATGAGTTTAAAGTGAATAAATTAACTGGTCTTCTTTGCTGAAGGTTGGTGATTGTATCTTGTTTGTACGTTGATACTTGGTATTTACAGTTGGGTGAAGATATGAGCCAAGGAGGTTTGGTAGTGCATACCGGATTTAGAGGCAATTATAACAATCAGTCATTTTAGATACGAAATAGAAAGTTTGGTAGCGCATATGGGATTCGAACCCATGATCTCGTCCTTGAGAGGGACGCGTCCTAGGCCGCTAGACGAATGCGCCTTGTATCAAGACAGCTATGATTATATCAGTTCACCGTCATTGCGGACAATCTTACAAATGACGGAACACTCTCCAGGCTTTCTGCTGTCCGTCAGCGCCAGTCAGGTACGGTCGCAGCATGACCATGTTGTATTCATTGACTACCTTCAGGATGTCCTCGTCCGGTTTGAGACTGCCGGTAGTCAGCAGTTTGCGGGTTGGGTGGATAACAACCGCTACCCCCATTTTCTGCAGAAGATCAATGTTATCGCGGCCAAAGATGAAGGAATCGGTTGCCGCCGCCGAACCTTTCAAAGAAACCGCAAACTCAGTAGCGCGCTCACTGGCAAATTTCGCCGAGTCCTCACGGTTGGTCTGTCCGCCACACTGCGCCAGCAGAACAGCATCCTTACAGAAAGCGAATGAGTTCGACTGTATTGCCTTGGCGCCAATCCATGCCAGATGAGCATCTTTCATTTCGCTATCGGTAGGCTTGCGTTTCGAGAGCACTTCCATGCCGTATTTCGAATTGAAGAACGAAGTCCTGTCAACCTCAGTGACGACCGGCTTATTGCCGATTGTCCATTTCATGTTGTATCCGAAGACACCCGAATGTATTTTATCCCAGCTATCGAGCGGTGAAACATCGATAATGCGCAGGTTTTTCATCACATCAGCCAGCATATCTACACAGCCAGCTTCGAAACCCGGCGCCGCGAGGACATCCAGCACGAATCCTTCCGCTTTATTCTTTTCCACCAGATGGTTGGCAGTCTCACGGGTAAGTTTGGACGAGGTTGCCATGACGCCGCCGAACGGCGATTTCTTATCGGTTGTCAGTGCGGCTAAAAGGGCATCGATTTGTTTAGTACGCGCGGCGTAGACGGCGGGATTGGTATGTTTGTTGATAACAACCGCCTCAGTGCGCTTATCTTTCAGGAATGCCATAGTTTTACTGATTTCCACAGCGACCGCGTAACCGTTCAGGTCGATATGGTTGGTGAATCCCATGCCCCGCCCCTCGATGACCTCCGTGTAAGAACCGCCCGGCTCACCTACATAACCAGCCTGGTGCGGATTATCACCGCTTCTCAGAGGACTCAGGGTGTACTTAACCTCTTTTTTACTCCCATCCTCGAATGTAATGACCAGTTTCATCTCTTTTGGAGCGGACATTATTCAGCGACCTCCTAAGTAACCCCGCAATGCAGGTTAAAATTCTATATTTAGAGTAACGTTAGAAAAATACTGGCTGGCCACTCTGGACAGTTCCCGAACTTTCATTCGAGAAAAAGCAATTTATTCCGATGTTACAGGAACTACTCGTATCCTCTACACGACCAGCTACATAAGTCTATTATACCCAGACGTGTTCGTCAAATGATTAGAGCACAAGGCCGGTTGTTTTTGTGAGAAGCCAAATTCATGCGGTAGTTCAAATCCAATCCACTACGCGCACTGGAAACATTCCGAACCTTTCTTCGAGAAGAAACGACTTATTTCGGCGCTGCAGCAGTTGCTTATTAAAAAACAACAACAAACGACTGACCTGAAAATCCGCCAATCATCTGCCTGATATTACTTGACGAGCGTATCTGGCAACTGGGCACCGATAAACACTCCATCAGAGGTATACCAATTTTTCACAATCGCTACGATAATTGGGTAGTACCGACCCCAATCTTTCTCATCAGTGTAAACCGAAAAAGTATATCCCCAGCCATCATTAAACATGGCACTTTTAGTAGCATAATACAAAAGGTATCGGTTCGTTCCGAAGTCGGTTTTGACTTTTAGGAATAAATACCCTCTGTCTGCATCTATGATTTCCCTTTTTATCACGGCGATATCTGTTTGGTCCTTGGCGGATTCAAGAATTTCGGCGATGGGGTCATTGCTAGTTGTTGAGTCATCCTCATAATAGCAATAAAAACCTAAGCTGATTCGAATCGCAAATTCTCCTTGGGGGTCGCCTGTAGGGATGAACATGATATAAGTTCCTTGTCCAGTTTCTTCAGTTGTCCAACCTTTAGGAACGGGCAAAATTGATCGTATACTAGCCATGTACAGAATCCAGTCCCCTTTGGTCATTAAGGCTTTACCACCATAACGAGAAAAATTGCTGCTCTCCATATCTGGGAAGAACAGCCCGGTCGGAATTTTCATATCTGGGATCCAGTCGATTGGATTGGGAGCTGGTGTTGGCGGAGGTGGGACAAAATCTCTCCCGACATCCAAGTCAGTTTCGAATTCAATTCCACCGTAAAAACTTTCCAGATCTTGTTTCAATTGCTGGATGTATTCTTTTTGAGTCTTACTTTGGGATGATGGGTACATTCCCGTGGAAATTTGCGTACTAATGACGTAACTGTAAGCTCCCTGAATTACGATATAAACACCTCGAATGGCATCGAGGTGTTCCCCATTCATGAGCATATTTGAGCCACCAGGAAGAACAAGAACAGCAAACAGAATGGTCGTGTCTTTTTGTAGGTATTCTTGGTAAACGATTCTTCCTTGGGGAATTTCTGGTGTGATATGGTGCTCCATGAGAGCGTTGAGATCGAACTCAAGATACCCATCAAGATACTCTGCTGGAACGGGCAAATCTGCATCGCTAATACGCACGAACTCAATACTTTTCCAGCCCCCAAAATCATTTGATTGGACAGTTTCAAAACTATCAGGCTCACCTTCAAAAGTCGGCCAATAATGCTCGTCCAATCTGACTCCAGTACCTTTTGCAAGAGAAAAATCATAAGCATAATTACCCTGAGGCGGTCGGTATTTTCCATCACTTGGAGGTGGTGCTGTTGTCGGTGGTGCTGTTGAAGTCGGCGTAATCGGTTCAGTTGTTGTGGCAGTTGTCGACGTTGGAGCAGACGCAGGGGTTGTAGTCGACGGTGTTGTAGTTGGCTTTGCTCGGCAACCGAGAACTGAGACTGAAACCAGAATACAGGCTATTAGAAGAGCCATACTACCCTTCATGTTTCACCTCCTCATTGACAGCTTCTCATATCTGCTACCGCACTGGAGCGGAAAATACCGCTTGTCCTATGATGGTAATAAAATCACCTTAGTAGTGGCTGGGGATAGAGGATTCGAACCTCTCCTCACAGATCCAGAGTCTGCTGTCCTACCACTAGACTAATCCCCAGTGACGAGTGAAATTATAGCACAGGCGTGAATTTGAGGCAACTTGAGTGTGTACGGTATGAACTGCAAAGAGTCATTACTTTTTACCGACAAGGAGAGGATTACTCCACGCTTTTTTACCGAAAGCGTCTTCAATCTCTAGGCGTGCATAATGCCAGTCGTCGGAAAGCCTGAAATGCATCTCAGTCATCTGTTCCCTGTCAGAAGTGCCTCTGAACTTACTCTCTCCTCTGGTACCGACCAAACGTGCGTAGATGATGGGAGAAGTCTTAACCACTATCCGATTCCTTTCTTCGATAGATATTGATTTGAATAGCGGGCCAGTAGAACTGTAGAAGTTCCCCTTATGGATTGATGCCATTATCGCATCACGGGAGAGCTCCGGTGCATTAACCATAATCCACCCACCTTTTTCGGCTGGAACTCCCTTGAGAAAGTGGGCATCATCGGTAGCAAAACCGAGCATATCAGACTGATGTACCAGTGAGGCATCCCAATGATAAACCGCCGTGCCTTTTCCGAAGGCTACCTGGTTGATAGAGTTGAATACCTCAATACCATGAAAACCATGGCGAAGCCCTTCCTCTACTGTATTATTGACTGAGTGCGGATGAGCCCAGATAAGGATACCTCCTTGTGCCCGTACTCTATAAATAACTTCCGTTAACTTTGTGTCCCCGGTGATACCATCAACACCTTCAATACAAACAACATGGTAGAAAGAGCCCTGGTCATCTTCTCCCTCCACTTCTATCCCGTTCAGCACCAGAAGGGGATGCTTGTCATCTGAATTCCCGATAAAGGGGACTATTTTATCCGTAATGCAGATGAAGTCGTAGCCTGCCTCGGCATAGAAAGCAGTCACCTCAGCCAGAGTCAGGCGGCCACTGGACCTGTTTGTGTGTACGTGGACACTACCCTTAAACCATTTACCTGAACAATCATAGCGAAAGCGCCTTTCTATGGACATAATTTCATTCATGATTTGCCTCTAAATTGTTATTAGCCTTGAATGTATACATAGAGAATACCTGTTCTCAAGACATTTCACAATAAACCAAAAGGTATCGCGACTAGCTTCCGGTTACCAATTACGAACTCTGAAAGCTCGTAGCGATTATAATCCCTTGTTGGCAACATAGACCACCAGGTCGACGAGGCGGCAACTATACCCCCACTCGTTGTCGTACCAACCGATAACCTTGACCATAGTGCCATCGAGAACCATGGTGCTTAAAGCATCAAAGATACATGAGTGTGGATTACCCTTGAAGTCCATGCTGACCAGTTCTTCCTCGCTATACTCCAGAATATGAGCGAGCGGTCCTTGAGCGGCAGACTTGAATGCCTGATTTACTTGTTCCACTGTGACGGTCTTATTAACATCGACTACGAAGTCACATATCGAGACAGTCGGTGTGGGCACGCGGAAAGCGACGCCATTGAGTTTGCCTTTGAGTTCGGGTATCACGAGCGCAATTGCCCTCGCGGCACCGGTGGTGGTGGGAATGATACTGAGAGCCGCCGCCCGCGCGCGCCTTAAATCATCGTGGACGACGTCGAGGACACGCTGGTCGTTGGTGTAGGCGTGTATGGTTGAAAGCAAACCCCGGTTAATACCGAAACTCTGGTGCAGGACTTTGACCATCGGAGCAGCGCAATTGGTGGTGCAGGAAGCATTAGAGATGACCTTGTGTTTGGCGGGGTCGTATTTGTCTTCATTCACACCCATAACAATGGTGATATCCTCATTCTTGGCAGGAGCGGAGATAATGACCTTTTTAGCACCTCCCTGGAAGTGCGCCGCGGCTTTAGTGGCATCGGTGAAGAGACCAGTCGATTCAATGACGATATCAGCGCCTAGGTCGCGCCATGCTATTTTAGCGGGGTCTCTCTCTGCGAGTGCTTTGATTTTCTTGCCATCAACCACGATGGCGCCATCGCCGGCTTCAACTGTGCCCGAATATTTACCATAGTTGCTATCCCATTTCAGCAGGTGGGCGTTAGTTTTGGTATTAGCCAGGTCGTTGACAGCAACAACTTCAAGCTTGTCAGGGTAATACTTTCTGATAGCACGCAGGGTGAGTCTGCCGATTCGGCCGAAACCATTGATTCCAATTCTAACTGCCATGTTATCTCCTCCTACTGAATATAATTCTCAGGAATACAGTTCCATTATACAACACCAAGTTTTAGGATTACGCCTGTGTACGTTGATAATAGAACATATTGTTTCGAGTGATGATTTTTATCTTGCCGTTGACAGTCAAGGCGCGGAGGTGAGCCAGGGTCTCGGAGACGGCGGCACGCTGGTCCATAGGCATGAGGTCGTGGAATCTGACACCACCAAACTGCGGCATCCAGGTAATCAAATTGGATACTTCGTAGGCAGTCTTAGAACCTGTACCCAGTCCTTGCATTATCTCATCACTCCGCACTGCACGATGTTCAATGATTTCGTCGACGCGCTTTCTGAGGTCATGGAAAATGTTTTCGTGGGCAGGTAATACAGTGGTAATATCCAGATTTCTAATCAGTGCTAGCGATTTGAGGAAGGAGGCGAGGGGGTTACCTGTAGAACCTGGTGCCAGACTTATATTAGGAATAGTGACCGGCAGGACATGGTCGCCGGCAAATAGCAGTTTGTGCTTGGGTTCGTAAAGACAAATATGTCCCAGAGAATGCCCCGGTGTCCAGATAACCTTCAGGTCGAAGATACCGGTGGAGATAGTCTCACCGCCATCAAGATAAACATCAGGTTGCTGTAACTGAGCCGTAGGTCGTGGTCCGCCAGAAGGCATACGGGTGATGGGTATTTCGCGATGTGGAACGCCATTACTGTAAAACCACTCTTCGCTCTGGCGCATGTATTCTTCGCTGGCGGCATAGCGGTGGAAAATTTCCTCGTCCCTGCGGTGCATGTAGATTTTTGCTTTAGAGAGCTCGTGCACTTTCCCGACCAGCCCGTAATGGTCGGGATGGGCATGAGTGACTACAATTTGCTTAATGTCCTTAAAATCGGCACCAACATCATACAATCCTTCACCGAGAGCATGGAATGCCGGGTCGTTGTTCCAGCCGGCATCAATGAGCAGGTAACCATCATCACCACGCAGGAGGTAAATGTTGGTGGCTCCTGGCGGATTATAAGGGAGGGGTATCACAAGCTCGTAAACGGCGGGTATGATTGCGGTCGCCATTTTTTTCCCCTTCTAGCGACGTAGCGCTGAGATACCCGCGAAACGGGCGTTTTTACCCAGTTCCGATTCTATTTTCAGGAGACGATTATATTTGGCAGTACGTTCGCTACGGCAGGGCGCGCCGGTCTTGATTAGTCCCGTGCTCATGGCAACCGCGAGGTCGGCAATCGTGGTATCCTCGGTCTCGCCACTGCGGTGACTGACTACAGTCCGCCAACCGACACCGTGCGCCATCTTGATAGCATTGATTGTTTCCGTGAGGGTACCAATCTGATTGACCTTGATAAGGATGGCATTCGAGGCTTTAGTCTTAATACCTCGTTTTAATCGCTTCACATTGGTCACATAAAGGTCATCCCCGACAAGATGAATTTTACCGCCGAGCTTTTTGGTCAGCAGTTGCCATCCTGTCCAGTCATCTTCTGCCATGCCGTCCTCGATACTCACGATGGGATAATCAGCGACCCACTTGATATAAAAATCAACCATTTGCTGGCTGGTGAGAGACTTGCCTTCTTTCGTAAGGATGTACTTGCCGCCTTGATAGAATTCACTGGAAGCGGGGTCGAGGGCAATGAAACAGTCTTTCCCTGGCTTATACCCCGCTTTTTCAATGGCGGCGAGGATGGCTTCAATGGCGGCTTTGTTGGAGGATAGCGAGGGCGCAAATCCACCTTCGTCGCCGATATTGGTGTTCATGCCTTTATCCTTGAGCACCTTTTTCAGGGCGTGGTAAATCTCCGTGCCCATTCTCAAAGAATCGCGGAAGGTTTTGGCACCCGCCGGTACGACCATAAACTCCTGCAAATCTGTAGAATCGGCGGCGTGTTTACCCCCGTTAAGAATGTTCAACATCGGCACGGGTAAAACGTACTCTTTAGCACTGTGCAGGGAGCAGTAGAGCGGTTTACGGGCTTGATTGGCGGCGGCGTGCGCCACGGCAAGGGAAACACCCAGGATGGCATTCGCGCCCAGCCTTGATTTGTCAGGTGTGCCATCAAGTTCAATCATTTTTCGGTCGATGGCCGCTTGGTCGTCAGCGAGCATGCCCTTGATTGCCCTGGCGATTTTCGTATTGACATTTTTAACTGCCTTGAGCACTCCCAGACCATTATAGCGAGATTTATCGCCGTCACGCAGTTCTATGGCTTCATACTTGCCGGTGCTGGCACCGGAGGGGACCGATGCAATACCGGTGGTGCCGTCCGAGAGCGTTATTTCCACAGAGATGGTAGGATTGCCACGTGAATCCAGAATTTCTCTGGCTTTGACACTGCGAATCGTGACCATTACTTCACCTCCGACAGTTCGAGGGCTTTTTTAACTGCTTCCTGAGCACTATGCACACGAATGATTGATTTGTCTGCCCGGCGGTTGCGGGAGAGTGACCATGTTCCCAAGCCGATGACTGGTATCTTAGCATCCAGAGCATAGCCAATTTCTGTCAGGGTGCCATACCCACCACCAATGGCAATGACAGCCCGTGCCGATTTAACCACAATAATATTCCTTGCATATCCGAGGTTGGTGACAATGGGTATCTGTACATACGGGTTGGCAGTCGCCGCGTCATTGCCGGGCAGAATGCCGATGGTGATGCCACCCCGGGATTGAACGCCCTTACAGGCGGCTTTCATAACCCCGCTCAGTCCGCCGCAGATGAGGATAGCGCTCTGTCTGGCAAGTTCTCTGCCGACCTCTTCTGCCAGTCGGGCTTCATCATCGGATGGGTTTCTGCCACCGATAACGGCGATGATTTTGCTCTTTTTAGCTGTCATGATGGGGTGAAACAATTATAACATATTGGAATCAGGTAACTCTAAGCACTGCACAGCAATAAGTTGACTATAATACATAATTGTGCCATAATACGCAGACTTTCATATCCTGTGCACGCTTATCACCGCAAGATTTCTGTGGTGAGAGTGGAAGCAAAAAGGACATAGGGGGTGTATTGTGAAATGCCCCAACTGTTTAAGGGAGAACCAGCCATCCAACCAATTTTGCATCTTCTGTGGTGCCCGTCTGCTACCGTTTAGTTCTGAATCCCAGGAACCGCCCGCCCAATCACTCGAAGAAGAAGTTCAACGTCTCCGTGCCTCCGTTCGCCAAATCAACGAACGCTTGACCGTGCTGGAGCAGAGACAGGGAATTGAAGCTATCCCCTTACCGGTAGAACCTATTCGGCCGCAGGGTGAACGCCGTCAGCCACCGGTGCAAGTAGAACCTGTCCGCCCTCCGGTTGAACACTGGCAACCACCTGTTATCGGAATAGCGCCATCTGCACCACGCGAAGCAAAACCGCCAAGACCTCCCGGGGAATGGGAGCAGATACTTGGCGGGAACTGGCTGGCAAGAATCGGCGTACTGGCGCTACTGTTCGGTGTCGGCTTCTTCTTGAAATATGCCTTCGACAGAAACTGGATTTTGCCAGTCATACGTATTCTTCTGGGTGTTGTCGCTGGCTTAATCATGCTGGGCGGGGGTTATCTCTGGCGGAAGAAATACCCCGTGATGACACAGGCACTGACGGGTGGTGGTATCGGTATCATGTACCTTTCCATCTTCGCCGCTTTTGCGGCATATCAACTCATACCACTCGTACTGGCTGTGATACTGCTATTGATTGTGTGTGCCATCTCAGTATTGATGGCTTTGCGATATAATTCAATGTCACTCGCGCTTCTTGGGATTATAGGTGCGTTTCTTGGTCCTTTGATATTAGGGGTGACAGGTTCTAACACTCCAGGAGCAAACGGTACAGCCACCGGATACTGGGCGCTGGTGTACATACTGGTAGTTGACCTTGGAGTCCTAGCGACATCCACATTTAGAAACTGGCGCTGGTTTACCTTATTCGGATTAGTCTGTTCCTTAATATTTTTCGGGGTATGGTATGGTTCTTACGGGTATTCCACTGGGATTGCTCCCATCGAGATAAGTTTGACAATACTATTCCTGATTTTTGTTGGAGCCACCAGCCTCTTCCACATCGTTTGGAAGCGAAGGCCTCAAGGATTTGATTACTCCCTCATGGTGCTCAACGCGACGAGTTACGCGACTATTAGCGCAAGTCTACTCTGGGATGACTACCGTTCGTGGATGGGCGCTTTCTTCTTTTTATTGTCTCTTTTCTTTGCCGGGCTTGCCTATATTGCCTTCAAACGAACGAATGACAGACTATTAAGCCAGTTTGCATTGGGGATAGCAATTGTACTTTTCACGACATCTATACCTGTGCAATTTGGTGATGTAGTGTGGACAACCGGTACCTGGGCGGCACAGGCTGCAGTCTTAATATGGCTTTCACTGGTTACAAAAAGCAGATTCTTCCGAGTCTCTGCCTATATCAGCTTCGGACTTGTAGCCATCCGCCTGCTGTTCTTCGATTCGTGGTTAGGAAATGTGTTGGGGATAGATGTTTACCGTCCGGTCTTCAATGACCGAATGCTCGCATTCATGGTCGGGATTATCGCCGTGTACATCGCCAGCTATCTCATCCGACGGTACAAAGAGGAACAGTGGCAAATTGAACACGCCGTTTTCTTTGTTGCGGGCAACATTTTTACACTGTGGTTAATTGGGATTGAACTTGTCGACTACTTAAATATTGCCAACCCGACAGTTGGGGCTAACCTCAGCCTGCTGTTTCTTCTTGCTTTAGCCGTGGTCACAATACTTAATCAATTGGTCTGGAGGCGAGACCCTCTGACGAAAGTCGATTTAGCCCTATTGTTTGTAAATGCAATTATTATATCTATTTTCAGTGCCTTCTTGTGGGGACAGCTACAGGACTGGATGGGTTGCCTTTTCCTTACACTGGCTCTATGTCATGGCGTATTAGCCACTTATTTTATAAGGAAACAAACTGGTAACCCTATGTTCGTGGATTGTGCTCTAGGTATTTCAGTAGTACTGCTTACTGCTGCCATTCCAATTCAATTCGGTGATAAAATGTGGACAACCATTGTCTGGTCTGTGGAAGGCGCTCTTCTGGTCTGGTTATCATTTTTCAAGGATACCCGGATACTGCGCTGGTTCGCTTATGGAATTTTTGCGACTACAGCGATACGCCTGCTCTTTTTTGACACCCCTGTTCAAATTTCCAGCTTTAAACCCCTACTTAACGAAAGGCTTCTGGCATTCCTTTTCGGGATTGCTGGCTTATACCTAGCGGGCTACTTAATGGTCAAGGCTAAAAACAAGTTGGATGAACAAGAAGGTAGAGTCACTATACCGATTTTCTTCATCGCGGCAAATTTCTTTACGCTCTGGCTTTTCAGCGCCGAAATCCTGAATGCCTTCGACCGTGCTCTGTATAATCTGTCTACCACTGATAGCATCGGTAGTCTGGGCACCTCCCTTCGGAATTTCCAGAACCTGTCCATCACTGGTCTTTGGGCATTTTATGCGGTGATTGCGCTGGTAATCGGTATCGTCAACAGAATCCGTTTCTTGCGACTGGGTGCGTTGGCTTTACTCCTTATCGCCATCGGCAAAGTTTTTGTTTATGATGTCTTCACGCTGGCAATGGTCTACCGGATTGTTGCTTTTATAGGGCTGGGATTACTGCTCCTTGCCAGCGGCTATCTCTATCAGCGATACAGTAAGAGAATCAGAGAGTTTCTAACAAAAGAATAATCTACCCCAGTTTGAGGGAGGTGCTACTATGAAACAAGCATCTTTATTTCTTGCGGTTGCCATGATTTTCCTGATGATATTCACGCCTTTCACCGGTTGCGGACAAAAAGCCGATACCTCTACAACATCTTCGACAGCAACTACAGCACACGAATCGACCACGACAATTCCACCCACCGAGCCGACGAACCAATCGACGTCGCCAACATCCACCGAATCTGCACCTGAAACTACCACACCTTCCACAACCGCCACAACTACTACAACCACGCTGCCAACCACGACTACAACGACCCCAGCCACGACCACAACCCCTTCTTTTGTGCCGATTGTCTGGACGGCACCGAGCAATCCCATTACTCTTACCGTGGATGAATCGACCAACCGTGCCGCATACCAGAGTGGTGGGGCACAAATCTCTGCATACTTCTATAAACCTGCAGGGTTTGGACCTTTCCCAGCGATTTTAATGCTACACGGGAAGGATGGATTGCAGGAGTATCAGCGTTCATACGCGTCCTGGCTGGCGAAGCAGGGCTACGTGGTATTAGCTCCGGACTATTTGACTCCCGTTGGTATAGCCAGTCAGGCATGGACTATTTCTGACTGTGGCAAGTACACAGACCGGATACGCGAAATTCAGGGGGATGGCTTGGAAAGTCTCAAATCTTTGGCTTATGTTGATTCGAACCGGATAGGAGTGGTAGGGTTTTCCCTCGGTGGTTATTATGCTTTCATCCTTGCGACGCGGGATGATGTAAAAGGCATCGTTAGCTATTATGGTGCTTATTATTTCAGTGCCCCATATAAACCGGAGAATGACCGCCTCGTCAGATACAAGTTCATTGATATAGTCACTCAGATAAAAACGCCAGTATTGATGTTTCACGGGGATGCGGATGCCCTGGTGCCAATTTCAACTGCAGATGCGGCTCACGGTTTACTAGATAGTAGCAACAAGCTAAATGAGTATTACGTCTACTCCGGAGTAGGGCATGCCTTCAATATACAAGGTGCGTCGACTTACAATGCCCAAGCAGTAGCAGATTCGGAGCAAAAAGTAATCAGTTTCCTCCAAGCGAAATTAAAGTAGAGAAATCTGTCCTTTTCCTCTAATTTTTCTTACATTTATCGTCCTCTAATTTGACCAAAGAAATCGACGGATGTTCTGCCATTATATCTATGTAATATGTCTTGACATTTTTTACCACACAAGTTACACTTTCATATAGTGCAAAATTACCTGATGTGGTATCGGTCAATAAACTTCAGGTTGCACTTTTTCAAAGTTTTCCACACTCCCTCACCCCACCAAATTTCAATCTCCGCTATTACCGTTATTAAACCATTCTATCCGTGTGCTTATCCCATGAAAACTGACTGCTGAGGAGGAGAAATTAATGCCCAGGCGCAATGACATTAAGAAGGTCATGATTATCGGGTCGGGACCCATTATAATCGGGCAGGCGTGTGAATTCGATTATTCCGGCACCCAGGCATGCAAGGCTTTACGTTCACTCGGTTATGAGATTGTGCTGGTGAACTCAAATCCGGCGACCATCATGACCGACCCGGGAATGGCTGACGTCACCTACATCGAACCGCTAAACTTGGACACCATGATTAAAATAATCGAAAAAGAACGGCCGGATGCTATCCTCCCCAATCTTGGTGGGCAGACCGGGTTGAATCTGAGCGCCAGTCTGGCAGAATGTGGCGCGCTTAAAAAGTATAACGTTAAAGTAATCGGCGTGGAGCCGGATGCCATCAAGCGTGGTGAAGACCGTCTCGCCTTCAAAGAGACGATGACGGAACTCGGCATCGAGATGCCCCGGAGTAAAATTGCTTACAGTCTGGAAGAGGCAGAAGCTCATGCCAAGGAGATTGGCTTCCCGGTGGTTATCCGTCCGGCGTATACCATGGGCGGCACCGGCGGTGGTCTGGTCTACAATATGGAAGAACTACGTGTGGTCGCTAGTCGTGGTATCGCTGCCAGCATGGTGGGACAGGTGCTGATTGAAGAATCCGTCGAGGGCTGGGAAGAACTGGAACTGGAGATAATCCGCGATTCCAAAAATCAGAAGATTACCGTGTGCTTTATTGAGAATGTCGATGCCATGGGTGTTCATACCGGTGATTCCTACTGCACGGCACCTATGCTCACCATCGATGAAGCACTACAGAAAAAGCTTCAGGACTATTCCTACAAAGTGGTGGAAAAGATTGGTGTTATCGGGGGCACCAATATCCAGTTTGCCCATGACCCGAAAACAGGACGGGTGGTGATTATTGAAATCAATCCACGAACATCACGTTCATCGGCGCTCGCTTCCAAAGCCACCGGCTTCCCTATTGCCCTTATCTCCGCGAAACTGGCGGCAGGCTTGACACTGGACGAAATCCCTTACTGGCGTGAAGGCACACTGGATAAATACACACCATCCGGTGATTATGTCGTAGTCAAATTCTCACGCTGGGCTTTTGAGAAATTCCACGATGCGGAAGACCGTCTCGGTACGCAGATGCGCGCTGTGGGCGAAGTAATGAGCATCGGTAAGACATATAAAGAAGCCTTCCAGAAGGCAATCCGCTCTCTGGAAAACGGCCGTTATGGTCTCGGTTTCGCTAAGAACTTCTACGAAAAGTCGCTCGATGAACTGATGCAGATGCTCAACCGCCCCACCAGCGAACGGCAATTCGTAATGTATGAAGCCCTGCGTAAAGGCGCTGATATTCAAGAACTCTACCGGAGAACATTTATCAAACCCTGGTTCATCCAGCAGATGAAGGAACTCGTCGAACTCGAGGAGAAAGTCCTCAAATACAAGGGCAAGAAGCTTCCGGATAAACTGCTCACCCAGGCGAAAAAAGATGGCTTTGCCGACAGGTATCTTGCTAAATTGCTTGGTACCAAAGAAAAGGAAATCCGTGCACGTCGTATTAAGTTGGGAGTTGTTGAGGCATGGGACTATGTGCCGGTGAGCGGGGCGGAAAATGCCTGCTATTACTATTCCACCTATAACGCACCCGACCGTACGACAGCAAGCAAACGCCGTAAGGTGATGGTGTTGGGCGGCGGACCCAACCGCATCGGGCAGGGTATTGAGTTCGATTATTGCTGTGTTCACGCTGCCTTCGCCCTCCGCGACATGGGTTATGAGACCATCATGGTCAACTGCAACCCGGAAACGGTTTCCACCGACTACGATACCTCGGACAAGCTGTACTTTGAGCCATTGACAGTTGAAGATGTGGTTAGCATCTATGAGAAAGAAAAGCCACTCGGTGTTATCGTCCAGTTCGGTGGGCAGACACCATTGAATATTGCCGCGGAACTAGAGGAGTCTGGAATCAAGATTCTAGGCACAACAGTAAACTCTATAGATATCGCCTCCGACCGCGGACGGTTCAGCCGGATGATGAAAAAATATGGCATTCCTATGCCGGAATCGGGCACGGCAAGCAACCTTGACGAAGCGCTGGTGGTAGCGAAGCGCATTGACTATCCACTCATCGTCCGACCATCCTATGTACTCGGCGGGCGCGGTATGGAAATTGTCCACGACGAGGAAGAACTGAGAATGTACGTAACGGCAGCTGTGGGCGTTACCCCTGACCGTCCTATTCTCATCGACCGTTACCTGGAAAACGCAATTGAAACTGAAGCCGATGCGCTGTCAGACGGCGAAAATGTCTTCATCCCCGCCGTGATGGAGCATATCGAATATGCGGGCGTTCACTCCGGAGACGCCGCCTGTGTTATCCCACCGGTCAGTATACCTCAGAAGCATATCGATACCATTGAAGAATACACACGGCGTATTGCCAGCGAACTTCGGGTGGTCGGTGTGATGAATATCCAGTACGCTATCTGCAAGGATGTTGTCTATGTGCTGGAAGCCAATCCCCGGGCATCGCGTACTGTACCACTGGTCTCAAAAGTCTGCGCCATCCCTATGGCTCGTCTGGCTACCCAACTTATGCTTGGTAAAACAGTGAAGAGCCTGAAATTAAAAAGGCGGCACATCCCGCATTATGGCATCAAAGAAGCCGTTTTCCCATTCAGTATGTTCCCGGAAGTGGACCCCCTGCTTGGTCCGGAAATGAGGTCGACCGGTGAGGTGTTAGGTATCGCTAACTCATTCGGGCTGGCATTCTGGAAAGCACAAGAAGCTATCTCTATCCTGCCCACCAAAGGCACCGTACTCATCACGGTTGCAGACCGCGACCACAATGCCGCCGGCGAGGTTGCCCGGCAGTTCACTAAGCTCGGTTTCAAGATTAAAGCAACGGCAGGAACCTGCGAAGTCCTGAAGAACCAGGGCATTACCGCAGAAACGATATTGAAAGAGCATGAGGGGCGACCGAATATCACAGATGCCATCAAGAACAAGGAAATCCAGCTTGTCATTAACACCCCAGCGGGTAAACTGAGCCGTTACGACGATTCTTATATCCGGAAAGCGGCAATCAAGTACAAAGTACCTTATATCACCACCTTGACGGCTGCCATAGCCGCCGCCAAGGGTATTGCCGCTTACCGCGAGGGGAAATCAGACGTCAGGTCTCTGCAAAGTTATCATGCGGATATAAAATAGCCTATCCATTTTGTATTAAAGGTAAGCGGATTGTCCTTAATCTATCTGCCCTGTTTTCAGGTTGATAATGACATTGTTGTCAGAAGGTGGCAAGTCGCGCCATAGGCTTTTTACCATCCCTTTGCGGACGAAAACAACCACCCAGCCCATAAATCCAGTTCCTTTCGAACTGATGGCGACTTGCCCGGCAGGTAAATTCTCATCACCGGCATAGTGTGCCAGAAAAGCCACACTGACCTGTTTTGCCAGTTTCTCGGCGGCGTCTGATTTCACCCCGTAGTCTTCGATAGCGCTTGCCGCAATATTAACCAAACCACCTTCAACATAATCCCGTGCATAATCTTGAAAACCAGTAGGGTAACCTTCGATGGCAATCACACGTCCACTCCGGATAATCAACCTCTGTGCCGATGTCACTCTTACCAGGCGATAGGGACACGGATATGTTACCAGTGAGCCAGTCTCAATATCAAAGAGAAATTTGTTTTCCTTCGAGAAACTTACCATGGTTATATCCTGAGCATGGTAGTGTCCTGTGTAAACCATACGCACATTATATGCAGCAAAGAGTCGTGAAACCTCCTGATAATCATCGACAATATACTCACCGAAATACTTCTCCTGTCCTTTGTAATGTTCAGCGACACCGTGATGCATCATCACCATGACAGCCTTCCGCTGTTGGGTAGCTTCAATGAGCATCTGTTCGATCCAAGCGAGAGTCTCCGCACTAAAAGCGCCATCGGTGACCGGTTCATCTTTACCAATGTTTTCTTTATATCTGCACGCATCCAGTGCCAGAAGCCAGAGCCCTGTCTGTGGTTCAACCACATAACTTAACGAATTGGAATCGCGGTATAAAGCTTCATTGAATCCGAATGCCTGATATATCTGTGAGAACTCCTCAGGTGTAACACTCGGTATGGGAGTTGCAGTATCACCTTGATAGCTATTGGCATGTGGATTGAGGATATCGTGATTCCCTGGTACCACGTAGACCTGCTTACCACTGGCTTCAATTTCACTCAAGTATGAAGCGCATAGCTCGTGGGAAACCAGTTCTCCATCCTTGGTCAGGTCGCCCGGAATGATGACAAAATCTGCCGCCTCTTGATTGATGATTTCAACCAGTGATTTCAATATTCTTTCACTCTCACGGAGCAGTTTGCGGTCTTCGGATAGGTACTCGTCGAGTGCCGCTCCTTCCATGCCTAGTTCAGGTGAAAAAATATGAGGGTCGCTGAAAACAATGAAGTTAGTTGAGGGATAGGTTGACGATGCTTCCGCAAGGAGCGAGGACACATATTCATCGCTTTTATATCTGAATTCCAATCCCTTGGAAGTTGCAGAGCAGGCAATTGGACCTACCACCAAGATTGTTCCCAATAGGACATTAAGTGTTTTAAAAAGTATGCGTATTACCATTCCTTATTCCTCATAGGTATTCGGTTAAATGTTTTAAGCTATCCCTCATTGATAACATGGTCAAAATACTAACATCGCCTCTATCAAAAGTCAAAAAATTTCAGGTGAGCTCTGTTATTTGCGTTTCTCACTGATATAGGGCGATAATAAGACATTGATTAGAGAAAGGTAAGATGATGAAGTATCGCAAATTCGGCAAATTGGATTGGCAACCTTCTGCACTTGGCTTCGGGGCGATGAGATTACCCGTTATAGACCGAAATCAGAGTAACATCGATGAGTCACTCGCCATAAATATGATGAGATATGCATTCGACCATGGTGTTAACTACGTGGATTCAGCGTACGGCTATCATGTCGGTAACAGTGAGAGAGTGGTGGGGAAGGCGCTAAAAGGCGGTTATCGTGAGAAAGTTAAAGTGGCAACCAAGTTCCCCTTGTGGATGATGAAAACTGCAGATGACTACGATAAAGCTCTCGACGAGCAATTGAAAAAGCTTGAGACGAATAAAATCGATTTTTATTTGTTTCATGGACTTGCCAAGAGGACCTGGGATAAATTGCGCGAATTGAAAATTTTGAATCGTGCCGAACGCGCCCTAGCAGACGGGCGTATCGGGCATATCGGCTTCTCTTTCCATGACAGTTATGACGCATTAAAAGAGATTCTGGATGCCTACGATAACTGGACAATGTGCCAGGTCCAGTACAACTACATGGATATCGATATTCAGGCAGGCACGAAGGGTGTGCAATATGCCGCCAGTAAGGGACTCGCCGTGGTCGTCATGGAGCCACTCCGTGGTGGTCGTTTGAGCAACCCGCCAGAAGCAGTGACAAAAGTCTGGCAGGACTTCCAACCGAAACGTAATGCTGTGGAATGGGCTTTACTCTGGGTTTGGAATCAACCTGAAATAAGCCTAGCGCTCAGTGGTATGTCCACCATGGAACAGGTAGTCCAGAACGTGGAAATTGCAGGTCGGTCAGGAGTAGGTATCCTGAAAGAGAAGGACCTGGCGATGTATGACCGCATCCGCGATGCCTACAAGGGTTTATGTCCCATCCCCTGTACATCTTGCCGGTATTGTATGCCGTGTCCTAATGGTGTAGACATCCCACAAAACTTTCAAATCTATAACGAAGCCATAATGTATAATCAACCTCAGATGGGAAGGGCTATGTATCGTGGTGGTAGAGGACTGACACCGGACCAGCAGGCAGACAAGTGTATCGACTGCGATACCTGTGTTGAACTATGCCCCCAGCAAATTAATGTTCCCGAATGGATGAAGAAAGTGCACGAATTCTTAGGTCCGCCGCCCCCCAAACCAGACGCCCCGAAACCGGCGGCTTAAAGGGGAAGCACAGGGTAAAGTAGAAAAGCTAAATCCCTTGTCCGCGAACTGCCTGCGGTCTGACCATCATCACCGGCACTTTCGCAGAGCGCAGAATGCGGTCGGCGACACTTCCCCACACCCAGCGGCTGATACCCGAACGTCCATGAGTGGCGATAATAATGAGGTCGACCTGGTTTTTCTCGATGAATTCCGTGAGCGATTCCAGCACATTCCCGAAGAAGACCTCAGTATGCGCATCGATACCTTTTTCTTTTAATAGCGCCGTCTGTTTGTCCAGGTACTTTCGGGCGTTGACGACATTTTCCTGTTCCACTTTCTGCAATTCAGGGAGCGCGATACCGCTATCGAACTCACTGCCGTAGATTTGAATTGGCGTGACCACGCGGATAAGGGTCACCTTCGGTACCGCGCACCCTTTGGCAACCGCGACCACGTGTGGCAATACGCACTCGGCTAATTCGGAACCATCCAGGGGAACCATGATGTGTTTGTACATTGCGTATCCTCCCTTCAATCGGTAGAATCGTACACCATCGCCAGCGCCTTCTTCAAGCCGGGCACCGTTGCGTAGCGCTTAATCTCCGCCGTTTTCACCCAGCGGGTTTCTCTGTGCTCCCAGTCAAGTTTGATTTTACTACTATCTTTGACGTGAAACAAATAGGGATAAACCAGCCAGCGCGCGCCTGTATCTTTATCATCAATGAGGACTGGTTTACCTTTCTTAACAAGTGAAATATCCTTTAGTTGCAGACCCGTTTCCTCGGCGATTTCCGTGAGAGCTTGCGCATCCGGCTCGCCTTCAAGGTAGCCGCTGACGCCCGCCCACTTGCCACGGTAGCTACTTACCTGCTCACTGCGCCGCAGAAGTAAAATCTTCCCCTCCGACTCCAGAAAGCAGGTCACGACGGGGGTGGGGGTGAGATTAGGTTCGATGGTCATTGTTTTACTAATGCCTTCAAGTCCGGGAAAAATTTATCAAATGATTTTATATTTTCAGTTTCTTCAATTGTATCTTCTGACAGCATGTACAGACAATCAACATTTTGCGATAGAACAGCCTTGGCTTTTATTAAAGAGAAGTATGCCTCACTACGTAGAAATGATGATTCTCTTAGTGTAATGAACAATAACTTGATATGACTTGTCAATTCAGATTCCAACAACTTAGTTTTCCAATACATCGCATCAATAACGGATGTTTTTGAAACGGGTCGAATGATACAGACTGCCAATACATCGAACGACTTAGGCCTATAGAACGCCATATCCACATCGGGAATGAGCATTGCCTCTCCGTAGTCCACAAGTATATGTCTCAGCACACTATCGGTTTCCAAAGATATGTGTTTATTCCTCTTTCCACGAAATTTTCCAATTTCAGCGAATTTTAGCCCTAAAGCGGGCACTTCTCTCCTAAGAACATAGGTGACAAACGGCTTGAAGTTCTTAAATAGAAAGTTATCCCATGATTTAGAGTGTTCTTCCTCTACGGTCTCTGCAATTGAATCGTCCATTCACTCCCCCCACGATACCGACGATGATAACCGGATTATTATACCGGAAAAAAGAGATTTGTCAACCGGTAAATTCTTTACGGAGAGAAATGAGGACAATATAGGTAGAGAAATTGGTATGCTAAGCCAACAGCATTAATCAAATATTACTTCTTGGAGAGTAATGTCATTTTGTGCGGAATTAACTCTATACTTAAATAATCTAACTACTTTCTCTTCAATGAGCTTTCTTTTTCGAACGTATTCTAATACTTTTTCGTGGAAATCATAGCCAACCAATATACTCTGAACCATTTCATTATCACCACTAGCGAGCTTCCTTACAAGCCAATTCTCATATTTGATAATCTGGTTCAGGTTTTCCTCTACACAAATATCTGTTTTGAGTTCGATACATGTGAAATTGTGAAGGATGTCAACACCATCAACTGAGGTAACATGAGTAAGAAAAATATCCATTACCTTGTTGAAAGATGTTGGGACAAGATTCAGAAAGTCAGCATACTCTCCAATAATTTCCTTCATTTTACCAAGAGCCAAATTCTTCATAAACCAAGCGCTTAAATAACCCTCGTATTTGATATGCCCTTTGTTATCCGTCTCCAGACTCAGAGGCAGTTCAGCATCCTTTTTAGGATAAGGATTTATTATGCTCTGTACAGAGCGGAATATAGGATTATTCCTCAATAACAGACGTATTAGTTCTTTGCTCTCCTCAGTTGTAATAGGATTATGATTTTTCGTACGCATAGCACCCAATTCGAATGTCCAAATTCTGCCTCTGTCCTGTAAATCAAGAATGTCACTGAGAGCTATTGGTCTTGGGAAATGGCGAATTGAAGGTTCAAAACAGACCCGATACGGATACTTTTGATCATTACCACCCCAAATATCAGTTTCATCAAAGAATGAAAAACTCGTGGCTTTCCATAAACCATAAACCCCAACATTTCTAACATAGAAGAATATGAAATCTCCTGGTTTGATGCCTTCAAAACCGGCTACAACCTCAGAGTTGATTCTTTCAAGTGGCTGAGAGGCACCCCCATATACACCTAACTCGAGGCATTTTTTAAAGTTTTCTTGACCTACCAGGAATATATGGCTCCCCATCTTTATCCTGCCTATTCACTTATTTTGTCTGTCGGGTTCTTAATTCTAATACTCGGACACTATTTTCTCAACTACTGGAAATTATAATGTAGGAAAAGGATGAAAAATGAAATACCTACTGCAATTTGCTTAGCCACTCCCCCACCCACCCCAGCGCCGCCAGCGCCGTAAACAACTTATTTTCTTCACGCGTGCCGTGGAAGAGGTGTTTGCGGCTGAATGTCCCGCCCGCGTGGGATAACCCGATGTAAAATAATCCCACTGGTTTATTGGGTGTAGCACCAGTCGGTCCGGCAGTGCCTGTATCCGCCACACAGATATCCGCGCCTAACACCTTTCTGCCGCCCGCCGCCATCTGCTTGGCAATCTGCGCACTGACCGCACCGTGTTTCTCAATGGTCTCTGCCTTCACCCCCACCACTCTGATTTTCACATCGTTGCTGTAAGAGGTAATGGAGCCAAGGTAGACATCGGAACTGCCGGGGACATTGGTAATGAGATGAGATATCAAGCCGCCGGTAGCGGACTCCACCACACCAAGGGTCAGTCCTTTCTTACGGAGAAGATTAACGAGTTCCTGTGCTACGTTTTCCATGTTTTCTTAGTTGTCACCCTGAGCGAAGCGAATGGGTCTCGTGGGTGGAGGGGACTAGATTCTTCGGGTACTTCGTAACCTCAGAATGACAAGATGGTGGGTATTCACTTTTGACCTTTGACCTTTAACTTTTGACTTTTCTTTTACGTATACGCCAGCCTCATCTGGTGAACGAGGTCGTCATCCACTTCACCCGTGCCATTGCTCAAGCGGTCGATTATCCCGGCGACTGTCGCACGCTTGCGGGGGTCTTTCATCTCATCAAGACTAACATAAACACCGGCACGTCTGCCCACACGGAAGTGCAAACGCTCTTGCGGCGGCAAGGACTGATACTGTGCTATGATACCCAACATCTTTGACTTATCCTCCGGCAGTTTGCCTGTAACCTCCTCGAGCAGATTGCCACTGTGGTCGCTTACCAGATTACTCGTGCAGTCCAAGTTCTCAATTATTAGCCGTAATTCCTCAACCATCCCCTCATCGGACTGTCTCACGAAAGCACCGCTCTCGACATCAGCGTACATCTCCAGTCCCGGATAAATGCCGAGTGTGCGGATGCGGATGAAGTCGGGATTGATGGCGCTCAATACTCTCGCCGTTTCGAGGGCGTGCTCATGCCACAACCCCTGTCCCCCTAATCCCAGCAAAACATATTCGGAAAGTGAAATCCCCGATGCCACCACATTCTGCCCGCCCGCAATATGCTGTTCAGCCGTCACACCCTTATTCATTATTTTCAGGATGGTGTCACTCCCGGACTCCAGCCCGATGTGCAAACGGCTCAGCCCTGCCTCGTGGATTGCCTTCAATTCATCGGGCGTCTTATGTGCGGCTGTATGAGAGCGACCGTAGCTGGTGATGCGGTTGACTGTCGGTAGGGTTTCCTTGAGAAATTTCAGGACTTCGACCAGGTCGGGTGTGCGCATGATGATGCTATTGGCGTCCTGTAAAAAGACATTCTGACTGCCGGATTGCATCCAGAGCGCGACATTATAGTGTGCCTGGCTGGGGGGATTCCGTAAGACGGCAAGCACTGCCGGTCGCACATTAATGCCATAACCCTGCCTCAGAGTAAGAGCTTTGATTTCATCCTGAATCTGCTTGACTTTGAGAATGTCCTGCTTGATTTCTTCGACGGGTCGCAGTTCGAACTTGTTGCCTTTATAGGTACTGCAGAAACGACAGCGGTTCCACGGGCAATTACGCGTCGCTCGGATGAGCAGTGAATAAGCTTCGCTCGGGGGACGGATAGGACCCTGTTCGAAAGGTTCAAAGAACACGTGTCACCACTCCGGATTTTCTACCACAATTATAGCGATAGAAGTGGAGCAAGACAACCGTAGTGATTTGAGAGCGAAATCATGCCCCTTTTGTCAGCCTGATGACATCTAAACGTACAGGAGAGGAGGACATTCAAGCCTCCCCTCCCTGAGATTGCCACGCTTTTCTCGCAATGACTGACAAGACAGTGAATTATTCACTACTCACGGAAGCCACCGCCGCCGGCAACCATAATCGTTTGACCGTTGACGAGCTTTGACGCATCCGATGCCAGGTAAACGGCTGTCCCGGCGATATCTTCCGGTACGGGAATGCGCGATGTATCCGGTGAGTTCTTCCACAATGCCTCAGCCAGCCTGGTTTTGACAACACCCGGCGCGATTGCATTCACCCGGATATGGAGAGACGCAAATTCCTGAGCCATCACCCGCGTCATCATGATGACAGCGGCTTTGGTGATGCTGTAAATATGGAGTGAGCTGGGTGAGATACCAGCCGCCGAGGCGATATTGATAATATTACCGCCTCCCTGCTCTTTCATTAACCTGGCTACTGCTACACTGAGCAAAAATGGGCCCTTGAGATTGACATTATTGGTGACATCCCATGCCCATTCCTCGGCATCGAGTAATGGTCCGTTGTAGGGATTCGTGCCGGCATTATTCACCAGAATATCGATACGTCCGAACTTCGCTTTGACCTGCTCTACCAGGCTTTTTATTTCCTCCGGTTTACCAATATGTGAAGCAACCGGAAGGCTCCTTCGCCCCTTTGCTTCGATTGCCTTGGCAACAGTTTCGAGGTCGGGTAGTTTCCGTGCCGAAATGGCGACATCAGCGCCCTGCTCGGCAAATGCCATCGCAATCGCCTCTCCGATGCCACGGCTACCGCCTGTAATCAGTGCCACTTTACCTTTCAACGAAATATTAACTATACCCATACCTTTCTCCTTTTTATTCGCTGACTATTAAGTTAGCACAATAACGGCTCCGCAATCAAGCCTAGTTTCACTTTCTGAAGTCTCCGAATCTCTCACTAATTCAACCCATTCTGTATTCTAGTTCCGAGCTTACTAATCTTCAAAAATAGCTACTACTCGTGTCCAGGCACCGCTAGCGCCACGTATTTTTATCGGAAAGCAGGCAATTTTAAAACCGTATGCCCGTGGCAACTTGTCCAGATTAGCCAGTTTCTCAATCTGGCAATACTCCTTCTCAATTCCAGCGTAATGTGCGCACCAGATAATGCTCCGGTCTTTCGTCTTCATGAATTCTTCACGGATGGCATAAAAAGGTCGGTCGAGACCCCATGCATCCGTACCGATAATCCTGACCCCCTGCTCGATTAACCAGATTGTGGACTCGCGGACCAGACCGCAGCCCATATTCGAGTACTCACGAGTACACCAATAACTATCGGCACCAGTCTGCAAACAGACGATGTCGCCAGGTTTGAGTCGGTAGTTAATCTTATTCAGGGCTGTTCTGAGGTCAATTACTGTGACACCACTTCCCTGAGGTTTATGTCTCATATCAAGAACCACACCATCCCCATAAAACCAGTCGACAGGGCACTCATCGATTGACCTGGCTTTTTCGCCTTGAGATGTTGGTCCATAATGCCACGGGGCATCGATGTGTGTGCCGTCATGGGTGCCCAATTTCAGCCTCTCAGTTGCCCAGCCTTTTCCAGCTGGTAAATCGCTTTCAAGACAATTAAAGATGGATAACATCTCTTTGCTACCCGCGTCATGAGAGCGGTACTCAATCTCAACACCGAAAGCCTGCACCTTTTCCCTGGGTTCCAGAGTTACACTGAGGTCATATATTTTCATACTGTTCCCTCCTGATTAAAACCTCTTCATAAAACTGACCAACCGTATTCTAGCACGACGCAATAAATGTGGTAATTTGTTGACAGCTACCTAACTCCTGTCTATAGTAATCGTAGTATTTATGGAGTCTGGAAAGCGAGGAAATTATTATGAACGGGAAGGAAATCAAGCGTGTGGCGGTAATCGGGGCGGGATTGATGGGTTTCGGGGTTGCCACGGAATTCGCACGGTTTGGTTACGACGTGACCATGTACAATACACGCAAAGAAACAAGTCAGCGCTCGATGGTGTGGGCAAAGGAAGCGCTGGATTTAATGGTAGAGACGGAACTCATTACTAAACAGGATGCTGACGCCGCTTATAAAAGACTGCACCCCACCAACGATATAGAAGAAGCAGCGAAGGATGCGGATTTCGTCCTCGAATCTGTTTCGGAATTGCTCTCCCTGAAACAAGAGGTTTTCGCGAAACTTGATAAAATCTGCCCGCCACCCGTCATACTCGCCACAAATACCTCGGGCTTAAGGGTGACAGACATCGCCTCCGCCACCGCTCACCCG
The DNA here is from genome assembly GCA_036396095.1 of Dehalococcoidales bacterium. GTDB lineage: Bacteria > Chloroflexota > Dehalococcoidia > Dehalococcoidales > Fen-1064 > JAURWL01. The sequence continues at coordinate 47,690 of DASWLM010000021.1, read as the reverse complement.
GAACGAGTCCTTGCCACGCATTACTTCCAGCCGCCTCACTTTGTTCCCCTGGTTGAGGTAGTCCCAACAGAAAAAACCGACCCCGCTCTCACGGAGAAAACAATTGCACTACTTCGTGGTATGCGTAAAAAGGTCGTTTTCATCCCGATTGAACTGCCGGGCTTTATCGGCAACCGCATTCAGGGGTCGATTGCCAGAGAAGTTCAAACCCTTGTCGATAAAGGTATTGCCACACCGGAAATGATTGACGATGTGATCCAGTTTGGTTTCGGACGGCGGATGGCTTATACCGCCTATTTCAAACAGGCCGACGTGAGAGGATTGGACTTTTCGTACAATGCTGCGAAAGGACGCGGTGGCCAAGCCTGGAAACCAATCGCCGAGCACGTGGAACGCGGCGATCTGGGGATTGAGAGCGGAAAAGGTTTTTACGATTGGTCAGGTGATAAAGGGAAAAAATTTCTGCACCACTTCAACAGCGAGCTTATCCGCCTGATGAAACAGGATATGGAAAACGGATTGATATAGTCGTGAGTTATGGGTATCTATCGCTATACCACTTGGGATGGTCGGCAGGATTTCCCCGACCTCGATAAAGACAGGCTGCTTACTGAGCTTGAACGCAACCTAACTGCTTACGGTGACCTGACAACTGCGTTATGGAAAATGCAGAGAGAGGGCATCGAGGACAGTGAAGGCAGACACCTCGCCGGCAACCGTGAACTCTACCAGCGCCTGGAGCAAAAGAAACAAGAGCTTCAAAACCGCTTTGATTTTTCCTCGGTTACTCGTGCTATCCGTCGTCAACTGGAAAAAATCATTGATAAGGAACAACTGACTGACCTGCCAGAAGACATCGACCGGCAACTGGAGATGCTGAAACAGCACCGTTTTTCCAACACGGATGCCCGCCGGGAACTGGAACGCCTGCTGTCCGCTCTGCAAAACAATTCCTTTGAATCACTGGGGGGTAGTGGCAATAAACCCACTGACATGGGTATGGAGAAAGGTGCGGAATCACAGAATAATAAAGAGCAACTTACACCCAACGATGCTCTGAAGTTACCGGTTCTTCTGCAGAGAATGGATAGGCTCGAAGCCCAATTGAAACAGAATCAGCGTCGTCATTCACTGGATGGGCTTGACCCGAATCTTGTCGGGGAGGTGCTAGGTGAGGAAGCATTAGCCGGGATGGAACGGCTTCGCTGTCTTGACTCTCTTTTGCTCAATGCCGGTTATATTCGGGAGACAGATAAGGGGCACGAACTGACGCCACGTGCCATCCGCAGAATCGGGCAAAAAGCGCTGGAGGAAATTTACGCGCAGTTGAGGAGAGACAGTGCGGGCAATCATAACCTTAACCGTAGCAGTGTCGGCGGCATGCGCCTCGAGGAGACCAAAAAATATGAATTCGGCGATGATTTCAATCTACATCTCTTGAATACTGTCATGAACTCTTTGCTTCGCGAACCACAGCACCCGCCTCTCACTCTCACGCCGGCCGATTTCGAAACGGTGAAAACTGAGCCGATGACACGCGCGGCGACTGTTCTCCTGCTTGACCTAAGTCGTTCTATGCCGCGGCACGGCAATTTTCAATCGGCGAAGCGGGTAGCGCTGGCTCTCACCGAGCTTATCAGGACAAGCTTCCCCACAGATAGCCTGTATGTAGTCGGTTTCTCTACTTACGCACGGCAGATTGCGCCGGATGACCTACCCACCATGGGCTGGGATAACCGCGACCGCCACACCAACATCCAGCACGGGTTGTGGTTGGCGCGGCGGTTGCTTGCCAGGGAAGCGAGTGCAAATAAACATATTATCCTGATTACGGATGGCGAACCCACTGCCCATATTGAAAACGGCGCTGTTTTCTCTCAATATCCCCCCACCCAACATACCCGTCAGATGACGCTCGCCGAAGTGAGAAACTGCACCGAAGATGGCATTACTATCAACGCTTTCATTTTCGAAGGGGCTGATTTTACGGAGGAGTTTATCAACGGACTGGCAAAGATTAACCGGGGACGAGTGTTTTTCACCAGCGCACAAACACTGGGACGCTATCTTCTGACGGACTTCATCGCCCATAAAAGCAAAGTGATTCGGGAGTAGGGTGGGATTAATTTTCACAAAAAGCCAAAAAGGGAATCAACTTTTTACTAGATCGTGGCAGCTTCAGGCAATGGTTCTTAGGTTGACAAATTTTAATTTAACTACTAAACTAGGGACAACTCCTTCGGCAAGACAATTTTTCGGGAGAAGCCCAAAATGGCTACGAATGTTTTTGTCAGTTTTGACCATGATGACGCTGACCAAGTAAATGGATTCACGTCACTCATTAAAAATCCTAATCATCCCCTTGATTTCCATGACCATTCACTGAAAGAACCTGTAAGGGATTGGACGGGCAAAATTATCAAGTATCCGCCAGATGACGCTAGGTCTAAACCCATAAGGGATGAAATTATCGATAAATTTCAGCGCGCCTCCAAGTTGGTTGTTCTCGTGGGTCAGAATACTTGGCAAAGCGATTGGGTTCAGTGGGAAGTTGACGCCTTTTATGAAATGAAAAGCAGATTGCCAGGGGAAACTTGGAAACGTATTCGAGGTATGAGATTGAAGGGGTGTGATAATGCTAGGATTCCCGATGTTCTATTGAATGGTCGATCAACCATGTACATGAGTTGGGATCCAGATGCGATTGATAAATGGATAGAGCAAGATCCAAACAAATAGAAAATCCTTATCATTTAATCCCTAAGTAAAAATGCCCTTATATTAAGGGATAAAGAGGTCCAAAGGACGTGAAGAATCCTTTCAAAAGAAGCGGACATCCCGGAGTAAAATTAGAGAGTGTCACGATGAACGTCCCATATGCTGGGAGTGCAACCTTTGTACCCGAGGATTCCGAGATAAGAGCCGCATGGTCGTTATATATAGAAATATCCACAAGAGTCCCTGTACAACCAGTTGATCCTGAATATGGTTCCATCAGAGAAGCCTTGAATTCTATTTATGCTTTATTTGGAGAAACACGAAGGATTCTGAGCCAATCGGGACCTTCTATCGCCCACGGTAGAAATTCTCTTGCACCATTGGCTATCGAGTTTCTAAACAAAGGATTACGCCCTTTCCTCACCAAATGGCACTATGAACTCCAACTTCATGAAAGCAAATATAATACTGCGCAAAAGAGCAGAGTTGAGTATGAGAAAGAATGGCCAAAGCTGAACGAATTTGAGAAAGCATTTAAGGAACTTCAGCATAACTTAGAACAATACCAGTCAGAACTGAAGAAGCTCTGTGGCGCTCGTTGCGATGATTAAGCGTCACTCGTGTTTTTAGACCTTAGCCAAGAAACCTCATAGACGGAGGAAACGGGATGGTAGATAAGAAGAACGTCTTTATTTCTCATGTGCACGAGGATGACGCGTTGCTACCGGAATTAAAACAGCTAATTGAGCACGCCGGCATGGAGGTCAGGGACAGCTCGATCACCAGCGACAAACCCAACGATGCCGAGAACGAACAGTATATTAAATATCAGATCCTTGCGCCCAGAATCGAGTGGGCAAGTACAGTAGTAGTTCTGATCACACACGATACAGGTCAGGCTCCGTATGTGAATTGGGAAATTCAATATGCTAACCAGCTTGGTAAAAGGGTGATTGGTGTATTTGCACGAGGAGCTGCGGATGCTGATATCCCTGAAGAGCTCGAGAGATGTGGTGACGCAGCTATTGTCGGCTGGCAGGGCGACCGCGTGGTCGATGCAATCAATGGGAATATTGTGGTATGGGATGATCCGCAGACCGGCGAAGCGAGAAATCCTACATGGGCTCCTAGGAGGTTTAGTTGCTAATGAAACTATACACCTATATTGTTGCGCGTGACTATGGATTCGCACCGAATCCTTTCAACGGATACTGCACATTAGCAACGTGTAAACCGCAAATTCGTTCACGTGCTTCCGTTGGTGATTGGGTAGTCGGAACTGGAGCAAAAACAAAATACAATCTTGCGGGGTATCTTATCTACGCTATGAAAGTAGATGAGGTCTTGGAGTTCGACTCGTATTGGAATGATCCTAGATTCCTAGGTAAGCGGCCATTAATGAACGGAAGCCTAAAGCAACTTTATGGCGATAACATCTATTATCGATACAATTACCAATGGGTTCAAGCTGATTCGCATCATAGCCTTGACACAGGTCAACCAAATTCAAGGAATACCGATCACGACACAAAGGTGAACCGTTTGCTTATTTCCCGACATTTTGTTTACTTCGGGAATAACCCTATACCAATTCCAAAACGCTTTCGTCCATACCGACCGACTAGTGAAGATCTCTGCTGCATTAGCCGGGGACATCGTATCTTATCTCATGATTTCGCTATGGCGTTTGAATCTTGGCTTGATCATCGTGGTGAGTGGGGAGTGCAGGGCATGCCATTGGAATTTAGTTTGCACAAACAGATAGGTTAAAATCCAAAATAATCATGAGAATGTATGAGTATCCTAAGGAAGGTGATTTAGAAGAAGTTAAAATTGAGTTGACAAAGAATTGTCCTCTTTCATGCATACATTGTTCCAGTGATGCTTCTTCCGGTAATCCTATTCAGTTAACCCGCAAGGCAGTATTGTCCCTCATCAGCCAAGCAGCAGAATTACACGTAAAATCTATCGTATTTTCTGGAGGCGAACCTTTATTATGGCCTTGGATCGCACATGCCGTAAAAGCATGTAAAGCACATGGTTTACAGAGCTCAATATACTCTACGGGGATAAATCTAACTGGTGATGGATCAAAAGAAATTATAGCCCTAACCAAAGATGGTTTAAGCAGGGTTATTTTTAGTCTTTATTCGCCCATAAAGATTCAGCATGACAGAATAACAAGAAAAGCAGGGAGTTTTGATAAAACATTAGCAGTAATACAAGAGTTGGGGAAAAATCATATAAAGAGAGAAATACATTTTGTTCCGCTCAAACTAAACTATAAACATTTATATAGATTAATAGAACTTGCCAAAAATTTGGGTATTCATAAAGTTAGCATTCTCCGATTTGTTCCTCAAGGGCGGGGTATAATTCTAAAAAAGAGCCATGAAATGTTGATGCATAAAGAAACATTGGAATTGAGAAGTTTAATCTTAGAATGTAGGGGACATTATAACGTTGATATTCGCTTAGGGTCTCCTTATAATATTCTTATTTTAGATGAAAAGATCGACTGCAACGCAGCTAGTAACACTCTATGTATTGGACCAAACGGTAACATATATCCATGCGATGCCTTTAAAAATACTGAGCCTAGCGAAATTGGGTTGAATGATCCTTACCATAATATTCATAAACACTCCTTGAGGGAATGTTGGGAACAATCAGAATATTTAAAAACAATTAGACGTTATCTAACAACACCTTTTGAAAAACCATGTTCTAACTGCTCATATTTAGAGAAATGTAAATCAGGATGTCTTGCTCAGAAGGTTATTGAACAAGAGTCTATGGAAGATGGGGACATAGTCAAAAGAGCTGATCCGCTTTGTTTAAGAAATCTAGTTGGAGGTTAAGATGCTTCATACGGATAAAAGGCGGAAATTCGACCTGCTTATTGAAAATGTTAATAGATGCAATTTGTGTTCGCGTATGCAAGGACGAACCAAGGTGCTAAGCGAAAAAAATGGTAACATTGACTCTAAAGTGATGTTCATCGGCGAAGCGCCTGGACGCTTAGGTGCTGACCGGACTGGCATTCCCTTCTTTGGCGACAAGGCAGGGGCAAATTTCGAACGGCTACTTCAATTCGCTGGGCTAGCAAGACAACAAGTATTTATCACAAATGCCGTACTATGTAACCCGAGGGATGAAAAGGGTAATAATTCGCCACCAAACAAAACAGAAATCCAGAACTGTTCTCTCCATTTAAGTATATTAATCGATATTATTGAACCTGAATTCATAGTTCCATTAGGTCAATGCGCTCTGCGGTCACTTCACATTATCAACGAACACCAAATCGAACTGCGACAGGTACGAAAACTAGCAAAATGGGGTAAATATACGGTTATGCCAATGTATCATCCTGGCTCTCGAGCCTCCATTTATAGAAGTATTGCTGACCAAAAAGGGGATTTCTCTTTTTTAGGTGAAATTTTAGGGCTACCTAGGACTGCTCAAAAGCTTCTCTGACAAGAATCTTTGAACCATCACTGACACAACGCGTAATCTTTCGAATTGTCAATAACCTGGGTACGATATCCAAATTCAAATTAACGAAATTGAATCATGATCTATTTTCATTTCAGTATTTGATGTTTGATTTTGAAAATCGGTTTACTGTGAGCTGATAGCTGACTGCTAACAGATGAAATTTATCATTTTTCTCTCAGAATGTTATAATTTGAATTCAGCAGGGGAAATAACAGCCTAGTTTTAAGACAGAAGGAGCACACAGAGTGAAGGAGATTGTAAAGCAACTCGACCCTATATTTAAGCCGAAAGCTATCGCTGTTATTGGTGCCTCCAATTCCCCGGGGAAATGGGGATTCCGTATGATGAGCAATGCCCTATCGTCCGGTTACCGCGGAGCTATTTATCCGGTTAACCCGAATGAAAAAGAGATATGCGGTCTGCCTGCTTATGCCACCGTGCGCGATATTCCGCATGATGTCGACATGGCAGTTATTGTCGTTCCTGCCGCCGTCGCTCCACAGGCGATGGCTGATTGCGCGGCTAAAGGGATAAAAGGCGTCGTGATAATTACCGCCGGCTTTGCCGAGACAGGGAAAGAAGGACAGGCGCTACAGGATGAGGTCTTGAGAATCGCTCAGCGGGCGGGCATCCGCTTCGTTGGACCCAACGGCAATGGTATCTATACTTCAGCGGTTTCACTAAGCCTCACTTTCGACGAACCACTGAGAAAAGGGAGGATTGCATTCGTATCGCAGAGCGGCACTTTCGGAGGTATGCTTGCCCAGATAGCCACTGCTAAAGGGTACGGACTGAGTAAATTCGTTAGCATCGGTAATCAAGCCGACCTGAAAGCCGCAGACTATCTTGAATACTTCGCCGAGGATGACGACACCGGCATCATTGTTTTCTACATGGAAGGATTTAAGGATGGGCGCCGTTTCTTTCAACTGGCACGTGAGGTCGTAAGGCGGAAGCCAATCATTATCTACAAAGCAGGTAAAACGGAAGCCGCCGCCCGTGCCACGATGTCACATACCAGCTCTATTGCCGGGTCGGATATAGTCTTCGATGCCATGTGCAAGCAAGTTGGGATTATACGCGCCAATGAAACCGTTCAGATATTCGATATGGCTGAGGCGCTGGTCAACCTGCCCCTGCCTCCAGGTAATCGCGTGGGCATCATTGGCAGCGGTGGTCAGGGAGTCGTGGTTTCGGATAACTGCGAAATGCTGGGTCTTAAAGTGCCGGCGCTCGATATGGAAACGAGGATGCGCTTGAAGCAAGCATTGCCATCTCATGCTCCCGTGCCTTCTAATCCGGTAGACTTCGCCGGTGGCACACGTTCCGCAGAAGACGAAGCTATGGTAGCTGACGCTCTCGCGCAAATTGAATATATCGATGGCATCATTTGCAACTCGCCGAGCTTTCGTGGGGCAGGTTCCTCAGGTGATATGGCACGGAGCGCAATTGCAGGTGCAGAAATGCTGGCGGCAATCCCTGAAAAATATGGCAAGCCGGTGGTTACACTGAGAGGAATGGGAAGCGGTATGGGAAGAGGCAGTGGGAGCGGGGATACTGTTCGGAATATCGTGAGAAATGCCGGTATACCGAGCTACGATACTCCGGAACAATGCGTCCGGGCAATGTGGGCATTGATGGAGTACGCCCGCATCAGAAAACAACTGGAAGAATAGGGGAAATCTATCACGGTTTTCTACACCCCAATATCCCGTCGTGTAAAAGCGGGGATGGACGCCGCAAAGAACACCACCACCAATCCTACCAGCACCAGCATGTGCACCGGGTCGATGCCGTTTTTCAGTATATTTGGTTCTATGTGGTGATAAAACGGCGAAAGGAAGCGGTAATCCTTTAGTCCGTCCACGATACTTCCCAGGGCATTCAAGAGGTAGGTCAGTACTACCAGCCCGCCGGAAATCCCCAGGCTCATACCACGGTTCCCCTTCAGGCATCCCAGCAATATAGAAAACGCCCCGAAAACCAGCCCCAGCACCAGAACGCTAATAGTTGCTTCCGCCAGTTTTAACAGGCTGAGTTCAACATCGATTGCTTTTATACTGATTGCCAGACTTGCCCAGAAGACAAATGCCAGCAATATCATGCTAACAACCATCACGCCGAATTTCTCCACTACCACACGCCACCGTGGCACCGGGTTGGCAAGCAGAAAATCCAACGTACCCTTTTCTTCCTCACCGGCGATTGCCCCTGTTCCGAATCCGATTCCGAAAACCAGGAATAGCAGAGGCACCATAAAGAAAAAAAGTTCTGTGCTGAAATAACCGACCGGTGACGTGTAGTCGATTACCTCACCACCAGTGAACATTTCCATCATGCCCTCGGGAAGTTCCTCAAGATACAGTTGAATGGATTCCATATTCATGATACTGGGGTAGAAAAGTGTCCAGATTACTGCGATGGCTATCAACCCGAGACCCCAGAAAATCAAAGAGCGTCGCTGGTCGCGTAGAGTCTTCAGAAAGACGTTTCTAAGCATGGGACTTGCCCCCACCGTAATAGGTCAAGAAAACTTCTTCAAGGCTCGGCTCGTGGCTGACAATATTGACCACTTCAAAACGGGCGGCGGTCTTGATGAGCGCATCCAGTGACCCGATAACCGTACAGCTTAACACACTATCGCGCACCATTACGTCACGCACGCCGGAAACAGACGTGAAGCTTTCCTGCGGAACGGTGCGGGCAAAGTGAATCTCCAGCCTCCGCAGAGCACGTGATTTCAAGGTTTCGACCGTCTCCACTGCTGCTAGCTTTCCTTCCCGGATAATGCCGACGCGGTCACACACCCGCTCCACTTCCGGCAGAATGTGGGACGAAAGAAACACCGTACGTCCGTCGGTCCTCGCCTCGGCTATCAGACGATAGAACTCTTGTTGCATCAAGGGGTCCAGCCCGATAGTCGGTTCATCGAGGATAATGAGCTGTGGTTTATGCATAAACGCCTGAACTAATCCGATTTTCTGCCGGTTGCCGTGCGATAGAGTCTTGAGATGCCGTGTCAAATCACAATCCATCCGTTTCGCCAGTTCAATTGCGTAACTCAGGTCAATTCCGCCCCGCAAGCTGGCAACATAACGTAGAAGTTCGTCACCAGTAAGATTGCTGTACATCGATAATTCGCCGGGCAGGTAGCCGATGCGGCGCCGCGTCTCTACACTACCCAAGCGACTATCAAATCCGAAGATGGTGGCAGCGCCGCGAGTGGGGCGGATGAAATCGAGCAGTGTACGGATGGTCGTTGTCTTCCCAGCGCCATTCGGACCCAGGTAGCCGAAGACCTCTCCCTTTCTCACCTCAAGAGAGATGTCTTCGACACCACATTGCTTCCCATAATATTTGGTGAGGTGAGAGGTGCGCAAGACTGCATTATCTTCGTTCATATTTATTGTCAACCTAAAGGCTATTGTATACAATAAGTGCCTAGTATTCAATACTCCTGAAGAATGATATGAGCTAGACTGTTTTCACTCTGTAGTATGATTTACATCTTGATGGTTTCCTGTTATAGTCAATGCCAGTGTAATAAAACTCTTGGAGAAAAATCATGGCTGCATTTCTGGTTGCCAAAGACCTTCACAAGAGCTTCAATGACCACAAAGCCGTCAATGGCGTCTCTTTTACTATCGGGCAGAATGAAATCTTCGGGTTATTGGGACCTAACGGCGCAGGCAAGACCACCACCATTCGTATGCTCGCGACCGTCCTTGAGCCTGATGTTGGTGAAATAACCGTCGGCGGTTTTTCTACCCGCCAGCAAGCGGACAAAGTCCGCAGCATCATCGGAGTCTGCCCTCAGGAACTGGCGTTATACGAAGAGCTTACAGCTCTGGATAACCTGACATTCTTCGGCAGACTGGTGGGACTGAATGGTAAGGAAACTAAAGCCCAGGCTATGTCCAACCTCGCGCTAATGGGGCTGGAACAGAGGGCAAAAGGTAAGGTCTCCAAGTACTCCGGTGGGATGAAACGCCGCGTGAACCTGGCGATTGCCCTGATGGGGCATCCGAAACTGCTTTTCCTGGACGAACCAACCGTCGGCATCGACCCGCAGTCACGAAATAAAATATTCGAGACCATTCAGAGTCTGCGAAAGAATGGCATGACTGTTCTCTACACCACCCACTACATGGAAGAAGCGGACCGTCTCTGTGACCGCGTCGCTATCATGGACGACGGAAAAATAATTGCGATGGATACGCCCCACGCTCTCAAAGCTCAGCTCGGCGACCCGGATAAAACCACACTGGAAGACGTGTTCCTGAAACTCACCGGCCGGAGCCTGCGCGACTAGGTAAACGATGAAAAGAGCCCTGATAATCGCCCTGCGCGAAGTTAAAACCTACCTGCAAGATAAGGGTGACCTTGCCTTCAGTCTGCTCTTACCCGTTGCCACTTTTGCCCTGATTTACGGCGCTTTTGGCGGACAGGGACTTTTTCATGGTACTGCCTATATTGTCAATGAAGATACTAACGGTGTCTATGCGAAGCAACTGATAGATAATATTGAGGCAGAAGAGAGTTTGGACATCGAACTCCTTTTGCTTGCCGACGCGGAGCGAAAATTGGAACGCTCTGCTGTTAATTTGGTGTTACTTATCCCTGCAGATTTTTCGGACAGATTAGGCGCCGGACAATCTGTTGAGCTTACTTTCATGCAGAGAGGAAATGGCGGGCAGGAAGGACAGATTATTGCCAGTATTATCCGCGGCATGGTCAGTGGCTTAAACCAGAACTTACAGGTACAGGGGGAACAAGTCATCACTACCGGGCAATCACAGAAACAAGAGGACCCTCTCATTGATGTTACAGAGATGGCAGTGGGCGAGAAACCTAATACAGTAAATGAATTCCTGCCGGGCATTATAACAATGTATGTCCTCTTTGCCATCAGTCTCGGTGCCGCCGTCATCGTCGAAGAACGGCGTATCGGAACACTAGAGCGACTGCTGACGACACGACTCACTGTCGGCGAGTTGTTCTTTGGCAAGTTTCTGGCAAGCGTATCCCGCGGTTTCGTCCAGACTTTCATCCTGCTGGCGCTTTCATACGCCGTCTTTCAAATTTTCACACCGCTCTCTTTTCTGACGTGCGTCCTCATCTCTTTTATTTTCGCAATGGCAGGCAGTGCCATCGGGCTTATCATTGCCTCCGTTGCTCGCACTCAAGATTCGGCTACCTGGATTGGAGTCTTTGTAACGATGAGTATGACGATGCTCGGTGGTACATTCTTCACCATTAACAAGGGCACGTTTCTTTACACACTGAGCAAAATGTCGGTGAACGGTTATGCAAACGACGCCCTTAAAAAGATTATCAGCGAAGGCGGCACTGTCGGTGATGTCTGGCTGGAACTGGTCATTATGGTTGGGGTATTTGTAATCGGGTTGGTCGTGAGTCGTTTACTGTTTAAAGCTATACCGCAGGGTAAATAATAAAAATGAAACAACTACGAAATATCTGGTTTCTGACAATTAAGGATCTAAAAATCTTTACCGCCGACCGCGGTGCATTTTTCTTCTCTATCTTATTCCCCTTTCTGTTCGTTATCCTGTTCAATTTTATTTTGAAAGGTGTCGGAAGTGAAGATAGTCGATTACAACTGAACCTGGCTACCCGCGAACCACTAGGCGGTATCAGTTATCAGATTATTACAGCACTGGAAACAAAAGATGAATCCGCACTCAAACCCGGCGAGCCACAAATTATCTGGCTTGAGGATTACGAGCAGGCGAAGAAGGATGTTGAGGATAATAAACTGTCTGGTTTTATTGCTTTCCCGGAGGACTTCTCTGAGTCAGTATTGATGGGTTATAGCACTGAGCTGGAAGTGATTTATAATCCCTCAAACCCTCAAGCAATAGCCCCGCTCGAGGGCATGGCACAGGCCATTGCTAACATCATCGGTTCACTAATGGAAAAGGGATTAGTGTCACCAGACGCAGTTGGTGATTTATCACAGTTTATCCAGGTGATGTTGACTGGACAGTCGAGCGTAACCGCTGAATCCCCGATGATATCCTTCGCCATTGAAAAGGTAGGCGATGTAGAAGCCATCAATCCCGCTAATTTCGTCATCCCTGGTTATCTGGTGATGTTCGTCTTTATGACGGCTTCGTTTGCGGCACAGCTAATTACGAGAGAACGTTTGAACCACACCATGGAAAGGTTATTGACTACATCGGCAAGTCGGAGCACTATACTCGGCGGCATTTACACCGGCACCGTTGTCAAAGGCATGATTCAAATGATAATTTTCTGGGGAATAGGCATCCTGGTTTTCAAGATGGACCTAGGTATTGCGCCTGCGGCTGTTTTTATCATCTCAATACTCATGATGTTGATGGGTTCTGCCTTCGGTGTAATGCTATCGACCTTCGTCAAAACTGAGCGCAGCGCTTCATCCATCGGAGTGCTGGCATCGCTCATCATGGCGCCACTGGGTGGGTGCTGGTGGCCCCTATTCATTACTCCCCGCTGGTATCAATTTATCGCGAAAATTACTCCCCATGCCTGGGCGAACACCGCCTTCAACAAACTCCTCGTCTTCGGCGCTGATTTCGATGCGGTGATACCGGAGATGCTCGTGCTGATTGCCTTCGCGACTGTCTTCGGGACTATTGCGGTTCTCAAGTTCAGGACTGATGCTGATTGATAATCGATAGTTTTCATAGGGGTATTTCGTCCAACGCATTTTCATTTATTATCCCCCACCATTTTTAATTAAGAAAACGCAAAGCCGTCCGCACATTCCGTTATTTTCTCTTACTTTATCTGGCACGCCCCACAAAATATCTCATTGTTTTCACCATTTACAAGGTTGCCACTATATTACAAACATATCTCACGATTACCACACTATCAATCGCCTTTAAGTACCGGAATAACCAGTACCATCGTCAATAGTATTCTTTGTAACTCCTTCGAAAATGTCTTAAAATACTCACAAAGCAGATCTCCAGAAGTTTATACATTGCCATTGACGCCAAAAACAGCTAATTACAATACAGGAAGGACAAAAGGTGAGGATAAAGATTTTAGGTGCAGTGGGCGCAATACTGGCTATTCTATTAACAGCCATGGTGGTTTTTCTGACGGGATGCCGAAGTAGTCAATTGGCCGGGAAAGATGATTTGAATTCACATTTTTATCAGGTCTTTCCAGCCGAGATGCAAAATTCTAAGGTCGTTACCGCCTGGCAAATTACAGGGTTAGATATAGATTTGAAGGGCCGGGTTACAAAGATTGAGGACCGAACAGTAACCCTCAGTAACTCCGGCGATGATTACGACATAACCATGCGGGAAGACACCATGGCGCCCATCAAGGGTCAGCCTAAGCGACTTCTTGAAATGGAGGACATTCAAGAGGGTCAAAACCTTATTGTTGTGGCTCAGTATTCCTATGAGTGGGGGAAAATAGAAGCCCATATTGTCTACTTCGACGAGCATTATTATAGACCATCAAAGATTACTATAGTCGAAACGAATGAGTCGAACGATACGAACAAGATATATTTAGATGATTTGAAGGTTCATCTCGATGCGGTCTTTCCAGCCGAGATGCAAAATTCCAAGGTTGTTACCGCCTGGCAGATTATGGGCTTGCGGGTAGATTTGAAAGGTCAGGTTACAAAGGTTGAAGGTCGGATAGTGACCCTCAGTAGTTCCGGCGATGATTTTGACATAACCATGCGGGAAGACGCTGTATCTCCCACCATGGGGCAGCCTCAGCGAACCTTTAAAATGGAGGACATTCAAGAGGGTCAAAACCTTATTGTTGTGGCTATTTACCGCTACAACTGGGGAAGTCTGCAGGGCTTGTTGGCTTATTTCGACGAGAGCATAGATGATTATGTGCCCCCAATAGTTCCTGTTAAATAAATTCCTAATATCTAAGCTCGAATATTTGAACCCTGAATCCCAAAAATACTAATACACGTCACTCTCATCCTATCTTCTTTGAAACTCCATCCTTAATGTCTTACAATACTAACAAGGAAAGCAGCAATGGCTACCGCCATTCTCTATCGCGAAGACCTGAAGGAATATGACTTCGGACCGGGACATCCCTTCCGCGGCGACCGGTATCAGATATTTCCCAAATTCCTGACAGAACATATGAGACCGGATGATAAGTATATTTTTCTGAAAGCGGAACCTGCTACAGATAAAGACCTACAACTTATATGCGCCCCTGATTACATTGAGTTCACGAAGAAATACTATAAAGCGGCATATATGGGAGAGGTTGAGGATGAGAGCGCCTTTTTTCAGTACCATAATATGGATAACCTACCACGGGGACGCCCGGGTAAGCTGGAAGAAGCCGCGAGAATCGTCATCGGGCAGGCAAAACTCGCCGTCGATTTAGTACAGTTGGGACGATACAGAAAAGTAATTTCGCTGGGCGGCGGCTTGCACCACGCCAAACGGGATTTCGGAGAGGGTTTTTGTATCTATAACGATGTCGCTTTCACCGGTATTTATCTGGTGGAACAATACAAGCTGGAGCGGGTCTTAATCTTGGACACTGATGCTCATGCCGGCAATGGCACCGCCGATTATTTTTACTCCGACCCCCGAGTGCTTTTCATCGATATTCATCAGGACCCGCGGACGCTTTACCCAGGCACCGGCTTCGTCTACGAAATCGGGGTGGGGGAGGGAAAAGGTAAAACGGTAAATATTCCCTTACCACCAAACGCCGGCAACGATTCCTACAAACTCGTGTTTGAAGAGATTATCGAACCGCTAACCGCTGAATTCCAGCCGCAGATTATCGTCCGCAACGGCGGTTCTGACCCGCACTTCAGTGACGAATTGACCAGCCTGGGGCTGACGGTCGCCGGCTTCCACATGATCGGCGAGAAGGTGAGGAAAATGGCGGAGATTTGTGACGGGAAGGAAATCGACCTCATTGCTTCTGGCTACAACCGTGACGTTCTACCCTATGCTTGGCTGGCACTGGTCGCCGGGCTTCTAGATTGGAATGTGTCAATTGAGGAGCCGCTACGAGTGCCTGCTATCCTGCGCACTGACTCACATTTACCCGAGACAAAACGTGTGGTCAAAGAGGCGAAGAGCTACCTGAAAGATTACTGGAAATGCTTGTAGCCCGCCGCTTCCCAGCCGCACCACAAATACCAAATCCGAAACTCTAAATCTAGACTACGAAATAATAGCAGGATGATAGTGCTACAGTTTTGAATTTGATAATTGGCATTTTGTTTAGAGTTTAGAGATTAGTATTTCGAGTTTGCTTCTTAAACTTGTCCTCCAGCCTTTTTATCGTTAGAATGATAAGTTAGAGGTATCTGACTATGGGCTTAATTCTACACCACGAACCAGACCTCAATCGCCCTACCATGCTTGTCGGGTGGCCCGGCATCGGCAACATTGGGCTAATTACTGTGGATACCATCCGCCAGACAGTAGAAGCGGAAGAACTGGGCGAAATCGTACCATGGGAATTCTTTTTCCCCAATAAGGTCGTCATCCGCGCCAGCATCCTTACGGAAATGGGATTCCCCACCAACAAATTCTACTATAAGCGACTGGCTAATCGAGATATCATCTTCTTCGTTGGGGAGGAGCAACCCGCGACACGAGAAAGCATGTATGCAGAGGGTCCCCGCGCCTACGAAATGGCGAATATGGTGCTGGATGTCGCTGATAAATTCGGTTGCGGACGTATTTACACCTCCGGTGCCGCTATTAGTATCACGCACCATACTATGAAGCCCGGAGTCTGGGCGGTAGCCAACCAGAAATCTTTGCTTGCTGAACTCAAACATTATCCGAATACTATCCTGATGAGTCAGGCGGAGGGGCGTGGTAATCAGGGCGGCATCACGGGATTAAACGGACTCCTTATAGGCACTGCCAAGAGTCGGAAGTACCCGGGCATTTGTCTTATGGGGGAAATCCCGGATTACCTTTCCCGTGTGCCTTTCCCCTACCCGAAGGCGTCTCTAGCGGTGATTGACGTCCTGTCAAGCATACTAAATCTGAACATTAACCCCCATGTTCTCGATGACATGATTTCACAGATGGAGACAGTTATCAGCAATGTTTATCAGCAATTTCCGCAGGATATACGGGATAGACTGGAACAGCGTAAACAGGCCGCAGAGTCCAGACAGCAAGCAATTATCACTGAAGAAGACCAGCAGTGGCTAAAAGAACACATCGATGATTTATTCAAGAAAGGTGATAAGGGAGCATGACGGAAGCCCTTAAATATCTTTCCCGCCCCAGGTTCAACAATCCGGCTCTTGTGGTGTGCTGGGAATCAGATGCCGGTCAGCTCGGTGAAAAAGTAACCGAATACCTTGTGCACGAGCTCAACGGTAAAGAATTCTGTGAGATTAATCTAGAGGAATTCTTCCCGCTTGGCGGGGTAGTAATCGAGAAAGACATTGTGCTCTTTCCCCAAAGCAGTTTTTACGCTATCCCCGACTGCGATATCGTCGTTCTCCATAGCTCCATCCCCCGCTACGAGTGGTTCAGGTTTCTTAATCTTATCGTCGATGTGGCTCAGGAAACCTGTAACGCCAGAGAAATGTACACCATCGGGGGAATGGTTGCCATGAGTGCCCATACCGCCCCGCGCGATTTCTGGGCGACTTTCAGCTCACCCCAAATGAAGATTTCTCTAGCAGCCTACCAGCTTTCACGCGAGATGGATTATGAGACACCACCGGGCGGCCGTCCGACCCTTAATTCTTTCCTCCTCTGGACGGCGAAACAGCGTGGTCTGCACGGCGCAAATCTCTGGGTGCCTGTTCCCTTCTATTTGGTCGATGGAGATGACCCCGTGGCACAGAAGACGGTCCTGGAATTCTTGGACAATCGGCTCAACCTACGTCTCAATTTCGCCCGGATTGATACCGAAATCATCCGCCAGTATGAAAGACTCGCCCGCCTGCGTCAAGAACAGCCGGAAATCGACCGCTCCATTAAAAAACTGGAAGGCAATCTGGAACTTACCGAGACCGAAAACGAAACGCTGGTTAAAGAAGTCGAGGAATACCTCGGAAAAGATGGTGGCTAAAACCTCCTCATGTCGTTCCTGCGGAAGCCTTATTCCATACCTGATACGGGAAGGAATCCATAAGAAACAAAACTCTATGCTACTATTGATCTGGTAATGTGAGTGGAGATCGAATGAGTATAATGGTAAATAAAAGCGGAGACGTTCTGTTGACATTCATCCCCATTCGGCGGGAGGAATCGTTAGACATGGTGAAGTTCGCGCCTTTTACTCACTCGTTAATTGTTCTCAGATATAAGGGAACGACACTATTGGTGCACGATATATATAAGAACCGATGGGAAGTACCTGGTGGCAAAATAGAACAGGGAGAGACTCCACATACGTGTATCTTAAGGGAGCTGAAAGAAGAAACAGGACAAGTACCGACGAGTATCCAACTTGAGGGTGTAATGCAGGTCTTCTCAAAAGAGAAAAATCAGGTTGTCTACGGTGCACTCTATTCGGGGAATCAGGATATAGTAATGCCGTTCACAGAGAATAGTGAAGTATCCCAAATCATTTATTGGGACGGTCGTTCCGATATAGGTTACATCGATGAAATCGACCAAAAACTGACAGAATTGGTTTAATATTCGAATCCCCTGTATGAGAGAACAACGCACTAAGCCTTTCATCCTCAAGGCTGATTGACACTCTATATAATCAAGTCTACAATACAAGACAATCCTGATACATTACTTGGTCACCTAACTAATAAGACGGTTTCACGTTATATTATGTAGTATCTTAATTTACACAGGAGTGCAGAAATGAAAAAACTTACCATTGGAATACTTATTACGGTGTTAATTCTAACCACGGTTGCCTGCTCCAAATCAGAGGAACGCCCATCTAGCTATACTTATAGAGTCGATAGCTCCAAGCAAACGTATCCTGGCTCAACAGGGGTAATCGAACAACCGCCGCCTGAGATAACCCTAACGGTACCACCTGCTGAAGTGACACAATCATCTCCCTTACCCTTTGAATCTCTGTTTTCTGGTAAAGGGTCAACAGAATCTGAAATAACCCCTTATACACCCTCTGAAGTAACAACGGAGCCCTCGCCGCCTATGGTAATCAGCCAAACCATTTCAACAACAGACCGTATGATAATCCGCACAGGTAACGTCGACATTGTCGTTGAGGATGTTCAGGTTGCAATTGACAATATCACTCAGCTCGCAGAAAGCATGCAGGGGTTTGTTGTAAACTCAATGACATGGCGGTCGGGTAATGCGCTCTACGGTACTATCAGTATCCGCGTACCGGCAGACTCATACAATAACGTTCTGAAGATGATCCGCGATACCGCCATAGAAGTAAATTCGGAAAACACAACCGCATCAGATGTTACTGAAGAGTACATCGACCTGAAAGCAAAATTATCGAATCTGGAAGCTACGGAAAAGCAATTGCTCCTTATTATGGAAAAGGCAAACACCGTAGAAGATATTCTGAAAGTCCAGAGCCAGCTTTCCAACACTCGTAGTGAAATAGAGAGTATAAAAGGCTCTATCCAGTACATTGAACGCACGGCGTCTATGTCCCTCTTGCAAATTCAACTCCAGCAGGCAAAGCTTTACGCTGAAATCTCAGTAAGCAAAGCCGTGGTACAGGCACGTGAATCGGTTTATTTCTATGCCGAGATTTCCGGTGGCTTTTCACCGTTTAGCTACGAATGGGACTTCGGCGATGGTTCCACGAGCACCAATCCAGAACCGGCGCACAGCTACAAGTCTCCAGGGGATTATACCATCAAACTAAAGGTCACCGATGACCGCGGCAATACTGCCACTGCTACCAGGGACAACTACATAAACGTCCTTGTCGGCTGGGATGCAGGGAATACAGTACAGAGCGCTTGGAACGGACTGAGTGTCTTCGGGCAGGTGCTGGTGAATATTCTTATCTGGCTGGGGATTTTCAGCCCCGTCTGGATTATCGGTGGTGGCATCGGTTTCTACTTCTGGTGGCGTAACCGGAAAAAGAAGGCGGCACAGAAAAGCCCACCTTTAACCCAGTAATCAACCTAAACAGCTCAAGTTGGAGACTGCTCCGGTTCGCTGGGTTCTTCTGTATCAGCACCTCGTGAGCGGTCTCTCAACCACCGGTGAATTTCATCAAGCGCTGGAGGCGCGACACTGAAAACGTCCACGTCCGCCGGGAACTGAATTCCGTGTCCTTCCCTGATGAAGAGAATGCCCACTTCCCCCGCTTGCAGGGCTTCGCTGATGCGGCGGCTGATGTGCTCATACCGCTCTTTTGCAGAAGCGCGATAGTGCTCGGCGACTATTTCCGCTACCTTACGACTGAAAAAGCCCAGGAGCAAACACCGCTCCCAGTCCATACATTCATCTGACAGGTCGGCAAGCTCGGTGGTTTCGAGAACCGCCCCATTTTCCACCTTGTCTTTTACGATAAGATAGCTCAGCTGGTTCCACTTTTCCATGACCTTGAGACCTTCTTCACCACCAAAGGCAATGGACTCGTGGAAAATACGAGTGACTCTACCTACCTTGGATTCCTGGATGGAAATCTGTTCATTGACCTGTTGCCAGTACAGCTCGCATTTCTCCTTGAATTCTTCAGGCGCATCGGTACCCGCGAACAACAACGGAACGATATACAGTTTGCGTCCGCCTCGGAATGTTTCTAGCGACGGTCGCTCAATTTTACCCAGTTCCTCAGCCATTACCTTGCCCTCCAGCGAATTGTCGTAACTTGATTTTACGATTTATGGCGGTAACAGGCAAACCAGACGCTCATTTCTTGAATTCTATCTAGAATTCTGCCTACAATCAGTTAAAGGCAATCGATTTGTAAAGGTGAAAATTGATGAGTAAATTCATTGACAGGCTTAAGAAAGTATCCCAACCACTCCCGCCCCAGATGGGTTTCCGACCCAAAAGTGCGGAATCCGCCCGACCCAAAATACAACTCGTGGCGTCACTGCATGATTTTCCTCATACTCCAGCCGACAAGCTTACCGCCGCGGACGCCGTAGTAGTTCCAGACACTAAATCTATCACAGCTGAAGTCTTATGTGGCCTACAGCAGAAAAAGGGGACACTAGGGGAGGTTGATAAAGCCATTGAAGCCGGCGCTGATTTTATCATCCTCCAATTCAAAGGCGCTGTTGTACCTTCGGATAAAAAAATCGGTAAAATACTTCAGATTGACTCGTCGGTGACAGATGTCATGCTCCGTACAGTAAATGATCTGCCTTTAGATGCTGTAATGGTCACGCAAGATAGTGAAGACAGCAGCGCCATCACGTGGCAAAAGTTGATGCTTTCACGCCGCTTTTCCGGTATGCTTATGAAGCCTGTGTTGGTTTCCATTCCACCCACCGTCAATGCTGAGGAACTCCAACTCCTTTGGGAAATGGGTGTGAGTGGGGTCGTGGTGGATATAAAGGGAGATACGGATGTTACCGCACTGGACGCGCTCAGAAAGTTAATTAACGGTCTTCAATATCCATCTCCGAGAAAACGGGAGAGACTGATGGCTGTTCTGCCACAAGTATCTGCGGAAACTAAGAAACCAGAGGAGCCCGACGAGGACGATGATGATGACGACTAAGCCCGGGCGCTCGGTCCCATCAACTGCCAGGACTTGCCTTCAGTCGTAATAGATGGCGCAATCACCATTTCTGCTTTGTGCATTTCTCGAATTGTCGACGCGCCGCAGAAGCCCATAGCGGTTTTCAGCGCCCCGACGAAGTTCTGTGTGCCATCCGTTAAAGAGGTGGGACCAAAGAGAATCTGCTCCAGTGATGCAGTCGTACCGACCTTGATACGGGTGCCACGGGGTAATACCGGATTCGGAGTCGCCATCCCCCAGTGATAGCCATGCCCCGGGGCTTCCTTTGCCTGGGCGAATACCGAACCGAGCATGACACCATCTGCGCCGGCGACAATTGCTTTACAAACATCACCGCCCTTCTTGAAACCGCCATCGGTGATGATTGGCACATAACGTCCCGATTCCTTGAAATAGGTGTCGCGTGCGGCGGCGCAATCAATGGTAGCTGTGATTTGGGGTACACCCACACCGAGTACTTCGCGTGAGGTGCAGGCGGCACCGGGTCCAACACCTACCAGAATCCCGGAGATGCCGGTCTGCATTAATTCAAAACAGGCGTTATAGCTTACACAGTTACCAACGATAACAGGGATATTGATTGACTGGCAAAGTTCGGAAAAGATAAGCCCGCGATAACTCTTGGAAATATGATGGGCAGTGGTAACCGTTGATTGCACAACAAGGACATCCCCCCCGGCTTCAACTACGAGCGGTGCAAATCTCTTGGTATTCGCCGGCATAACCGCGGCGGCACAAATTCCTCCTGCCTTTTTGATTGCCCGAATTCTGTCTCCGATGAGATTTTCCTTAATCGGTGCTGAGTAGACTTTCTGGAGGAGGGCAGTTACTTTATCATTTGGCGTCTGCGCAATTTCCGTCAGCACTTCATCAGGATTCTTATAACGGGTTTGTACCCCTTCCAGATGGAGTACCGCCAGTCCACCGAACTTACTCAGCAGAGCGGCAAATTTGACATCGGTCACAGCATCCATAGCGGAGGCAAGGATAGGTATGTCCAAAGTGACAGCGCCAATCTTCAGCTCCATATTGACCTGTTCCGGATTAATTGTCACATCACCAGGAACAATGGCAACTTCATCAAATCCATAAGATGGTCTCAACTGTTTAAACTTTGGTGCGGTCATAATTATCTTCTCTTTAAAACCCCCATCAACTGGGTATTAAACTATAACTATAGCAAAGGCATAGTTGTCCGTCAAGAAGGATGGTAAGCTGGATGCTACTTGCATGTGATGGGAAGTCGTTTTATCAGGGGTGCAAGGTGGGTAAGATGAATATTTTGAGTATGACTATATGGTCGGCGGTTGGAATGACAATTGTTACCATCTAGACCAACAATCAACCAGATCATTGTATAGACATTACATCACGGCAAGTAAAAAAGAAGGGAGAACCGTATTTGTTCTTGCTTTGGCTACTTTGATGTGCCCGTGTTTAGATTTATGAAAATACTGGTCGCCTGGATAGAGCCGTCGTCCTGACTTTCTCCGGAGACGGAAATGCTATCCCCGATTTTAATGTCGGTGATGCTCCCACTATCCATCTTTTGCACTGTGGTACTACTGCTGGTGATGACGCTCACAGAGCCAGTCGGGGTAGTGAGGGTGATAATGCCACCTTCTATTTTTCCCACCGTTCCAATGGTGCCTCCGCGCCCAACAAACATGCCTGCTCCAGCGGGTGGTGTCATACCTGTTGGTTGTTCGGTTGTTCCATCCTGCCCGAAACGTGATGTAAACTGGCTCGTCCGGTCTTGCATTTCTTGGGTTATTTCTTCCCTTCCTTGACTCTTACCGATAGCTATCCCTCCGATGAGTGTGCCCCCAATCACACCTCCCAGCAATACTGCCGCCACCAATAGCATAATAAAACGTTTCATCAGTTTATCTCCTTATTCGTAACGTAATGCTTCAATGGGATTCAAACGCGCTGCCCGGTACGCCGGATACATCCCGAAAACAATACCGATTGCCGCCGACACCGAGACTGCGAGAATGAGAATGTCTGCCGACATCACGGTAGTTATTGCTGTTCCCCCAAGGCTTATTCCTGAGACAAGCCGAGATACTCCCCATCCGATGAGTACCCCGATGCCACCGCCAACAAGGCTCAAAAGAGCGGCTTCCACCAGAAATTGGAGGAGAATGTCCCGTCGTTTCGCCCCGACTGCTTTGCGGATACCGATTTCCCGAGTGCGCTCCGTGACCGAAACTAGCATAATATTCATGATACCGATACCACCGACGAGTAGAGATATTCCAGCAATTGCCCCGAGAAACAAAACCCATACCTGAGTCGATGCTTTAAGGGTATCGATTGTCTCTTGCTGACTGCTGATGGTGAAATCATCATCGCCGGTAATTTTGTGACGTTGCCGCAGGATAGCTGTTATCTGCTCAATTGCTGCATCAGTGTCCTTGGCACTGACAACCTGCACATTTATTGTCTGGACACTCTCACTGCCGGAGGTAGTTCGCTGGGAATATAGACGGGTTTGCACCGTGGTGATAGGCGCGACCACCATATCGTCCGCACTGCCCATACCTGTACTGCCTTTACTTACCAGCACACCTATCACTTTAAATTGTCGTCCGCTGATTTTTACAGACTGTCCTATCGGATTTTCTTCCCCAAAAAGCGTATCCGCGACATCACTGCCAAGGACTACCATCAGCGTCTTGTTTTTCACATCGGCGTCTGAGATAAATCTGCCGGTCGCTACCGGGAAGTTCCGTACAGACTCATACTCTGGAGTAACTCCCAGGACTTGTGTAAAAGTGTTCTGCTTTCCCGCTATTATCTGGGCAAATGTTTGAACTTGCGGTGCCACTGCTTTAACAGCCGGTGCCAGAGAAGAATCCTCCAGTGCCTCTGCATCATCTAATGTCAATGTATTTAAGCTCCCCTGCGCTCCCCTGACTCCCTGTGTAGTAGTAGCGCCGGAACGGACAAAAAGTAGATTCGTTCCCAGCGACTCGATATTGGCGGTTATAGCCGACTGAGATCCCCTGCCGATAGACATCAACGATATGACTGCCGCAACACCGATAATGATACCCAGTACGGTGAGTGAGGAGCGCATTTTATTTGCCAGAATTGCCCTGAAAGATGTCCGCACTGTTTCGATGATGTTCACGGTTTGGTCTCCCCTGTAGAAGCCAGTGGTCTCGCCCCTTGTGGTGAAATTATCTCCTCACCAACAACCTGTCCGTCCCTAAGGAAGACAATACGTTGTGCTTGAATGGCTATGTCACGTTCGTGTGTCACCAGAATGATAGTAATCCCCTCCTCCACATTCAATCGTTTCATAATCTGAATAATCTCTAGACTTGCCTTACTATCCAGGTTTCCGGTCGGTTCGTCAGCCAGAATAATGGATGGATTATTGACCATAGCGCGGGCGATCGCTACTCTCTGCTGTTCGCCGCCTGATAGTTGATTCGGCTTGTGCTGAGCGCGCTCCACCAATCCCACCTTCTCCAATGCCTCCATCGCTCTTTTAGTTCGGTTGATTGCATTTCCATAGAGCAAAGGAAGTTCCACATTGGTTACCGCCGGGGTGCGCGGGAGCAGGTTAAACGTCTGGAAGACAAAACCAATCTTTTTGTTTCGTAATTCAGCAAGCTGGGAGTCAGTTAATTTGCTGACCTCAGCACCGTCTAGAAAATAACTTCCAGATGTGGGTGTATCAAGACAACCTACGATGTTCATCAGGGTGGATTTACCGCACCCTGATGGTCCCATAATGGCGACCATCTCTCCCCGATCAACGTGGAAACTCAGCCCGCGAAGAACATGGACCTCTATTTCACCCATCTTATAATTTTTAACGATACTCGCTAGGTCGATCATTTTATATCTTCTCTGATGATGATACCGCCGCCACCGCCAGGCATACCATCAGATGGGAACATTATTGTTCCCGGCATATTCTGTTGCGTTGTAGTTGCCGTGCTGGTAGTTTTTGGTAAGACCACCTGTTCCCCGACTTGCAAACCGCCGGTAATTTCAGTGTAAGAGCCATCGCTAAGTCCGAGTGTCACCGTTCTTTGCTGAATCACGCCATTTACCATTACCTGTACCACCGAATTATTCGCAACTTCGGAGATAGCTTGGGTGGGAATGACAAGAACATTGTTTGCTTCCTCGACAATAATATCAGCCGTGGCGCTCATACCTTCTCTGACTTCTACTCCAGAGGGTGGTGTGATGCGGATTGTTACTGTATATGTCACCACCCCGGATTGCGTCTTACTGGTAGAGGAGATAGCAGATACCTCACCGGAAAGTTCCAAGTCTGACAGACTGCTCAAAGTTACTATTGCTCGTTGCCCCAGTTTCACGGATGGCACATCAATTTCATCCAGAACAGCACTAATTTCAATAACTGTTGGGTCCATTATTTCCATAACCACTGTGCTGGCAGACACTGACTGACCTGCCGTAACATTGACCGAGGTCACAACTCCATCAAATGGAGCTAAAACTGTAACCTTTGCTAGATTCTGATTAGCCTTATCTAAAGCAGCTCGAGCCGCGGCTATTTGTAGCTGTTTGAGTTCGCCTTCCGGTGAAGTTACCACTCCTTTTATTCCCGCCAGTTCGGCTTCTGCCTTATTTAAATTTTGTTGCGCAACTTCCAGTTCTTTCTTTTTCAGCTCCACCTGGAGAGGGTCTGCACCGGCTTTCATCTCAGCCAGAGTTTTTTCCGCCTCACTGAGAGTAACTTCAGCCAGGGTTAATTGCGCTTTTTTCAGTTCGTAGTCCCAGCGACACTCAGGGACGGTACGATTGTCATCGTATTTTTCCTTTGCCTTATCGTAAGCATCTTGTGCATTTTTCAAAGCTATTTTAGCATTTGCAATGGCAACTTCTGCCTTGAGAATGTCTGACTCAGAGTAGGGATTTTCGGCATCCTCAAGATTTTTCTGGGCGGTTACTAGCGCTATTCTGGCTTTAGTGACAGCAACTTCAGCCTCAGTAGTATCCAATGCATTATTCAGAGCCATTTCAGCCTGGACTACCGCCTCCTGCAGTGGTATAAGAGACGCTTGATCGAAATTAGCCAGTAACTGCCCTTTTGTAATAGTATCGCCTTCAGCAACTTTAATTTCGGCGACTGTCCCGGCAATTCCGAAGCTCAATTCTTCCTTGGCGGAAAAGACCAGACTACCGCTGGCACTGACGGAATTCGTGATACTACCGTATTGCACTTGAACAAGCTGTACATCGATAGATTGAGACGAGGCGCTTGGTTTGGTAACCCAATAATAGATCCCGTACGAGCCTCCCGCTACTGCCAGTACGACAACAAACAACAGAAATTTTTGCCACAGTTTCAGACCTTTCACGTATGCACCTCCATAGCCAATAAAAAGTATGGCAGGCAATTGTTAAGAATTAATTAAATCTGCGGATACTGGGACAGTGAAGGTAAAACGGCTGCCTTTGCCCGGTTCGCTCTGGACGCTTATCTTGCCGCCATGAGCTTCCACAAGGCGCTTGGCAATGGTAAGGCCCAAGCCACTGCCGCCAGTTCTACGAGAGCGGGACCTGTCTACGCGGTAAAAACGCTCAAAGATATTGGGAAGTTCCTCTACCGGAATGCCTTCTCCCGTATCAGCTACAATCACCTCTACGTATTTGTCTGATTCCCTGGCTGAGATAGTGATGCTACCTTCTCGAGGAGTGTGGGTTGCAGCGTTGTTTATGAGATTGTGCAGGACTTGCGCAATTCGTTGTGAATCGATATTGCACAGCGGAAGTTTGTCCGGCAGGTCCGTAAGCAGAGTTATCCCTTTGTCGCTTGCTTGAGATTGTGAGGATACCACTGCCTGTTTTATCACTCCAGAGATGTCCTCTGCTTGTATAACCAATTTCAATTCGCTTGCATCCGCAAGAGCGAGTTCTTGAAGGTCGTCGACTAGCCGTGTCAGGAGTGTCGCTTCTTCATATAGTGAGTTAATAGTGGTGGCATCTGGTTTTACCACATCATCTTTTATCGCTTCCAGATAACCCCGCAGGTTAGAAAGGGGAGTTCTCAATTCATGAGCCGTATCCGCCACCAGATTCTGCCGTAGTTTCTCGTTTCTCTCAATGTCATCAGCCATTGAGTTAAAAGCTTGTGCTAGTTCCGCCATCTCACCTTTCCCTTTGGAAGGGACTCTTTGTGAAAAATCGCCCTGCCCCAGCTTTCTAGCGGTCGTAGTAAGCGCGCGAACCGGGGAGGAGATTCGCCGTGATAAAACCAGGGTTAGTACCAGGGCAATGGCAATCGCCAGCAAGCCACCCCACAAAAGGAACTGGTTTATTGTGTCTGCCAGATTCTTGGTTAAGGCGGGACGGGCATTCTCTGGGTTGATGTAGAGCATTCCTATCACCGTTTCCTGTGATGACGATGTCGGTCTCCCTCCCCGTGATGGAGGCGATGGTAAAAATAGTTTTATTCCAGGCGCAGTGGTATGGTATTGCTTCCCCAGTGAGTTCCCTTGAGAATTAGCCACGATTGTCCCGGTGGCATCGGTAACGACAATATGTTGTCCTTCAGCAGTGCCCATCTGCTCAACAATTGTTTGAACACCATCCCAGCTAAGGTTGTTAATATAGTAGTACTGGGATAACAGAAATCCGGTTCTATCGGCTTGGTTCTGCTCTGTGCGAATGTCGAACTGTTCAAGCTCATTACCGGTGTTTTGAAGCACAAAAATTGATACCGTGCCGATAGCTACAAGTATCACCAGGACAAATGCGAGCAAGAGACGAAACTGCAGACTATGTATCATTCGGCTCTCCCGGCAAATTTGTAACCGGCTCCGTAGATTGTTTTTATATATCTGGGACGGTCCGGGTCCGGCTCCACCTTCCTCCGCAGGTTGAGGATGTGGACATCTATCGTGCGGTCGAAGCCATCGAAATCATAGCCAAAAACCATCTCGATGAGCTGTTGCCGACTAAACACCCGTCCGGGTTCCCGTGCGAGCACCCCCAGCAATTTGAACTCGCTAGGGGTAAGTTGTAAAGCTCTGCCCGCTAAAAAGGCTTCGCGATTGAGGAAATTGAGGACAAGTTCACCTCTTTTGATTTCGGCTGGACCACGCTGGAGTGTCTCATCGGGCAGACGCCGCAGGATGGCACGCACTCTGGCGGCAAGTTCTCTGGGACTGAATGGCTTGGTCACATAGTCATCCGCACCGAGGTTCAGCCCTTTAAGTTTGTCGTCTTCGGTGGTTCTGGCAGTAAGCATTATTATGGGAACATCCGATTCATTTTTTAACGTGCGGCAGATTTCTAGTCCATCGCATCCCGGCAACATGAGGTCAAGTACAATCAGGTCGGGGTGACTCTGCCGGGCAAGGTTCAATGCCTCTATGCCATCGTAAGCGGCAAGCACCTTGTAGCCATCACGATTCAGATAGAGCTTGACCAGTTCGACTGTTTTTACATCATCATCAACCACTAGGATTCTTCTGGATGTCATAACCGTGCCTCTTAATATCTTTGTACCTTAATACTAGAACGTAATTGTTAAGAAATAGTTAATTTATATTAGCAAAAATGAGAGGGAGCAGGAAAACTACCCCCTCTCTTCGGAGTACTTGATACCCGGCTGCCGGTTACTGGGTGGATTCAGTGGATTGAGTGGATTGGGGTGGTGCCATCCATGTGCCACCACAGCCAGGATGGAAACCTCCTCCGCGTCCACCAAAACCAAATTCGGGTCCGAGTTTATCGAGGGCGTCCGGTCTGGCATTCCACCATGTCTTGTACTGGTCAGCCTCTTCCTGAGTGATCTTACCCTGTTCCACCATTTCTGCCAGATAATTGTTCAGTGCTTCGTCATGCATTTCTTTCTGGGCTTGCGCAAAGGCATCTTCCAGTTTTGTCTGGTCAATACCCAGAATGGCGGCGACTCTCGCCATCAAGGTATTCTCTGGGTTATCGTTTTCCCCCTGAGCAAAAGCTACTCCGACTATGCTCCCGACCAGCACCAGCGCAACCACAAGCGGAATAAGGATGACTTTTTTACGTAACCACATTTCCTCTCACCTCCTTTCTTTCGTAATGCCATGCTCTGAGACATTTTTAATTAGTTCCCACCTCCCTTCACTCTATCGTTAAGATGATGATAACAAATGAATATTAATATCTTATTAAGATGTCTTCTTGTGCATAACCTGAGTTAGTAGTAACATAGTCATCGCTAGCAGGAAATTATCAGTAAGGGGGGTAATGATGACTGAATCTACGGTTCTTTATGAAGTTAAGAAACAAATTGCCTACATTACATTAAATCGCCCGAAAAAATCAAATGCCTTCAACCTGGAGATGAGTTACGCATTGCGTGATGCCTGGAAACGTTTTGAGAACGACCCGAAAGCTCTGGTGGCAATTTTGAGCGGCAATGGGAAATCTTTCTCGGTTGGCGTCGACCTTACGGATGAGGACAGGAAAACAGGGAAGCCGTGGCAATATCACGAAGCCTACCCCTTGAACGGCATATCGCTCTTTAAACCGGTTATCGGGGCTATCCGGGGGTATGCTCTCGGACAGGGATATTTGATTGGTGTCTGGGGTTGTGATATTACCATTGCGTCTGACAACGCCACTTTTGGGTATCCGGAAGGCAAGGCTGGCGTTTCTCAGGTGCCGCCGCAATATGTCCCCTACATGCCATTCAAAATAGCTCTGGAGTTCATGTTACTTTCCTGGAAAGGCGGCCGGATGATGAGCGCCCAGCGGGCTTATGAAGTAGGCCTGGTCAACAGGGTCGTGCCTGATTCGGAGCTTATGGACGAAGCTGTCAGGTGGGCAGAGATGCTAAAAGGAGTTCCACCCCTCTATATTAAATCGGTGAAATACGGATACTATACGGGCACCGAGCGAGCCAGCCGGAAAACGGAAAGAGAGTATGTGGATTTCATTTTGCCTCAGGAAGAGAGTCAGGATAAGCAGGAAGCTATCAAGGCTTTTATTGAGAAAAGGGAGCCACATTTCGAGGGTAAATAGTATTAGAGGCGCTGGGTTTGTACATAAGGCGCTCAAACGATAACCTAACTCTTTTACAGATTTCACCGTTATATTATACGCAGACATGCTTATCCAAAGAGGAGGCAAAATGAAAAAGCTATTGTTCTTACTGCTCACGGCTATCATGATAGTCGGGCTGAGCGGCTGTTCTCAACCTGCATCGGCGGGAGAGGTGAAATCTGATAAAGCCCGCATCACCTCACCGGTGGTCAATACTTCCGATGCGACCACGCTGGTCAACGGCAACAGCGAATTCGCCTTCGACCTTTATCAGGTGCTAAAGAAAGAGGATGGCAACCTGTTCTATTCACCACACAGCATCTCACTGGCTCTGGCGATGACTTATGCCGGCGCCCGCGGCGAAACTGCAAAGCAGATGGCGGATACCCTTCATTACCGGCTAGCGCAAAATGCTTTGCATCCGGCGTTTAACAGCCTGGCATTAGAACTAAGCAAGCGCGGGGAAGGCGCCAAAGGCAAAGATGATAAGGGATTCCGGCTCAATATCGTCAACGCCATCTGGGGACAGAAGGACTACAAGTTCCTATCAACCTTTCTTGACTTGCTTGCCGAAAACTACGGGGCTGGCTTGCGGGTGCTCGATTTCATTAAGGACCCGAATGCTTCCAGAGAGACAATCAACAAATGGGTGAGCGACCAGACAGAAGGGCGCATCAAGGATTTGATTCCCGAAGGCAGTATCACACCGCTAACTCGGCTGGTGCTGACCAACGCCATCTACTTCAATGCGGCATGGCAGTCCCCTTTCACAAAATCGGCGACTGCTAACGGTCCTTTCCACCTGGTAGAAGGTACAGATGTGTCCGTGCCATTGATGAGAGCGACTGAGAACTTCGGTTATGCGAAATCGGGGAATACCCTGGCAGTGGAATTACCCTACGATGGCAATGAGCTTTCGATGGTCATCCTGACAAATACGACCGGTAATTTCAGCGATTTCGAAAATACATTAACATTGCCAACGGTCAAAGCGATTCTTGATAACTTAAGGTACACAAGGGTTGCACTCACCATGCCTAAATTTGAATTCGAATCGCAGTTCGGGCTTAAAGAGACTTTGCGGAGCATGGGGATGGTAGAGCCCTTTGAGATTAACGCTGATTTTACGGGCATGTCCACCGAGAGCGATTTGCACATTGACGATGTTATACATAAGGCATTTGTTTCCGTAGATGAAGAGGGCACTGAAGCCGCCGCCGCCACTGCTGTTATCGTGGGGACAACTTCCATGCCGGCGGAACCGGTCGTTGTCACTCTCGACCAGCCCTTTGTTTTCCTCATCCGTGACATTAAGACCGGCGCTATCCTGTTTATCGGGCGCGTAATGAATCCGGCTAAGTAGCACGTAGCAATAGATACTACAGGCGAAAGGAACCAATTAAGGTCAAACAGAAGAATTTGTAGGGAGGAGATTTAGCTGTCGTTCCACGATGCTGAGGTTATTGGTTCGAAGCTAACTCCCACTACCAATTTTTGAAGCTAAATAGCCCTCGATTTCGTTAAGATTTCGAGGGCTATTCTGTTTTTGCTAACAAATTGCTAACATGTAATAAGCAGATTAAGTTTTAGCTGTTGCAGATTTATACAGGTTTAATTGTTCCCAACATATCAGGGTCAATCAATCTCGACATTGTATAGGAATAATTCGTGAAGTATTTATCCCAAAATCCGCGTGCGCTAGGATTTATCGTTCCATGCATTACGAACAATCGTTTTACACCATTGCTTTTCAACTCGTCGTTGGCAAACTTTAACAAAGCAATAGCTATGCCGCTCCCCCGATAAGCAGGTTCTATGAAAATATCACCCATACTAAGCGCTTCCGTATCATCTACAGTAAATCCCCAGTTTATCGGTTCGGAATCTATCATGCCAACCAGTCTGTTGCTATCAAATACAGCAAAAACCCGCATATCGTTTTTAAGGAAATCATCGAAGCGATTTTCAATCGGAAGAAATTGCCGACAATGGTAGAATACCGGACTCACGCGTAAATGATTTATAAGACCCCTATACAGTTCGACAATTTCGTGCTTATGGTGAATGAGTTCCTTTTTTCCGACCTCTCTGAACGAATACTTATCCGACATTTCCGCTTCTATGGGCGAAGATACATCTCTCACAACACCCGTATGTTCCATATAAAATGCACTCATTATATACGTCCATAGCACCTCCGTATCGTGAGCGTATACACTGACATTCATGCCTTGAGCAAAATTCTCGCAGAGCTCGGCAGCTATATCTTGAAACAGCCTTCCAATAATCTCTCCGCGCTCATTATGTCTTATGCCGTATCCCCATAAAGGTGAAGCTGCTCCTTTCGCACCTGATTTATTAATAGTAAATATCTCGCCAAAAGCTAAGAACCCAACGAGCGTGTTGTCCTCAAACGCCATTCTGCCTGTTCCTTTTGAGAATAATTCTTCAAGCTGTTTGCTGAAATAACTTTTGTTGGCTCTCTCACACAAACCTCTTGCTGAATGTCTTTCCAACAAATAGTTTTCTAAAGCTAACTCAACTACGGTATCAAAATAGCCTGTGTCCAAAGGTTTAATTATTAGGGGCTTATCCAAAGTGTTTTTCTCCTGTTTTGCAGGAGGGCTAAAGTATAGTCACCCTCCTATTATGTTTTGAAATAACTCTAACTGTATTTTTCATGTGATAACCCCCTTTCAAAAAAGCCCACCCCGGGTGCATGTATTTTAGCAAAGGGGTAAGCAAAGGTGCAAAATCGACCTTTTAGCGATGGTCATTTTAGCCTAAAAATGCTGAAAAGCCCATTTATAAAGGACTTTTCGTTGTATCAATATTAGAGTGTTGATTTGGTAGAGCCGCGGGGATTCGGGCTAGTCGATTAAGGTATGGCGAAAGTTAAGGAAAAAGTTCTGTCTTTTGTACAACTTGCTCTGAAAATGAAACTTAAAGCGGTGGAATCAGTCCCTTCTTCTCAATAAGAAGGTTCGGAAAACTTCCAAACTGGCTGCCGCGCCAGGATTCGAACCTGGGCTAAAGGAT
This sequence comes from Dehalococcoidales bacterium, assembly GCA_036396095.1. Taxonomy (GTDB): domain Bacteria; phylum Chloroflexota; class Dehalococcoidia; order Dehalococcoidales; family Fen-1064; genus JAURWL01. Next base: position 14,741 of record DASWLM010000021.1, on the reverse strand, counting down.
CCAAAGTCCCTTGTGCTACCCCTACACAACGCGGCAAGGTACGCTCATTATTATAGCATGTGACATCAATTCCCTGCTTAACATTTTAAGCAATTTCTGGTTGGCTCAACTTTCCATATCATTGATAAGATTGTACATGGCTAGTTAATAATTCACGTTAAAGAACTGGAATTTTCCGACGAGTAAATCCAGACCTTCCCACAAAGCAGTTATGGTGGTATAATGCCTGAAAGTTCAGGAGTACATAATGAGCATCTGGGATGATGATAGAGACCCTAAATTCTCCCTTGCAGAAGGAAATTATTCACCATGACTTTACCCATGAGAATAACCCCGTCACGACAAGTATTTGTCCTTGGTGCAGGTTTTACCCATGCATTTTGTCCGAGTGCACCATTGATGGTAGATGACTACGGGGTTGATACTTTGTTGGAAAAGTTTAATAATTTCCCTCTTATTAGGAGTATTCTGGAGTCTGAAAAACGTGGTAGACAAGATAATAAAATCAACATTGAAAGGTTACTCACTCGTCTTCATACAGGTATGCCTCACGACATTGAAAACAAGACTGAATTAAGTCTATTGTATACTGACCTTGAAAAAGTTTATCTATCCAGAATAAAAGAAGCTCTAACACAAAAGGTATTTCTTGGGGAATTGACTAAATTTGCTAAATTTTGTATTGACAATCGAGTAACATGTATCTCATTTAACCACGATGATTTGTTTGACAAAGCATTATTTGACGTTAATAGAGTAATACAAATTCCTTTGCAGCCTGTACCATATTGGCATCCCGATGGAGGTTATGGCTTCTTTTGTCGCCCTGCGGTCTCTTGTATTTTAGATACCATAATCTCAATGGATAAGACTTCTATGATGCTATTGAAACTCCATGGTTCCACAAATTGGTTCCCAAGATTTGGGCATACGAAACCATTCACCTTGGACTCCATCGTACACTACGAGTCTTGGCTACCTTATTCTAACCAAAATGGGATTCCAATCGACGAAGAAATATTAGAAAAAATTCCTAGTCATATAGCAACAAATCCATTTTTAATTCCACCAGTCCTTGTGAAAGGTGAATTGACCGAGCAACCAATAATTCGACTTATCTGGTCATCAGCTTATACGGCTTTGAAACAGGCAGACAAAGTAACTTTTATCGGTTATTCATTACCGATTACAGACATTGCAGCTACCTATCTCTTCAGTGAAACAATCTCTGGATTGCCTGGTTCATCAATTCATATCGTCAATCGAGACGAGAAAGTGAAAGATGTATACAGGAAGACACTTCCACAACTAATTGACGAGAATTTCATCACTATTGATGCTCTAGAGTGGGTAAAAGGGGTAACAAATGATGACAGTATACTTACCCAATCCGCTTAATTGGATACTTACCAACTTAAAAACTTCTTTTTTATCACAATAACCGGAGATAATAAGCCTATTCCAGTTGACCTTCTTACAAAGCAGTTATGGTGGTACAATCTGGAACAGACTCCAGTCACTTGAAAGTGGAAGGTTGAAATGAAGGTAATAATAGGCATTCTCATAGTTGCTATTATGGCGACTGTTGTTAGCTGTGGTTCAAATGCAGTCAAGTTCCCTGACCCGAATCTTGAAGCAGCCATCAGAGAAGCTATCAACAAGCCTGAAGGTTCAATATATCCCTCAGACCTAGAGGGACTTAACCAACTTATTGCAAATGAGAGAAATATCACCAACCTCAAAGGTCTGGAGAAATGTTCTAACCTGACTTCACTTTATCTTGGTGGCAACGAGATTAGTGACCTTTCACCACTTGCTAACCTGACTAAACTAGAAGACCTTGAACTTACAGGTAACCAAATAAAGGACATATCACCGTTAGCATCACTCACTAACCTCACATACCTCGGTCTTGGTCGTAACGAAATCAGCGACATCTCATCACTAGCTTCGTTGGTTAACCTAAGCTCAATCATCCTTATGGCAAACAAGGTTAGTGACTTGTCACCGCTAGCCTCGCTAACCAATCTTCAATACCTTTCCCTCAGTTTTAACCGAATAACCGATGTATCACCTCTGGGTTCATTAACCAACTTAACCATTCTTGAACTCATGGGCAGTCCTGAAACCAACCAGATAACAGACATTCAAGCATTGGGTTCATTAACTAATCTAATTACATTAAGGCTCTTTAACAACCAGGTAAGTGACATCTCGCCATTAATTTCCCTGACTAAACTACGTACCCTCTGGATTCTTGAGGGAAATCCCTTGAATGAGGAGTCGCTCAATGTCTCGATTCCTCAACTCAGGGAAAGGGGAGTAGAGGTTAGGTAGCAGGTCATTAAGGCAGTAACTGACTGGTATTCCAGATTCAGATTCCATGCCTAACCAAAATTTTCTACGAGTAAATCTAGACCTTCCGTCAGTGTGGTGATAGTAGTATATTCCAGAACTGATAGCTGATTGCTGAAAGCTAATAGCTTCTATTCTTTATAAGTCGGCACCAGTAACAGATGCGCCGTGACACAGACAGCAATTACCACCAAGACCACTCGGATAACCAGGCTTTCAACCGCAAATATGGCTGATGTCCCGATTGCCAGCCAGAGCACCCCGATAGTCCAGACTTTTATTGTTAAGGGAATACCCTTTTTCTGTATGTAGTTCCTAATGTACTTCCCGAACCACTTATTATACAGGAGCCAGCTGTAGAGTTTCTGTGAACTCCGCGCGTAGCAGGCGGCGGCAAGCAAGAGAAAAGGCGTGGTGGGTAAAACCGGCAGAAAAATACCCAGAATACCAAGCCCGACAGAAACCGTCCCGGCGATAACCAGCAGTAATCGGATCCAGGATTTTATAACCGTGGGACGATTGTTAGTACCCATATGTACCATGTAATTATGACCAATCGGGGTTACCCGAATAACACTGGTGCCGAAGGTCGGGGTCGAACCGACACGAGAGTCGCCTCTCAACAGTTTTTGAGACTGTCGCGTCTGCCAATTCCGCCACTCCGGCAATACTTCTGGAGCGGAAGACGAGATTCGAACTCGCGACCTCCTCCTTGGCAAGGAGGCATTCTACCACTGAACTACTTCCGCGTATTATCTTAAATTGGTGCCGAAGGAGAGATTTGAACTCTCACAGGCTTTCGCCCACCACCCCCTCAAGATGGCGTGTCTACCAGCTTCCACCACTTCGGCATTGGTTCGGCAATCGTTCGACTGAGCGTTCGACTGAGCTCAGCCGAAGTCTCACGCCGAAGGCTCACCACAAGTGGCAGGAGTGGCAGGATTCGAACCCGCGACCGGTGGTTTTGGAGACCACTGCTCTACCAACTGAGCTACACTCCTATCCGTAAATCAATGTACCATAATCGCCATCCAAAATAAAGTGGCAGAGGCTATTCAATTGGGGGGGGTAGCATCTTGATAGTAGAGCTTGTATCCTGTAACTTGGAGTATCTCTCGTTGTTGCTATCGTGGTCGCTTAATAACATGGATAGCAGTTGCTTTAAAGCTGGCGAAAATATCTTTGCCAATCGATATGTTGAGCTCCTGAGCTGCCTGGGTAGTAATAACTCCCATAAGAGGAAATCCGCATGAAGCCTCAATCCTTACTTGAGAGCCTATCGTATTAATCTTTTCCACTCTACATTTGAACACATTTCTGGCGCTCCCCGCTTCACCAGACAATGAAAACACGATGATTTCCGGTCTGATAAGCACATAGACTGTTTCGCCTACGGCAAGATTCGAGATAGCAGTTATCCTTTCACCATTGATGGCAATCCGTGCCAGCTCGTTATCTTTTTGTTCAATAACACCTTTAAGGATGTTATCAACTCCAACAAACTCCGCCACCTCTCTGTTTTGAGGTTGATTGAAGATGTCGTAGACACTACCGGTCTGCAATAACGCGCCGTTAATCAGCACACCCAGCCTGGTTGCCAAGCGTTGTCCCTGAGACATGTTATGAGTCGTCATGATGATGGTAGTTTTCCGCTGATTAATGATATGACTCAGAACCTCCTCTATCTTTGCCGTGGAGACCGGGTCCATATTCGCCGTCGGCTCATCGAGGAATAAGACTTCGGGTTCTGTCACCAGGGCACGAGCAATTGCGACGCGCTGTGTCTCACCACCGGATAATGTTTTAGCATCTCTGCCTTTGAATTCGGTCATACTTACTAGCTCCAGAGCTTCCTCTGTCTTTTGTTTGATGACAGTGGACTTCATATGACGCCACCTGAGACCGCAGGCAATATTATCATAAACATTCATTGTGAAAACGAGAGGTTTTTGCTGGACGTAAGACATCCGGCGTCTGGCTTCTAACTGTTTGACCTTCGAGGTGGTTACATCTATGCCATTAAAAAATAATGTGCCTGAATAAGGAGGCTCGAGCAGGTCGAGAATTTTTATCAGCGTTGTTTTGCCAGCGCCCGTTGGCCCGATAAGCGCAAAAATCTCAGACCTATCTATTTTAAGATTGACAGATTTCAGTACATCCCTGCCATCATAGTTCTGGAATAGATTAACCGTTTCAATTAAAGCCATTTGTCTCTCACTTTTGTTGGAGCCTATTAAGAACGATATTCACAAGTAACGCCATAAAAATCAGGATAATGCCTAATGCTATGGAAAGTTCGACATCTCCCTTGGAAGTTTCCAGCGATATTGTGGTAGTAAGTACTCTGGTATATCCCTTTATATTACCGCCTACCATGAGAGCCAGACCTACTTCCGAAATAGCTCTTCCAAAACCCATTGTCACTGCAGACAGAATGGCATACCTTGCTTCCTCGATTACCTGAAAAGTCGCTTGAGCCCGGCTGGCGCCCAGCGAAGACGCGGTTTCAAAGACACCTTTATCTATATTGCTTAAGGCAGCAATAACAAGCCCCAATACTATAGGTGAAATCAGAATGACCTGCCCTATAACCATGATGGTGGGAGTAAACATCAGATTGAAAACGCCTAATGGTCCCATCCGTGAAAAAAGCACAAACATAAGCAAACCGACGACCACAGTCGGTATGCTGTAGAAAGTCTGGATTATGTTTATTAAAATTCTCTTCCCATGGAACCTTTTAAAATGAATCAAGCTACCTAAAGGCAAACAAAGGATGGTCGATATAAGACATGAAGAAAGTGCAATCGCGAGCGTTCTACCCGTAATTTCTACAACTTCCGGGTCAAGTGTCACTATCAGCTGAAATGCTCTGGTAAACCCCTGCAAGAATTCGTCCAAGTCACCACCTTAAAACTATCTTGGAAGGCCGTTGGTTGCCCTTCTTGACGACCTTCCAAGACAAACAAATGCAATACGCTTTACTGATTTATTGAATAACTGGTTTCATATTGTCAGTCAAGTTAGGACAAGCTGGATAGGTACAGCCACCATCACTTATGGGGTTAAATAGCAGTCCTCCAAATTCTTTGACACCATATTGTCCGATAATTTTCTGCACCTCTGGGGAAATGAGCCAGTTTATGAAGTCAACAGCTATCGCTATTTTAGCAGTTTTCACTTTTGCGGTACTAATAGCATAGACGTTATATATGTTTAGAGTCGACGCCGATGGCCTATTAACCAGAGATACCAGAGTTATCTTCCCCTTATATGAGGTAAATGTGGAACCATCACAAAGAACATAGGCATTCTGCTCATTTGCCATCGTTAAAGTCGGTCCCATGCCTCCGCCGGCTTGGATATACCATCTACCCGCTTTTTCGATATCCGCATAAACGTATCCCGCATCTGCCCATAGCCGTTTTTCAGCTCCGTGTGTACCTGACCCATCACCTCTCGAGACGAACTTTACTTTATCCGGGTCTTTCATCCCTGCTTCAGCGATCTTCTTAAAAGCCTCGGCAGGCTCTAGACCTTTAATACCTGCCGGGTCGTCAGCAGGACCGGCAATCATGAAGAAGTTGTAAGCAAAGCTTCTTTTATTTATACCCCAGCCTTCATCAACAAACGGCTTTTCTTGGTCAGGGTCATGGACGATGACGGCATCAACGTTACCGGCCTTTCCCTGATTTAATGCCGCGCCAGTCCCTGCGTATACGATGTCTAGCTCCACATTTTCTTTCTGCTCAAACATAGGCTCAAGGTAAGCCCAAAGACCTGTATCGTACAGACTGGTAGTTGTAGCTATCTTGAATCTCACCTTCGGTGTCGCTACTGGGTAGGATGTTTCCTCTTCTGATTGGGTACAACCGGCTAAAACAAGCACCATAAGGCAACTAATAGCCAATAGTATTGATTTAGTAATTTTCTTTTTAAATATGGTTTTCCTTTCAAACAATAATCCTACGAGTATCTGCAATCCCAGATTTTTCTCTTATCCCCACCTCCTGTTAAGTTATCTAGTTTGCGTTCACGGTGGTCATGACTCCCGTATCCGTCAGGTCATATCCCGGAATTGAACGTAGCATCTCGTGGAAACTTTCCTGACGGATTACTTCAACTAGTTTCTGCACGCTGGGATTTGATAGTTTCTCTTGTAGAATCACCAGGTCGTAGCGTTCTTTGACAAGAGGGATAAAATCGAGCCCTGCGGCGCTGGCGGCGGATTGTGCCCCCAGTCCCACATCCGCATCACCTTCCGCTACGGCGTTGGCAACTGCACTATGCGTTATTTCCTCCCGTTTATACCCTTTAACCTTCGCAGGAGAAATGCCCTGGCGTCGAAGTTGTGCGTCGAGTAGTATGCGTGTCCCTGACCCCTTTTGCCGATTTACAAAGGTAATGCCCGGGCGGGTCAGGTCACGGATGCCCAAGATGTGTTTGGGATTACCCTGTTTCACTATCAGACCCTGAATGCGCTGAACAAGATTAATAAGAATGACTGTCTCGTTTGGCATAAGCTTTTTGGCGTATGCGACATTATACTGACCGGTTTCTTCATCAAGGATATGAGCTCCAGCGACATCGGCTTCGCCACGCTCCAATGCTATTAGACCGGCTAGACTGCCGATAAAATTTGTGGTGAGATGAACACTTGGATTGAGCGTGCCCAGATGTACCGCCAATAGCTCCACTACGATGTCATGACTTCCTGCAAAACGGATGGACTTGTCCTGCGTTGTTGGTGGATGACCCTTCTTGCTATCGGATGGCGACCGCCTCTCCCGCCAGCCAGCCATATGCAGCGTGAAAGCAGTCTCAATGTCTCCCACCGAAAATCCTAGCCCCAGTGCTTCCAGAATTGCCTTCTCTACGACTATACTCAGCCTTTTCTGGCGTGGTTCATTTAATTTATTTCCTTTGATAGCAGCGGCAATAAAACTACCTTTCCCGAGTCGGGTAACAATGGTACCTTCCTGTTCCAGTTCACGATAAGCGCGCGCGACCGTGCCCGGGTCCAGTTTCAGCTCCCGCGAAAGCTCCCGAATCGCCGGGAGTCTTTCATCCGGCTTGAGATTACCCAATGCTACCTGAATCCGCACGTAATCAGCTATCTGGCGATAAGGCGATTCATCGGGACGAACAATCAAATTCCAGTTCATTGTATGCCTTGTATGAATACTATACATACATTAAAAATTACTGTCAAGGCTATTCACTGACGGTAAATAATACACACTCTTGCATTGATAGGTCGACAGAATGTATACTTAACAGGAAAAGTGCTTCTAATTTGTGTTTGTTAATAAAAAAGAGGAGAGAGAATGAAAACAAAAACCAGAGAAGCAGTCCTTGTTGATGCGGCTCGTGCGCCAGTTGGTAGAGCGGGCGACCGCGGTGTATTTAGGACAATCGGTCCCGTTGACATGTTCCTACCCGTACTGAAAGCCGTAATAGAACGGAATAAACTCGACCCGAAACTAATTGACGACATCTGTATCGGTTCAGCGGCCACTATCACTGGCGCCCAGACGAGGAATATCATCCTGGTAGCGGGCTTACCACAGTCAGTCGCTGGGAATGATACTGCGCGTCAGTGTGCATCATCTACCCATGCGATTGCAGTTGCGGCTCATTACATTATTAATGACGATGCGGATATCGTCATTGCTGGCGGTCTGGAGACTATGGACCGCCGTGGTCCAGTTCAGCCATGGCAGATTGGTCAGCGTGGTTCTGCTAGGGGTGGCGGTCCTCCTCCTGGAGCCGGATTCGGCGCTCCTGCCGGTGAAGCCGCGAAATACCCCGAAGGTTGGAAACAAGCCAAGTCACTTGCGCCCATGCTCCCGCCGGAAATCCCGATGTGGATTTACGATATGGGTATGACAGCAGAGGAACTGTGTAAGCGGTATAATATTGGTCGTAAGGAAATGGATGCCTTCTCCCAGACGAGTCATGAGAAAGCTATTGCGGCTCAAGAAAAAGGCTATTTTGCTAAAGAGATTATTCCCATCACACTAACTTACGATGATGGCTCCACGGAAGTTATCAGCAAAGACCAGGGTCCGAGAAAAGAATCATCTCTGGAAAAACTTGCCACGCTTCCGGGCGCCTACAACCCCACCGGTGTAATTACGGCTGGTAACTCCTGCCCCAGAAGTGACGGCGCCGGCGTCTGCCTGATGATGTCTAAAGACAAGGCGAAGGAACTCGGCTACAAGCCGTTGATGACCTTCCGCCATACCGTAGCAGTAGGTGTCGACCCAACCGTTATGGGCATTGGTCCCGTACCTGCCACCAAGAAAATCCTCGACCGCACCGGGATGAAACTCTCCGACTTCGATGTCTTTGAAGTCAATGAGGCATTCGCCTGTGTGGTGCTTTACTGGATACGCGAGATGAATGCAACCCCGGCAGATATTGCCAAGATTAATCCTTACGGTGGCGCGGTCGCTATCGGGCATCCGCTGGGAATGACCGGCACTCGACAAGCTGCCGTGATGGCTAACTATCTGAACCGCACCGGTGGTCGCTTCGGGTTAACGACCCTGTGCGTCGGTGGTGGCCAGGGTATGGCATCCATCTGGGAACGCGAAAACTACTAATAACAACTTAATCTAGAGCAAATAGATAAAGAAACAGGGCTGGGGAAATGACTCTCAGCCCTGTCCTGTTTTATTACACCTTGATATCCTTCCACTTGCCGGAACGAAAGCGCCACCAGATAATGACCGCCCGCACTGTATGGTCGAGCACGGCACCACCCCATGCCCCCGCCGCGCCGAGGTGGAATACGTAAACAAGCAAGGCACCGCCACCTACCCGCATTGTCCACATGCCGATGGTCGAAAGCAGGAGCACCCAGCGTGTGTCACCCGCGCCGCGTAAGCCACCCGCGAGCGTTTGATTGATAGCCATCCCGGGCATCGCCACTGCCCAGATTTGCAGACCGAGAGTGCCAAGGCGGATAACCTCCGGGTCGTCAATGAAAATATCGATAAGCCATTTACCAAGGAAGAAAGTAACCAAGCCAATAGAAACCATGGCAATAAGGCAGTAACGCATCGCCAGCTTGGCGGATTTATCTGCTAGGTCGGGGCGTTTCGCACCGAGACATTGACCGACCATAGTCGTGGCGGCGATACTGAAACCCCAGGAAGGTAAAAAGGCAAACTCTTCGACACGCATTGCCAGGGCATGTGCCGCATATACAGTGGTACCCAGACTACTGATAACAATTTGATAGAGGCTCATGGCGCCGCGCATCTGAGCCTGCTCCAGAAAGGCAGGGGAGCCAATCCTCAGAATACGTTTTATCGTGTCAAAATCGAATTTCAATGCATGGCGCAGATCCCACTTTATAATACCCCGTCCCCTGACCAAAAGTATCATGATGATAGTTGCACCAAGGAAGCTGACCACCGCTCTAGCAATACCAGCGCCTATAACCCCCAGTGCCGGTATAATCCAAAACCCCCGGATGAGAACAATAGCCAGAACGGTACCGATTATTTCGACTGTCACGGTAACGAGCATGGGTGTGCGGGTATCGCCACTGCCTCGCATCAGAGATTCCCCACCGTACAAAATAAAGAAAAAAATGATGCAGGGCGCATTGATACGGATATAATCTCGCCCTAGAGCAACGACTTCTGGTTTGGCACGAAATACCAACAGCCACCAGTCAGCCAGAAACCACCAGATTACGGCAAAGATTACACCGAGAATAATGGAAAGAAGCAGAGCCTGTTGTACCGTGCGGTTTACTTGATTGATTTCTCTGGCGCCGACATGTCGGGCGATAATAGCCGTCGACCCGACACTGATGCCCGCAAATACCACCTCAGGCAAATGAACGATGTTTTCGCTCAGACCCACGGCGGTGATTGCCGTCGCTCCAAATTTGCCAACCAGGAATGTGGTAACCATTGCCAGAATGCCGAAGGCGGCTTCCTGTATAACTACGGGCCAGAGCAACTGGAAAATGGTACGGGGTAGGCGGCTTTGGTCGAGTTTATCTAAAGTGACTTGTGTACTCACGTAAGAATTTATTATAGCACAGATAAAATCCAGAATACGGTTTGACTATCGCCGCAAAGCAAGGTAGGATAATGGGCAGTAAATTTGACGTAGAAAGGGCAGAATGATGAGTAATCAAGTAGAGCCGGTTGTTACGACCACCGGTGGCAAAGTTGAAGGGTATGAAAAAATGGTCTCTATATATTCAAAGGTATTCCCTACGCAGCGCCGCCAGTTGGCGAGAGGCGATGGTTACCACCGGAGCCAGTCAAATCATGGCAAGGCGTACGTGAGACAAAACAGTATAGTGCCGTTGCCCCTCAACGCTCGCACTTTACTGGTACACCTCAGGTTCCAACGGAAGCTATGACTTTCGCTGCTCCCGTAGAACAGACACAGAGTGAAGACTGTCTTTATCTCAATATCTGGACATCGGGATTGGACAATAAAAAACGACCCGTGATGGTGTGGATTCATGGGGGAGGATACACCCTTGGTTCTGCCCAGGGTGCTAACGGGACAACACTCGCCAAACGTGGTGATACGGTTGTCGTCACCATTAACTACCGCCTGGGGGTGTTGGGTTTTCTTAAATTGGACGAGACGACAGGTGGCAGGATTCCTGCGACAGGTACTGAAGGTTTACTCGACCAGATTGCAGCACTGAAATGGGCGAAGGACAACATCGCAGGTTTTGGTGGCGACCCGAATAACATAACCACATTCGGGCAATCTGCCGGTGGGATGAGTGTTGCAGTCCTGCTTGCTATGCCAGCTTCGCACGGGTTGTTCCGGCAGGCGATTCCTCAAAGCGGTCCTGCCAGTGCAGTACAGAGAGCGGACTTAGCGGGAGAAATTGCCGAGATTGTCCTTCATCGTATCAATGTCAAAGGTAGCGATGTTGCAGCCCTGAGAAAAGTCTCTGTAGAACAATTAATGGAGGCTCAGCTTTATATTATGCAGGATGTGTCACCGAAACGTCCGGAACTCGGTTTCCTGCCAATAAGTCCAGTTGTCGGTGGCAAAGACCTTCCCCTTTACCCGCTTGACGCTTTTGAGAAGGGCGCATCTGCAGATGTAGCAGTAATGGCAGGTTCGACATTAAACGATTTTATTTTAACCGCCTCTACAAATATGACCGAAGCAGACGCGATAGCAAAGCTCCAACCGCTCGTCTCAGCAAAATATGTCCCCGGACTGATTGATGCCTATCGCAAGGCACGGGCAAAGCGTGGTGATTCTCTGGAAATAATCGATATATTTGAGGCGATAGAGACTGACCGTATGTTCCGTGAACCGGAAATCCGCCTGGCTAAAGCAAAGCAGAAGCACAATAAAAAAGCTTTCCACTACATCTATACCTGGTCATCTTCGAGGATAGGCGGCAGGGTGAAAGCAGTCCACGGTACCGATATCGGCTTTGTTTTCGGAAGTTATCAGATGTCAGGGCAAGGTCCCGCTGCGGACACTCTCGCAACAAAGACTCAAGACGCCTGGCTGGCTTTTGCCCGGAATGGCGACCCATCCTGTGAAAGTGTGGGGAAATGGCCTTACTACGGTACAAAACGCGAGACGATGTTGATAGGGGAAAAGTGGTCACTTGAAAACGACCCGTATGGAGAGGAACGAAGAGCCTGGGAAGCCATTCCCGCAGACGCGTTAAAAGTATATTTTTAAGTATGTGAAGGAGATACCAATTTTTTTCTTTGGGGATTGGTCAAAGTGAAGGAATATAATATTGAAATCGAAACAAAGCTGACTAAAGCGGCTTATATAAAACTGAACTACGCGATATTAGCCCGCAGGTGGCGCAATTGCGTTTACATTGTGATGTTTCTACTTACGCTGGGTGTGGATTTAATAGCCAGTAACATCCCGTATTTCTCACTGGGTTTTCTAGCATTTATAGTGATAACGTATTCAATTCTAATAATATATGCTGCTTACACATCAAAACACCGTAATTATTTCCTCCCAAAAAAGTTTGTGTTCAGTCCTGTGGAGGTTCTCATAGACACACCCATAGGAAGTGAAAAATCAAATTGGGATGCCTTCATCTCTTATAAGAAAGTGGCTGGATTTTATCTTCTATACGTCTCTGCAGCAAACATGGTCATGATTCCTGACAAAGATATTAAAGCGCAGGATATCCCTGCCTTTGAATCGCTGCTCCGCGAAAAGCTTGGAAAAGTAATTGCTAAGAAATGGCCTGTATGGCTAAAAGTGTTGCTGTCTTTTGAAATACTTCTATCATTATTCTGGCTTTTTACTATTTTTATGGCTTCAAACTATGGAGAGACGGTTCTAATTGATTTACCGCCTTATATCATCATCCCGATGGCATTACTAGCGCCTGCTTTACTTACAACCGGGTTTATGATGCTTGTATCCCGTATAAAGCCCGCTAACGTAAAATCGAAAGGCATTGCGATTATTCTCACAGCGCTAATAATCACAGCGATGATAATCATCCTCTTTGACATGTATGTCTTTAAGTCTTTCATGTACTAAGTTGAGACTCCGCCACACTCCCGTCTACATGAAATGCGCTCTTAATTCGGCACCGGTGTGGGGACTGAGCAGTGCCGCCGGAATATCCAGCATGGTGAACGCGCCGCTCGCGCCATTCTTCTTCAGGCGATAAGCCGCACGGGCACAAGCTACCAGCACACTGCCGGTAAACTCCGGATTGCTCTTCAATTCACAGCGGTATTCCAGTATTTCCCGGTGATTCTTGCCCGTCACTCCTGAGGTGAGCACAAAACCACCGTGTGGGTAAGTGGAGTGGTTTTTCTTCATCTCCTCAGCCGTGATGAAATGGACTTCGGTATTGTAGTCGGCGTAATAGTTCGGCATTTCCACGATTTCCTTGCGGATGCGTTCACGGTCGGCGCCTTTTGCCGCCACGATGTAGACGACACGTTTATGCATTTCCCGCTTGGTAAAGTCCTTGATTTTACCCGACCGCACCTGCTTCAAGGCACTTTCGATGGGGATGGTGTACTGGCGGGCATCGTTTACTCCCTTAATCTTTCTCGCCGCGTTCGAATGACCCTGGCTGACACCCGGTCCCCAGAAGGTGTAGCCTGTGCTCTCCGGCAGAAACGCGTCTCCGAGTACCCTTTCCAGGGAAAAAATGCCCGGGTCCCAGCCGGCGGACATGACAGCAACGTGACCTTTCGTTTTCGCGATAGCGTTCATTTTCTCGAAATAGCGGGGGATATCCGCATGGGTATCGAAGCTATCCACCGTGCTGAACTTTTCAATAAACTGTGGACCCTGCACCGGCGTGTCTTCTTTGGAGCCGCCGCAGAGGATGGCGACATCAATCCGTAGACCTTTCGGCAGGGAGGATTGCGCGCCGGGGAAGATGGGGACGTCTTTAACATCTTTCTGCACGACTTCCGTCCTTCTCGTGAAGACGGCGGTGAGTTTCATATCGGCATTGAGTTCTATGGCGCTTTTCACACCATGCCCCAGATTCCCATATCCGACAATCGCGATATTGACCATGTTGTTTTACCTCTTTCTACAGATTTCCCTTGATTATACAATTTTGCAGGGAAAGAGGGTAGATGAGGGATATATAGATTTTACGCATTGTATTTTCTACAATATCGGGACGATATCACCATTATGGTAAATTGCGGTTTCCTGGGATTGATGGTAGTATTATCAACATTTGAATGTAATTGTGTGGAGAATCGCTCTGAAAACGGAGTGAAGAAAGGGGTTTGTTTTAAGACATGTGGAGCCGCAGAGATAAACAAGTAGAAGGGGATGGTAGTCCTGAGAGAAAATCTACAAGAGACCATAGAGATTGGACACAGGGTAGTATTTTCGGTAGCCTCTGGGGGCTTGCTTGGCCCATGACGATAAGTGCCCTGGTTGAGCAGTTGGGTCCCACGGTCGACATGATATGGATGGGAAAGCTGGGACAGGCGGCGATGGCAGGGGTTGGTGTTGCCGGGCTAGCAGTGATGACGGTGAATGCCGCCCGGATGGGTCTCAATACCGGTATCAGGGCTATGATTTCACGGGCAATCGGCGCGAAAGACCTGGAAGAAGCCAATCGGGTCGCCCAGCAAGGGTTAGTGGCAAGCGCCATTTTTGCGGTTATTATGGCAATAGTCGGCGGTTTCTTTTCCGAGTCGATACTGCAGTTACTGGGAGTAACACCGGAAGTTGTTGAAAAAGGCGCCGATTACATGCGCATCCAGCTAGTCGGCTCGATTTTTATGTCTTTAGGTATGCTGGCTAACGGGATAATGCAGGCATCCGGAGACACCGTGACGCCAATGAAACTAATAATTGCTGGCCGGCTATTTCATGTAGTCCTCTGTCCTTTTCTCATTTTCGGCTGG